>JBEVJK010000070.1:0-26444 GCA_040510195.1 Mesorhizobium sp. | reverse complement strand
CGTGATCAGCCTGGCCTCGGTGCCGGTGATCCTCGACAGAGGCGGCGCCTTCTACAAGGATTTCGGGCTCGGCCGGTCGCGCGGGACCATCCCGATCCAGATCGCCGGCAACGTCAAGCATGGCGGCCTGTTCGAGGCGGCGTTCGGCCTCACGCTGGGCGAGATCGTCGACGAGATCGGCGGCGGCACGCACACCGGCCGGCCGGTCAAGGCGGTGCAGGTGGGCGGGCCGCTCGGCGCCTATTTCCCGCGGGCGCTGTTCGACACGCCCTTCGACTACGAGGCGTTCGCGGCCAAGGACGGGCTGATCGGCCATGCCGGCATCGTCGTCTTCGACGACCGGGCCGACATGCTGAGGATGGCGCGGTTCGCCATGGAGTTCTGCGCCATCGAAAGCTGCGGCAAGTGCACGCCCTGCCGACTGGGCTCGACGCGCGGCGTCGAGGTGGTCGACCGCATCGCCCGCAACGTCGAGCCGGAAAAGCAGATCGAGCTGCTCACCGACCTCTGCAACACGATGAAATTCGGATCGCTTTGCGCTCTCGGGGGTTTCACCCCATATCCGGTGATGAGCGCGCTCACCCATTTCCCGGACGATTTTCGTCCCCGCCACGTCGCCCACGCCGCGGAATAGGAGCGGACAAATGAACGCCATGTTTGGAACCCCTTCGCTGGTCGAGGAAGTCGACTACGGCACGCCGGCCTCCAAGTCGGAGAGGCTGGTGACGCTGGAGATCGACGGCCGCCCAGTGACGGTGCCCGAAGGCACCTCGATCATGCGGGCGGCGATGGACGCCGGCGTCGAGATCCCCAAGCTGTGCGCCACCGACATGCTCGACGCCTTCGGCTCGTGCCGCGTCTGCCTGGTCGAGATCGAAGGCCGAGGCGGAACGCCCGCCTCCTGCACGACGCCGGTGGCGGACGGGCTGAAGGTGAAGACCGTGAGCGACCGGTTGACCGCCATCCGCCGCGGCGTGATGGAGCTCTACATCTCCGACCATCCGCTCGGCTGGAACGCCGAAGCCAACAACGGCGCCGGCGAGATGCGGAAGATCGCCGACCAGGTCGGCCTCTCCGAGATCCGCTACGGGCTCGACGGCCGCAACCACGTCTTGCCCACGGCGGGCTTCGAGAACGCCGACTACCTGCCCAAGGACGAGTCCAACCCCTACTTCACCTATGACGCCTCGCAATGCATCGTCTGCTCGCGCTGCGTGCGCGCCTGCGAGGAGGTGCAGGGCACATTCGCGCTCACCATCGAGGGCCGCGGTTTCGAATCGCGGGTGGCGGCGGGCATGGCGGAGACCTTCCTGTCGTCCGAATGCGTGTCCTGCGGCGCCTGCGTGCAGGCCTGCCCGACCGATGCGCTGAGGGAGAAGACCGTGCTGGCGCTCGGCCGGCCAACGCACTCGGCGGTGACGACCTGCGCCTATTGCGGCGTCGGCTGCTCCTTCAAGGCGGAAATGCGGGGCGACGAGGTGATCCGCATGGTGCCCTACAAGGACGGCAAGGCCAATCGCGGCCACTCCTGCGTGAAGGGGCGCTTCGCCTGGGGCTATGTCTCGCACCGCGACCGCATCCTGAACCCGATGGTGCGCGACAAGATCTCCGATCCCTGGAAGCAGGTCTCCTGGGAGGAGGCCTTCGCCCACGTCGCCAAGGAGTTCCGCCGCATCCAGTACCAGTACGGGCGCGGCGCGGTCGGCGGCATCACGTCGTCGCGCTGCACCAACGAGGAGACCTACCTGGTGCAGAAGCTGGTGCGGCAGGGCTTCGGCAACAACAATGTCGACACCTGCGCCCGCGTCTGCCACTCGCCGACCGGCTACGGCCTGAAGTCGACCTTCGGCACCTCGGCCGGCACGCAGGACTTCGATTCGGTGGAAGAGACCGACGTGGCGATGATCATCGGCGCCAACCCGACCGACGGCCACCCGGTGTTCGCTTCGCGGCTGAAGAAGCGGCTGAGGCAGGGCGCGAGACTGATCGTCGTCGATCCGCGGCGCATCGACATCGTGCGCACGCCGCATGTCGAGGCCGCCTACCACCTGCCTCTGAAGCCGGGCACGAACGTCGCCGTCGTCACCTCGATGGCGAATGTGATCGTCAACGAGGGCCTGTTCGACGAGGCCTTCATCCGCGAGCGCTGCGACTGGTCGGAGTTCGAGGACTATGCCGCCTTCGTCGCCGAGCCGCAGCACAGCCCGGAGGAGGTCGAGAAGCTGTCCGGCGTGCCGGCCGAGCTGATCCGGCAGGCGGCACGTCTCTACGCCACCGGAGGCAACGGCGCGATCTATTACGGGCTCGGCGTGACCGAGCACAGCCAGGGCTCGACGACGGTGATGGCGATCGCCAACCTGGCCATGCTGACCGGCAATATCGGCCGGCCGGGCGTCGGCGTGAACCCGCTGCGCGGCCAGAACAACGTGCAGGGCTCCTGCGACATGGGCTCATTCCCGCACGAGCTGCCCGGCTATCGGCACATCTCGGACGAGGCGACCCGCGCCATCTACGAAAGCCTGTGGGGGGTGACGCTGGATTCGGAGCCCGGGCTGCGCATTCCCAACATGCTGGACGCCGCCGTCGACGGCAGCTTCATGGGCCTCTACATCCAGGGCGAGGACATCCTGCAGTCGGACCCCAACACCACCCATGTCGCCGCCGGCCTGGAGGCGATGGAATTCGTGGTGGTGCACGATCTCTTCCTCAACGAGACCGCCAATTACGCCCACGTCTTCCTGCCGGGCTCGACCTTCCTGGAGAAGGACGGCACCTTCACCAATGCGGAGCGGCGCATCAACCGGGTGCGCAAGGTGATCGAGCCCAAGAACGGCCTGGCCGACTGGGAGGTGACGCAGCGCCTCGCCCAGGAGATGGGGCTTTCCTGGAACTACGTGCATCCTTCCGAGATCATGGACGAGATCGCGCAGACGACGCCGAGCTTCGCCTCCGTCTCCTTCGACCTCATCGACCGCGAAGGTTCCGTGCAGTGGCCGTGCAACGAGAAGGCGCCTCTCGGCACACCGGTCATGCATATCGGCGGCTTCGTACGCGGCAAGGGCAAGTTCATCCGCACCGAATATCTGGCCACCGACGAGAAGACGGGACCGCGCTATCCGTTGCTGCTGACGACCGGACGCATCCTGTCGCAGTACAATGTCGGGGCGCAGACCCGGCGCACCGACAACGTGCTGTGGCATGAGGAAGACCGGCTGGAGATTCACCCCTTCGACGCCGAGAACCGCGGCGTCAACGACGGCGACTGGGTGCGGCTGTCGTCCCGCGCGGGCGAGACGACGCTCAGGGCGCTGATCACCGAGCGGGTGTCGCCGGGGGTCGTCTACACGACCTTCCATCATCCCTCGACCCAGGCCAACGTGATCACCACCGACTTCTCCGACTGGGCGACCAACTGTCCGGAATACAAGGTCACGGCGGTGCAGGTGGCACCGTCCAACGGCCCGACGGACTGGCAGGAGGAGTACGACGCGCTCGCCCGCCGCAGCCGCCGCATCGAAGGGCGGATGGAGGCCGCGGAGTAGCGCCTTGGCCGCTCGCCCGCCGGTCACCCAGGTCTCGCGCCTCGCGCGCCGGCGGAACGGCGCCGTCAGGGCCGAGCGCATGGTGCCGGAGGAGACGCCGGTGGCGCTCTCCTATGGCGGCACCACGCATGCGGTAATGATGGCCTCGCCCGCCGATCTCGAGGACTTCGCCTACGGCTTCAGCCTGACCGAGGGGATCGTCGGCGCGATCGACGAAATCGAGGCTGTGGAGGTCGAGGAAGCCGGCGACGGCATCGACATCCAGATCCACCTCAGGGACCAGGCCAACCGGCGCTTCGAGACGCGGCGGCGGCGGCTCGCCGGGCCGGTGGGTTGCGGCCTGTGCGGGATCGAATCGATCGACGAGGCGATGCGCGCCGTGCCGAGCGTGACCGGCGTGCCGCTGGTGCTCGTCGAAGGCGAGATCGCGCTGGCGATGAGGGAGCTTTCCCGCCTGCAGGCCATGCACGGCGAGACCGGCGCGGTGCACGCGGCCGGCTTCTACCAGCCCGGCAAGGGCATCGTCGCGGCGCGCGAGGACGTCGGCCGCCACAATGCGCTGGACAAGCTCGCAGGGGCGCTGGCGCAGGCCGGGATCGACGGCGCCAGCGGCGCGGTGGCGGTGACGTCGCGCCTGTCGGTGGAGATGGTGCAGAAGGCGGCGGCGATCGGAGCGCCGGTGATCCTGGCGGTCTCGGCGCCGACGGCGCTGGCGATCCGCACGGCGGAGGCTGCCGGAATGACGCTGGTCGCGCTGGTGCGCGGCGAGGAACACGACGTTTTCACGCACCCGGAACGGGTGACGCGCGGAGCCGAGAAAGATGTCGCTTGAAGGCCACGAAACCATCCACAAGACGACGGCGGACAGGCTCGTCTACATGGCCAACCAGATCGCCGGCTTCTTCGAGACGATGCCGCACGAAGAGGCCGTGGCGGGCGTCGCCAAGCACATCAACGACTTCTGGGAGCCGAGGATGCGCCGCCAGTTCTTCGAGATCGTCGAAGCGGGTGGCAAGGGCCTGAAGCCGCTCGTCCTGGAGGCGGCGCTCAAGATCCGCCGCCCGCCGCCGCCCGAGAGCGGGGCCGGTGCCAGGCTCGAAAGTTGAGTCAGCCCCGGCCGTCAACCTTTTAAAGGTAAACGCTTTTCGAGAACCACGGCGCGCCAGCCGATGTCGCGCCGGCAGAAGCCGTCGGGCCAATCGATGAGGTCCACGGCGCGATAGGCGGCGGCCTGCGCCTCGGCCACCGTCGGGGCGAGCGCGGTGACGTCGAGCACGCGGCCGCCGGCGGCGACGAGCTCGCCGTCCTCCAGCGCCGTGCCGGCCTGGAAGATGGTGACCCCCTCGCCCGAGGCCCGCTGCAGCCCGCGAATCATCGAGCCGCCGACTGGCGCTTCGGGATAGCCGCGGGCGGCCATGACGACGGTCAGCGCCGCGGCGTCGCGCCAGCGCACCGACATGTGCGAAAGCTGGCGGTCGGCCACCGCCTTCATCAGCACAAGCAGGTCGTCGCGCAGGCGCGGCATCAGCACCTGGCATTCCGGGTCGCCGAAGCGCGTGTTGTACTCGATCAGCTGCGGGCCGTCCTCGGTGATCATCAGGCCGGCGAACAGCACGCCGCAGAAAGGAGCACCGAGCTCGGCCATGCCGCGCAAAGTGGGCTCGACGATCTCGGCCATGGTGCGGGCGACCATGGCGTCGGTCATCACCGGCGCCGGCGAATAGGCGCCCATGCCGCCGGTGTTGGGGCCCGTATCGCCGTCGCTGAGCCGCTTGTGGTCCTGGGCGGTGCCGAACGGCAGCGCGGTCGTGCCGTCGCAAAGGCAGAAGAAGCTCGCCTCCTCGCCCTCGAGAAGCTCCTCCACCACCAGCTCGGCGCCGGCGCCGCCGAAGGCGCCGGCAAAGCAGGCGTCGACGGCGGCGAGCGCGGCATCGAGGGTGGCGGCGACCGTCACGCCCTTGCCGGCCGCCAGGCCGTCGGCCTTGACGACGATGGGCGCGCCGCGTTCGCGCACATGGCGTCTGGCGGCCTCGGCATCGGTGAAGCGCCGGTAGGCGGCCGTAGGGATGCCCATGCGGGCGCAGAGGTCCTTGGTGAAGCCCTTGGAGCCTTCGAGACGGGCCGCGGCGGCGGTGGGGCCGAACACGGCGATGCCGGCGGCCTGAAGCGCATCGGCCAGGCCGGCGACCAGCGGTGCCTCGGGGCCGATCGCCACCAGGTCGATCGCCCGTTCCTGCGCGAAGGCGACGACCGCCGGGTGGTCGCCGGCGTCGAGGGAGACGCATTCGGCATGCTCGGCGATGCCCGGATTGCCGGGCGCGGCGTAGAGGCGATCAAGCAGCGACGATTGGGCGAGCTTCCAGGCCAACGCATGCTCGCGGCCGCCGGAGCCGATCAGCAGGACCTTCATGCCGGCAACTCCTCCTTCGGGCCATTGCGACCCTCGGCTAGAGGCAGCAGGGACGCGGGTCAAGCGGCAATCGAGGCGCGGGCTTGACGGAAGCGCCTCCGGCTGCCACGTCAGCGGCATGGACGTCATCCAATCGTTGTCCGGCCAGGGGCGCGTGGCCGACGCGCCGAGCGGGCACTGGGTCTACCGAGCGCTGCCGCGGTCGTCGTGGCCCTACGCGCAGCTGGCCCGCTGGGACAGGCCGATCGGCTGGCAGCTGCTGCTCTGGCCCTGCTGGTGGTCGGCAGCGCTGGCGGCCACCGCGCATGCCAAAGCGGGCGAACCGCTCCTGTCGCTGCTGCCCTCCTTCTGGCACCTGGTGCTGTTCCTCGTCGGGGCGATTGCCATGCGGGGCGCCGGCTGCACCTACAACGACCTGGTCGACGAGGACATCGACGCCAAGGTCGAGCGGACGCGCTCGCGGCCGCTGCCTTCGGGCCAGGTGACGAAACGGGGAGCCTGGCTGTTCCTGGTGGCGCAGGCCCTGGTCGGGCTCGCGGTGCTTCTCCAGTTCAACGGCTTCACCATCGTGCTCGGCATCGCCTCGCTCGCGGTGGTCGCCGTGTACCCGTTCATGAAGCGATACACCGACTGGCCGCAACTCGTTCTGGGACTTGCGTTTTCCTGGGGCGCGCTGATTGGCTGGGCGGCGGCGTTCGGCGGCTTGGCGGAGCCGGCCTTGCTGCTCTATGCCGGCTCGATCCTGTGGGTGATCGGCTACGACACGATCTATGCCCACCAGGACAAGGAGGACGACGCGCTGGTCGGCGTGCGCTCCACGGCGCGGCTGTTCGGCGCATGGACGAAGCCGTGGCTCGTCGGGCTCTATGGCGGGGCGCTGATGCTCTTTGCGCTCGCCTATGCGGCGGCGGAGGTGCCGATGCCGGCGCTGGCCGGACTGCTCGCCGCCGGCGCCCACATGACGCGGCAGATCAGGAGCCTCGACATCGACAGGCCGGAGCAATGCCTGAGGCTCTTCAAGTCCAACAATCTGGTCGGCTGGCTGATCTTCCTCGGCCTGGTCGGCGGCGGGCTCTGGATGGCGCTGCGGCCGCTGGTCTAGCGCTTGCTAGCGTCGGGCGATGATCTCGACGCCACCGATAACCAGCCTGAGCCCGAGATCGCCGGTCTTGCGGCGGGCCAGGAAGCGCGGGCGGCGGCGCAGCGAGGCGCGACCCTGGCGGCGGTCGCGCGGGCGCGGCGCCCTGACGGCGGCGCCGAGCGATTCCTCGAGGGTCCGCGCCACGCCGTCCGCCTCGATCAGCAGCATCGGCAACCGGTATGCGTCGGCCCAGGCACGCCAGTCGGCGGCCACATCGTCGAGGTCGTGGGCGACCAGCAGGGGCACGCACAGCATCGGGTCGTTGTGAAGCAGCTCGAGCGTGACTGTCACGGCGCCGGTCTCGTCCTCGAGCGCCCGGGCAGCGACGCCGCGGAAAGCGCGCGCCGGCAGCACCACGGTGGCCGGCAAGCCGCTCATCTCGAGCACGCGACGGATGACCGCGCCGCGATGGTCGATGGTGAAGGTGACGTCGCCGAAGTCGTCGCGCGCCGCATAGCTCACGACCTGGGGCAGGCGAAACGGGTCGAGCCGCATGTCGCGGCCTGCCCAGACTGGCTTCAGTCCGGTGTTCATCGGTGGCCTTCCTGTCAACGCCCGAGAACCGCCGGTTCTCGCGGACCGGGTTTTTCCGGTCTCGTTATGGTTGCAGGCTAGGGGCCGCCGCTTACCGCCGCGCTTAAGAAGTTCGGTTAAATTTTGCTGATGCGTCGCATGGTTATGAAATCGCCACCGAAGGGGTATCCCGCCGGTCCGTCAGAGCAGCTTGCCGGGGTTCATGATGCCGGCCGGATCGAAGGCTGCCTTGACGCGGCGCATCAGGTCAATGGCGAGGGGCTGCTCGGTGGCGAGCAGCTCGTCGCGCTTCAGCTGCCCGATGCCGTGCTCGGCCGAGATCGAGCCGGAGAGCGCCCACACCACGTCGTGGACGGCGCGGTTCACCGGGCGGTAGAGCGAAAGGAAGGCCTGCGGGTCGGCGCCGACCGGCTGCGAGACGTTGTAGTGCAGGTTGCCGTCGCCCATATGGCCGAAGGCGACCACCCGCGCGCCGGGCGCGGCCTCGGCCACCGCGGCATCGGCACGCTCGAGGAAGGTCGGGATCGAGGCGACGGGCACCGAAATGTCGTGCTTGATCGAGGCGCCTTCCGGCCGTTGCGCTTCGGGCAGCGTCTCGCGCAGCTCCCACAATGCGTCGGCCTGTGCCAGGCTGGCGGCGAGCGCAGCGTCGACGGCGCAGCCCTGTTCCAGAGCCGCGGACAGGATATCCTCGGCAAGGCCGTGTGCATCCTCGGCCGAGCGGCCGGAGGCGATCTCCATCAGCACGTGCCAGGGAGATGGCTCGGCAAGCGGGCTGCGCGCGCCGGCGACGTGGCGCTGTGTGAATTCGAGCGACCGAGCCGACATCAGCTCGAAGGCGGTGAGCGCGCTGCCGGCACGCTCCAGTGCCAGCGACAGGAGCGCCAGCGCGGCCTCAGGCGAAGGCACGCCGACCCAGGCGACCTCCCTGCCCTTGGGCAGCGGGAACAGCTTCAGAACGGCCGCCGTGATGACGCCGAGCGTGCCCTCGGCGCCGATGAACAGGTCCTTCAGATCGTAGCCGGTGTTGTCCTTTCTGAGCTTGCGGAGGTCGTCGAGCACCTCGCCGGTGGGCAGCACCACCTCCAGCCCGAGACAAAGCTCGCGGGCGTTGCCATAGGCTAGGACCGCCGTGCCCCCGGCATTTGAAGAGAGGTTGCCGCCGATCTGCGCCGAGCCCTGGGAGGCGAGAGAAAGCGGGAAGAGACGGCCGGCGGCCGCGGACGCCGCCTGCAGGGTCTGGAGGACGGTTCCGGCCTCCACGGTCACCGTATTGGAGAGCAGGTCGATCTCGCGGATGCGGTCGAGCCGCGACAGCGAAAGAACGACCGCACGACCGGTGAGGTCGGGCACCTGGGCGCCGACCAGCCCCGTATTGCCGCCCTGCGGAACGACGGGCGTGCCGGTGGCGCTCGCCAGCGCCAGGATGCGGCTGACCTCCTCGACGCTGCCGGGCCTGAGCACCAAAGCGGCCCGGCCCGGAAACAGGCCGCGCCGCTCGGTGACGTAGGGCTCGACGTCGGCGGCCTCGCGCAGCGCATGGCGCGGCCCGACGATCGCGGCGAAACGCTCCAGGAGGCCGGGATCCACGCCGCTCACGGCCCTGCCCGCAAGGCGGGCTTGTCGCGCGGAGCGGCAGCGCGCGCCAGCCGGTCGTTGATCGCCTCGCCGAGGCCGAAATCGGGGACCGGCTCGACGGCGATGCGGCCGGCGCCGCTGCGGTCGAGGGCGCCGAGATGGCTGAACAGGTTCGCCGCGGCCTCCCGCAAATCGCCCGATGCGGAAAGGTTCAGGAAGGTGTGCGCCTCCCCGGCCCCCTTGGCGCGATACGGCCCGAAGCCGAGCAGCGCCTCGTCGCGACCGACCGCGACGGCGTTCAGGCGAACCGCAGCGGCCGGCGCGTAATGCGACGCGAGCATGCCCGGCGCCTCCACGGCGGCAGCGCGGCCGCGACGCAGCGGGACGCCGGCGACGGCCTCGATCTCCGCGGCGCCGATGCCGCCCGGCCGGAGCAGGCCGAGCGTGCCGTCGGTGGCCTTGACGATGGTCGATTCCAGGCCGAGCGGGGTCGGCCCGCCGTCGACGATCAACTTGATGCGGGGACCGAGATCGGCCGCCACGGCGGCCGCCGTGGTGGCGCTGATGCGGCCCGAGGAGTTGGCGCTGGGGGCGGCGAGCGGCCGCCCGAGGCGGGCGATGAGGCCGGCGCCGAAGCCGCGTGGCATGCGCACCGCCACCGTGGAAAGGCCTGCGGTGACCAAGCCGTGCACCGGCGCGCCGTCGGCAAGCGGCAGCACGAGGGTCAGCGGACCCGGCCAGAAATGCGCTGCGAGCCGCTCGGACAGCGGATCGAAGACGGCGATCGTTCGCGCCATGGCGAGGTCGGCGACATGGGCGATCAGCGGATTGAACCGCGGCCTGCCCTTGGCCTCGAAGATCGCCGCCACCGCCCTGCCGTTGGTGGCGTCGCCGGCCAGGCCATACACCGTCTCCGTGGGAATGGCGACGATGTCGCCCCGGACAAGCAGGGCGTGCGCCTTCTCCAGCGCGTCGTTCGCATGCACCAGCTCAGCCATCACAACGGACCGATTAGCGAAGGCCGGACCCGCCCGCAAGGCCGAGACGATGCCTTAAATTGCAGCCAAGCGAGAAACCGGGCGTCAATCTCGTTCCGCTAGAGTGGAAAGCGGGGCAACTCGAAGCGGGATCTCGAAAATGGGCATTGCAAGCGGCAGCCTGGCGCTTTTTCTCACGGCCGCGGCGGGCGCGGCGCAGGCGGCGTCGATCGTCAGCCTGCCGGCGGCGACCGGCAACGGGCCTTCCATCCTCAGGCTGCAGGCGTCGCCCGCTGCCCCCTCCATCGTGGCGCGCGGCGACTGGCAGCAGGTCGACAGGGATCCGGTGGCGGCGGTCGACACGCCGCCGTCGGGCCCGCCCAACCAGCTGCCGATGGTGATCCGCGGCGGGCTGGTCGGCGATGCCTTCGCTTCGCCCGACAATCCGCCGACGGTCAACGGCCAGCCGATCCCGCGGGCTCCGACGGCTCCCATGGCACCCGTCGTGGCGGCTGGTGGCGCAGCGCCTCAGCCGAGCGGCCAGGCGCCGGGCCCGGAGATCCTGAAGCGGGACGCGACGCCGCCGGCCCAGCCGGACAGAGGCGCGGGCCAGTAGCCGCTCAGCCGGCGATGCGCGAGAAGTCGGCGACCTTGCCGGTCGCCGCGCGGATCAGCGAAAGAAGCGCCAGCCGATTGGCTCGAACGGCGGCGTCGTCGGCATTGACGAGCACGTCCTCGAAGAACCGGTCGACCGGCCCGCGCAAGGTGCTGAGCGCCTTCATGGCGGCGGCAAAATCTTCCTTTCCGGCGGCCGACTCGGCGGCGCCGGCCACCTCGCTCACCGCGCTGAACAGCCGTTCCTCGGCCGGCTCGGCCAAAAGGGCCGGATCGACGGCCGGCGCAACGGCGGTGCCCTTCTTCTCCTCGGCGGCCAGGATGTTGGCCGCCCGGCGCGTGCCGGCCAAAAGGTTCGCGCCATCCTCGGTGTCGAGGAAGGTGCCCAGCGCCTCGACGCGGCGGACGACGGTCAGGAGGTCGTCGGAGCCCGGCGTGATCACCGCATCGATGAGGTCATGGCGGGCGCCCTTCTCGCGCAGGTAGACCTTCAGCCGGTCATGAAAGAAGGCGAGGAGGTCGGGCTCGACCGACAGCGGGAGCCTGACCCCGTTCTCCACCACGATGCGGATGACGCCGAGCGCGGCACGGCGAAGCGCGAAGGGGTCCTTGGAGCCGGTCGGCTTCTCGCCGATCGCCCAGAAGCCGGCGAGCATGTCCAGCTTGTCGGCCAGCGCCACGGCGATCGACACCGGGTCGGCCGGCACGCCGTCGGACGGGCCTTGCGGGCGATAGTGCTCCTCGATGGCCGCGGCGACCGAGGGGTGCTCGCCCTGCAGCAGCGCGTATTTGCGGCCCATCGTGCCCTGCAGCTCGGGAAACTCGCCCACCACCTCCGTCTGCAGGTCGGCCTTGGCGAGCACGGCAGCGCGGTCGGCGAGTGCCGGGTCGGCGCCGACGGACAGCGCCAGCGTCGAGGCCAGCTCGCGGATGCGCTCTACCCGCTCGCCCTGCGTGCCGAGCCTGGCGTGGAAGGTGACGCCCAAAAGGTCGAGCCTGGCCATTCGCTGGTCGAGCGGCTTCGTGAGGTCGAGGTCGAAGCGCTCGGCCGAGGCGGCCAGGCGATCGAGATCGGGCAGATCGGCCTGGTCGGTCTTCCAGAAATAGAGGGCGTCGGACAGGCGCGCCCGCACCACCGTGCCGTTGCCGCGGACGATCTCGCGGCCGCCATCCGTCGCCTCGATGTTGGCGACCAGCAGGAAACGGTCGGCGAGGTTCGGCTCCCCGCCGCCCTGGCTGTCGGCCGCCGTGGAGACGAAGCATTTCTGGTTGGCGCGGATGGTCAGTCGGATCACCTCGGCGGGGATCTCGAGAAAGGCGGGATCGAAGTCGCCCATCAGCACGACCGGCCATTCGACCAGCCCGGCCACCTCCTCGAGCAGGCCTTCGTCCTCGATCAGCTGCAGCCCCGAGGCGAAGGCAAGGTTCTTGGCATCGTCGAGGATGATCGCCTTGCGGCGCTCGGCGTCGACGACCACCTTGGCCGCCTCCAGCCTGGCCTGGTAGTCGTCGAAGCGGCGGACGCGGATCGGCCCCGGCGCATGAAAGCGGTGGCCGTAGGTGACGTCGCCGGAGCGGATGCCGTCGACCTGGAAGTCGACCACGACCGGCTCCTCCGTCTCGGGCCCGAAGGTGCAGACGATCGACTGCAATGGCCGCACCCATTTCAGCGATCCCGGCTCGGCCGAAGCGCGCCCCCAGCGCATCGATTTCGGCCAGGGGAAGTCGCGAACGACCGCCGGCAACAAGGCGGCGAAGATCTCCTCGGCAGGCCGTCCCGGCCGGGCGATGCGAGCGACGTAGAAACCGCCCTTCCTGGGGTCGGACTGCACCTCGGCCTCGTCGAGAGAGGACAGTCCGGCAGCGCGCAGGAAGCCCGTTATGGCCTGCTCGGGCGCCTTGACGCCGGGACCCTTGCGCTCCTCGACGACGTCGCGCGAGCGTGCGGTGACGCCGCGCAGGTCGAGCACGAGGCGGCGCGGGGTGAAGTATTCGCGCGCCGCCTCGTAGGTGAGGCCGGCGTCGACGATTCCGTCGGTGACCATGCGCTTCAGGTCGGCTGCCGCCTTGCGCTGCATGCGGGCGGGGATCTCTTCGGAGCGGAGCTCGAGCAATAGATCGGGCATGCGCGCCTCAGTCCAGCGGGGCGGCGAGGCCGCCGGCTTCGGTCAACAGGAAGGCCTCGCCGCAGGCCTTGGCGAGATCGCGGACGCGCAGGATGTAGCGGGCGCGCTCGGTGGGCGAGATGACGCCGCGGGCGTCGAGCAGGTTGAAGGCATGGCTGGCCTTGATGCACTGGTCGTAGGCGGGAAACACCAGGCGGTGGGCCGGGTGGTTGTCGTCCGGCCGCGGCGCGCCGGCCGCCAGCAGGGCGCGGCACTCGCCGACCGCATCGTCGAAGTGGCGCAGCAGCATCGCGGTGTCGGCGAACTCGAAATTGTGGCGGGAGTATTCCTGCTCGGCCTGCAGGAAGACATCGCCATAGGTGACCTTGGCGTCGCCCTCGCCGCCGTTGAAGTTCAGATCGTAGACGCTGTCGACGCCCTGCACATACATGGCCAGCCGCTCGAGGCCGTAGGTGAGCTCGCCCGAAACCGGCGCGCATTCGATGCCGCAGACCTGCTGGAAATAGGTGAACTGCGAGACCTCCATGCCGTCGCACCAGCATTCCCAGCCGAGCCCCCAGGCGCCGAGCGTCGGGCTCTCCCAGTCGTCCTCGACGAAGCGGATGTCGTGCAGCAGGGGATCGATGCCGATCGCCACCAGCGAGCCGAGATAGAGCTCCTGCAGGTCGGGCGGGTTGGGCTTCAGGATCACCTGGTACTGGTAGTAGTGCTGGAGGCGGTTGGGGTTCTCGCCGTAGCGGCCGTCCTTGGGGCGCCGGGAGGGCTGCACATAGGCGGCCTTCCACGGCCGGGGGCCGAGCGCCCGCAAGGTGGTGGCCGGGTGGAAGGTGCCGGCGCCGACCTCCATGTCGTAAGGCTGGAGCACGACGCAGCCGCGCGCCGCCCAGTAGTCGTGCAAGGTCAGGATCAGCCCCTGGAACGAGCCCCGGGGGTCGTGGCGCTGGGCCGCCAAGGGCGCGCCGCTCTCTTGGAACTCATTGCTTTGCCGCATGATTTCTTCCGCCGGCCGGCCTTGGAGGAGCTGCTCTATCCCATTGTTTTTGCGCAATTCCGGACGCAAAACCGCGCTTTGCCGGAATTGCTCTAGTGGCCGGGCGGCGGACGGTCAAGCAGGCTCTAGTTCGAAGGCGACGGAAGCCTCAGCTCCTGGCCCGGCACGATGCGGCCAGGGTCGCGCTGGAGCTCGGGGTTGAGGTCGAGAATCTCCAAATAGCGGTTGCCATTGCCCAGCTGGTCGGCGGCGATCGACCACAGCGACTGCCCGGGCTGTACCTTGTAGGCGGCGGGCACCACGGTGGCAGCCTGCGGCTTGACCGACGGCCGAAGCTCGGTGCGCCTGTCGGGGGCGGCGGGCGCCGGCGCCTCGGCCGGCGGGGCCGGCGGGACGTTGCCGGCAGCCTTTGGCTCGACCGGCGGCAGGCCCTCGGCGAGCTTCTTCTGGACGCTCGCCAGGACGTCGGCCTCGGGCTTCATGTCGCGCGCATGCGACCACTGGAAGGTCGCCTCCAGCTGGCGCCCGGCGCGCGAATAGGCGTCTCCCAGGTGGTCGTTTAGGATCGGATCGTCGGGCTTCATCGAAACGGCGCGCTCCAGCTCGCGGACGGCGTCGTCCCACTTGCCCAGGCGGTAATAAGCCCAGCCCAGCGAATCGACGATGTAGCCGTCGCTCGGCCGGAGATCGACGGCCTTCTGGATCATCTGCAACCCCTCTTCGAGGTTGCGGTTCATGTCGACCCAGGAATAGCCGAGATAGTTCATCACCTGCGGCTGGTCGGGAAAGAGCTCCAGCGCCTTGCGGAAGTTGGGCTCGGCCTTGTCCCATTCCTTGAGCCGCTCATGGGCGATACCGCGCTGGTAGAAGACGTTCCAGTTCTCGGCCTTCGGCGTGGCGAGGCGGGCGACCGCTTCGTCGTAGGTCTCGGCGGCCGAGCGGTAGTCCTCCTTCGAGGCATAGACGCCGCCCAGCGCGAGATAGCCGCGCATGTCGTCGGGGGCCCGGTCGACCAGCTTCTTGAGCTGGCGGATCGCCTCGTCGTGTCGCTTCAGGTCAGCGAGGTTCAGCCCGCGCTGCAGATCGGCGACGCGCTTCAACGGCGAGTTTTCCTTGATCCTGGCGTAGAGGGCGATCGCCTCCTCGGGCCGCTCCTGCTGCTCGGCGGTCGCGGCCAGCTGCATGATGCCGATGTCGCTGTTTGGCTCGAGCGCCAGCGCATATTGCAGGTAGAGGCGGACGAAGGCCTCCCCGCCGCCGCGGTTCAGCGCGGTGGCGAGGTTGATGAAGACCTCGCTCGCGCCTTCGCTCGGGCCCTGCACCAGAGGCGGCACGGTGAGCCCCTCCTCGATGTTCTTGCGCAGCTCCTCGACGGGGATGCGGCCGACCGAGATCTCGTCGGAGGCATCGAGCACCTTCAGGGCGTCGGCCTTGCGGCCATTGCGCACCAGATAGCCGGCATAGGCCTCGGCGGCCCTCAGCCAGGTCTCGGGTGCGCCGCCGCCGGCCGCCACGTTGTCGACGACGGCCTTGTAGGCGCTGTCGGCCTCGTCCTTGAGGTTGCCGTTCTCGGCGATCAAAGCGCGGTGGTAGCCCACGAAGACCCCGTACCAGTCCGGACCTTCGAGGTTGTCGAGCACGGCGAGCGCCTCCTTGGGCTGGCCGGCGCCGGCCTTGGACCAGGCGGAAAGGAGCCCGGTGATAAGCCGGTCGAGGTCGGATTCCAGCGTCAGCTCGAGCCAATCGTCGGCGGCCTTGAAATCCTTGTGCTTGATGGCGTCGACGGCGAGCGCCACGCGCGAGAAGCGCTCGACCTCGGGCACCGCCTTCAGCTTGCGGGCGAGCGGCAGCGCTTCCTCGAAGCGGCCCTCGGCGATGAGGCCGAGCATCAGGCTCTGCTGGAGCTGCTGGTTGTCGGGATCGAACGACAATGCGCGTTGATAGTAGGCGATGGCGCCGGGCAGGTCGTTGTCGACCTCGGCGATGCGGGCAGCCAGGAAGGCCCCCGAAAACGAGCCGATCTCGACCGGCTCCGCGGTCTCCTTGGCGGCAGCCGGGCCGGCGAGCGTCAGGCCCGCCATGGCGATGCCGGCGAGCCAATGTCTGATCTGTTGCGGCATTCTCATCCTTCCCGCATCTGGATGGGTCCGTTCAAAGCCGGACTCCCGTGGGGGACTTCACTGCAAAGCATGGCCTTTTTGCGGTCGCGGTTCAACCTGCCAGGCTCTCACAATCCGCTCATCGGGGCCATGCACCGATTCCGGTTAACAAAAGCAAGCGCCGGGCGCGGCGATCAGGAAACCCGGCTGATGCAGAAGTCGATCACCTCCAGCAATGCCGCCTTCTGCGGCGTCGCGCCGAGCGGCGCCAGCGCATCGCGGGCGATGCCGCCAAAATGCCGCGCGCGACCGATCGTGTCGGTGATCGCAGAATGGCGCGTCATCAGGCCGATGGCCTTGTCGAGCGCCGCATCGTCGCTGGCTTCTCCCTCGATCGCCGCCTTCCAGAAACCGCGCTCGGCAGCGGCACCGCGGCGATAGGCGAGGATCACCGGCAGGGTGACCTTGCCCTCGCGGAAATCGTCGCCCACATTCTTGCCGAGCTCGCTGGAGGAGCCGCCATAGTCGAGCGCGTCGTCGATCAGCTGGAACGCCAGCCCGAGGTTCATGCCGTAGGAGCGCAAGGCGGCGCGATCCGTGCGCGACGCCCCGGCGATGACCGGGCCGACCTCGGCGGCGGCCGAGAAAAGCGCCGCCGTCTTGGCCTTGATCACCGCGAAATGCTCGTCCTCGGTGGTGTCGAGGTTCTTGGCCGCGGCGAGCTGCATCACCTCGCCCTCGGCGATGATGGAGGCGGCGGTGGACAGGATGTCGAGGGCGTCGAGCGAGCCGACGTCGACCATCATGCGGAAGGCCTGGCCGAGCAGGTAGTCGCCGACCAGCACGCTCGCCTGGTTGCCCCAGATCATGCGGGCCGTCTTCTTGCCGCGCCGCAGGTCGCTCTCGTCGACCACGTCGTCGTGCAGCAGGGTGGCGGTGTGCATGAACTCCACGCTGGTGGCGAGCTTGACGTGGCCCTCGCCCACATAGCCGAACATCTGGGCGGCGGCGAGCGTCACCATCGGGCGCAGGCGCTTGCCGCCCGACGAGATCAGGTGGTTGGCGATCTCGGGGATCATCTCCACCTCGGAGCCGGCCTTGGACAGGATGAGCTCGTTCACCCGACCCATGTCGGCGGCCGTGAGGCCGATCAGCGCCTTGATGGACGCCTGACCGCGCTTGCCGCCTTCCATGTTGAGAACCACGCCCACGCTTTTCTCCCGGCCCCCCGCGTCTCTCGCCAAAGTCCAGCACGTCCTAAACTTGGATTCTATCGGCAAAGCAAGGGCCGGCAAGCGGCGAATTGGCGCGGCGGGCGCGGGGACTTCCGTCGGCGGGCGCCGGCTGCTAGGGGTTCGCGCCGCCTTGCCCGAACAAAATGCCAGGAGCCGCCGATGCACGCCGACCTCGCCCAGCGCCTCACCTTCACCGTCGAGCTCGCCCGACGGGCCGGCGAGCTAGGCCTCTCCTTCTTTCGGGCGCCGGACATGCTGAAGATCGAGAGCAAGGGCCACCAGGATCTGGTCTCGAACGGCGACCGCGAGGTCGAGCTGTTCGTGCGGGCGGCGCTGGCGGAAGCCTATCCCGACGACGGCATCGTCGGCGAAGAGCATGCGGCGGTGGACGGCAGCAGCGGCTATGTCTGGGTGATCGACCCGATCGACGGGACGGCCAACTTCGTCCGCGGCATTCCGGCGTGGACGGTCGTCATCGCCTGCGTGAAGGACGGCCGAACGGTGGTCGGCGTCATCCAAGAGCCGTCGACCGGCGAGACGTTCTGGGCCTCGCTCGGGGGCGGCGCCTATCTCAACGGACGCCAAATCGCCGTGTCGAATGCCGCCAGCCTCCGCGAAGGCTCGGTCGGAACCGGCTTCAACAACCGCACGCCAACCGCCAAGGTGGTGGCGATCATCGGCGCGCTGATCGAAGCGGGCGGCGTGTTCTTCCGCAACGCTTCGGGGGCGCTGATGCTGGCCTATGTCGCCGCCGGTCGGCTGATCGGCTACACCGAGCAGCATATGAACGGCTGGGACTGCCTGGCGGGGCTGCTGATGATCGAGGAGGCGGGCGGGCGCGTCGAGCCGTTCGACCATGCCGATCCGGTGCGCGAGGGCACCGTGGCGATCGCCGGAGGGCCGCATGTCTTCGACG
This sequence comes from Mesorhizobium sp., assembly GCA_040510195.1. Lineage (GTDB taxonomy): Bacteria > Pseudomonadota > Alphaproteobacteria > Rhizobiales > Rhizobiaceae > JBEVJK01. Next base: position 8,280 of record JBEVJK010000070.1, on the reverse strand, counting down.
AGATCCGCGCCATGTCGGCCCGCGCCTATGGGCTTGCGGCGCCGCGCTGACGGGCGGTCGGCCGGTGGCGTTTACAAGCCCGGCGCAACCTGCCACGCTTGGCCGATGATCGAGCTTCTGCGCACCAACGACGCCGTGCTCATCTCCTTCGTGGAGGTGCTGCTGCGCGACGCGGCCATCGAATGCCTGGTCGCCGACCAAAACATGAGCGTGCTCGACGGGTCGATCGGAGTGCTGCCGCGGCGCATCCTGGTGGCCGAGGACGATGCCGAGGAAGCGCGGCGGATCCTGGCGGATGCCGGAATCGGCAAAGAAATGAAGGACGACTGAGGAGCGGACCGATGCCGGCGGCGGCGCAGACCATCGACGCCTTTCACCGCGGCCGCTTCTTCCTGGTGCAGCCGGGCGACCGCGGGCATCGGGCCGGCATGGACGCCATGATGCTCGCCGCCGCCGTGCCCTCGACATTTGCCGGCCGGTTGGCGGATTTCGGCGCCGGCGCGGGCGCGGCAGGTCTGGCCGTCGCGGCGCGCTGCCCGGAGGCGGAAATCGTGCTGGTCGAGCGCGAGCCCGACATGGCGGCGTTCGCCGCCGCGACGCTGGCGCTGCCGGAGAACGCCCATCTCGCGCCGCGATTGAGCGCCATCTCTGCCGACGTGGCGCTGGCGGGGCGGCAGCGCGCGGCGGCCGGGCTCGCCGACAGGACGTTCGACTTCGTGATCATGAACCCGCCGTTCAACAGCGCCCGCCATCGGGCGAGCCCCGACGCGCTGCGCCAGGCGGCGCACGTCATGCCGGATGGCGGACTGGGCGCCTGGCTGCGGAGCGCTGCGGCAGTGCTGAGGCCGCGCGGCGGGCTGGCGCTGATCGCCCGGCCGGAAGCGCTGGGGGCGATCCTGGCCGGGCTCGAGGGGCGCTTCGGCGGTGCGGCGATCCTGCCGGTGCTGCCGCGGCCCGACCGGCCGGCGATCCGCATCGTGGTGCGGGCCCGCCGCGGATCGAAGGCGGCGCTGTCGCTCATGCCGCCGCTTGCAATGCACGAGGCGGGCGACCGCTTCTCGGCCGAGGCCGACGCCATCAACAACGGTCGGGCCTCGCTTTTCGGCGATTGAGGCGGCGTTGCGCCATTGCGCGGCGCCGGCGAATTCCTACATGCGGGGGAATCCAAGGTGCGGGAGATCCATTTGTTGAGACGACTGTTCGGCCGGCTGCTCCCCCGATCCGTGCGTTCGGATCGGTTGACGATCCCGGTCCTGCGGCTGCAAGGGGCGATCATGACCGGTGGCAGCCAGCTTCGGCCGACGCTGTCGCTGGCCTCGACGGCGGGGCTGATCGAGCGGGCGTTCTCCGCCTCCGACGCACCGGCCGTGGCCATCGCCGTCAACTCGCCCGGCGGCTCGCCGGTCCAGTCGCGGCTGATCCACAAGCGCATCCGCGACCTGGCCGCCGAGAAGAACAAGCGCGTGCTGATGTTCGTCGAGGACGTCGCGGCTTCGGGCGGCTACATGATCGCGGTGGCAGGCGACGAGATCATCGCCGACCCCTCCTCGATCGTCGGCTCGATCGGCGTCGTCTCCGCCTCCTTCGGCTTTCCGGAGCTTCTGAAGAAGATCGGCGTCGAGCGGCGCGTCCACACGGCCGGCCGCAACAAGGCGGTTCTCGACCCGTTCCAGCCGGAGCGCCGGGAGGACGTCGAGCGGCTCAAGAAGCTGCAGATCGAGGTGCACGACGATTTCATCGAGCTGGTGAAGGAGCGCCGCGGCGCCAAGCTCGCCGACGACCCCGATTTGTTCACCGGGCTGTTCTGGACCGGCCGGCGCGGCCTGGCCCTCGGGCTGGTCGACGGGCTCGGCGACCTGCGCTCGGTGCTCAAGGAACGCTATGGTCCGCGGACCCGCCTCAAGCTGATCGCCCCGCCGCGCGGGCTGTTCGGCCGCGGACTCGGATTCTTCGGCTCGCGCGGCGATGTGCCGGGGCCGGACATCGCCGGTTCGCTCGCCGGCAGCCTGGTCGAGGCGCTGGAGGAACGGGCCCTGTGGAGCCGCTTCGGCCTTTGACACGCATCCGCCGACCGCTATCATGGCGCCGTCGCACCCTCCGGCAGGGTCCGGCGCCGGCGCTCTCCAGGGAGGAGCCACCATGCCGCAGCTGATCTTCTTCGCCCTCGTGATCGTGATCGCCTGGTATGGCTACCGGCAGTTCGTCAAGGAGGCCGAGCGGGTGACCGCGAGGGTGCGCCGCGAGGAGCGGCAGGCCGAGACCGGAACCACCGGGACGCTGGTCAAGGACCCCAAGACGGGCGAATACCGGCTTGCCAAGGACTGACACCGCGCTTGCCGGGGAAGCCGCCGCGGCCACTCCGATCGGCCGCAGCGCCCCGGCCAAGGTCAACCTGGCACTGGCCGTGAGGGGCCGCCGGGACGACGGCTATCACCTGCTGCAAAGCCTGGCGGTGTTCACCCAGTTGGCCGACCGCATCGAGGTGCAGGGCGCTGGCGAGGACAGCTTCGCCGCCGGCGGGCCTTTTTCGCCGGACGCGCCGGCCGGCGACGGCAACCTGGTGGTCGCCGCGCGCGATGCGCTGAGGGCGGCCTTTCCCGGCCGGCTGGGGCCGGTGGCGATCCGCCTCCACAAGCTCTTGCCGGTGGCGGCCGGGATCGGCGGCGGCTCGAGCGATGCGGCGGCGGCGCTCAAGGCACTGTCGTCGCTGGCGGGGATCAGCGCCGGCGACCGGCTGGCCGAGATCGGCCTCGGGCTGGGCGCCGACGTGCCGATGTGCCTGACGGCGCGGCCGTTGATGGCTCGGGGGATCGGCGAATCGATCGCGCCGCTCGACGGCTTCCCCGCTTTGCCGCTGGTGCTGGCCAACCCGGGCGTGGCCCTGTCGACCGCCACCGTGTTCGCCGCATTGCAGGACCGCGAGAACGCGCCGCTGCCACCGCTGCCTCGGAACTGGTCGGCCGACGCGCTCGACGCGTGGCTCGCTCGAGCGCGCAACGACCTCGAGCCGCCGGCGCTGCGGCTTTCGCCGCCCATCGGCAACGTGCTCGCAGCGCTGCGGCAGGCCGGCGCGCGGCTGGCGCGCATGTCGGGCTCCGGCACCACCTGCTTCGGGCTTTTCGACACCGCTCAGGCGGCGCGGCGAGCCGCGGCCGCGATGGCGCGCAGCGAGCCGCGGTGGTGGATCGCGGCGACGACGAGCCTCGCCTCGGGAGACACCGTCGATGGCTGAGCAGGGACGCCCCTTCGTGCCGGTCGGAATTGCCGTCTTGACGGTCTCCGACTCGCGCAGCGCGGCCGACGACCGCTCCGGCGACACGCTCGCCGAGCGCATCTCGGCGGCCGGTCACCGCCTGGCAGGACGCGCCATCGTCAAGGACGACGCGTCGGCGATCCGCGACGCCGTGGAGGCGTGGAGCCGCGATCCCGCCGTCGACGTGGTGATCACCACGGGCGGCACCGGCTTCACCGGCCGCGACGTGACGCCGGAGGCGCTGGAACCGCTGTTCGAGAAGCGAATGGAAGGGTTCGCCGCGGTGTTCCACCGCATCTCCTTCGACAAGATCGGCACCTCGACAATCCAATCGCGGGCGACCGGCGGCATCGTCAACCAGACCTTCGTCTTCGTGCTGCCGGGCTCGCCTGGCGCCTGCCGCGATGCCTGGGACGGCATCTTGGCGGCGCAGCTCGACTATCGCCACCGGCCGTGCAACTTCGTGGAAATCATGCCGCGGCTCGACGAGCACCTGAAGCGCGGCGGTCCCGGCTAGCGCTCCGGCGCCACGAAGATCTCCGCCGCGAGGAGCCGCGTCGCCAGGCCGCGGGCCAGCGCCTCGGCGCTGCGGGCGTGGTGCGACAAAGCGGCGGCCTGGCGCCTGGTGATCAGCAGGCCGTGCGACAGCGCGCGCCGCGACTTAAAGACGCGACGCAGGAAGGGCGTGCGGTCGCGCCGCGATGGCGAGAAGCGGGCCGCGCCGGCGGGCCGCGCCATGTGGCCGACCGCATCCTCGATCCAGCCCTCGGCGAGGCGGGCGCCCGGCTCCAGCAAGAGCAGCCAGTCGCCCTTGGCGACGCCGATGCCGGCTGCGATGCCGCCGCCTGCGAGGTAGTGGCAGCCGGCATGCTCGGCCACCACATGGGTCCGGTCGGTGGATCCCAGGTCGCAGACGATCACCTCGCGCACGACGCCTTCGACGGCGCCGCCGACCAGCGAGGCCAGCGTGCGCGCCAGCCCCTCCTCGTCATTCTGCGTTTCGATCAGCACCGACAGCATGGTCGCCGGATAGCCGAAACCAATGGGAAAGGCCAGTTGGTCGCAAGGTGGACGGGTCTTTGCGGGGACGCCGATCGGCACTATCCTGGAAGACGCTGCGGGGGCAGGCAAAGCCGAGGAGGAGCCCCGTCGTGAAACCCATCGACCCAGAAGAACTGCGTTTCCTGCTGAACCGTCGCCGCTTCGTGGCCGGCAGCGCCGCGCTGGCGGCCGTGCCCTTGATGCCGTGGCGCGCGCTGGCGAAAGAGGCGCCACACACCTTCAAGCAGGGGGAGGCCGAGATCACCGTCGTCAGCGACGGGTCGCTGACCCTGCCGCTCAACATCATTTCGCTCGACGCCTCGCCCGAGCAGCTCGCCGACATCGCCAAGCGTATGGGCTGGCCCGCGGATAGCGCGAAGCCGCACGCCAACGTCCCGGTGATCCGGATCGGCAGCGAGATCATCGTCGTCGACAACGGCTCGGGCACGAAGTTCCAGGATACGGCCGGCCAACTTGCCGAGAACCTCGCCGCCGCCGGCATCGACCCGTCGACAGTGACCAAGGTGGTGTTCACGCACGCCCATCCCGACCACATATGGGGCACTCAGAAGGCCGACGGAACGCTGCTCTTTCCGAGCGCCGACTACTATGTCGGGGAGGCGGAGTGGAACTTCTGGATGGACCCGGACCTCCTGACGAAGATGCCCGCCGCGATGGAAGGAATGGTCAAGGGCGCGCAACGCGACCTCGCCGCCGTGAAGGACAAGGCGACGATGGTGAAGAACGGGCACGAGGTGGCCCCCGGCCTGAAGGTCATCGACACGCCCGGGCACACGCCCGGCCATATCTCGCTGGAGCTCGAAGGGGAAGAAGGCCTGCTGATCACCGGCGATGCCGTGACCAACCAGCTGGTGTCGTTCGAGCACCCCGAATGGAAGTTCGGCTTCGACGCCATTCACGAATCGGCCATCCAGAACCGCAAGGCGCTGGTCGACCGAGCGGCGACGGACAAGGTGAAGCTGCTCGGCTTCCACTGGATCTATCCGGGCGTCGGCTACGCCGAGAAGGACGGAAACGCCTATCGATATGTCCCAGCCAGCTAGGATCCGTTAGAAGCGCGGCCGCGACGGCGCGCATGCGGCCGCGCCAGTGCCGGAATTTTCCTTCCGGCATCAAAAAGTTCTTGCTTTGTTCCTGGCTGTCGCCTAGGAATAGTTTCATGAACACGATGATTCGAACGCCCCTCGACAAGCCTTGGGAACGCGCCAAGGTGGAACAGATCGTCCGCGCGGACATTGCTGCCTTCAGCAAGGGACGCGCCGAGATGGCCAATGCGATGATCGAAGAGAGCGAGATCCGGGTCCCACCCGATCGCCAGCGCGGGCGCTCGGCGGCGATCAACCCGTCCGGCCGCTTCGAGCCGATCAGCCGCCACGTCTTCGACGACGGTTGGAATTCGCTGGAGGAGCTGCCGCCGTTCAAGACCGAGGTGCAGGTCGAGCGGCCGCGGACGATCATCACCCGCAACGAGTCGCCGGACATTTCCTTCGATCGCTCGATCAACCCCTATCGCGGCTGCGAGCACGGCTGCGTCTACTGCTTCGCACGCCCCACTCATGCCTATATGGGTCTGTCGCCGGGGCTCGACTTCGAATCCAAGCTGTTTGCCAAGCCGGATGCCGCCAAGCTGCTGGAGCGTGAGCTGGCCAAGGAGGGCTATCAGCCGCGCACCATCGCGATCGGCACCAACACCGATCCCTATCAGCCGATCGAGCGCGACTACCGCATCATGCGCGAAGTGCTGGAGGTGCTGGACGCCCATAACCACCCGGTCGGCATCGTCACGAAATCGGCGCTGGTCACCCGCGATATCGACATCCTTTCGCGCATGGCCGAGCGCGGCCTTGCCAAGGTGGCGCTTTCGGTGACCACGCTCGACCGTACGCTGGCGCGGGTCATGGAGCCGCGCGCCTCGACGCCGAGCAAGCGGCTCGAGGCGATCCGCCAGCTCAGCGATGCAGGAATTCCCGCCTCGGTGATGGTGGCGCCGATTCTGCCTGGGCTGACCGACCAGGAGATCGAGCGCATCCTCGACGCCGCGCGCGCCGCCGGCGCCCGCGATGCCGGCTACGTGTTGCTCCGGCTGCCGCTCGAGGTGGCGCCGATCTTCAAGGACTGGCTGCTCAGGCACTATCCCGACCGCTACCGGCACGTGATGTCGCTAATCCGCTCGATGCGCGACGGCAAGGACTACGACTCCGAATGGGGCAAGCGGATGAAGGGCGCCGGCCCCTATGCCTGGCAGATCGGGCGGCGCTTCGAGATCGCAGCGCGGCGGCTCGGGCTCAACGCGGAGCGCACAAGCCTGCGAAAGGATCTCTTCCGGCCGCCGGCGCGGGCAGGCGACCAGCTGTCGCTGCTTTAGGCCTCCGTCCGGTACAGCCATTGCTGGGGATGACGAGGTCGCACTGTCCACGGACTGTCACAGTCCAACCGTCCGTCAGACTCCTGTCCGCCCGACGGCCTGCCCTGCCGGCTGCCGCCCCACCGGCCGGCAAGGGCTTGCGGAGAATCGGAGGCGGTGCGAGCATCGCCGCACATGGCTCGCGCGCGCTCCGATTCTCCGCCCCTCTTCGAGATCATCGAGAGGCCCGACTTTTCCTTCGAATCGAGGGCGATCAAGGAAGGTCTCTGGCCGGTGGCCGGCCTCGACGAAGCGGGTCGCGGGCCGCTTGCCGGTCCGGTGGTGGCAGCGGCGGTGATTCTCGACCCCGAGCGCATCCCCGAAGGCCTGGACGATTCCAAGCGGCTGACGTCGCAGGAGCGCGAAGCGCGGTTCGAGGCCATCCTGGCCAGCGCGCTGGGAATCGCCTTCGCATCGATCGCGGCGGAGGGCATCGACACCGTCAACATTCTTCGCGCCAGCCTGGAAGCGATGCGGCGGGCCGCCTGCGGCCTGCGGCTCAGACCGCGAATGGCGCTGGCCGACGGCCGCGACATCCCGCCGGGGCTGCCGTGCCAGGCGCGGGCACTGGTGAAGGGCGACCAGCGGTCGCAATCCATAGCGGCGGCGTCGATCGTGGCCAAGGTGATGCGCGACCGCATGATGTCCGGATGCGGGCGGATCCATATCCATTACGGGTTCGAAGCCCATATGGGATACGCCACCGCCCGCCACCGCAGCGCGATCGGTGACCACGGGCCGATTGCCCGCCTGCACAGGGCGTCCTTCGCGCCCTTCAAGGACGGAGGCATGGCCGAGGCCGAGCTCGACTAGCAGAACGGCGACCGGGGCCGTTAGCGTTCGACTGTGCGGGGCTCGACGTCCTCCAGGCCTGGCGCCTGCCTCCCCTCAGACGCGCCCCTGGCAAGGATCCTCGGGTCAAGCCCGAGGATGGCGATTGGTCCGAGAGGATTGAGGCGCCTGCCCGGTGCCAGGCTCCAGAGGGTCAAGCCCGAGATGACGATGGGTCTGAGAGGACCGAGCGGCCCGACCCGGTGCCTGGTTCTGGAGCGCTTGCCTTCGTCCGAGGCGTGGTTTTCAACCGAGCGATAGGTCTGGGAGGACCGAAGGGCCAGACCCGGTGCCTGGTTCTTGCCTTCGTCCGAGGCGGAGCTTCAACGCGCGGACGATAGGTCTGAGAGGACTGAGGCGCCGGCCCGGTTCCCGGCTCTGGAGCGCTTGCCTTCGTCCGAGGCGTGGTTTTCAACCGAGCGATAGGTATGAGAGGACTGAGGCGCCGACCCGGTTCCCCGCTCTCGAGCGCTTGCCTTCGTCCGAGGCGTGGTTTTCAACCGAGCGACAGGTCTGGGGGAACCGAGTGGCCGACCCGGTGCGGGAAGCCGGCAAGGCAGGTCTCGCAAGCGCCCTGCGCAGCTTCGTTCCGCCCCGGCGGCGATCGTCAATTGAGCTTGGACTTCAGGTCCTGCAGGGAAGATCGGAAGAGGTCGGCGCCGGCCTTGGCGTCGACCTTGGCCGCGAGCAGCGCGCGCGCCGCCTCGACAGCGATGTCGACGGCGCTGGA
>JBEVJK010000069.1:0-65706 GCA_040510195.1 Mesorhizobium sp. | reverse complement strand
TAACAAGTGATAGGGTGGGTCCGGGAGGATGTCGGCGGGAGAGCTCATGCTGGACGAAATCATCACGATCAGGCGGCGTTTCACTCGCCATGGCACTTGGACGAACGCATCGACGAGGCGTTCGCCGCCCTGTCCGGCCTAGGCTACGACGCACTGGTCTACGACTACACGCCCATCCCGTACGATCTCGACGGCGCTATCATGATCCCGTCGATGCTCAAGCTGCGTAACATCGATGAAGACATGCGCGACTATTGGTGCGATCGAGGTTACTTCCGCATCGATCCGGTGCAGATCGTGGCGGCGCGCAGCCCCACCCCCTTCGCCTGGAGCTACGACAAGGAGATCGACACCGAGATAGGCGCGCTCCTCGACGAGACCACGGAACCCGTTGCGCGCTATCTGCGCGAGCGCGACCTCACTAGCGGCGTCACGATCCCTATCCACATGCCGCGCGGCGGCTATGCCACGGTTACCGGCATCCGCCTCGGCGCGGACGAGATGGTAGATCGGGATGCGGGAACCATCTCGCGCTTTAGCTTGCTGGCGTATGTCTTCCACGACACGGCCTACGCCCTCTACGACCGATCGGCTCTCAGTCCGCACCTGCCGTCCTTGACTGAGCGCGAGCGCGAGTGTCTCCGCCATTCGGCACATGGCCTCTCTGCCAAGGAGATCTCGCGCGTCATCGGGCGCTCGATTCCCACGGTCGTCATGCACCTCACCGCCGCCGCCAGGAAGCTGGGCGCCAGGAACCGCACGCAGGCCGTCGTTCGCGCCGCGCATTTCCGCCTGCTCGACAACTGACGGAGAGACCCTATCACTTTTCATAGCTGCCCCCTCGGGCAGGCTCGCCCTATGATGCTCGCCGCAACGAGGAGAGCCGCCGTGCCGGAAGTGAAGGAAGGCCATGTCGCGTTTCGCGGCTACCGCACTTGGTACCGCATCACCGGCAACCTGGATTCGCCGAGGCTCCCCCTGGTTGTCGCCCATGGGGGACCAGGCTGCAGCCACGACTATGTCGACGCCTTCAAGGACATTGCGGCTCTCGATGGCCGGGCCGTGATACACTACGACCAGCTCGGAAATGGCAATTCCACGCGGCTGCCGGAAAAGGGACCGGACTGCTGGACTGTCGATCTGTTCCTGGACGAGCTCGATACGCTGTTGCGTTCGCTCGGGATCGAGTCGCGCTACTCCTTGCTTGGCCAGTCCTGGGGAGGCATGCTCGGCGCCGAGCATGCCGTGCGCCGGCCGGAGGGCCTCAAGGCCCTGGTGATCGCCAACTCGCCGGCCAACATGCGCACCTGGGTGTCCGAGGCCAATCGGCTACGGCGGGAACTGCCCGCCGACGTCCAGGATGCGCTCACACGGCACGAGAGCGCCGGCACGATCACCGATCCTGAATATTTAGCAGCCTCGCGCGTGTTCTACGACCGACATGTCTGCCGGGTCGCGCCCTGGCCGCCGGAAGTGGCGCGCACCTTCGCAATTCTGGACGAAGACAACACCGTCTATCGCAACATGAACGGCCCTACCGAATTCCATGTCATCGGCACGTTGAGGGACTGGACTATCGAGGACCGGCTGCACCAGATCGCGGTGCCGACGTTGCTGATTTCGGGCCGCCACGATGAGGCTACACCCGAGGTGGTTCGACCCTATGTGGAACGCGTTTCGGGTATTCGATGGATATTTTTCGAGCATTCGAGCCACATGCCGCATGTCGAGGAGCGGGACCGCTGCATGCGCACTGTCTCGGACTTCCTCAAGACGCAGGACTGAGGGGTAACTGGCAGGCACCAAGCCTCCAGGTGTTGGTTCATTCGATCTGCAGATGGGTTCTGCATCTGATCCTTGTTCGCGACCTCCTTGTGGTTCGGGCCTACCCCGGCAGCCGAGGGCATCCGCCGTTGCGAGGCGATGCGCGTGCAGGTGGGCGAAAGCCCAGAGTCGGAGGCGGCGATCCTCCGCCAGCTCGCATGCCTCAACGCGATTGTCGGCCGCTTCGCAACTGCCCGCGACCTGATCACGATGAGCAATGCCACATACGCCGACCTCGGCCTTACGCTCTACGTGGCGTCCTCAGAGCACGAGGCCGTCGTCGAGCTGCTCGCCGGGAACCCCGCTGCGGCCGAGAGGAGCGCGCGCGCAACGTATCGCGCCCTTGAAGAGATGGGCGAACGCGCGTTCCGTTCGACGATGGCGGCGTCCCTCGCCGTGGTGATCCTCGAACAGGGACGCGACGAGGCCGAGGACTTTGCCAAACTCAGCGCCCAGCTGGCTGCGAGCGGCGACCTGGTGACGCAGGTCCGTCGGCGCCGCGTACGCGCACGCGTGCATGCGCGGCGGGCAGAGCTCCGGGCGGCGGAGGCGCTCGCGCGCGAAGCGGTGACGATCGCCGAAGGGACCGACTTCGTCAACGACCGGGCGGATGCACTGGTCGACCTGTCGCATGTGCTCGAGGCCGCCCGCCGAGGCGACGAGGCGATCGCCGCTGTGTCCGCAGCGCTGCATCTCTACGAGCTGAAGGGAACCGTGGTCGCCGAGGCCGCGACCCAGCTCCGCCTGGGCAAACTCGTCAACATGTGAACTTTGGCAGGCAAGGGGTATGCAGCACCTCCTTGCAGGGTTCAACAGACGAACTGGAATAGCTCGCATGCAGGTACGAAAACTGGCGAGGGCGACGACCTTGGAACGACGAGAATCTAATCACGTGCATTTCCAGCACGCTATGCCGCGTTCCAGAATTTCGTGGTTGATCCGCAGGCGGCAGCAGCGTTTTGCGAGCTATTCCCCCGCGACCTTAAGCACTACCGACCTGGACTACTGCTGTGGCGATTCAAAAACTTGCCCGGATAGAGATTGAATGCTCGTTAACTATGTCCCATTTCTTCGAAATCTGCTAGGTTATATTTTTCATGTAGAAGTCATCGCTACGGAATGACATTGATCGCTCTCGCTGCTACTACGACGAGCGTAACGAGCGAGATTGTGCTTTCGAGCATCATCAGCAACTTCGCCCGCTGGGTGAGCGGCAGGGCGTCTGTCGGGCTGAAGGCGGTCGCCGTGTTGAAGGCGAGGAACAGATAATCGACGAACCGCGGCTGCCAATCGGGGACGCGATCCTCCGCTGACTCCGGCTGCGGGAATTGCCAGTCTGGCTTTCTCTGTGTACCGGTTGCCTTGGCGTACGGGCCACCGCGATCGATCTGCCAATACACCAGACCAAAGGCCAGGACGTTGGTAACCCAGATAGCGAGCGACGACGACAGCAGAGAGACCGCACGGGTTTCCGGACGATGAAGAGTTATGATGCCAACCATGTCGGCGAGTTCTGCTGCGGTGTTGAGAACATAGACTCCCGCGAAGAATTGGATCATGGTCCGCTCGACGCGGAGCCAGCGCGCAACGTTCGTCCTGGCGAAGGCAATTGCTGCCATGGGCACGAGGATTGCCAGAGCGACTGCATGGGACATCCACATCGGCAGCACCTCGATGTGATGAGGCACTGCAAACAACAGGGCCAAGACCGCGAGGATCGTTGCTGCTGGCGGGATTCGCGACTCGGTGCGTTGTTCCATAGCCAGCACCCCACCCTCCGACAAACGTCGTTGTAAACCTTCGTCAACCCGACTGGATCTACAAGCCCTTTTTCTCTCCCTTGCCGCTGGATACTATTTCTGGAGTGTCATTCTTCAGGATGGATCGAGATGTTCGACACCGACACTCTCGCGACCATGATTTCTCATGCTGTGGCGCCCGCCTTCCTCCTCAGCGCTGTCGCCGCTCTCATTTCGATCCTCATAACCCGAATGGCTGGCATCACCGACAGGATCAGAAACCTCAATCAGATCGCCGAGAGCGACGCTGAAAGGGCGTGGCTAAAGGCCGACGTCGAGCGCCTTAAGCGCCGCGAGAGGCTGCTCAACCAAGCACTTCGGCTTGCCTTATCCGCCGGCATCTCCATCACGGCACTTTTGCTCGTGGGGTTTGTCTTTGCCTTCCTGGGCTACAGGCACGAACCGAGCGCGGGCGCGCTCTTCATCCTCTCATTGCTGTTGATTGTTGGTTCACTTTTTCGCTTTCTGCAGGACGTTGGGATTTCCCTGAGCGAGCATGACCACCACCTATAAGATGGGTGTAGATAAATTCCCGCACTCTGACCGTTAGTAGGTGATCTTCGGGTACCAGTCGGTCCCGCGGCCTTCCGGCGTCCAGTCGAGGACGTTCCACAGCATCATCAGGTCCGGCTCGGTCGTCGGGTCCTTGCCCGGATCGGCCGACTCGAAACCCAGCTCCGCGCCCCAGAAGTGCCGGATGGTCCCGTCGCGCCGTGTGAAGATGTTCTCGGCGGCGGTGTCGACCCCATCGTCCATGATGGCGTGGTAGTCGCGGCTGAAATTCCCGTTGACGTCGGCATAGAGCGGCAGGTTCTTCCAGCCACGCTCGACCTTGAAGGCGATCTGCCGCTCGATGGGCGAAAGGCCGACGACGGCGAGGGCGATCCGCTGGCGGAGGTGATCGGCGTTGCCGTCAAGGCAGCTCAGAAGCGCAGTGCACATGGGACAAGGGCGCTGGCGCTTGGGACCGTACATCCAGTTGTAGACGAACAGGGTGTCCTTATCGCCGAAAAGCGCCTCGAAGCCGACGGGATTGGCGCCGGCCACGCTGCTGGCTTCGCCCATGAACTGATAGTCGCCCTTCACTTCGCCGCCTGGCGGCAAGGCCCGACGCTGGGCCGCCACGCGCGCGATGTGGCGGTTGAGTTCGATCTCCTCGGCCAGCAGGGCCTCGCGCGCCTTGCGGTACTCGGCGCTCTCGTTGGGCTGGCGGGCCCGATTCTTGTGAGCGATCGAAGTGGCGGGTTGCAGGGCGGAACCGTCGGCCATGACCTTGTCTCCCAGTTCAAACCCTTTCAACTGGCCACCCGCCTCAGGGTTCCCGGGCAGCTTCTGCGCTTTGACGCTCGGCACCTGTTCCACTCCGCTGCGCCTTACGGCTTGCGGCCGATCAGACTATTCGGGATTGCCGGGATTACCAAAGCGATCACGGCGCCCCAGATTGTGCTTGTGGACCAGTCCGACGAGGAACCTTCGATGACCCTTGCCACTCCCTCGCCCGCCGCCGCGGCCGGGCGCTTCACCTTTCCCGGCACCTCGCTCAGCGTGAACCGCATGGGCTATGGCGCGATGCAGCTTGCGGGCCCTCATGTCTTCGGACCGCCCAAGAGCGAGGATGAAGCACTTGCCGTCCTGCGCGAGGCGATCGCCCTCGGCATCGACCACATCGACACCAGCGACTATTACGGGCCCCACGTCACGAACCGGCTGATCCGAGAGGCGATCGCTCCCTATCCGGCGGGATTGGTCCTGGTCACCAAGATCGGCGCCTGGCGAGACGACAAGGGTGGATGGATCCTGGAGCGCAGCGACGACTTCCTGCGGAAATCGGTCGAGGACAACCTCGAAAGGCTCGGCCTTGCGAGGATGCCCGTGGTCAACCTGCGCATGGGAGGCCCCGGCGACGACATCGCGGCGCCGATGCGGACGATGCGAAGCATGCGCGACGAGGGGCTGATCGACCATATCGGCATCAGCACCGTGAGCATGGAGCAGCTCGTCATGGCGCGGGACATCGCGCCGGTCGTCTGCGTTCAGAACCACTATAACCTTGTCCATCGCGACGACGACGCGATGATCGACGGCCTTGCCGCGGACGGCATCGCCTATGTGCCCTATTTCCCGCTGGGCGGGTTCTCCCCCCTTCAGTCCGAGGGCCTGACGGAAATCGCGACCGAGCTCGGGACAAGCGCGCAGAAGGTCGCGCTCGCATGGCTGTTGGCGCGAAGCCCCAACATCCTGGTGATACCGGGGACGTCGTCGAGGACGCATCTACGGGATAACATCGATGCCGCGAGCCTTCGCTTCGGGGAAGAGCACAAGGCGCGGCTGGACGGGCTCGCGTCGACAGCCAGAGGGTGAACGGGCTGCCGGCTGCGATGATGCCAAGCGCCTTGCCCTGGCTGAACCGCAGATCCGAGCCTCCCGTCTATTCGATCAGCAGCAGCCCGCGCTTGCTTTGCCCGTCCATGGTGTTCATGGCGTCGAACAGCCGCTCGCGCTCGATGAGCCACGGCTTGTAAGCTTCGTTGACGTCGAGCACGAACACCAAGTCCTCGTCCGGCAGATACCCGCCGATCGGCGAGTGGTGGCCGCCACCGCCACCGAATATCGGTGCCCGGGTGAAATTGACGATGTAGCGGCGACCGGGATCGTTGGCATGCCGCATGTGGTCGTGGAATTCGTCCGGAGTGAGGTCCCTGAGTACGGTGACCTTGCGCCGGGTGTGTGCCCGGGCCACTTCGGCAACCTCGTCGAGGGTCAGGCCCATGATGCAGAACCCGGTCCAGCATTTGCCGGTGCCGTCGAGCACCTCGTTCTCGGTGGTCTCCTCTTCGCCAACCGAGCGAAACGTGTTGGCGACGCTGGCAGGACCGCAGAGAGAGCCGTTCGACTGGTAGCGGATGTCGGACTGGAAGGTCGATGCGACCGGCAGGCTCCAGGCCCGACTCATCAGGTCGGGCGTGCGCGTGACCGACGCCTGAATCGCGTCGGCCGAGACCTTCGGTGGAGTCGCGAGGACGAGAGCAGATCCACCGACCAGAAACAGCAACACCGCTGAAGCCAGAAAATATCGGCGTTTCAACTTCAAGATTTCAGATTTCCTCGTCCCGGCGACCGGCAGCGCACTCTAGATCAGCTCAAGACAATCTCAGACTTACTGGCCGCGGGCAACAGATGTCGACGCCGGCGTTCCCGGCGAAAACGAAGGGCTGCCATTCATGCTGATCTCGGTGACCAGCTTCAGGCGCAACGCCCTGGCGTAATCGCCCGGCCCGGACGGCGTCACGACGAAGGCCTGCGGGCCGCCAATGACGTGGTCGGCAAAATATGACGCCAGCTCACGGCCCGAGGTCTTTCGGGTCGGCGGAATGGCGATCGCGTTGATGGTGTATCCCTTGGCGAGCGCCGCCAGCCTGCTGCGCCGGACGGGGACGCCGTCATTGTTCTCGCCATTGCTGGAAATGTCGATGACCTTCCTCGCCGCCCGCCCCGGAAACTCGTCGAGGAACACGCTTCCGACGTCGATCGCCGTCGAGACGGACGTTCCGCCTCGACCGCGACGGCGGAACCCGGTATCGCCCTTGCGGTCGATCACCTCTGCGGCCGCCTCGGCATCTTTCGGCCCGCAAATTGTCGTCCAGGGGAGCACCTTGCGGATCTGCCCGGGGCTCGACCACTCGAAGTAGCTCACGGCGATGCAACCACGCTGATTGCGGGCGATTGCAGCGGCGATTTCGGGAGAGGTGAGGGCCGTCGAATGGCCATTGCGTTGAAAGTCGGCAGTATGCGGATCGATTGAGGACGAGAAATCGACCGCGAATACGATGGCCACGTCGACGTCTGCAGCAACTTCGATACCCGATGCCTGTGCGTGCTGGCCGAATAAAGCGGTTGCGGTAAGTGTTCCTGCCAACAATAAGTATAAATAATTCGCCATTGTCGGCTCCCTCCCGCTGGCTGACCTACCAGCGCGCTGCTATTCTCCGAGCCTAGTCGAAGTGCCGTCACATCTTCGTTCGGATGCGGTGCGGCCGAGTCTGCGGGGCGTTAGTTTCGGATTAGCATTTCGTCAAATGGCAGTTGCAGCGCTCAAATGCTTACTCACGACCGCGTCGCCAGGCTTCGAATCTTTCTCTTCGGAGGTTTCCGCGCCGAGACCGAGAAGGACGACCCAATTCTGCTGACGGGGAAGCGGGGTCCGGCCATTCTGGCCTACCTTGCCCGGTCTCCGGGAATGGCGGCGCCGCGAGAGAAGCTCGCCGATCTCCTCTGGAGCGACAGCGAGCACTCCCGCAACAGCCTGCGCCAGACCCTCAGCGTCCTGCGCCGCGACTTGATGAGGGCCAAGCTGGACGTCATCCAGACGCGGGGCGACACCGTCGGCCTGTCAGTCGAGGCCGTCGACGTCGACGTCGAGGACTTCGAAACGGGCCTGCCCGGCCGTTCTCCTCAAGAGCTCGAAGCAGCGCTGACCGTCTATAGCGGACCATTTCTCGACGGCTTCCATCTGGGGAGCGATCCTTTCGACGGCTGGGCGGCCGCCGAGCGCGAGCGGCTGCTGAGCCGGGCGCTTGCGTCGCTGGAAAAGCTCGCCCGGCTCGTGGACCTCGACGCGGGCCAGGTCCTGGCGGATCGCCTGCTGGCCATGGACCCCACCCAGGAGACATCCTACCGGCTGAAGATCGAGCTGCTTGCCGCGGGCGGCCAGCGCGACAGGGCGATGCGGACCTACGAAGCCTGCAAGGCCATGGTGAAGAAAGAATTCGGGGTCGACGTCAGCCCCGAAACGCGATCGCTCTGGCAATCCTTGCTGGCCACTTCGAAAGCCGCCCCGAACGGGGTCCATCTTACATCGGCGGCCAGCCTGCCGGCCGGGCCGAGGTTCGGTCGGCCGTCGATCAGCGTGGCGGAGTTCGTCAACCTGACGGGCGAACGTGGCGACGATTATTTCGCGCGCGGGCTGGTACAGGACATCACCACCGCTCTCGCCGAGCGGAGCGAGTACATCGTGATTTCGGGTCATTCGCCTCTGGAAAAAAGCGCTTCGGTCGCGGATGCCAAGGCGGTCGCGCCCCAGCGGGGGCGCTACGTGCTGAGCGGCAGCGTCCAGAGGTCACGCGACGAGATGAGAGTGAACATCCAGCTCGTCGACGCTGCAACCGGCCACAACGTCTGGGCGCAGCGCTTCGACGGACGATCGGAGGATGCGCTGGCCTTTCAGGACCGAATCGCACAGTCGGTGGTGATGGCCGTGAGCATCGAGCTCCAGCTCACGAACTGGAAGGTCCGCGACAAAAGCCCCGCCGGTGCGCCCGAAGTGCGACGGTTGGTCAACGAGGCTCTCACGAAATACTTCGAGATGACCCGCGAGTCGCTGTCGACGGCGATCGAGCTTGCCGAAAGGGCGCTGGCGATCGCTCCCGACAACGCGCGAGCCATGCGGACGCTTTCCATCGCAATCTCCATGAGCGTCGCCTTCGGCGCCCTCCCTTCGGAGAGGAGGCATGTCGAGCGGGCACTGCGGCTCGCCGAGGCCGCTGTCCGGGCGGTTCCCGACGACGAGATCGCCCGATGCATCCTTTCGTTCGCGCTCGAATCCTGCGGCCGCATCGACGAAGCCATCGTCGAATGCCGCCACGCCATCGGCCTCAACCCCAGCTACCCCAGTGCCCGTGGGGACATTGCCGAGCTCTACGCCCTGCGCGGCCAGGTCAACGAGGCCCTACGCGAAGCGAACGAGGCGATCCGCCTCGGCGCGCACGACCCCATCGACTTCTGGCGCCACCACAGCCTGGTCGTCGCGCTGTTTGCGGGCCGAAACGACCGGCGGGCCCTCGAAGTTGCCCGCAAGGTGGTGCGAACAAAGCCGGGCTTCGTGCGTGGGGCGCTCTATTGGGCGGCGACCGCTTCGGCGACGGGCAACGGCGAGGAGGCGTCCCGGGCGGTTCACCACTGCCTGTCGCTACTTCCCCATCTCAACCTCGGCAACGTCTCGCCTGGCTTCGTGCCTCGCTTTGCCAAGGATGACCACCACTCGAGGTTCCTGGAGATGCTGTCCAGGGCGGGCTTTCCGAAGGACTGAGCGCGCCAGGGGGAGACGCTTTTGAGCTTGTCTTCCGGCCACCTGGAATGCTTGTTCTTTGCATTGCCCCTTTCTCGGGGTGGAGGAGATGTCGTGCGGCTGATCAAGCTCCTTCTTCGCCGTCTCCTCGTTGCCTTCATCGGCATCATCAGCGTGTGGCTGATCGTCTTCGTGATCTTCGACGATAGCGAAAGGCGGCTGCCCTGGATCCTGGCACTCGGTTTCACCTATGTGCTGGCGGCTTATGTGGTCCTGCCGCGGGCCGTGCGCATGGGCCTCAAGGTGCTCCAGCGCAAGTCGATCCCCGGCTATACGGTCACCGGCGACGGCATGCCTGGCGATCCAGTGAACATGGTGCTGATCGGCACCGCGCAACAGCTTCAAGACGCCTTCGCGCAGATCGGCTGGTCGACGGCCGATCCCCTGGGGGCGGCGAGTTCCTGGCGCATGGCGCGGACCTTCGTGATGAACGAGTCCTATCCGACCGCTCCGTTCAGCAGTCTCTATCTGTTCGGGCGACGGCAGGACGTCGGTTTCCAAGAGCCCATCGACGACAGCCCGCGCAAACGCCATCACGTTCGTTTCTGGGCGCTCAGTCCGGAGCGCTCCTCCGATGACGTCAGCACGGCAAGCTTCTGGCTGAACACAGACAAGCCGGCGACGGACGAGCCGGTCCTGTGGGTCGGCGCGGCAACGCGCGACACGGGCCTGTCGCTGACGTGGATTACCTTTCAGGTCACACATGCGACGGATTCGGACACGAACATCGAGCGGGACTATGTCATCGACAGGCTGAAGCTGGGGCGGACGATCGGCGAGGTGACCGCCCATTCGACCGGGGATCGCCTGGCGGGCGGACGCGTCAATCACTACAGGACGGATGGCGAGATCGCCTTCGCAAGGCTTCTGCCGCCCGGCACGGCCGTTGCCTCCTAGATCGAATGCCGCGATGCTGTACTTTCGGATCGCAAGATTTTTACCCCAACCGAAGCGCTGCTGAAGGGAACAATCAAATGCCTACGATCAGGACAAAGGACGGCACCGAGATCTTCTACAAGGATTGGGGCACGGGGCAGCCTATCGTGTTTCACCATGGTTGGCCGCTCAGTGCCGACGACTGGGACAACCAGATGTTGTTCTTCCTCAAGGCGGGCTACCGGGTGATCGCCCACGATCGGCGAGGGCACGGACGCTCGACGCAGACCAGCGGCGGCCATGAGATGGACACCTATGCCGCCGACGTCGCGGCCCTGGCGGCCGAGCTCGACCTGCGCGACGCCATCCATGTCGGGCACTCGACCGGCGGCGGAGAGGCCACGCGCTATGTGGCGCGGCACGGCAAGGGGCGCGTGTCGAAGGCCGTGCTGATCGGAGCAGTGCCGCCCATCATGGTCAAAAGCGACAAGAACCCGGGCGGCCTGCCGCTCGCCGTGTTCGACGATTTCCGCAAGGGGACGGCCGACAATCGCGCCCAGTACTTCCTCGATATCGCCAGCGGGCCTTTCTACGGCTTCAACCGCAAAGGCGCCAAGGTGTCAGACGGCGTCATCCAGAACTGGTGGCGGCAGGGCATGATGGGCGCCGCCAACGCGCACTATGAATGCATCAAGGCGTTTTCCGAGACCGACTTCACGGAGGACCTCAAGGCGATCGACGTGCCGACGCTCGTGATGCACGGCGACGACGACCAGGTGGTGCCGATCGACGACTCGGCCCGTCTTTCGATCAAGCTGCTGAAGCACGGGACCCTGAAGGTCTATCCGGGCTTTCCGCACGGCATGTGCACTACCCATGCCGACGTGATCAACCCCGATCTGCTGGCCTTCATCAAGGGCTGATTCTCCGCGTGCCCGCCGCCGTCGGAAGACTTGGCTATTTACCTGACGAGGGTTTAGGGAGATGATCGTCGACGGGGGGAAGCAGTCGGATTTATCTGACAAATGCACCAAATGGCGGGTACAACCATTGGATGCGAGGGAGGATGTAAATGAAACGGATGATCCCGCTCGCGGCAGGGGCCGCGGCGTTATTTCTTGCCGTTCCGGGCGCGCTCGCCCAGTCCGGCAGCGTCGAGAAGGCCGTCGGTGGCTATAGCTTCGACGATGCGGCCAAGGAGGCCCCCGGCACGAAGGATTTCCATTCTGCCGATGGCCATCTGACGTTCGCCATCGTCACCCACACGGCAGGGAACGGCTTCTTCGACCCGGTCTATGCCGGCGCCATGCTTGCCGGCAACCTGATCGGCGCCAAGATCCTGCTTCTCGGCTCGGAGTCGCCGACCGACGATCCGGCCCGGGAGATCGAAATCCTGAATCAGATCGTCCAGGATCCGACTATCGACGGGCTGATCATGACCACGCCCCAGGTCGGCGCCTACAACGACATCGTCAAGGCCGCCGAGTCCAAGGGCATCCCGGTGGCCACGACGAATTCCTTCGACGGCTCGATCCTCAACCGGAGCGGCATCGGCCATACCGGTCAGGACGCATCGGCTGCCGCCATTGCCGGGGAAGCTCTCGTGAACTGCCTGGCGGACAAGGGAATCGAGAAAGGGTCGATCGTCCTGCCGTCGTCGACCGCGATGGGCAACATCGAGGTCAACAACCGCGTCACTTCTGCTTTCAACGCCATCGTCAAGGGCCTGAAGGACGCCGGCAAGCTCGACAACTTCAAGGTCGACGCTGGCCCCGAGAACACCGGCATCGACACCAATCCGAACGACCCGGTCAACGGCATCGTCACGCTGTTCGAGTCGCGCGGCGACGTCGTCGGCGCCTTTGCCGGCAACAACGTGTTCACGCCGGCGCTCGCAAAGGCGGTCGCCCAGACCGGCAAGACGGGCAAGATCTGCGCGTACGGCTTCGACCTGGGACCGGCCCAGCAGGAAGCCTTGAAGAGCGGAGACCTCACAGGCGCGCTGGGTCAACAACCCTTCCTGCAAGGCTTCTGGCCGGTCATGCAGCTCTACCTGCAGATCGACCGCGGCATTGCCGCCTCCAATCTCGACACACGCGCCCAGTTGGTCACCCAGGAGACCGTCGGGAATGTCGGGAAGCGCTTCGAGAACTAGGGCATGATCCGCACAAGCATGCTCGAGCAATTTGATAGGGCGTGATGGCGAGCTCGAAAACGCGTTGTCACGCCTGCGAGGACACTCGCTGCAGCGGGCGGACCGGTCTGGCCGGTTTGCCTTCAGCAGCGGGTGAAGCGACCACACCCCAGGCCAAGATGCTGCAGACGCGGAGGGACCGGCGCCCCTTCGCGTCCAGCCTCTGAAAGAACCCTCGCGGCAAAATGTCCGACGAAGCAGCCCTCCGCCGCCTTCCGTCCCAGCTTTTCGGCGGCTGGGAGGTAGGTCTGCTCATTCTGCTCGTGCTCATCTATTTCGGTGGGGCGATCGTCAACCCGGCCTTTTTCGGGTCGACGGAGGCATTCCATGCCGTGCTGCGGGATACGTCGCGGGTCGCGATCATCGCCGTCGGTATGACTTTCGTCATCGTCAACAAGGACCTCGACCTGTCGGTCGGGTCGACCTACGGCCTCATCGCCGTGGTGTTCGCCAGGCTCTACGCGCCGAACTTCCTCGACCTCGACATTGCGACTTCGGTGATCCTCTGCGTCCTGCTCGGCGTGCTGATCGGCCTCATCAACGGTGTGCTGGTGACGACCCTGAAGGTACCGTCCTTCATTGCCACGCTGACGATGCTCTTCATCGGTCGCGGCTTCGTGCTGGCGCTGACACATGGCCAGGCGATCTACTATCCCGCCAAGGCGAAGATGGACCCGCTCTTCTTCCACCTCGGCGAGACAAACGCGCTGGGCTTCAACAATCAGATCGCGGTCTTTGCGCTCGTCGCGGTGGCCGGCGCCTATGTGCTCGCCAAGACCCGATGGGGCTACGAGACGTTCGCGACGGGCGGCAACGAGCTGGCGGCGGTCTATGCCGGCATCCCGACCCGCTGGGTGCGGATCCGCGCCTATCTGATCTCCTCGCTCTGCGCCACTCTGGCCGGGCTCCTGTCGGCCTGTCAGGACAAGGGCGTCACGCCCCTCTACGGCGTCGGCGGCGAGCTCACCGTCATCGCCGCGGTGATCATCGGCGGCGCGTCGATCCTCGGAGGTCGCGGACGGGTGGCCGGATCATGCCTGGGCGCCATGCTGGTGGTGCTGCTCGACAAGGTGCTGCGCGAGGGCTTTCCCATCACGCGTACCATCAAGGTCGGCGACGAGGAGATTACGGTGAATGCCGTCTATTCGCTGCCCGTCGGCGCCGTGCCGGTGTTTTTGGGCACGCTTCTCGTCATCGCTGTCCTGATCGAGCCCTATCTCATCCGCCGGCAGGTCGCGGGACGGTTCCTGGCCTGGCTGCGCGGCAAGCCGCCGCCGCCCGCCTATGAACTCGGCGGCATCGCTCTCGAAGGCGTTCAGACCAAGGGTGCGGTGGCGACCGACATGGAGCTGTCGGCCGCCGGGCTCGGCAAGTTCCTGGCACGCCGCGACGCGCTGGCCATCGTGCTCACGGTGGCGCTCTGGCTCACCGGCCTCGTGCTGCGGCCGGACTATTGGTGGAACCTCTCCAACAGTTTCGCCATCCTGCTCAACTACACGGAGCTGGCGCTCATCACGGTCGGATTGACCTATGTCATCGCGGCCGGGGACATCGACCTCTCCGTCGGTGCCGTGCTCGCGCTGGCGGGCAGCACCGCAGCCTATTTCCTGAAGGTGCTGGGGACCGATCCCTTCACGGCGGTCGCGATGGGCATGCTGGCCGGCTTGAGCGCCGGGCTGATCAACTCGGTCGTCACGGTCGGCTTCAAGCTGCCTGCCTTCATCGCAACCCTCGGCATGTACTACATCGCGCGCGGGCTGGCCGCGTGGTTCGTCGCCGGACAGCAGCTCACCGGCTGGCCGGAAGGCTACAACCTGCTCGGCCGCAAGGTGAACGACATCCTCCTGCACTTCCACGTGGCGCTCCCCGACGGCGTCCTGCGCGCGCTCGCCGAGGTGGTCAGCGTGCAAACCGTATGGATGGTGCTCGTCGCGCTTCTGTGCGGCCTCGTGCTCGCCTATGCGCCGTTCGGGCAAGCGGTCTACGCAACGGGCGGCAACATTCGTGCTGCAGGCTATGCCGGGATCAACACCAACCGCGTGCGCATCATCGCGCTGATGCTGTCGGCGCTGTGCGCGACGATGGCGGGCATCATCAACGTCGCCTATTTCCGCAGCTTCAACCCTGTCGCCGGCCAATTTCGCGAGCTCGACGCCATCGCCTCCGTCATCATCGGCGGCGGTTCGATCTTCGGCGGCTATGGCACGATGATCGGCTCACTGGCCGGCGCCGCGGTGATCACGCTTGTCAGAGCGCTGCTTCAGCTGAACGTGCAGGGCTTCACGATGCCTCAGCACTGGATCAACGTGTTCATCGGAGTCATCCTGATCGTCGCAGTGCTGATCGACATCTGGGTCCGCCAGGCCAACATCTTCGGCCGCCTGAGGGCACGCTCAGCTCGACGATCGCAGTCACCGGAAGCCGCCGCCCATGCCTGACGCCAGCCAGCCCATCGTGGAAATGCGTGGCATCGAGAAGGCTTTCGGTGCCGTGCAGGCGCTCCGCAAGGTCGACCTCGTGCTCTATCCGGGCGAGATCCTCGGTCTCGTCGGCGACAATTCGGCCGGCAAGTCGACGCTGATGAAGATCCTGACCGGCGCCTACCAGCGCGACGCCGGCGAGATCTTCGTCGCCGGGCAGCCCGTCCATTTCAAGAGCCCGCATGAAAGCCGCCAGGCCGGCATTGAGATGATCTACCAGGACTTCGCGCTGTGCGGGAACATGGATGTCGGCCAGAACATCTTCCTCGGGCGCTGGCCACGCAAACGGCTGTTCGTCGACCGACGCCGGATGTACGCGGAAGCCGACTCGGTGCTGACGCGTCTCAAGGTCGACGTGAACTCCGTCTACCAGAAGGTCGAAAGCCTGTCGGGCGGACGCCAGCAGTCGGTGGCGATCGCCCGCGCCATCTCATTCGAGCCTCGCGTCGTGATCCTGGACGAGCCTACCGCCAACCTGTCCGTGATGGCGACGGAGCGGCTGCTCGAGACGATGCTGGAGCTCAAGAAGCATGGCGTTGCCCAGATCATAATCTCCCATCGTCTGGTCGACATCTTCGCCGTGGGCGACCGCGTCATGGTGCTGAAGCGCGGCGAGAATGTCGGCGATCGCTACATCAAGCACAGCGAGGAAGCCCAGGTGCTAGAGATCATCGTCTCCGGCACGCGCGAGCAGGCATTGACCGCCGACGAAGCGTTGCCGTCGACGCGCTGATCAAAGCAGCTTCTCGGAGGCAAGCGGCGACGACTGCAAGCATAGGTTGGTATTCGGGTGCGGGCGGCGGCAGGAAGACTTTTCACCGGCCGGCATAGGGCGACCTCGCTCCTCTACACATACTTATGAGCGACTGTGAGTTTCAATCGCTGCCGGTTGGCGTATTCTTTGTGAAGTGCCAGACGAGGGCTCGACAGCATCGCGCCTCTTGCATGGCGCAAGGAAGGTCGGCCATGACGATTTCGGCAACGCTCCACACCGTGCGGCCCGGGCAGCCGGCGCCATTCTTCGAACTGCCCAAGGTCGACGGCAGCGGCTCGGTCTCCCTCGGCGACTATCAAGGGCGGACCTCGCTGTTTTTGGCGCTGTTCATCGGGCTATGGTGCCCGTTCTGCAGGCGAGCCATCGCCCAGCTGGCGCTGAGCGAGCCGGCACTCAAGGAGTCCGGCGTCGAGACGCTGTGCGTGGTGGCGACATCGCCCGAGAATGCCGGGCTCTACTTCAAGTTCCGACCGAACAGCTTGCGCGTCGCGGCCGATCCGACGCTCTCGACGCACCAGGCCTATGGCGTCCCAAAGCCGGTCCCCACACCGGAACTGATGAGCGAGCTCGAGCGGGTTCGCATCAACCCGGACGGGATGTTTGCGCAACCGTTGCCTGTGAGCGAGGCGGCGGTGGAAGCGGCGAGGCTGGACGGCTATCAGGAAACGGCGGTCGATCGGACCGACGTCGAGCATCAATGGCCGCAGCTCAAGGGACAGTTCATGATCGACAAGGACTGCGTCGTTCGCTGGACGAACATCGAATGCGCTGATGAAGGACTGGCCGGGCTCGGCAAGTTCCCGTCGACCGAGGCGATCCTGCGGGCGGCGAGGACGACGCTCGCCTGACAGAAGCCGGCAGCGGCGTTCACCGGGCTCCGCAGCACTTCTTGTACTTCTTGCCCGACCCGCAGGGGCAAGGATCGTTGCCGCTTCGCTGGAGCCAGGCAATCAGTGGCAGCTTGGCGAAGGAGGGCGACAGGGCGAGCACGGCCGACATCAGCCGGGCGGAGATTCCGGGGATCACCATGCGGCGGCCCGACTTGAAGCCCGCCCATGCCAGTTCGGCCACCCGGTCGGGGTCCAGCTGGGGGAGCAGGTTGAACATGCCCGCCTGCCTGGCTCCGGCCCTGCCGGAGAAGTCCGTGGGGACCGGCCCCGGCGCGACGCAGGTGACGGTCACCCCAGCCCCGTGAACCTCCTGGTAGAGCGCCTCGGAGAACGAACGCACGAACCCCTTGCTGGCAAAGTAGAGCGCCATATAGGGACCGGGTGCGAAGCCGGCGATCGAGCTCATGTTGATGATGCCGCCCCGCTTCCGCCTCAGCATCCCCGGCAGGAAATGCAACGACAGCTCGGCAAGGGCGTGAATGTTGAGGTCGACGATGCCCAGCTGGTCGTCGATCGGCAGCTTGGTGGCTGCGCCGCGAAGCCCATAGCCGGCGCTGTTGACCAGCACGTCGCAGATCAGTCCCTGTCGAGCAAGAAACGCGTCGAGCGACATCGTGGCGTCATCCGCGAGAAGGTCGACCTCGCATTCGATCGGCTCGCCGCCTGCCTGGCGCACCTCCACGGACGCCTCTGCCAGGCCCTGACGCGAACGTGCGACCAGCACCAGCGTGCCGCCGTCGCGTGCAGCGACCTTGGCGATGGCGCGCCCGATGCCGCTCGACGCGCCGGTCACGACGATCGCGGGTTTTCCCTCGGCTGCCTCCTCCGACATCATCGATCCGCCGCGGGATCGGCTCGAAGCGACCTCAACTCCTCGGCGACGCCGCCGTTCAGGATTTCTTCGAACCGGGCCAAGGCGCGGGCGACCGTGGCGCCATCCATCACGCGGTGGTCGTAGTGGATGCGGGCATTCACGGAACCATCCTCGCTGATCGGACCGTAGTTGAGAAGCGTGGTCAGGGGGGTGAGCGGATTGAGCGACTCGGCGCCCAAGCCAGAATAGACCGAAAGCTGGAAGGTGCCAAAGTAGTTGGCTCGCTGCCTCCCCAGGTTCAGCCCCAGCCACATCAGGAGCCAGCGAAGGGGAGCCGGCAGCCTGGCGAATCGCAGCGACTGTCGGAAGTCCCTGACATCGTTCACCGGGCGCGAGCGTGCCTGGGAGATCGCGGCGTCGAGCGCCGCCACGGATCGGCGCTCGGGCTGCTTGACGCGCGACAGCAGCACCGCGCGCTCGCCGTCGAGATCGCGCTCATGAGCGATGGAGGCCACGTTGTACGGGTATTCATAGAGCTGCGGCCAGGGCAATTTGACATAGGCGCGGCGTAGCTCGGGAACCTCTTCGGCCAGCAACGCATAGCCCCGCACCATGATGGCCGTCCACGACACGCGACGGCCTGCATCCGATCTCGCTTGCTGAAGCGTCGCGAGGTTCATCCGGCGCTGGACGGCGACCCGCGGGACCGACTTCGAGAACCTCATGAGGTCGCAGACGAGGCGGCGCGGCGCCGAGAGTTTGATGGATCGGCCTCGCATGGAGTGGCCCCTAGTACAGGTACGGGATTATACGCTTGGTCCTTTCCATGTAGGAGCGATATGTCGGTCCGAAGCTCTCCAGCATCATCCGCTCTTCCCGCCCCACGCGCAGAAAGAAAAAAACCGCAAAGCAGACAAGGCCCGCCAGGCCCACGACCCAATTCGATAGGAGGAACGCCTGGCCGAGCGCCATGAGCAGGAAGGACGTGTACATGGGATGGCGGATGAAGCCATAGGGCCCTTCGCCGATCACCTCATGCTTCTCGCGGATCTGCAAGGTAATCGACCAGTTGCGGCCCAATAGCTTGTGGGAGGTGCGAAACAACCACAATGCGGTGAGATAGCAGGTGGCGCCGAGGAGGATGGCCGCGATGCTGGTGGGGTAGTCGGCGCTCCGCGGGAAGCCGGTCGCCACATAGAGCGCCGGGACGAAAGCCAGGCCGAAAAGTGCCGCGACGAGCGCTAGCCTGTCCGACAGCGAGCTGCGGTCGCTGACGATACGGACCCGCTTTGCACGGCGTTCGAACGGATACCGGATGACGTACCAGGCGATGACCCCGAGCACCCACAACAGCTTTCCGATGGAAGCTGTCTCTATGGTCATTTTCGCTTACCAGCCCTTCTCGCAGGACGCGCACCTCGTCATGGACCTAGTCGCAGAGCTCGCGGTCGCACTCGCCTGCGTTAGCTCAGCCCGTGTTCATCTCACGCAGATCGGTCACGAACTGCTGCGGTCGCAAGTATTTTGAAGGCACTTTGTAGCCCATATGGGCCGCAATATCGCCTGTGAACGCATTGCAATTGTACACCGACGCCTGCCAGACCGGTGAACTGGCCTGCAGCTTGCGGATATAACCTACGACGTCTGCATATTCTCTTTCGTTGAGCATGACCCGCCAGCTGGCAGATCGATAGGCTTCTTCCAAATCGCCATCGCTCCATCCCGTCTCGGACGGAACCGGCACGAAGTGCCCCAGCACGTAGGGCACCTCGCTCTTGGACTTGGGATGCAGCCCGGCTACCTCTGTGTTGACGGGCTGGCCAGCATCGTTGAGGCGCCCGAAGATCACGTAGGTGTGCCCGTAGCTCAGCGCGTAGCGGGCACGAAACTCGACGAAATAGCGATTTTCCGCGACCGCGGGCCCGCTCTTGGCGGAGACGAGCGACGCCGCCTTGGCCGTCGACGACGGCGCGACGACGGTGACGCTGCGGTCGCTCGATAGCGAAACGTAATTCGGCTGGGGGGATTTGTCCTCGGTCTGACAGCCGGCAATAGCCAGTGCCAGCAGCGCCGCGGAAGTCAGGCGACCACTTGCATTCATCATTTTGTGTTCCGTGCAGCCCGAGCCGAACCCCTCAGGCTCGAGACTTCGACCAAAGTCAACCTCAAGCTGCAGGGTGGAGGCCCGAAAGCCTCCACCCCTCAGATCTGCTTACTTGTAAACAGGCTCGGCTGCCGGGGCGACCTCGGCGGCGGCGACCGGAGGCGGTGCCTTGCCTTTGCCCTTCCCCATCGTCCCGCACGCACTGAGGGCCGACGCAGCCAGCGTAGCCGCTACAATTGCGATGAAAACTCTACTCATTTCGGCAGTCCTCCTTGTGAAAAACACGAATCTCGCAGTGATCGTTATAGTGTCAAAAGCGACGACGACTAGTGCAGAAATGTGACTGTCGACCCGGAACCGCCATACCGATCAAATTACAAAGACATCCGTACCGATCGGCGTGCGGTCGTACAATTCGACAATATCGTCGTTTGTTAACCGTATACAACCGTTCGACACCGCCGTTCCGATGAGCCACGGCTCGTTGGTGCCGTGCACGCGAAACATAGTGTCCCGGCTGCCCTGGTAGAGATAAAGCGCGCGGGCGCCCAGGGGATTGTTCTCCCCACCGGGGACCCCGCCGGCGTATTGCGCGAGCTTGGGCTTGCGCTTCACCATGCTGGCAGTCGGCGTCCAGGCTGGCCATTCGGCCTTGCGGCCGACCGATGCCTCGCCCTTGAAGGTCAAGCCCTCCTCGCCGACTGCGACACCGTACCGCGTTGCCCATCCATCCGGCTCGACCGCGTAGAGATAGCGCTCCGAGACGTTGACGACGATGGTTCCCGGAGCTTCCGGTCCGTCATACATGACGCGCCGCTTCCTGAAGCGGGGATCCGGTCCCGGCTGGGCGGCGAGCGGGAGGATCGGCTGATCGACGGTGGGGATGCACCCCGCCAGCACGGTCGAAAGGCCTCCCAGCAAGAACGCGCGGCGGCCCCAATGGCCCCGGTCGAGCCCTTCGAAAACACGTCTTCCATTCATGGTTCTGCTTTTCCCACCTCAACTCGAAACCCGGGAAGATAGTGCCGAACTCGGCTCCGAGCCAGCCCGTCCCGTCGCGTCGCCGCGAATCCATGCGCCCTCTGATTGCGCACGATGTCGCTTAACGCAATCTTACGCTTGTCCTGCCATAGGTTTGGATCAGTTGCGAGAGGGCTACGTGCCACACCGAGAGGACGATTCGATCGATCCGGCAATCGTCGACCACTTGCTCTCCGGCCTGGAAAGCGGGCACGCCGCGCTTTGCCTGTGCGACCCGGACGACCAGGTCCGCTACGCCAACCCCGTCTTCCGCGCCGCCTTCTTTCCCAACGCGGCGGACGTCCCCTTCGACTTCACCGACGCGCTGGCCGGGGCAATCGAGGCCGGCACGGGCATCAAGCTGGAGAGCATGGGGCTCGACCAGTTCGTGGCGCGGGTCCGCGAACGCCGCCGTGCCGGGCCGGCGCGCTACGATTTCACGCTGGACCTCGTCGACGGCACCTGGTGGTGGGTCAACGACCACCGGCTGCCCGACGGGTGGCTGCTGGTCGTGGCGACCGAAATCTCCAGCATCAAGGAAGAGGAATTCCGGCTGAGAGCCGCCCACGCGGCGGCGATGAAGGAGGCGCAGGTTGACGGGCTGACCGGCACCAGAAGTCGAAAGCACGGCCTCGCCCAGGCGGAGGCCGACCTGGCTCGACACCTGGCGGGCGGCATCCCGTTCACTGTCGCCATCCTCGACATCGACCATTTCAAGCGCATCAACGACACGCGCGGGCACATGGTCGGCGACGAGGTGCTCAAACACTTCGCACAGGCGCTCTCCAGCCGGCTCAGCTCGCTCGACCACGTCACGCGGCTCGGCGGCGAGGAGTTCCTGGTCACCATGTCGTCGACGTCCGAGCAGCTCGGGGCGGCGCGGATCCAGCGCCTGCTGCGCACGCTCGGACCGCTCAGAGCATCGTCCGGCCATGCCGAGTTGGCCTAAGCGTTCAGCGGCGGCGTCGCCGCGGCGCGCCCTTCCGACACGGTCAGCGCCCTCATGGGACGGGCCGACGAGGCGCTCTACGCAGCCAAGCAGGGCGGCCGGGGGAAAGTCTGCGTGGCCCGCGCGCCCAAGACGGACGCCGCCTAGCGGGCGGGCTTCCACGATCGCCAGACCATTGGCGGCCCGGGTGTGGACGATGGTCCCAGCCTGGCGCCGCAAAAGTCCCGATGCCTCCGCGGCGCGGGAACGGCAGACGCTGGGCATCGTTGCTGGCAGCGAATGTCGTGGCGTGCAACCTTCGATGCCGTGGCGACGGACAGGACGCCTTATCCGCGTAGTCCAGTCCCTTTCTATGCGGGTGCGTACCCACCGGCCGTTCAGCCCGGCCGGTGGGATTTTCGTCGAGAAGCCCTCAAGGAGGACGTCGTCCTGATCCAGGGCTATCGGGATACGGCCGCCATCCATGCCAAGCTCGACGAGATCGTCGTCTCGCTCAAGGAGACGCGCAACGACGTGGTCGGCCTGGAGAAAGAGGAGCCCGAAAAGATCAGGAAGGCGGTCGAAAAGCTCGAACGCGAAGCGCTGAGCGCAGACAGGGGCACGCGAAGCCCGGGTTAGCCGCCAGACACGGACGCCGCAGCCTCGATCCGAAGCCGTGCCAGGTCGGCCAGTTGGGCGAGGTGGGCAAAGCCGGCATGGTCGAGGTCGCGCGGGCGGATGTCGGCAATGCAAAAAGCGCCGATGCAATGGCTGTCGGCCATCATCAGCGGGTGGCCGGCATAAAAGCGCAGATGAGGCGGGCCCACCACCTGCGGGTTATCGGCAAAGCGATCGTCGAGAAGCGTGTCCGGCACGACCATCATGCCCGGCTGGGCGACGATGTGCGCGCAGAACGACTCCTCGCGCGATACCGCTCCGTCGGCGAGCCCGCAAATGGCGCGGTTCCATTGCTTGTCGCGGTCGACCAAGGTGATCGCGGCGATGGGAACGCCGAAAAGGTCGGCGCCTAGCCTCACCAGCCGGTCGAGCGCCGGGTCCGGATCGGTGTTGACGATGTTCAGCGCGTGAAGCACGCCGAGGCGCCTCTCCTCCTGCGCGGCATCGAGCGGACGGGCCCAGCGGCAGGCTCGCCGCATCAACCAAGCGCGCAGGCGCGTGCGGGCGTAGTTGGCTGAAAACGGCCCGACCAGCCGGTCCGAGACGCCGAGCTCCTCGTTGGAGAAGCCCTCCCCTGCGTCGCCGATGACGATCACCGGCGTGTCGCCGACAGGTTCGCCCAGGCTCCTGACCTCGCGCGTGCAGGCACGGATCGCGTGGCCTTCGCCGCCGACGATCAGCAGCAGCGAGGGCCGGTCCCGCATCAGCCTCGCCGGCACCTCGGAGAACCGGCACAGGGCGCCGGGCACGCCGTCAGAGCGAAGTATCTCGGCGAGCCGCTCGATGCCCGCCCTGTCGGTGCCGCTCAACAAGACGCTCTGTCCCTTGAGCGCAGGCTGCATCGTAGCCTTCGGACTTGCCTGCCGCCGTATCTCCGTCGAAGCGCCGGCGCCCAGCACCTCGAATGCCTTGCCTTCGGCCGCAGCGAAGAGCTCGACGCCGTCGGCCAGCGGGCGGAACCGGTCGACGATCGCGTCGATGTCGTCGTCGCTCCGATTGGGATCGTGATGGGTCAGCGCCAGGCGCCGCACCCCCGCCGTCTTCGCCATCAATACCGCATATTCGACGGTGCTGTGGCCCCAGCCGGCCCTTGACGCATACTCGTCGGCCAGGAACTGGGCGTCGTGGACAACGATGTCGGCATCCTGAAGGAACTCGGCATGGCGGCGGTCGCCGCCCTCGACGGGGCCGGCGCCGGTCGCCAGGGGGGCGGCGAAGGGCTCGTGGTCCGGCGCGTAGACCAGGCTGACGCCGTCCGCCGCGAGGCGATAGCCGAGCGTCAAAGCGGGATGGTTGAGGTACTGGGCCTGGACCGTGACGTCGTCGATGTGGAGGGCACCTTCGACGATATCGTGGTAGCGGATGGTAGCCCCGAGCTGCTCCAGCTCGAGTGGAAAATAAGTGTACTGCATCTGCCCGGAAAGGGTCTCCCGCAGGCTCTTGCCCAGGCCGCGCGGCGCATAGACGTCCCATTCGTCGCCCGCCCTGAAGAAGGGAGCGAAGAACGGCACGCCCTGGATGTGGTCCCAATGGGTGTGGGTGATCAGCACATGGCCGCGGACCGGGCCGTCCGACCTGGCAAGCTGCTGACCGAGCTCGTAGGCGCCGGTGCCCATGTCGAGAAGCACCAGCGTCCCGGCAGCCGAGCGGACCGATACGCAGGACGTATTGCCGCCATAGCGGACGGTTCGACGGCCCGGCACCGGCAGGGAGCCGCGAGTTCCATGGAACGTCACTTGCAAAGCCATCTCCCCGGGTTGAAGCCTGACGCCGGACAGCCGTGCCTGCTCCTGCCACTATACACGATCGGATGGCCTTTTTGACTCCCAGCTTGGCCAAGAATGTTCAAGCTTGAAGCGATACCGCGTGTCGAAAGTGACTCGAGGCGGCAACCTTGTCGGATCGTCCGTCGGCGATACGTCCTAGGTCTGTCCGATGCATGACAAGGAGAACCAAGATGCCGTATATCGAAGGTTTCGTAGCCGCCGTGCCGACCGCCAACAAGGCGGCCTATGTGAAGCACGCGAAGGAAGCGGTGGCGTATTTCAAGAAGCTCGGCGCGACGCGTTGCGTGGAATGCTGGGGCGACGACATCCCGAAGGGCGTGCTGACGGATTTCTACCGCGCGACGCAGGCCAAGGACGACGAGACCCCGATCTTCAGCTGGATCGAGTATCCCGACAAGGCGACCCGCGACGCGGCCAACAAGAAGATGGGCGAAGACCCCGACATGGGCAAAATGGAGATGCCGTTCGACGGGAAGAGGATGTTCTGGGGCGGCTTCGAGCAGGTCATCAACGAATAGAAACCATCGCAGCCCAACCTTTCCCCTGAAACTTGCATCTTTTCCTCAAGTTTATTATCCCAGTCGGTGCCGGTCCGCCGGCACCGGTTCTGGGGGGCATCGATGGGGATCGACTTCGTGGATGGACTGGCGCGTTTCGGCGACGCGCCGGCCCTGTTGACGCGAAGCGGCGAGACGATCTCCTATCGCGAGCTGTCGCGCCGCGTCGACGCTTTCGCGCTTTCCCTGGGACCGAAAAAGAGGCTCCTGGCGCTCGAAGCGGCGCATTCGGAGCATATGGTCGTCGCCTATCTCGGTGCTCTCAGGGGCGGCCATGCCGTGGCGCTGGTGTCAGCCGAGGACGGCGCGGAGGGCGTACGCCGCTTCCAGCCTGAGCTCTTCTACCGGTCGGTGGACGGACGCTGGCGCCTGGACGCGGCGGAAGAGGAGCCAGGAGCGGCATCGCTGCATCCGGACCTCGCGCTGTTGCTTAAAACCTCCGGCAGCACCGGCATCGGCAAGGGCGTGCGGCTGTCCCGACAGGCCGTCGCGTCCAATGCGTCGGCCATCGCGGCCTATCTCGGGCTCGTCGGCTCCGATCGGGCGGCGCTGATCCTGCCGCTGCACTACTGCTACGGCCTTTCCGTGCTCAACGCGCATCTGGCAGTCGGCGCTAGCGTCTGGCTGAGCGACCGCTCGATCGTGTCGGCCGGCTTCCTGCCGGGCTTGAAGGAGAGCGGGGCGACCAATCTCTCGGGCGTGCCCTACTCCTTCGAGCTGCTGGACCGCATCGGCTTCCGGACGGAGAGCTTTCCAGCCCTTCGCCTGATGACCGTTGCCGGCGGGCGGCTCGCTGCCGAGATGCTGCGTTCCTATGCCCGCCACATGGAACGGCAGGGCGGCCACTTCTTCGCCATGTACGGCCAGACCGAAGCGACCGCACGCATGGCCTACCTGCCACCGGACATGGCGCTTGCCCATCCCGACTGCATCGGGGTGGCGATCCCCGGCGGCGAACTCGCCATCGTCGACGAGCAGGGCCGATCGGTCGACGCCTGGGGACAGACGGGCGAGCTCGTCTTTCGCGGACCCAACGTGATGATGGGATATGCCGAGACGCGAGACGATTTGGCGCGCGGCGCCGAACTGTCCGAGCTCGCCACCGGCGACCTCGCCGAACGCGACCCGCGCGGGCTGTTCCGCGTCGTCGGCCGCAAGAGCCGGATGTCGAAGATCGCCGGCATCCGTCTCGGACACGATGCGCTGGAGGCCGGGCTGGCGGCGCAAGGGATCGGGGCGGCCGTGGTGGGCGACGACGAACGGGTGGTCGCAGTGTTCGCCTCGGCCCATTCCGCCCGCCATGTCCGCGACGCCCTTGCCCAGGTGGCCGGCCTGACGCGCACGCAGGCCGACGCGGTGCGCGTCGCCGCACTGCCCAGGCTGGCGAGCGGCAAGGTCGATTTGAAGGCACTCGCGTGCCATCTGACGCCGGAGCCCCCGAGCGAGGCGGCCGATGTCAGGCAGGCCTTTGCGGAGGCCTTCTACCCTTACCCGGTCGAGGACGGCGACAGCTTCGCGCGGCTCGGCGGAGACTCGCTGCGCTACGTGCAGCTCTACGCGGCGCTGGAGCGTCGGCTTGGCCGCCTGCCGGAAGACTGGGAAAGGCTGACGATCGCCGACCTGGCCGCGCGACAACCCAAAAGCCGGAAGGAGCAACGGTCGGTCGGGCTCGACATCCTGATCCGGGCGCTGGCCATCACGCTTGTCGTCATCCACCACGCGACGCTGTGGCCGATCCCGGGCGGTTCGGCCGTCATGATGGTGATGATCGGCTACGGTTTGGCGCGGTTCCAGAAAGAGGCTCTGCTGGAACGCGACATGGGTCGCTTCTTCCGGCCGCTGGTGCCCGTGCTGGCGCCCTACTTCCTGATCGTCGGCCTTTATTCGCTGGCGTGGGGCGAGGTGCCGTGGGCGTCGATCCTCCTGGCCGGCAATCTCGGCTTCGCCGATCCCGCCAACCATTCGATGCTGCCCTATCTCTATTGGTTCATCGAAGCCTATGCCCAGACGTTGCTTGTCTTCGCGGCGCTGTTCCTGCTGGCGCCGTTGCGGAGGCTGGCGATGCGGGACGCCTTCATGGCCGGATGCGTCATGCTCGGAGGAGCGCTACTGCTGCGCTTCGCGCAGCCCGTGCTGTGGCCGATCGGCCCGCGGGCCATCTTCTCGCTGCCGTGGGTGCTGCACCTCGCCATGCTCGGCTGGTGCGTCGCCTCGGCGGATACGCTCGGCAAGCGGCTGACGATCGTCGCCGTCGCTGCGATGGCTGTGCCGCTGCTCGCCTATGGCGGAGGCAACTGGACGGGCTCCTGGGTCCGCTACGGGCTGGTCTTTGCGGCGGTCGCCGGGCTCGCCTTCCTGCCTCGGCGCATTCCCTTGCCGAACGGCCTGGCCGGGGCGGCACTCGCCATCGCGGCCGCCGGCTACCACATCTACCTGTTCCACCGCTTCGTGCCGGAGACGATCCTGGCGCCGATCGCGCCGACGGTGCCCGGCCCTGCCTTCGCCCTGCTGGCGATCCTCGGCGGCCTGCTGTGCGGCCTCGTCGCCTTCCGGTTCCAGCAGATCGTGGTCCGCCGCGGGTCGAGACGGTCCTTCTCGGGGGCGGCGGCGTCCCACCGCCGGATGCCGGCGGTGGCGAGCTAGGCCGCGTTCGCCTTCACGCCTCCGATACCCAGACCTGCATCGAGCCCTTCTCGCGATTGTTCCAGAGATAATAGGGAATGGCCGTGAGGTGGCTCGGCATGGCCTGCGGCGGCGCACTCCTGTAGAGGCCGTCGCCCCAACCGGACGCGTCCTCGCGCTCCGCCGAGGCGGTCAAGGTGACGATGCCGTCGAAGAGATCGCCGCGCATCCGAGGCTCGACGCTCGCGGTGCGGGGCAGCCTCAGCTGCTGCACCGGGCCGCCGGGATTGTCCGTCTCCTCGACGCAATAGACCAGCGGTCCGCGCTTCAGGGCGACGCGGCCGATGTCTTCCTTGACAGCGGGGTGCGCGTAGATCCGCTCGGCGGGCATCGGCAGTTCGAGGGCGATCGTGTCTCCGGCGCGCCATTGCCGGGCGATGGACAGGTAGCCGTTCGTCGTTCCGGCCGTGACGTCGACCGGCTCTCCGTTGACCGACGCCTCGGCCCCTTTCGCCCAGCCCGGGATGCGGAGCTTGACGGTGAAGTCGGCCGGCGCCTCGGGGTCGACCGCGATGCGGATCGAGCCGGACCAGGGATAGGTGCTGGTTTCCCGCAGCGCCACGGCGCCGCTGGCGAGCCGCGCGCGGGTCGCGATGCCGCCATAGAGGTGGAAGGCGATCGCGTCGTCGCTCGCCGAAACGAAGTAGCCGCCGACGGAAGCGACGAGCCGCGAGCTGTTCATCGTGCAGCAGGGGCAGGTGTGCCAGGCCCAGCGACTGTGGCGGCCGTCGCTGTCGAGCGGGTTGGAGTAGAAATAGTGCTCGCCGTCGCGCGACAGGCCGGTCAGAGCGCCGTTGAACAGCGCTTGCTCCAAGACGTCGGCATAGCGTCCGTCGAGGTCGAGATGCAACATGCGCTGCGCCCAGAAGATCAACGCGACCGAGGCGCAGGTCTCCGCATAGGCGGTGTCGTTGGGCAGGTCGTAGTCCTCGGTGAAGCCTTCGTTGGCGGCCGCCGGGCCGAGCCCAGAGGTGATGTAGATCTTGGAGGCCATGACGTCGGCCCACAGCACCTCGCAGGCGCGCTTCAGGGCCGGATCGTCGAGCTCGGCGGCGAGGTCGGCCATGGCCGAGAACATGTACATGGCCCGGACGGCGTGTCCGACCACCTTGGTCTGCTCGCGCACCGGCTTGTGCGACTGGTTGTACTCGTAGCTCCTGGCCCAGAAATCTTCAGGTCGCTCGCCCCGCGCCAGCGCTTCCCGATCGAAATAGTGCGGCTGGCGGCCCCGCTCGTCGATGAAATAGGCTGCCAGATCGAGGTGCTTTCGCTCGCCGGTCAGCCGATACAGCTTGACCAGCGCCAACTCGATCTCCTGATGGCCGCAATAGCCGCGCCTCTGTCCAGGGGCCTGACCGAAGGTCAGGCGTACATGCTCGACGTAGTGCTCCAGGATGTCGAGCAGGCGGCGCCGGCCGGTCGCCTGGAAATAAGCGATGCCGCCTTCCAGAAGGTGTCCGAGGTTGTAGAGCTCGTGATTGTCCCGGAGGTTGGTCCAGCGCCTGTCCGGCTCGCGCTGCAGGTACCAGCAGTTGAGGTAGCCGTCCGGTGCCTGCGCCGCCTGCAGATCGTCGACAATCGCCTCGATCCTCGCCTCGATGTCGGCGTCGCGGCGGTGCGAAAGCGCGTAGGACGCGGCTTCGATCCACTTGCCGACGTCGGAATCCCAGAACACCTGGACGGTGAAGTCGTGCTCGTTGCGCGGGTAGCGGAGCGGCGGCGGCGGACTGGGCAAGGTGAGGGACTCCAGGATGCCGTGCTCGCCGAGCTGGACGTGCTGGCTCGGGATGGTGCGGGTCAGCACCGTCTCCAGCCGTTCGCGCCAGAAAGCGCCTTCGAGGGCCACATCGACGAAAGGAACAGGCCTGAACGCGGTCATCCGGGCGTCTCCATGGGTGTCGGGCCGAGCGCTCGCCTCATGGCCGGGACGACTCCCGCACGACGAGCGAGCACGGTCGGCGGCGGACGCCGCTCAGCGTCCGGCCGGAAATCATCGCGAGCAGGCTCTCACCCGCCTCGCGGCCGAGCGCCTTCAGGTTCATGTCGACGCTGCTCAGTGGCGGCCGCGCCGCGAGCGCCATGACGTCCCAATTGTCGAAGCCGACGATGGCGACGTCGCCCGGCACCGCGAGCCCCATCTCGCGCAGCATGTCGGCAGCACCGCGGGCGACCTGATCATTGCCGCAGAAAAGCGCGTCCGGCCGGTCGGCGCCGGCGAACAGCCTGGCGGCCGCCGCGCGGCCCCAGGCCTCCGACCAGGTGCCCGCGGCATAGAAGCCGTCGAGCGCTGGCAAGCCGGCCGCGGCGAGCGCCCCCAGGTAGCCGCGATGCCTGAGCCTCACCGCCTCGAAGTGCTCCGGGCCGGTGACATGGGCGATGCGCCGGCGGCCAAGCGCCGTCAGGTGCGCCACCGCCTCGAAGGCGCCGCCCTCGTCGTCCGGGAGCAGCGCCAGCGCCCGCGGGTCGTCGGCCTGGGAGAACACGTAGACGACCGGCAGGTCATGCGCCAGCGGACCGATCGGCGGCCGCTTGTCGGCACGGCGGGCGGTGACCACCAGGCCGTCGATGCGCTTGCCCAGGAGTTGGTCGAGATGCTGACGCTCGCGCGCCGGGTCGTCGGTCGCGTTGCACATGAAGACGGCGATGCCCTCTTCCGCCAGGCGCTCTTCCAACGCTTCGACGATCGGGAAGGTGAAGCGTCCGAAGCTGTCGTTGGAGATGATGCCGATGGTGCGCGACTTCGCCCGATGCAGGCTTTGCGCCAGGTCGTTCGGCCGGTAGCCGATCTCGCGGGCGACGCGCTGGACCTTGTCGCGGGTCTGCTGGCTCAGCCGGCCGCCGGCGTTGAGCGCCTTGGACGCGGTGCCGATCGACACGGCGGCAAGCCGGGCGACGTCGCGGATGGTGGGGGCGCCGCCGAAGGCCGGGCTCGGCGGGCGGTCCTCGGTGGGCGGTGGGTCGGCTTCGCGCATGCTACTTGACCGCGCCGCTGAGGAAGCCCGCCATGTAGTACTTCTGCAGCAGCAGATAGAAGGCCATGCAGGGAATGATCGAGATGGTGATGCCCGCCTGGAGCATGCCCCAGTCGGTGCCGCCGATGCTGGTCTGCTGGCGTGCGGCGGCGAGGATCAGCGGCAAGGTGAAGGAGGAATCCTTGTTCATGATCACCAGCGCGGCGAGCAGCTCGTTCCAGGAGGTGATGAAGGCGAACAGCGAGACCGTGATCATCGCCGGCATGACCACCGGCAGGCAGACATAGACGAGGACCTGGAAGCTGTTGCAGCCGTCCATGATCGCCGCCTCCTCGAGCTCGCGAGGCACGGCCTCGAAGGCGTTGCGCATCACGTAGATGCTGAAGGGCAGCTGGATGGCCGTGTGCACGATGGCAAGGCCGACCAGCGAATTGTGCAGCTTGAGCTGGACGAACAGGAAGAAGAGCGGCGTGAGCAGCGCCTGGTAGGGAACGATCAGCCCCAAGAGGAGCACCACGAACAGCGCTTCCTTGAAGGGGATGCGGAACTTCGCCAGGCCATAGCCGGCCGGCACCGTCAGGCCGAGGCAGAAGACGATGGTCAGGACGGCCGCGCCGAGGCTGTTGGTGAAATAGGTCGGCAGTCCGGCCTGGTAGTTCCAGAGCCGGGCGTAGCTGTCCAGGCTGAGGCTGTGAGGGAAGTAGGTCGGCGGCACCGCGGCCGCCTCCTCGGTCGACTTCAGCGACGCCAGCACCGAGGCGAGCAGCGGCAGCAGCATGATGGTGCAGACCGCCACGCAGAGCGCCGCGACGAGGTATCTCGTTGGTCCGCGGCCGAGGCGAACGGCAGGGGCGGCGACCGAGCGGGTGCCGCCGCGGCTTCGCGCAAGACCGCGCGACGCGGCGTCGCCGAGCGCGCTCATGCGTGGCTCCTGCGGCTGAGCAGCATCTGAAGGATGGTGCAGACGAGGATGATGCCGGCGAGGATCAGCGACAGGGCGGCGCCATAGCCGAGCTTCAGGTAGGGGAAGGAGTTGAGGTAGATCAGGAAGACCGAGGTGGCCGTCATGTTGCGCGGCTGGCCGGCCGTCATGATGTAGAACTGGTCGAAGGCAAGCAGCGAGCCGATGACGCTGATCAGGGTGACCAGCAGGATCGTCTTGGCGGTGAGCGGCAGCGTGATCATACGCACGCGCTGCCACGGGCTCGCGCCGTCGACCATCGCCGCCTCGCTGACCTCCGAGGGAATGGCGTGGATGGCCGCGACGAACAGGATCGTGCCGAAGCCGACGACCTTCCAGACGATCGACGCGATGACCGCCCACAGCGCCACGTCGGCGTTGGCGCCGAACCAGACGACCGGCCTGTCGATGATGCCGAGGTCGATCAGCGCGCGGTTGATCAGGCCGAAATCGTAGCTGAAGAGCCAGTACCAGAGCAGGCTGGAGGCGCCGAGGCCGATCACCACCGGCGCGAACACCACGCTGCGGGTCAGCTGGCGAAGCGGCCGGTTTTCCGCCGTCAGCAGTGCGATAAGATAGCCGAACACCATCAGGATCGGCGTGATCAGCAAGGTGTATTTGAAGGTGAATTCCAGCGAGACCCAGAATTGCGGATCGTGCCAGGCCTTGGTGAAGTTGCCGAAGCCGACGAACTTGCGCGCCGCGATCAGCGACCAGTTGTTGAGGGACATCCACAGCATCTGGGCCAGCGGATAGACGGTGAACGTCAGCACGAAAGCGAGCGCCGGTGCGACGTACAGGATCCCGACATGTCTGTTCGTTCTGACCTGCATCGAACCTTTTCGAGCGACCGGCGATCCAAGGAGGGGCCGCCGCGCCGACAAGAACGCGGCGGCGGAGAGGCTATTCGGCGGCGATCGCCTTCATCTGCTCCTTCGCCTCCGAGATAATCGTATCGATGTCGGTATCGTCGTAGTAGGCGCGCTGCAACATCTGCAGCCACGGCCCCTGCGGCGAGTTGATCAATTCGAAGAACTTCAGCGTGTATGGCGTCTTCGCCACGTCGATCGCCTTGGCGACGTCCTGCACCTTGGGCTCGGCCTTGAAGTACTTGTTGTCGGCCATGTCACCCCGCGTCGTCATGTTCAGCATCTTGGCATAGACCTCGACCTGGGTCTCGTCCGACAGCAGGAACTTCATGAAGTCGACGGCGTCGTCGACGCGCTTGCTGCCTTTGGGGATGGTGACGATGTCGCCGCCGGCGAAGGACGAGACTTCGCCGCTCTTGACCCCCGGCAGAAGCGCGATGCCAAAGTCCATCTCGGGGTTCTGTTCCTTGGCCAACGTGATGTTGAAATTGCCGGTGCCCATCATGCCGATCTTGCCGGAGCCGAACCTCAGGTGGAACGTCTCGCCGGTCTCGGCCCGCGCGTCTTCGTGGACGTTGCCGGCCTTGATCATGTCGCGCGCCCATTGCAGCACTTCCTTGACGCCGTCGCCCTGGAGCGGCTCGTCGTTGGCGTCCTTGGGCTCGATGGTGGCGCCGCTCGCCCACATCAGCGGGCCGACGGTGAAGATGTTGCAGCCGGCGCATGAGCCAGGCAGGAAGTAGCCCTTCACGTCACCGCCGAGCGCCGTGATCTTGTCGGCATACTCGCGGATCTCGGCGAGGCTCGTCGGCGGTTTTTCGGGATCGAGCCCTGCTTTGCGGAACAGGTCCTTGTTGTAGAAGAGCGCCGAGACGTCGGCATAGAGCGGCACGCCGTAGAGCCGCCCGTCATAGGTCGACACCGCCATGTGGCCGGGACTTGCCGTCTTCAGCTCGGGCCAGTCCTTGACCTTGTCGGTGATGTCGACGAGTTGGCCGGCCGCCTCGAACTGGGGACCATAGATCAGATCCATCCCCATTAGGTCCGGAACCTCGCCGCTGGCGATCGCCTGGGCGATCTTGGGCACCATCTCGGTGTGCGGAATGTAGGTGAGGTTGATCTTGCGATCCGGGTTCTTGGCGTTCCAGGCGGCGACGAGCGCGTCGACCATGCCCGCATTGCC
Organism: Mesorhizobium sp.; assembly: GCA_040510195.1. Lineage (GTDB taxonomy): Bacteria > Pseudomonadota > Alphaproteobacteria > Rhizobiales > Rhizobiaceae > JBEVJK01. The sequence continues at coordinate 32,189 of JBEVJK010000069.1, read as the reverse complement.
GCCGCTCCGCTCCCACATCTGCAGGTCCTCGGCAGTGGCCGGCACCGCAGCGGCGACCAGCAGTGCCGCAAGTGCTGAGCCGCAAAGTCTCACGAAATGCAAGCGCATGGGTTCCTCCTCCCTGTAGCGAGCTCGCAATAGAGTGGGAAAAGCTTTTCCCGCTCCCCCCGGCCAAAGCCGAGTCAGGTCCGCCGGCTTGTTTGGGAAAAGCTTTTCTCGCTCCCATAAGCGCATATTTTGCTTTGACCCGCAACGACTGAATGCCTGGCCGGCAGGGAATTGCGAGCAATGGCGGCGGAAGCGCTTGCGGGCGCGCCGCGACGACACCGGGATCGATGCGGGCCGGCCCCCGCTTCCCGGCGCAGGGCACAGATTGCTTTCGAGCGCTCTTTTGCTAAACCTCGTGCGCAGCCCCGCCCCGGGGCCGTCGCCGCCGCTCTGGGAGCCTCCGCTTGACAAGGCTGCTCGCTCTTCTGCTTCTGGTTTCGCTGGCGTCGACGGTCGACGGCCGCGCCCAGCAACCCAACATTCCGGTGTTCTGGGACACCAAGGAGCGGCTGGCGAAGCCCGACCTCAGCGAGATGTCGCGGGTGCGCTTCCTGACCACCACCGACTTTCCGCCGTTCAACTTCCTCGACAGCTCCGGCCGCCTCACCGGCTTCCATGTCGACCTGGCACGGGCCATCTGCAGCGAGCTGGAGATGCTCGACCGCTGCGAGATCCAGGCACTGCCCTGGGACGAGCTGGAAGGTGCCCTGGCCCGCAAGGAGGGCGAGGCGATCATCGCCGGCCTTTCGATGACGCCCGAGCGGCGCGAGCGACTGGCCTTTTCGCGCGCCTATCTGCAGTTCCCGGCGCGCTTCATCGTCGGCAAGGCGACGGCGGCCGCCGAGCCGCTCTACGAGACGCTGGCCGGCAAGCGCATCGGGGTGGTCGCCGGCTCGGCGCACGAGCACATGCTGCGCGACATGTTTCCCAACGTGCAGGTGGTGACCTACCTCAAGCCCGAATGGGTCTACCAGGACGTCAAGGCAGGCAAGCTCGCCGGCGCCTTCGGCGACGGCATGCGCATGGCCTTCTGGCTCTCGGGCTCGGACTCGGCAGGCTGCTGCCACTTCGCCGGCGGCCCCTATTTGGCGCCGGAATATCTGGGAAGCGGCCTGGCCATCGCCGCCGTCAAGGACAATCCCGAGCTGGTGCAGGCGCTCGACTACGCGCTGCAGCAGATCACGGTGAAGGGCACCTTCGCCGAGCTCTATCTGCGCTATTTCCCGGTCAGCTTCTTCTGAACGGCAGGAGCAGGGCCCAGATGAGCCGTTCGGGGCCGCTGCCTCGCCAGGCGGCCAGGCCGATCTGCATGCGGCGGTGCCCGCCTTCCGGCGCCGCCACATAGGTGCCGAACAGCCGGTCCCAGCAGGCAAAATTGAAGCCGTAGTTGGAATCCGTCTCGCGGCGACGCGAGGAGTGGTGGACGCGGTGCATGTCCGGGGTGACGATCAGCTTGCGCAGCATGCCGTCGAGCCGGGGCGCAAGCCGGATGTTGGAGTGGCTGAACATGGCGCCGGCGTTGAGGACGATCTCGAAGGCGAGCACCGCCAGCACCGGCGGGCCCAGCGCCACCACCACTGCTGCCTTCCAGACCATGGAAAGCAGGATCTCCAACGGATGAAAGCGAAGGCCGGTGGAGACGTCGAAGCCGGTGTCGGCATGGTGCATGCGATGCAGGCGCCAAAGCAGCGGCCATTTGTGGCTGGCGACATGCTCCAGCCAAACGGCGAAGTCGAGCAGGACGAAGCCGATCGGGCCTGCAAGCCAAAGCGGGGTGCCGAGCTGCCGGAAGAGGCCGAGGCCGCGGGCCTCCGCCCACACGGCTGCGCCGACGGCGGCGGCGGGAAAGGCAACGCGCAGCAGCGCCGACGAGACCAGGAGCAGGCCGACATTGGTCATCCAGCGCCGCGACTTCAGCGCCCCCGCCATCTCCGGACGCTCGAGCCGCGGCGACCACAGCTCGAACGCCGCCAAGGCGGCGAACACCGACAGGAAGGCCGCCAGACGGAGGAGCGCTTCACTGGCGGCAAACGCTTCCACGTCACCAGCCGTTCAGGTGAGCATGCGATGACGGGCCTTGGCGGCGCGCTCGATCGCGGTGACGGTGGCGTCGTCGAGGTCCAGTACGGCCCGCAGCCGCTGCAGGACGCGCAGCTCCTCCATGCGCATCTCGAGGTCGACGCTGGCGACCTCCATGGCCAGCGCATAGGCGGTGTCGTGGAGACGGGCGGGGATCGCCTTGCGGGCGCGGCCAAGCACGGCATCGAGGCCGCCGTCGCCGGCGACGAGCCGCTGGCAGTCCTGGGCCACGGCGACCAGCTCGTTTTCGTCGAAATCCACGAAAACCGGCCAGGAGCGGACGACCAGGCCGATCCGCGCCAGTTCTTCGTCCGTCATGTCGCGGTCCGCCGCCGACGTGACGACCATCAGGTAGATCATCGCCTCATGCGTGGTCGGGAGGGGCATAGGGTCGGTTCTCCGCCTGGGGTGTGCGGCCGGAGCGTAGGCAGCCTCGTGCGCCGTCGCAAGGAAAAAGGCGGACGGTCCGTTGACGGTGCCCGCGGTGCCGAATAAAGCAACTCGCGCGCCGGCGAGCCGGCAAAAATACCCAGGACATGATCGACATGACGCGTTCCGACCGGATCGACCTCAACCCGGATATGCTTGCCGCCGCGGCCGAGAGCCGCGCCTGGCCGTTCGAAGAGGCGAAGAAGATCGTCGACCGCTATCGCGGGCCCGGCTTCCCCGAGACGGTGCTGTTCGAGACCGGCTACGGGCCGTCCGGCCTGCCGCATATCGGCACCTTCGGCGAGGTCGCGCGCACCACGATGGTGCGCCATGCGTTCCGCGTCTTGACCGAGGACCGGGTGAAGACGCGGCTGCTGTGCTTCTCCGACGACATGGACGGGCTGCGCAAGGTGCCCGACAATGTGCCGAACAAGGAGATGCTGCGCAGCTATCTGGGGCGGCCCCTGACGCGCATCCCGGACCCGTTCGGCGACGCCTACCCCTCCTTCGGGGCGGCCAACAACGCCCGGCTGCGCGCCTTTCTCGACCGCTTCGGCTTCGAGTACGAGTTCGCGTCGTCGTCCGAATACTATTCTGCGGGCCGCTTCGACGCGACGCTGGTGAAGATGCTGGAGCGCTACGACGCCATCATGGCGATCATGCTGCCCTCGCTGCGTGAGGAGCGCGCGCAGAGCTATTCGCCTTTCCTGCCCATCCATCCGAAGACGGGAGTGGTGATGCAGGTGCCCATCGAGGAGCGCCGGCTCGACAGCGCCAGCATCGTATGGCGCGATCCCGACAGCGGGGAGCGCTTCGAGACCCCTGTCACCGGCGGCCATGCCAAGCTGCAGTGGAAGCCCGACTGGGCGATGCGATGGGCGGCGCTGGGCGTCGACTACGAGATGTCGGGCAAGGACCTGATCGACAGCGTCAAGCTCGCCGCCGAGATCTGCCGGGCGCTCGACGCGCGACCGCCGGAAGGCTTCAACTACGAGCTCTTCCTCGACGAGAAGGGCCAGAAGATCTCGAAGTCGAAGGGCAACGGGCTCACCATCGACGAGTGGCTGACCTATGCCCCGACGGACAGCCTCGGCCTCTACATGTTCCAGAAGCCGAAGACCGCCAAGAAGCTCTATTTCGACGTGATCCCGCGGGCGGTGGACGAGTATTATCAGTTCCTGTCGGCCTATCCGAAGCAGGACTGGAAGAACCGGCTCAGCAACCCGGTCTGGCACATGCACCACGGCAATCCGCCGGCGATCGACCTGCCCGTGCCATTCGCCTTGCTGCTCAACCTGGTCAGCGCCTCGAACGCCCAGAACAAGCAGGTGCTGTGGGGCTTCATCAGCCGATATTCGCCGGGTACGACGCCCGAGACCCATCCGGAGCTCGACCGGCTCGCCGAGTATGCGATCCGCTATTTCGACGATTTCGTGAAGCCGCAGAAGAAGTACCGTGCGCCCGATGCGGTCGAGCGGCAGGCGCTGTCCGACGTCGCGGCCGCTCTGGCGGCGCTGCCGCCTGCGGCCGACGGCGAGGCGATCCAGAACGCAGCGCTCAACGTGGCGCGGCGCATCGAGCGCTATCAGGACCATTCCAAGCAGAGCCCGGAGGGCGGGCCGGGCGTCTCGGTCGCCTTCTTCCAGATGATCTACGAGGTGCTCATCGGCCAGGAGCGCGGGCCGCGCTTCGGGTCCTTCGCCGCGCTCTACGGAATCGCCGAGACGCGGGCACTGATCGACCGGGCGCTGCAGGGCGACCTGGTCGGCTAGGCCGATTCTAGCGCGGCGGAGCGCCGAAGATGCCCTTGCCGTCCGCCTCGGCCTTGCGGCCCGCCTCGGCATAGGGACTGCCGGGGGCGGCGCGCGCCCAGCCGTTCTCCACCAGCCAGGCGCCGAGGTTCTCCGTGCCGATGCGGCAGTCGACCGCGACCGAGCCCGCCTCGGCGCCCTCGGGCATGGCGCAGACGACGGCGCGGCCGCGCAGCAGCTGGCGGAACTCGGTGCGGGCACGCACGCCGCACGGCCAGTCGGCGCCTTTGTAGCTGCAGGTCTCGTCCGGCCCGATCGGCTGCGTGCCGGCCAGCGATACGGTGTAGCCCATGGCCTCGAAGGTGCCGGCCGCCGTCGCCACCGGGCGATAGAGAGAGGTGCCGTCCCAGTCGGCCTTCTCCTCGGGTTCCGGCTCCTTGGCCTGGCCGAGCGTGCTCAAGGGCTTGCGCGGCGCGATGCGCTGCAAGGTGGCCGTCGTGCGCGGCTCGGCGACGGTCGGCGCCGCCGGCGCCGCGGCCGGCGGGGCTGGCGCCGCGGCCGGTGGGGCTGGCGCCGCGGTCGGCGAGGCTGGCTTCGCGGCCGGCGGGGCTGGCTTCGCGGCCGGCGGGGCGCGCCGGGTGAGCCGATCGCCGAGCTCGCCCGGCTCCCTCGCCGGCTCCTCGACCGCCTCCTCCGAGGGCTCGGCGGGCGGTTCGGCGGCGGGCGCGGGAAGGGCCTCCGCCGCAGCGTCCTCTTCGGGCGCCGCGGGCGCCAGCATGTTTTGGTCGATCTCCTCGACGGCGACCATGCCGGCCTCGCCGTCGGGGCCGAGTTGGCGGCCGGACGCGACGATCGCCGCGCACAGCACGGCGAGCGAAAGGGCGGTGCCCAGGGCGTGCGCGAACCGCATGGCCTCTACTGGCTCGCCCAGACGATGCGGGCCATCCACTCGACGTCGGAGCGCGCGATCTCGCGCACCGGGTGAGCGGGGTTGAGCGAAACGAGCTCGACGAGCTTGGAGGTCTGCCGGTCCAGCAGCTTGGCCATCACCTCGCCGTTGCGCGTCTTGACCACGACGCGGTCGCCACGGCGCAGCTGGGCCCCGGGCACGACGATCAGCACGTCGCCGTCGCGATAGAGCGGCAGCATGGAATCGCCCTGGACCTGCAGGGCATAGGAGCCCTCGTTCGTCCGCGAGGGCAGGTCGACCTGGTCCCATCCCTCGCCGGCCGGAAAGCCGGAATCGTCGAAGAAGCCGCCAGCCCCGGCCTGCGCAAAGCCCAGCAAGGGCACCCGCCGAACCGCCTGTCCGCTCTTGCCGGGTGCCGCAGCGCGGCGGCCCTCGACCAGCTCGAAGAACTCGTCGAGCGAGGCGCCAGTCGCCTCCATCACCTTGGCCAGCGACTCGGTCGACGGCCAGCGCGGGCGCCCGTCGGAGGAGCGGCGCTTCGACTTGTTGAAAGCCGTGGAATCGAGCCCGGCCCGCTTGGCGAGCCCCGAGGCCGACAGTGCATAACGTGCCGCCAACGCGTCGATCGCAGCCCAGACCCGGTCATGCGACAGCATGATTCGGCTCCCAGATAAGAAAAAATGCCTTTGGAAACCTTCTTAGACGCCACTCCCATCCTTGTCCAGCGCAGCGCGGCTCACGCCGCTCTGCGCGCGTCCTTGCCATCGGCCGGGGCGAAGCGGTCGTAAAAGGTCTCGCCCTTGTCCGCCATGTCGAGCAAGAGCCTGGGCGGCTTGAACTGGCTGCCATACCGCTTCTTCAGCCGCTTGGCGGTCGCGACGAAGGCCGCGGCTCCGACGCCGTCGATGTAGGACAGGGCGCCGCCGGTGTAGGGGGCGAAGCCAAAGGCGAGGATCGAGCCGACGTCGGCCTCGCGCGGATCGGTGACGATGCCCTCCTCCATGACGCGCGCCGCCTCCAGCGCGATCGTGGCCAGGAAGCGCTGCTTCAGCTCCGCCACGTCGACCTTGTCGGGATCCTGCTGCGGATAGAGCTCCTTGAGGCCGGGCCAGAGGCGCTTCTTCGCCGGCTTTGCGGGATAGTCGTAGAAGCCCTTGCCGTTCTTGCGGCCCTGCCGCCCGTGCTTGTCGACCAGCGTATCGATGAGCTTCATCTGACCGGCATCGACCGCCTCGTCGCCGAGGTCGCGAATGGTCTGCCGCATGATCTTCTGCGCGAGGTCGATGGCCGTCTCGTCGGTCAGGGCGAGCGGCCCGACCGGCATGCCGGCCATCCGGGCGGCATTTTCGATCATCGCCGCGGGAACGCCCTCGATCAGCATACGGTAGGCCTCGGACATGTAGCGCAACACGCAGCGGTTGACGTAAAAGCCGCGGGTGTCGTTGACGACGATGGGCGTCTTCTTGATGGCGCGGACATAGTCGATCGCCACGGCGAGCGCCTTGTCGCCGGTCTTCTTGCCGAGGATGATCTCGACCAGCATCATCCTGTCGACCGGCGAGAAGAAGTGCAGGCCGATGAAGTCCTTGGGTCTCGCCGAGGCTTTCGCCAGGGCGGTGATGGGAATGGTGGAGGTGTTGGAGGCGAACACGGCGTCGGGCTCCAGCGCCGCCTCAGCCTTCTCGATCGCCGCCGTCTTGACGACGGAATCCTCGAACACCGCTTCGATCACCAGATCGGAGCCCTCGAGCGCCGCGTAGTCGGCAGTCGGCGTAATCAGCGACAGAAGCTTCTCCTTGTCGTCCGGCTTCGCCCGCCCCTTCTTCACCTGCTCGGCGATCAGGCCCTCGGAATACGCCTTGCCCTTGTCGGCCGACGCCTGGTCGCGGTCGACCAGCACGACCGGGATGCCGGCTTTGGCGGTCACATAGGCGATGCCGGCGCCCATGAAGCCGGCTCCCAGCACGCCGATCTTGCCGAATTTGGTCTCGGGCACGCCAGCCGGCCGTCGCGCGCCCTTGTTGAGCTCCTGCAGGGAGACGAAAAGGGAGCGGATCATCGCCGCCGCCTCGCGCGTCTGCAGGATTTCCGTGAAGTAGCGCTGCTCGATCCTGAGAGCGGTGTCGAAAGGCACCAGCAGGCCCTCGTAGACGCATTTGAGGATCGCCGCGGCCGCCGGATAGTTGCCGTAGGTCTCGCGGCGCAGGATGGCGATGGCCGGCGGCCAGAGATTGGCGCCCTGTGCGGAGTAGACCGGGAAACCCGGCAGCCTGAAGCCCTTTTCGTCCCAGGGCTGCACGGGCTTCAGGCCGTCGCGGATCATCGCCTTCGCCGTCTCCACGAGCTGCGCCGGCTCGGCGACCGCATGAAGAAGGCCCATCGCCTTGGCCTTCTGCAGCGTCAGCGTCTGGCCGGACGTCAGCATCTGCAGCGCTTCCTGGGGCTGAGCCAGGCGGGGCACCCGCTGGGTGCCGCCGGCGCCGGGGAAGATGCCGACCTTCACCTCGGGAAGCGAGATCCTCACATTTTCCGCGTCGGCGGCAACCCGACCGTGACAGGCCAGCGACAGCTCGAAGGCGCCGCCCATGCAGGTGCCGTTGATCGCGGAAACCCACGGCTTGCCGCTGGTCTCCAGCTTGCGGAACAGCCAGGTCATGCGGCCGACGGTGTCGAACAGGAAGCGCACCGCCTTGTCCTTGTCCCTGGCCTTCTCCGCCTCGAAACGTTCCAGCATGCGGCGCAGCATGGTGAGGTCGGCGCCGCCGGAGAAGCTTTCCTTGCCGGAGGTCAGGACGGCTCCCTTGACCGCCGGGTCGGCGGCGACCTGGTCGACGATCCTGTCGAGCTCCTCGAGCACGCCTTCGTCGAAGACGTTCATCGATCGATCGGGCATGTCCCAGGTCACGAGCGCGATCCCGTCGCTGTCGGTCACGACGGTGAAGTTCTCATAGCTCATCGCAATTCCTCGCCTTGGCCAGCCGATGCTCCGGGCATCAGACCCGCTCGATGATGGTCGCGGTGCCCATGCCAGCGCCGATGCACAGCGTGACGAGGGCGGTGTTCAGGTCGCGGCGCTCGAGCTCGTCAAGCACGGTGCCGAAGATCATGGCGCCGGTGGCGCCGAGCGGATGGCCCATGGCGATGGCGCCGCCATTGACGTTGATGCTGGCGTGATCGATGTCGAAGGCCTGCATGTAGCGCAGCACCACCGAGGCGAAGGCCTCGTTGAGCTCGAAGAGGTCGATGTCGTCGCGCTTCATCCTGGCCCGGGCCAGGAGCTTCTCGGTGACGTCGACGGGGCCGGTCAGCATCAGCGCCGGCTCGGAGCCAATGTTGGCGAAAGCGCGGATGCGCGCGCGCGGCTTGACGCCCATTGCCTTGCCGGCCTTCTTGCTGCCGAGCAGCACGGCGGCGGCGCCGTCGACGATGCCCGACGAATTGCCCGCGTGGTGCACGTAGTCGATCTCCTCGACCTCGGGATGGCGCTGGATGGCGACGGCGGAGAAGCCGCCCATCTCGCCCGGCATGACGAAGGACGGATTGAGCGCAGCCAGCGCCTGCATGTCGGTCGAGGGCCGCATGTGCTCGTCGCGGTCGAGGATGGTCAGGCCGTTCTGGTCCTTCACCGGCACCACCGACCCCTTGAAATAGCCCTTGTCCCAGGCCTTGGCCGCCCGCTTCTGGCTCTCCACCGCATAGGCGTCGACGTCGTCCCGCGAGAAGCCGTACTTGGTGGCGATGAGGTCGGCGGAGACGCCCTGCGGCATGAAGTAGGCCGGCAGGCCGACAGAGGGATCCATGAACCAGGCGCCGCCGGACATGCCCATGCCGACGCGCGACATCGATTCCACGCCGCCGGCGATGACGATCTCGTCGGCACCCTGCGCGATCTTGGCGGCGCCGAGGTTGATGGCGTCGAGCCCGGAGGCGCAGAAGCGGGAGATCTGCATGCCCGGCGCGCGGTTGTCGTAGCCCGCCTCGAAGGCGGCGGAGCGCGGAATGACCGAGCCCGCCTCGCCGACCGGGTCGACGCAGCCGAAGATGATGTCGTCGACCTTGGCGGTGTCGAGCCCGTTGCGGTCGCGCAGCGCCTCGAGCACCTTGGCGCCGAGGCGAACGGCCGGCACCTCGTGCAGCGCGCCGTCCTTCTTGCCGCGGCCGCGCGGCGTGCGCACGGCGTCATAGACATAAGCATCGGTCATTGGCCTGGCCTTTCCGTTCGGGCGCTATCGAGCCTCAAAGGCTCCGCGCGATCAGCAGCTTCATGATCTCGTTGGTGCCGCCATAGATGCGCTGCACACGGGCGTCGCGATACATCCTGGCGATCGGATATTCGTTCATATAGCCGTAGCCGCCGTGCAGCTGCAGGCACTCGTCCACCACCTTGCACTGCAGGTCGGTCAGCCAGTATTTGGCCATGGAGGCGGTCACGGCGTCGAGGCCGCCATCCACGTGGCGCCTGACGCAGTCGTTGTAGAAGACGCGGCCGAGGGTGGCTTCCGTCTTCAGCTCCGCCAGCTTGAACTGGGTGTTCTGGAACTCGATGACGGCCTTGCCGAAGGCCTTGCGCTGCTTGACGTAGTCGGTGGTGACGGCGAGCGCCCGCTCGATCATGCCGATCCCCTGTGCGGCGATCAGCAGCCGCTCTTGCGGCAGCTGCTGCATCAGCTGGACGAAGCCCTGGCCTTCCTCCTGGCCGAGCAGGTTGGCCGTCGGCACGCGAACGTCGTTGAAGAAGAGCTCAGAGGTGTCGTTGGCCTTGAGGCCGATCTTGTCGAGGTTGCGGCCGCGCTGGAAGCCCTCGGCACCGTCGGTCTCGACGACAAGGAGCGAGGTGCCTTTGGCACCGCGCGAGGGGTCTGTCTTGGTCACGACGACGATCAGGTTGGCGTTCTGGCCGTTGGTGATGAAGGTCTTGGAGCCGTTGATGCGATACTGGTTGCCGTCGCGCTCGGCACGCGTCCTGACGTTCTGCAGGTCCGAGCCGGCACCGGGCTCGGTCATGGCAATGGCGCCGATCAGCTCGCCGCTCGCCATCTTCGGCAGCCACGCCCTCTTCTGCTCCTCGGAGCCGTAGTGGAGGATGTAGGGCGCGACGATGGCATTGTGGAGCGCGATGCCGAAACCGTCGACCCCGACATGGCCGAGCGCCTCGGCGATCACGCTCTCGTGGGCGAAGGTGCCGCCGGCCCCGCCATAGGCCTCCGGCATGGAGGCGCAGAGCAGGCCCGCCCGCCCGGCGCTTTCCCAGGCGGAGCGGTCGACGATCTCGTTCTTCTCATAGCGGTCGTAGTGCGGCGCGACCTCCTCGGCAAGGAAGCGCACCGCCATGTCGTAGAGCATGGCGACCTCTTCGCCCGCCCAGTCCGGGCGCGGCAGGCCGAGAAAATCGGCGGGGTCCGTGGCCAATGACGCTTCCTCCTCCTCGACCGGCCGGCGACCGTTCAGAACGCCTCCGCCGGCAGCGCCATCAGGCTGTCGGCGCCGCTCGCGATGCGCGCGAGACGCGTCGCCGTCTCCGGCATCAGCCGCTCCATGTAGAAGCGGCCGGTGGCAAGCTTAGCCTCATAGAAGGGGACGTTGGAAGCGCCGCCTTCGTCGAGGCGCTCCCCGGCCGCCTTGACCATCAGGCCCCACATGTAGCCGAGGGCCACGAGGCCGAAGAGATGCATGTAGTCGGTCGAGGCGGCGCCGGCGTTGTCGGGGTGCTTGGGGCCGTTCTGCATCAGCCAGACAGTGGCGGCCTGGAGGTCGTTCAGGCCCTTCTTGAGCGCCTTGGTGAACGGCGCCAGGCGCTCGTCGGCGCGGTTGGCCTCGCAGAAGGCGCCAACGTCCTTGAAGAAGGCCTGCAGCGCGCGGCCGCCGTTCATCGCAAGCTTGCGGCCGACCAGGTCGAGCGCCTGGATGCCGTTGGCGCCCTCGTAGATCATGGCGATACGGGCGTCGCGCACGAACTGGCTCATGCCGTGCTCTTCGATGTAGCCGTGGCCGCCGAACACCTGCTGCGCCATCACCGCATGCTCGAAGCCCTTGTCCGTCAGCACGCCCTTGAGCACCGGCGTCATCAGGCCGAGATGGTCGTCGGCGGCCTGTCGCTCGGCCTCGTCGGACGAGCGATGCGCCACGTCGGCCTGCAGCGCCGTCCAAAGATAGAGCGCCCGGCCCCCCTCGTTGACGGCGCGCATGGTCATCAGCTTGCGGCGGATGTCGGGGTGGACGATGATCGGGTCGGCCGGCCTGTCCGGCGCCTTGGCCCCGGAAAGCGAGCGGCCTTGCAGCCGCTCCCGGGCATAGGCGGCAGCGTTCTGGTAGGCGACCTCGCCGATGGAGAGGCCCTGCATGCCGACGCCGAGCCTCGCCTCGTTCATCATCACGAACATCGCCTTGAGGCCGCCATTCGGCTCGCCGAGCAGGTAGCCCTCCGCTCCGTCATAGTTCATGACGCAGGTGCTGTTGCCGTGGATGCCCATCTTCTTTTCGATGGCGCCGCAGACGAGAGCGTTGCGCTCGCCCAGCCGGTCGCCGTCGAGCTTGAACTTCGGCACGATGAAGAGCGAGATGCCCCTGACGCCCTCCGGCGCACCCTCGATGCGCGCGAGCACCAGGTGCACGATGTTCTCCGCCAGGTCGTGCTCGCCGGCCGAGATGAAGATCTTCTGTCCGAAGATGCGATAGGTGCCGTCCGGTTCGGGCACCGCCTTGGTGCGCAGCAGGCCGAGGTCCGTGCCGCAATGCGGCTCGGTGAGGTTCATGGTGCCGGTCCAAATCCCCTCCACCAGGCGGGGCACCCAGGCGGCCTTCTGCTCGCCCGTGCCGTGGGCCAGCAGCGCCGCGATGGCGCCCTGGCTGAGGCCCGGATACATCATCAGTGCCATGTTGGCAGAGGCGAGATACTCGCCGACCGCAGAATGGACCGCAAAGGGCAGGCCCTGCCCGCCATATTCGACCGGCGCCGCGAGGCCGATCCAGCCCCCCTCGCGGTAGCGGTCATAGGCGGCGCGGAAGCTCTTCGGCGTGGCGACCGAGCCGTCGGGATGGCGCGTGCAGCCCTCGACGTCGCCGTCGCGGTTGGTCGGCAGGATCACCGTCTCGGCGAGCTTGGCGCCTTCGTTGAGGATCGCTTCCAGCACGTCCGGCGTGGCGTCGGCGAAGCCGGCGAGGTTGCCGTAGCGCTCGTAGCCGAGCACGTCACTCAAGACGAACAACGTGTCCTGGACCGGTGCCCTGTAGCTCGGCATCGAGCATCCTCCGCTCACGCATTTCTTGCATTCGCCGCCCCTGCCGGGCGGCGAAGGATCGTCCTAGCAAATTTTGACGTTTCCGTAAACGTCAGTCTTGGTCAGGCGGAGGCGCTGACGGCCTGACCCTGGCGCTCGGCCATCATGCCGCGCACGACGTCGATGAGGCCCGAGAGCTCGCGGATGGCCTCGTCCAGCGACTGGCGCTGGCGCTCCAGGCGGCCCAGCTGCTTCTCCGACTTTTCGAGGGTCAGCCGCAGCTGCTTGGCGTTCGAGCCCGCGGGGTCGTAAAGGTCGATCATCTGTTTGACCTCGCGCAGCGAGAAGCCGACCTTGCGGCCGAGCAGGATCAGCTTGAGGCGCGCGTTGTCGCGCCGCGTGTAGAGGCGCGTCGTGCCTTCCCGCCGAGGGTTCAGCAGGCCCTTGTCCTCATAGAAGCGGAGCGTCCTCAGCGTCACCTCGTGGCGCTTGGCCATCTCGCCGATGCGGATAAAGTCCTCATGCTGCGAAGCTTCGGCCGAGTCGTTCGTATTGGCCGCAGCAGCGGCCGTCATCAGTGTCATCATTTGTTTGCTTGCCCATTATGGCGCTCGCGGCGCGAGCGCGGTCAGACCCTTTGTGCGGGGCGACATGTCCTTGACGGTTTCGACTAAAGTCACTCGAAAGACAGCGCGATGGGTACGCCTCTTACGTTTACGTAAGCATATAGGCGACGGCTTTTCGCCACGCAAGACGCTGCGGCAGCCACGGTGTCGCACCCTTCTCAGCCAAAAATTAAGGTTGGTTAACGGGTTGTTTACCATGATTGAGGAATTGTTCGCAGGTCGGTGCACCGTGGCTATCCTGTCAATTGTTCTTCACGGCTTTTCGGATCAGGGGCCTGGAACGCCCCGGAAGACCAAGCTTCCGCCGCTCGCCCCCCGCGTGAGCGGCTGCTTCGGCTCCCGACCGGGGAATTTGGCAAGCCGGCCGTGACCGGCTTCGTGGCAAACGGGCGGTTCGATGAACACCAAGCGATCCTATCTCGATTCCCTCAACCAAGGGCGGGCACGGCGGTCTTACACCTCGCTGGAGGACCTCAACCGCTCGCTGGAGAACCTCGAGCAGCGGCTGGAGCGGAACCATGCCGATGCGCGCGCCGAGACGGCGGTAGACCGGTCCTGGCCGCCGGCGGCCGGGCGCACTGCAGCCGCCAAGCCGGCGGCCGAGAGCTCGTATAGGGCGCTCGCCCACGACATCGAGCGGGTGAAGGGCCAGGAAGACGGGTTCCAGGCCGTCGGCAAGATCGTCGAGGAGCTGCACAGCCTCAGGGAAGAGTTGCGCAACCAGATGACGGCAGGGCTGCAGCGCGAGTTCGACAGCCTGCGCGATGAGATCGGCAAGGCGGTCGTTCATCCGGGCCATGGGCGCGAAGGCGCCGAGATCGGCGCCGAATTCGAGCGCCTGTCGCACGCTATCCACGACCTTTCCGAGCGCAGCGACGCGAGCGGCATCGGGCTGCTCCGCCAGGAGCTGGAGCAGGTCAAGGGCACAGTCGACAGCCTGGCGCGCGAAGAGACGGTGCGCTCGGTCGACGCCCGCTTCCACGACCTCGACCGCCGCTGGACCTCGCTGGAGGACCGGCTGGCGGCCGACAGGACGCGCGCTGCCGACGATCCGGAGATCGCGGCGCTGCATGCGCGGCTCGAGCACATCAGCAACGCCGTAGGCAACTTGCCGGAATCGCTCTCCCTGCAATCGCTGGAGGAGAAGGTGCGGACGCTGGCCGCCGCGGTCGACCACCTGTCGCGCCAGCAAGACCGGCGCAGCGGGGACGCCATGGCTCAAATCGAGGAGAGGCTCGACGAGATTTCGCGCGCCATCGTCGCCACGGCATCGACCATCCAGCAGCCGAGCTTCGACCCGCAGCCCTTCGAGCGGATCGAGGCGCGCATCACCTCGCTGGCCCGTCAGATCGAGGAGCTGGTCGAGGACGAGCCGAATGCCGAGGTGCTGGAGCGGCTGGGCGTGCTATCGGCACGCGTCGACGACCTGGCGGCGCGGGCCGACCTGCCCGAGCAGGCCGTCGAACGCCTCGCCAGGCAGGTCGCGGTCATCGTCGACAAGCTCGACCAGGCGCCTGTCGACATCGTCTCCGGACCCATCCTGGACGGCATCGAGCAGCGTTTCGACCTGCTCGCCGACGTGCTGGACCGCCGCCAGAACGACGCCATGCAGCACGGGCAGGCCCTTTTCCGCGACCTGGAGCGACGGCTCGACGATGTGGCGGCGCGCCTCGACGAGCGTCCCTCAGCGGCCGACACGGCCGGGATCATGGACGAGATCGACCGTCGCTTCACCGATTTTGCGCGCCGGCTCGAGGACCAGAGCGGCGTGCCCGACGACACGGTGATCCGTCACCTCGCCGCCCGGCTCGATTCGATCTCCGACCGGCTCGACGCATCGGCCGAACAGCTCGCCGGCATCGACCCGGCGCTGATTCGCAACCTCGAGGCGCAGGTTTCGGGGTTGACCGACTATCTCGCACGGCCGTCGGCGACGATGCCCGAGTTGGAAGACCTCGGGCCACGCCTCGACGAGATCGAGCGCTCGCTGGCAGACCAGAGGAGCGCGATCCTGGATGCGGCGCGGCACGCCGCGGAAGATGCCGTTCGCTCCTTCGGCCCGGCCGGATCCGAGCCGTCGGCGGTGGTTGGCCTGGTCGACGACTTCAAGGCGCTGGAGACGCTGACGCGGCGCTCCGACGAACGCAATGCCAAGACCTTCGAGGCGATCCACGATACGCTGCTCAAGATCGTCGATCGACTCGCGGCGACCGAATTCCTGCCGGCCGCGGCCGGGCCGGAGCCGCGCCGCGCGCTCGACAGCACGCCGTCGATCGACGCGGCCGACGCGGAGGGCGTCGACCCGATGGACGCCGTCGCAGACGAGCCCGACACCGGGCGCGGCGGTCAGGCGACCGTGGCGCTGACGCCTGCCGAAGCGGCAGCCGCCGCCGCAGTCGCGGCCATGAGCTCCGAGGCCCCCTTGCCGGTCGAGAACAACCGACGCAGACGCTCGTTGCTCGGCGGGCTGACGCGCGCCTTCGGCGGCAAGAAGGAGGAGCAGCCGGCGCCGGCCGAGCCGGAGCCGGCGGTGGAGGCCGCGCCGGCCGCGCCGCAGGTCGAGCTCGACGAGCCGTTCGACCCCAAGGCGGCGAACCGGCCGCTCGAGCCCGGATCAGGGGCGCCCGACCTCGGAGCCATCATGAAGCGCGTGCGCGACGAACGCGGCGCGCCGGCCAAAGGAGCGGAGGGCGACGCCGCCAAGTCGGACTTCATTGCCGCCGCCAGGCGCGCCGCGCAGGCCGCCGCAGCCGACGTCGACATTCCCAAGCCAGCGGCCGAAGGCGAAAGCGGGGGCGGCCGCCTGGGGGGCCTGTTCCGTTCGCGCCGCAAAACCGTGCTGCTTTCGGCCACCGCGATCATCGTGGCTCTGGCGGGCATGCAGCTCGGCAAGGCATTCCTGGCGGAGGATCGCCAGCTGGCCGCCAACCCGGCCGACGACCGCTCGGTCGAGGCCGTTGCAGCCGAGCCGATGCAGGCCTCAGTCGCGACGGACGAGCCGGCGGCGCCGCGTGCCGCCGAGGAAGCAACGCCCACGACCGCCGAGAGCGAGGCGCCGCAGTCTGCCGACGACGAGCGCCGCCACCCGGAGGTCGCCGGCATCACCATCGCGCCGGGCGCGGAGGACGCGGAGCCGATGGAAGATACTGCGGCGCTCGCCGAAGCCCCGCCGGCCGCGAGCGCCGCAGCCGAGGATGCCGACCTGGAGCCGATGCCGGCCGCGCCGACGCCGCCGGCGGTCGCCCATGCCCAGCCGGCGGAGCCGGTCAAGGCCGCCCCGGCGCCGGCCGCCATCACGGTCCCGGCGGATGCCGGACCGGCGCCGCTTCGCGATGCAGCGACCGGAGGCGACCCCAAGGCTCTCTACGAAATCGGCATGCGCTTCGCCGAGGGGCGCGGGGTCAAGGCGGATCCGAAGAAGGCGGCCGAGTGGTACGAGAAGGCGGCGGAGCTCGGGCTCGCGCCGGCGCAGTACAGGATCGGCAATTCCTACGAGAAGGGGACCGGCGTCGGGCGCGACGTCAAGAAGGCCAAGACCTGGTACCAGATGGCCGCCGCGCAGGGCAATGCCAGCGCCATGCACAATCTGGCGGTCCTGTTCGCGATGGGCACCGACGGCGTCGTCGACAACCAGTCGGCCGCCCGCTGGTTCACCGAGGCCGCCGAGATGGGCGTCAAGGACAGCCAGTTCAACCTGGGCATTCTCGCCGCCAAGGGCGTCGGCATGCCGCAGGACCTGGAAGCCTCCTACAAATGGTTCGCGCTGGTCGCCAAGGATGGCGACAAGGACGCCGCCGCCAAGCGCGACGAGGTCGCCAAGGCACTGAAGCCGGACCAGCTGGAGAAGGCGCGCGGCGCCGCCGAGCTATGGAAGGCCAAGCCGGTGAACGCCGAGACCAACCGCGTCGAGATTCCCGATTCCTGGCGCGAGGACAACGGGACCACGGCGGGCGTCGACATGAAGAAGGCCGTGCAGAACATCCAGCTCATCCTCAACAAGAACGGCTACGACGCCGGCGGGGCCGACGGCCTGATGGGCGCCAAGACCAAATCGGCGATCGCCAAGTTCCAGACCGACAACGGACTGGAGGCCACTGGCGAGGTGAACGAGAAGCTGGTCCACGAGCTGCTCGCCAAGAAATAGTGGCGCGGCTTGCCGGCGCCATCGGGCGCCGGCAGACATCCCTTTGGAAGTGCTGCTGATTTTTTGCGCGCGTGAGGCGACAAAGTTTGATTTCGCCGCAATGTCGGCGCAGTCACCGCATAGTCGTCCTTTGCATCTCGTCAGGGGGCGGGATCAGGCGCCAGAATCAGAGTCGTCCGGGTGGGCATCTATCTCCCGATCGCGGAAATGTCGGTCAACGTCTTCGTGTTGCTCGCGATGGGCGCCGCGGTGGGGTTTTTGTCCGGCATGTTCGGAGTGGGCGGCGGCTTCCTGATCACTCCGCTTCTGATCTTCTACAACATCCCGCCGGCCATCGCGGTGGCGACCGGCGCCAATCAGGTCATCGCCTCGTCCTTCTCCGGGGCGCTGGCGCATGTGAAGCGCGGCACGCTCGATTTCAAGCTCGGTACGGTGCTGCTCGCCGGCGGCCTCGGCGGCTCGACGCTCGGCGCCTTCGTGTTCGCGCTGCTGCGCAGCATCGGCCAGCTGGACCTGTTCATCTCGCTATTGTACGTCGCCCTCCTGGGCACCGTCGGAGCGTTGATGATGGTGGAGAGCGTGAGGGCGCTCAGGCGCAGCCGCTCCGGAGCAGCGCCCACGCTCAAGCGGTCCGGCCAGCACAACTGGATCCACAAGCTGCCGCTCAAGGTGCGCTTCCGGACGTCGAAGCTCTTCGTCAGCATCATCCCGGTGCTCGGGCTGGGCGCCGGCATCGGTTTCCTGGCCGCCATCATGGGCGTCGGCGGCGGCTTCATCATGGTGCCGGCGCTGATCTACCTGCTCAAGGTGCCCACCAATGTGGTCGTCGGCACGTCGCTGTTCCAGATCATCTTCGTCGCTGCCTACACCACGCTGGTGCATGCGACGGCGAACCAGACGGTCGACGTGGTGCTCGCCTTCGTGCTGATGGTGGGCGGCGTTGCGGGCGCCCAGTACGGCGCCAAGGCCGGTCAGAAGCTGCGTGGCGAGCAACTTCGGGCGCTGCTCGCCGCGCTGGTGCTGGCGGTGGCGCTCAGGCTCGCCTTCGACCTGTTCGTGCGGCCGTCGAGCCTCTATTCGCTTTCGCCGCTGGGGCTGCTGTGATGCGAGGCCCGGCGATGCTCGCGGCCGCGCTGCTCGCCGCAGCGTCGCTCGTCGCACCTGCCAGAGCGCAGGACCCACGTCCGGAGCTGATCGAGATCGGCCTGTCGACGGACAGCGTGTCGATCACGTCCGATTTCGCCGGCGCCGACCTCACCATCTTCGGAGCGCTGGACAATGCCGATCCGCTGGTCAGCCGCCAAGGGCGCTACGACGTGATCGTCGTCCTGGAAGGGCCGTCGCGTCCGGTCGTGGTGCGGCGCAAGACGCGTATCCTGGGCATGTGGATCAACACCGAGTCGGAAACCTTCCTCAACGTGCCGGTCTCCTACTCGGTGGCGACGACGCGTCCCCTGCGCGACATCACCGATCCCAAGAACTATCGCCAGCTGTCGCTGGGCGCGGCGAACATCTACATGGAGCCGGAGGACAAGTCGGCCGGGCCGGTGACCATCGAGGAGTTCACGGCGGCGCTGCGCGATCGGAAGATGGCGACCGGCCTCTACAACGAGCGCGTCGGCGGCGTCCAGTTCCTGTCGCAGAACCTGTTCCGTGCGACGCTGGAGCTCGCCCCCAACGTGCCCGTCGGCACGCATCGGGCGCGCGCCTTCCTGTTCCGCAACGGCATCTTCATTCGCGAGACCTCGGCGCAGCTCGCCATCCTGAAGGCCGGCTTCGAGCAGTCGATCTTCCGGCTCTCGCGCGACTACGGCTTCCTCTATGGCGTGTTCGCGGTGCTGCTCGCCATCCTCACGGGCTGGATCGGCCGCCTGGTGTTCCGGAAAGACTAGCCTGGCCGCAGCAGCTGGCCGGCGATGGCGTAGATGCGGCGACTGCCCAGCAGGTAGGCCGTGAGGGCCTCGCGCACGAAAAGGCCGTGATAGGCCCGGTCGAGCACGTTGAGCGAGCCGGTGTAGGCGCCGAAGGCCGGCATTATCAGCCGCATGCCGTCGCTGGCGAAGCAGCGGCGCCGGACCGAGCGGCCGCGCTGGACGATGCGTGCGCAAGGGTGGAGGTGTCCGGCGATCTCGCCCGCCGCAGCGCGGGCCGAAGGCTGGTGACGGAAGACCACCCGGCCGACGGCGAGCGTGGCCACTGTGTCTCCGCCGATGCCCACCGGCGCCTCGGGGTCGTGGTTGCCGGCCACCCAGACCCAGTCGCGTCCGGCCATCAGCCCGGCCAGGCGGGCGCGGAACGGCTCGGGCATGTGCGCCGAGCCCAGCCGGTCGTGGAAGGAATCGCCCAGGCTGACCACCCGGCGCGGACGATGCTGCTCCAGCACCGCGGCGAGGCGCTCCAGGGTGGCCGCCGTATCGTAGGGCGGCACCAGGGAGCCGCGTCGGGCATAGGCTGCGCCCTTCTCCAGGTGCAGGTCGGACACCGCCAGCAGGTCCAGATCGGGGAAGAACAGGGTGCCGCTGCGGTCGCAGAACGCGCGCTCGCCGGCGATCTCGATCTCGCCCGGCCGCACTGCCCTCTCCACCGCGCTCCCCGTCATGCCGTTCCCAAGGCCTCTTCGATCAGCGCGTCGGCCGCTTCCGACAGGAGCATGTCGCTCGCCTCGCCTGCTACCGCCTCCTTGCCGATCTCCATCATGATCGGCACGGCGAGCGGCGAGATGCGCTCGAGGTCCTTATGCATGATTCGGCCCTTGATGCGCGACAGCATCTCGGCAAGTCTCCTGACATCGAGGAGGCCGCTGGCCGCATCGATGCGCGTGGCCTTGAGCAGGATGTGGTCGGGCTCGTGGCTGCGCAGCACGTCGTAGATCAGATCGGCCGACACTGTGACCTGACGACCGCTCTTCTCCTGACCGGGATGCCGCTTCTCGATGAGGCCGGAGACGACGGCGCAATTGCGGAAGGTGCGCTTCAAGAGCCAGCTCTCGGCCATCCAGGCGTCGAGGTCGTCGCCCAGCATGTCCTCGTCGAACAGGTCGGCCAGCGTCGGGCGGCCGCTGCGGAACATCGCCCCCATGTCGGCGAGCCCCCACACGGCGAGCGAGTATTCGGTTGCGACGAAGCCGGTCGGGTGGGCGCCGGCCCGCTCCAGCCGGCGTGTCAGGAGCATGCCCAGCGTCTGATGGGCGAGCCGGCCTTCGAAGGCGTAGACGACCATGTAGAAGCGGTTGGCGCGCGGGAATGTCTCGACCAGCAGGTCCTCGCGGCGCGGCAGCACGGACAGGTCGCGCTGCAGGCGCAGCCAGTCGGCGACCTGCTCCGGCAGCCGGCTCCAGCGTTCCGGATCGGCCAGCATGGACCGCACCTCACCGGCCAGATAGGTCGACAGCGGGAACTTGCCCCCGGCATAGATCGGCACCTTGGCATCGACGCCGCTGGCGTTGGAGACGAAGCACTCGTTCTCGCGGATGCCCTCGAAGCGCAAGGTGCGGCCGGCGAACAGGAACGTGTCGCCGCGCGTCATGGTCTCCAGGAAACCTTCCTCGATCTTGCCGAGCGTCGGGCCGCCGCGGGCGACCGTGCCGCGGCCAGAGCGCACGTAGCGGACCGTCAGCATCGGCGCCTCGACGATCGTCCCCACATTGAGCCGGTATTGCTGGGCGATCCGCGGGTGCGACACGCGCCAGCGGCCGTCCGCGGTGCGCCGAATCTTGGCATAGCGCTCGTAGTTGCGCAGCGCGTAGCCGCCGGTGGCGACGAAGTCGACCACGCGGTCGAAAGTGGCGCGGTCGAGGTCGGCATAAGGCGCCGCGGCAGTGATCTCGGCGAACAGCTCGGCGACGTCGAAGGGCTCGCCGCAAGCTGAGCCGAGCACGTGCTGGGCCAAGACGTCCAGCGCGCCGGTGACGAGCGGCGGGGTGTCCTGGGCGCCGATTTCGCTCGCTTCCAGGGCGGCCCGGCATTCAAGCACCTCGAAGCGGTTGGCGGGGATGAGGATCGCCTTGGACGGCTCGTCCATGCGGTGGTTGGCGCGGCCGATCCGCTGGGCCAGCCGGCTGGCGCCCTTCGGCGCGCCGACATGGATGACCAGATCGACGTCACCCCAGTCGATGCCGAGATCGAGCGTCGAGGTCGCCACCACGGCGCGCAGGCTGTTGTCTTCCATCGCCTTCTCGACGCGGCGGCGCTGGCCGACATCGAGCGAGCCGTGGTGCAGCGCGATCGGCAGCGAATCCTCGTTGGCCCGCCAAAGCTCCTGAAAGATCATCTCCGCCTGGCTGCGGGTGTTGACGAAGATCAGCGTCGTCCGGTGCCGGCGCACGGCGTCGTAGATCTCCGGAATCGCGTAGCGAGCGCTGTGGCCGGCCCAGGGCACGCGCTCCTCGGAATCGAGGATGGCGATTTGCGGCTTCGCGCCGCCTTCGACGGTGATCAGCTCGGCGAGCGCGCCGGGCGGGTTCTGCGGCACCAGCCAGCGGCGCAGCGCGTCGGGCTCGGCGACCGTCGCCGACAGGCCGATCGCCTGCAGGTCGGGACAGAAGCGGCGCAACCGCGCCAGGCCGAGCGACAGAAGATGCCCGCGCTTGGAGGTCACCAGCGAATGCAGCTCGTCGAGCACCACATAGCGCAAGCCGGAAAAGAAGCGCGAAGCATCGCCGGTGGCGATCAGCAGCGCCAGCTGCTCCGGCGTGGTGAGCAGGATGTCCGGCGGCGAGGCCCGCTGCCGCTGCCGCTTGTGGGGAGGCGTGTCGCCGGTCCGCGTCTCCAGCCGGATGGGCAGATCCATCTCGCTTACCGGCTTGGCCAGGTTGCGCTCGATGTCGACGGCGAGCGCCTTGAGGGGCGAGATGTAGAGCGTGTGGATGCCGCGATAGGCCTCGCCGGGCTTGCGCGGGGGCCGCTCGGCGAGATCGGTGAGCGAAGGCAGGAAGCCGGCGAGCGTCTTGCCGGCGCCGGTCGGCGCGATCAGCAGCGCCGAGCGACCGGCCTGGGCGCGCGCCAGGAGATCGAGCTGGTGGGCGCGCGGCGACCAGCCGCGACGGGCGAACCACTCCAGGAACGCCGCCGGCAGCACCGCAGCGCCCGGGTCCGGCACGAGAGGAGCCTGCTGTCGGGTCACCGTCCACAGTTAGCGCCAGGCGGGCGCGGCGCCAAGCGCAGGGTTATCATCTTGTCGACCGAGCCGGGCTGACCTATGGGTGCCTTCTCCCCGCAAGCACCACGAACCCCTCCAGCGGTGCGCCGCGGTCGGTGCGGATCGTCTCGCGCGCCAGGCCGAGCACCGTGAGGCCGGCTGTCGCGAGCCCGACGCGCAGCCCGGCCTCGCCATGCGCGTAGCGGCGCGAGGCACGAAGGACGAAGGGCTCGGGGCCGTCATGCGCCTCGACCGAGAAGGCGAACAGCCCGCCGGGCCGCAAGGCTGCGGCGACGCGGGCGAAGATGCCGTCCAGCGCCCCCAGATACATGAAGACGTCGGCGGCCACGACGAGGTCCGCTTGGGGCAGCTCGGCGGTCTGGAGGTCGGCCTTGAGCAGCCGGTCGTAGCAGCCCCTGGCGGTCGCACGGCGCAGCATGGCGGCCGAAAGATCGATGCCTTCCAGCCGTCGGGCGAGCGGACGCAGCCTCTCGCCCATGAGGCCGGTGCCGCAACCGAGGTCGACGACGCTGTCGAAGGTCCTGCCGGTGCCGACGATGGCGCGCTCCAGCAGCTCGGGCACGCGATAGCCGAGCCGCTCGACCAGCGCCTGGTCGAAGGTCGGCGCATACTGGTCGAACAGCGCCTCGACGAACGCGCCGGGCGGCGCCTTGGAGGCCGGCAGCGCGCCGATCAGCTCCAGCTTGAGGGCGGCGCCCGGACGGTCGGCCGGGTCGAGCTTGAGCACCGTTTGCCAGGCTTCCCTCGCCTGACGGAGGCTGCCTCCCGCCTCGGCCATCTCGCCCAGGCGGAACCAGCCAAGCGCCCAGCCCGGCGCCAGCTCGAGCGCGGCCAGCATGACCTCGACCGCCGCCGCATGTTCGCCGGCCTTGAACAGCATCTCGGCGTAGTCGGCGCGGCGGTCGGCGACGAGGTCGCCGGAGGCGAGATCGAGCGGCTTCAAGAAAGGACCTCCGGCGGGCGCGCATCGAAGACGTCAGGAGGCTTGCGCTACAGGCTTTCCCCAGGAAAACAAACACCTATCTTGAGGCGATGCGCGCCCGCGACCTCCTCAGACCCCGACCCGAGGGCCTCTACTGCCCGCCAGGCGACTTCTTCATCGATCCGATCCGCCCGGTCGCGCGGGCGCTGATCACCCATGGCCACTCCGACCATGCGCGGTCGGGCCACGCAAGTGTGCTGGCCACCCAGGAGACGCTCGACATCATGGCGATCCGCTACGGCGACGGCTTTGCCGGCGCCACGCAGGCGATGCGGCTCGCCGAGACGATCGAGCTTTCGGGCGTCAAGGTGACGTTCCATCCGGCGGGGCATGTGCTCGGCTCCGCGCAGATCGCGGTCGAACACGAGGGGACCCGGATCGTCGCCTCGGGCGACTATAAGCGGCGGGCGGACCCGACCTGCCTGCCCTTCGTGCCGATCCGCTGCGACGTGTTCATCACCGAGGCCACCTTCGGGCTGCCGGTGTTCCGCCACCCACCCGACGGGGACGAGATCGGACGGCTGCTGCGCTCGGTCAGGCAGTTTCCGGAGCGCGCGCATCTCATCGGCGCCTATGCGCTCGGCAAGGCGCAGCGGGTGATGCGGCTGCTGCGCGACTTCGGCTACGGCGAGCCGATCTACATACACGGAGCGCTGGCGCGGCTCAGCGAGTACTATGAAAGCCGGGGGATCGCCCTCGGTCCGTTGTTGCCCGGCACCGTCGAGCAGGGCGCCAAGGGGACGTTTGCCGGCGCCGTGGTGGTGGGGCCGCCCTCGGCCTTCGCGGACCGCTGGGCACGGCGCTTCCCCGACCCGGTGGCCGGCTTCGCCTCCGGCTGGATGCGCATCCGGCAGCGCGCCAGGCAGCGCGGCGTCGAGCTGCCGCTGATCATCTCCGACCATTCTGACTGGGACGAGCTCACCGAGACGATCCGCGACACCGGCGCCGGGGAGGTGTGGGTCACCCACGGCCGCGAAGAGGCGCTGGTGCGCTGGTGCGAACTCAACGGCATCGCCGCACGGCCGCTGCATCTGGTCGGCTACGAGGACGAAGGCGACTGATGGACCGTTTCGCCGAGCTTCTCGACCGGCTCGTGCTGACGCCGTCGCGCAACGGCAAGCTGACGCTGCTCAAGGACTATTTCCGCGACGTGCCCGACCCCGACCGCGGGCTGGCGCTCGCCGCCATCACAGGCGACCTGGCGATCGCCGCGGTCAAGCCGGCAATGCTGCGCATGCTGGTGACCGAGCGCATCGACCCGGTGCTGTTCGGCTATTCATACGACTATGTCGGCGACCTCGCCGAGACCGTCTCGCTGGTCTGGCCGGAGTCCGAGCCCCACAGGCGCAGGAACTCCACGCTCAGCCTCGCCGACGTGGTCGAGCGGCTGCAGACGGCAAGCCGCTCCGACGGGCCGTCGGTGCTCGCCTCACTGCTCGACCAGGCCTCGATCCCGGCCCGCTTCGCCATCATCAAGCTGGTGACCGGCGGCCTGCGGATCGGCGTCTCGGCGCGGCTCGCCAAGCAGGCGCTGGCGGATTTCGGCGGCGTCGACGTCGCCGAGGTCGAGGAGCTCTGGCACGGGCTGGCGCCGCCCTACGAAGGCCTGTTCGCCTGGCTCGAGGGGCGGGCCCCAAAGCCCGAGCAGTCGGCTCGGGCGCTGTTCCGCCCGGTGATGCTGTCGCATCCGGTCGAGGACAACGACCTGGCCAGGCTCGACCCGGCCGACTACGTCGCCGAGTGGAAATGGGACGGCATCCGCGTCCAGGCGGTGTCGCTCGGCGGCACGCGGCGGCTCTATTCGCGCACCGGAGACGATGTGTCCGGCGCCTTCCCGGATCTGGTCGACGCCATGGATTTCGATGCCGCGCTCGATGGCGAGCTGCTCGTCGGGCGACCGCCCGACTGGACGGGCAGCTTCTCCGACCTGCAGCAGCGGCTGAACCGCAAGAGCGTGTCGCCCAAGATGCGCGAGCGCTATCCCGCCTTCGTGCGCTGCTACGACCTTCTGCAGCAGGGCGCCGAGGACCTCAGGCCCCTGCCCTTTACCGAACGGCGTCAGCGGCTGGAGGATTTCGTCGGCCTGCTCGACCCGGCCCGCTTCGACCTCTCCCCCACCATCGACTTCGACAGCTGGAACGAGCTGGAGGCGCTCCGCACCTCGCCACCCCATCCGATCATCGAAGGCGTCATGATCAAACGGCGAGACTCGGCCTATGTGGCGGGGCGGCCCAAGGGCCCCTGGTTCAAGTGGAAGCGCGATCCCTACACCATAGACGCGGTCCTGATGTACGCCCAGCGGGGCCACGGAAAGCGGTCGAGCTACTATTCCGACTACACGTTCGGAGTGTGGACCGGACCGCCTGAGGAAGGCGAGCTGGTGCCGGTCGGCAAGGCCTATTTCGGCTTCACCGACGAGGAGCTCAAGCAGATCGACAAATATGTCCGGGACAACACGGTCGAGCGCTTCGGCCCGGTGCGGTCGGTGCGCGCCGATGCGGGCAAGGGCCTGGTGCTGGAGATCGCCTTCGAAGGGCTCAACCGCTCGCAGCGCCACCGTTCCGGGGTCGCCATGCGCTTCCCCAGGATCTCGCGCCTGCGGTGGGACAAGCCGCCCTACGAGGCCGACCGTTTGGAGACCCTGACGGCGATGCTGGACGAATAGTCCCGGCAAGATTCAACCTATCTCCATCCTTGCGTGCCAAAAATGCCTGAATGAGTGATGACGCCACGCCTGCTGAGGCCGATCGGCGGCCGGTCGCCTGGGGTATCGTGGGGACGGGCGGGATCGCCTCCCGGTTTGCCGCGGACCTTGCCCATGCGCCGGGGGCGCGGCTGGCCGCCGTGCACGCGCGCGACGCCGTCAAGACCGGCGCTTTCGCCGGGCGGACCTTCGGCACGCCGCAGGCCTATGGCGAGCTGGCGGGCTTCCTCACCGATCCGATCGTCGAGATCGTCTATGTCGCGACGCCCAACCAGACCCACGCCGCGCTGGCGATGGCGGCGCTCGCCGCCGGCAAGGCGGTGCTGATCGAGAAGCCGCTGGCCACTTCGACCGCGGATGCAGAGGCGATCGAGCGCGCCGCGGTTGCGAGCGGCCGCTTCGCCATGGAGGCGATGTGGAGCCGTTTCCTGCCGGCCGTCGAGGCGGCGTGCAGCATGGTCGCCGACGGCGCGATCGGCAGCGTGCGTCGGATCACCGCCGACCTTTCCTATCGCCGCGACGAGAGCGCCGACCGGCGGCTGTTCGACCCGGCGCAAGGGGGTGGCGCGGCCCTCGACCTCGGCGTTTACCCGGTCTCGCTGGCGATCCGCCTGCTCGGGAAGCCAGCCGCCGTGGAGGGACGCTGGTGGGCGGCAGCGAGCGGGGTCGACCTCAGGACCGAGTTGACGCTCCACTACGACGGCGCCGTGGCGCAGCTTTCGGCCGGGTTCGACCGCGATGGGGACAACAGCTTCGTCATCGAGGGCAGCGAAGGCGCCTTGCGCCTGGATGCGCCGTTCCTCAAGGCCCGCCACCTGACGCTCTATCGGGGGGGTGCGGCGCGTTCGGCCATTTTCGGGCCGCAGCGGGTGCCCGGCCCGCTCGGCAAGGCGGTCGACCGGCTGCCTTTCCCGGGACGGCGGCGACTGGCCTTTCCGTTCCCGGGCAGCGGCCTGCAATTCGAGGCGGTGGCCGCCATGGATGCGGTGCGACGCGGCGAAGGCGGCTCGCCCGCAATGCCGCTGGGGGAAAGCCGCGAGGTGCTGGCGGCGATGGAAGCGGTGCTCAGGACGCCCCCGCAGGGCCGCTAGAAGGTTGGCCGCGTCCGCAGGCGGTACGGTGCGGCCGCGCTGCCGGCTCCGTTGAGCGCCAGCGCAATTTCCGTGACATGGGCGGCACGCTCGCCGGAGAAGAACGGGGCGGTGCCAGCCTCGATCGCCTCGGCCTGGCGGGCGATGCCGCCGGAAAAATCGATCCTGGACGGGTAGTCGGGCAGCCGCTTGCCGGAGGGGGCCGGATAGGCGAGCGCACTGCCCCGCGCCGGCTTGAAGGGCAGCGATCGGCCAAGGCGATGCTCCAGATAGCCGATCAGCTTCGTCGTCGGCGTCGGCTTGCCGGTCTCTTCCAGATGAACGACCGAGCGGTCGTCCCAGAGGTCGCGGACCTTGATCGAGCCACGATCGCCGAGGATGGTCAGCGAACGGTCCCGCGGCGCCGCCAACCCGCAGGTGAGCCGGGCCACCATCCCCGAGTTGAAGGCGAGGCAACCGACCGAGAAGTCGGGCGCCATGTCGATGTCGCGGGTGCCCGGCCCCTTGTCGTGGAAGGCGACCGCCGAGAAGCCGGAGAGCGTCTCCACGGCGCCGAACAGCGAGACCAGCCAGGCGATGGCGTAGCCGGCATGCTCGAGCGTGCAGCCGATGGCGAACTCGTGAACGCCCGGCCAGGGCGCACCGGAGCGCGAACGCCAGGTCGCCCACTTGTCGCGAAACACCGGACCGTCCTCCATCTCGGCATAAGCGAGGCGAGGCGTGCCAATGGCGTCCCGCGCGAGGGCGCCGGCGACCAGCGCCTGCGCGTCGCTGAGCGCATTGGCGGGCGCGGTCGTCACGGTGAGCCCGCGCTCATCGGCGAGTGCGGCAAGCGCCAGCGCCTCGTCGACGGTCATGGCCAGCGGCTTTTCCGTGTAGACATGCTTGCCGGCCAGCAAGGCGTCGCGCGAAACCTCGAAATGCGCCTCCGGGGTGGTGAGATTGACGACGATCGTCGGCTCAGGGTCGGCGAGCAGGGTTGCCAGATCGGGGTAGGGTCGAACCCCGTAGAAGGAACAGAACTGCCGCAGCCGCTCTGGCGAACGGTCGAAAGCCCCGGCAACCGAAAGGTGCGGATGGTTGTAAAGGGTCGTCATGTAGTAGTCGGCGACAAAGCCGACGCCCACCAGTGCTATCTTCATGGTCCGCTCGCGGGGCGAACCGGCCCGAGGGGCCGGTCGGGACGGGATTGCCATCGTCAGTCGGTGGTCGACACCCGGATTTCGAAAAGGTCGATGGCCTTGCCTTGGTTGCTGACGTCGGTGTCGATGGCGATGGTGCCGCCGGCGCCGGGGCGGGCGTCGGGAAGCGTCATCTCAAACAGGAACTCGCCGCGCTCGTGTCCAACGGCATAGCGCTTGCGTCCGCAGCCGCCCAGCTCCCCGAAGTTGCAGGTGACCGAGATCTGCGTCTCCTTGCCTTCCTCGGCCCTGGCAACGATGTCGAACACGGCGCTGCGCCCGGCGATCTGCTCCAGCACTCCCTGCCCGACGTCGAAAAGGATGGCAGAGTCCGAGGCGCCGGAGCGGAGCCGCATGACCGGCCCCTCCTCGCCTTCCACCACCTCCGCGCTGGTGCCGGCCGGCGCGTTGACGCCGCTGGGATCGCTCGGCGCAAACACGGTGATCCAATCCTTGAGCGCGTCGACCTCGCCAGGCTTGACCGGCTCCTGCACGGGCTCCTCGTCCTCGGGGATGAAATCCTCGCTGTCCAGCTCGCGCGGCGGATTGGGAACGGTGGTGTCGCGCTCGGCGGCGGTCTTCAGCAGGCCGGTCTCGGCCGCCCACCAGAGGCCGATCGCGCCCAAGGAGAGCAAGGTCACGGCAAGGAACATGGCGGCATAGGGCCGGCGGCGCTCGCGCAATACGGCGGCATCCGGGTCGACCGGTACCGTCTCGGGCTCGCTGACACGCGGAGGCGTACCGGCCGGTACTCCCACAGGCTCCACCACCACGACCTCGGGCGAGGCCGTCCTGCCAGCCGGGTCGGCGGGGAGCACGATCTCCGGCGCCGTGCCGGCATCGGCGGGGGGACCGGGAGCATGGTCGGGCTCGACCTGAAACGGTTTTTCGCCTTCGACGGCACGCTGCGGCGCGACATCGATCGCAGGAAAGGCCACCACGGAGGCTTCGGAGGGCGAAGGCGTACCGTCGGGTACGGCCACCGGCGACGCCAGCACCGGCTCCGCCTCGGCAAGAGAGGGTTGGGCCGCCGCCTCGGGGGGCTCGACTGGCGCGGCAGGCTCAGGCGCGGCCGGCGGCGGTGGTGGCGGTTCGGCCGGCAACGCGATGCGGGGCGGCGGCGCGGTTTCGGGCTTCGCCGCGGAAGCTGCGGGGGGAGGCGGCTCGGAAACCGGCGGCGGAGCGGGCGTCACGCGCGCCGCTTCGGGAGACGGCGGCTCGGGTGCGGCAGCCGCCGCGGCCGGGGCGGCAACGGTGGGCGGCTCCGGCGCGGCCGGAACGATCTCGGGCGGCGGCGCAGCTTGCGGTTCCGGCTTCGTCTCCGGCGCCGGCTCCGGAGCAGGCGTCCGCGGCCGGCCGAATCCGCCGATGGCCGGGATGTATTCCTGCTCGATCTCGGTGATCTTGGCTTGCAGGGCCTTGCGGCGGCTGATCGCCGTCTCGACCGTCACGCCGGGATTGGCCTGCAGGGCGCGGTCGAGCGCCGCAAACGCCGACCGGTAGACCCGCTCGCGGAAGGCCCGGCTGTCGGCATCCCCTTTTTCGAAGGCGCCCCTGATCGCCTTTTCGATGACGTCCAACGGGCATCCCCACGGTTGTTCGACGCGCCACGTTCCAGATCGTTAGCCGCAGCCGCCCGATCAATCAACGCCCAGCGACCGCGCCGGCACGGTTTCTTCGCTTTGCGCACCGGTCGCGGCGTTCAGCGCACAGCCACCGGCATGCCTCTGGTTGCACTCTCGAAGGCGGCATCGATCAGGCGCTGGATTTCCGCGGCACGGCGAAATGACGGCTCGCCGTTCTCGCCGGAGATGAGCGCATCGGCGAAGCGGCGGGCGTTGCGGCGGACCGGCGGGCATTCGAGCCGGCGCCAGCGCGCCTTGTCGACGTCCTTGCCGAGGCATGCCGAAAGCGTCGAGACGCGGCCGCCCGTCTCGACCTTGAGGGCGCCCTTGTCGCCCGAAACGGTGAGGACGAGGTCGTTCATGTGGCCAGTGGCGAAGCGGGTGGCGGTCACGGTGACCAGCGCCCCGGACTCCAGCCTGCCCTGGATCGCCACGCTGTCATTGGCGTCGAGCACGTAGTCGCCGATGCGGTCGCCCGCCGCCTTGGGGAAGGTCGCGAGGTCGGCATAGAGGCTCGTCATGCCTTCGCCCGCGCAGTGGGTGGCGAAATCGAGGATGTGGACGCCGACATCGCCGAGAACGCCGGTCGAGCCATGGCGGCGCGACAGCCGCCACAGCCATTTGTCGTCGGTCCGCCAGTCGCCCCAGTAGCGGGCGACGAGCCAGCTCTGCAGGTACTCGGCAGCGACGTGCCGCAGCCGTCCGACGGCACCTTCGGCGACCAGCTCGCGGGCACGCTCGAGGGCAGGCGCGTTGCGGTAGGTGAAGTTGACCATGTTGACGAGACCGGCGCCTTCGGCCGCCTCCACCATGCTGATTGCGTCGGCATAGCCGGGAGCCAGCGGCTTCTCGCAAAGGACGTGCTTGCCGGCGGCCACCAGCGCCAGCGTGGTGATCATGTGCACGCCGTCCGGCGTGGCGTTGACGGCGGCGTCGAAACCGCCCCAGCCGATCGCCTCGTCGAGGCTTTCGAACGCCCCTGGAATGCCGTTCCTGGCGGCAAAGGCGGCAGCGCGGCCCGGCGCGAGGTCGGCGCAGGCGACGATGCCGCATTCGGGGATCTCGGCGAACTCCTGGACGTGGTGGGTGGCGATGTTGCCCGTGCCGAGCAGCAGCAGGCGCTGCATCAGCGGAAGCCCTCTTCGCCCGGCGCGTGGAGCTTCGGCCCCTTGGGAACGAGCGGCTCCCGCGCCCGCTCGACCGGCACGTTGGGAGCCTCGGCGATGCCCTTCCAGGCCGGCGCGGGGTTGCAGGCCCAGCGCACCGCGTTGGCGAGCACGGTCTGGATCGCCGGGTGGTGATAGATCGGGTAGGTCTCGTGCCCCGGGCTGAAATAGAAGATGCGACCGGCGCCGCGCCGGTAGGTCAGCCCGGAACGGAACACCTCGCCGCCCTCGAACCAGGAGATGAACACCGTCTCCAGCGGCTCCGGGACAGCGAACGGCTCGCCATACATCTCGCTGTGGGGCAACTCGATGCAGGCGTCGAGCCCGGCGGCGATCGGATGGCCGCGATTGACGGCCCAGAGGCGCTCGCGCTCGCCCGCCTCGCGCCATTGCAGCGAGCAAGGGGTGCCCATCAGGCGCTTGAAGATCTTGGAGTAGTGGCCGGAGTGAAGGACGATCAGGCCCATGCCTTCCCAAACCCGCCGCTGGACCCGCTCGACGACCGCGTCGTCCACCTTGCCATGGGCGGCGTGACCCCACCACAGGAGCACATCGGCGGCGTCGAGGCGCTCGACCGCCAGCCCATGCTCCGGCTCGTCCAGGGTGGCCACACCGGCGGAGATCGCGGGATCGGCGGCCAATGCGGAGGCGATCGTCGTATGCATCCCTTCGGGATAGAGGGCGCGAACCGCGGCGTTGGTCTTTTCGTGGACGTTCTCGCCCCAGACGATCGTCCTGATCGGCATCGACTTCTCCCAAAGCGCTTTGGGGAGGCAACCTAGCCACCTGCAACGGCTTTGTGAAGGCGGCGGCTTGAATTCGCAACGCAATGAAGCTATCAGGCCGCAATCATCCGCAGGCGCTTCCTGGCGCCTGCCGGGCCGCTTTAGCTCAGTTGGTAGAGCACATCATTCGTAATGATGGGGTCAGGTGTTCGAGTCACCTAAGCGGCACCAATGATTTCAAACTTATAGGCAGCGCTCCACTTAAGACTGGTCTAATTGAGGTAACACGGGGGTAACACGGTGGCCACGCTAATGTGGTATATCGATACCGCATCAGCTCTGAAGGGCTCGAAG
>JBEVJK010000068.1:0-13581 GCA_040510195.1 Mesorhizobium sp. | reverse complement strand
ACGAGTTCCGCGCCGACTGCGTGGGCTGGCAGTACCAGCTCGGGCTGATCAACCTGCGCGCGCCGTCCGACTTCGCCGAGGGCCTGCTCAACTCCACCTGCCGGCCGGAGAGCAGCGGCGACACGATCGCGTGCGCGACCGAGGCCGATCAGGGCAACGTCATGCCCATGGAGATGATGAAGCGGCTGCTCAAGGCCAAGGGTCTCCACCAGAGCGTCGCCTTCCACGACGTGCGCTGGGGCGGCGAGCATGACGGGCGCTTCCTCTGGCTGCTCAACAATTCGGGCTCGGCCGGCGCCTATGCCTTCTCGCACGATCCCGACACGCTCGAGGGCGTCCATTCCTTCCGCCAGCCGCAGCAATACTTTCCGGTGCCCGGCGGCACCTTCGCCGGCGCCAGCCTCGGCGGCCCGGTCACCTGGGCACGCGCCTGGCTGGACGACGGGGCGCCGGTCATGGACATCGGCCGCGGCGAGGCCGTCGAGCTGCCGGCCGCCAAGCTCAGGGAGTGGTGGGACGGTACGACGCCGCAATGGCCGATCATGATCGCCGACCTCGGCATCGGCCGCGACACGCTGATGGCGCACTACATGAGCAACCACGTGGCGGTCGCCTATGGCGACATCTTCGAGGAGATGGCCGAGCTCAGCCGCCTCCTCGGCTACCGCGTGCGTCATCTGGCCGACAAGGTCGACGGCAGCGGAGCCGCCTGAGTTGGCGCCGCTGGTCGTCGCCGTCGACGTCGGCACCGGCAGCGCCCGCGCCGGCGTGCTCGATGCGGCGGGCAGGCTCGTCGGCCGCGCCGAGCAGCCGATCGACATCAACCGCCCGGCGGCCGACCATGCCGAGCACGCCTCCGAGAACATCTGGGGCGCCGTGGCGGGTGCCGTCCGGGCAGCGGTGGCGCGCGCCGGCGTCGCCCCGCAGGACGTCCGCGGCATCAGCTTCGACGCCACCTGCTCGCTGGTGGTGCGCGGCGGCGACGGCGCGCCGGTCAGCGTGTCGACGACCGGTGAGGCGCGATGGGACACCATCGTCTGGCTCGACCATCGCGCCGTGGCCGAGGCCGAGGAGTGCACGGCGACCGGTCACCGCGTGCTCGATTTCGTCGGCGGCGTCATGTCGCCCGAGATGGAGACGCCCAAGCTGATGTGGCTGAAGCGCCGGCTCCCCGAAAGCTGGGAGAAGGCGGGGCATTTCTTCGACCTCGCCGATTTCCTTACCTGGAAGGCCTCCGGTTCGACGGCGCGCTCGCAATGCACGCTGACCTGCAAATGGACCTATCTGGCGCATGAGGACGCGGGCTGGCGGGCCGATTTCTTCGCCGCGGTCGGCCTTGCCGACATGCTCGAGAGAGGCGGCCTGCCCTCGCGGGCGAGCCCGATCGGCCGCGATCTCGGTCCGCTCACGGCCGCCGCGGCCGAGGCGCTCGGCCTCACCGAGGCATGCCGCGTCGGCGTCGGGCTGATCGACGCGCATGCCGGCGCGCTCGGCGTGCTCGGCGCCTTCGCCGCTGGCGAGGCCGGGACCGACCGGCATCTCGGCCTCATCGGCGGCACCTCGACCTGCACCATGGCGCTGTCGGCCGAGCCTCACCCCGTCCCCGGCGTCTGGGGTCCCTATCTGGGCGCCGTGCTGCCCGGCCTGTGGCTCAACGAGGGCGGCCAGTCGGCGACGGGCGCGCTGCTCGACCACGTCATCGCCTGGCACGGCGCGGCCGGCGACCCGTCCCCGGTGGAGCACCGCCGCATCGTCGAGCGCATCGCAGCGCTGCGGGCCGCGCAGGGCGACGGCTTCGCCGCTGGCCTCCACGTGCTTCCCGACTTCAACGGCAACCGATCGCCGCTCGCCGACCCGCGGGCCACCGGCGTCATCAGCGGGCTGACGCTCGACGCCTCCTTCGATAGTCTCTGCCGGCTCTACTTCCGCACCTGCGTGGCGATTGCGCTCGGCGTCCGTCACATCCTGGAGGTCCAGGCCGCCCACGGCGTCCGCACCGACACGCTCCACGTGACCGGCGGACATGCCAGGAACCCGCTGCTCATGGAACTCTACGCCGATGTCACGCAGTGCGCGGTGGTCGAGCCGCTCGCCGAAGACGCCGTGCTGCTCGGCACCGGCATGGTGGCCGCCACCGCGGCAGGCCTGCATGCCGACCTGCCGGCGGCCTGCGCCGCCATGCAGCAGGGCGGCCGCGAGCGCCGTCCCAACGCCGCCAAGCGCGCCCTCTACGACCGCGACCACCGCATCTTCCTGCAGATGCACGAGGATCGCCGCGCGCTCGACCGGCGGGGACAGATCAATCAGTAGTTGCGGACATTCAATTTTCGAGGCGCGCAAGTCCAGTTTCGAGCATGGCGATGCCCACCCACTTCCGCGGCCATCGCGGATGCTCTAGCATCCCGGCCGCATTTGGGAGGACCGCATTCATGCTCAAGGGACTGAGCCCCCTGCTCAACGCCGATGTGCTCTACGCGCTGCGCGCCATGGGGCATGGCGACGACCTGATCGTCGCCGACACCAACTTTCCGTCGGACTCGATCGCCCGCCAGACGCGGCTCGGCCGCCTGCTTCGCATCGACAACGTCACCGCTGCCGAGGCGGCGGCGGCGATCCTCTCGGTCTACCCGCTCGACACCTTCGTCGACGATGCCGCCGCCCGCATGGAGATCGTCGGCAGCCCCCGCGAGGTGCCGCCGGTGCAGGCCGAGGTCCAGAAGGCCATCGACGCCGCCGAGGGCCGCTCCTGGCCGATGATGCCGGTGGAACGCTATGCCTTCTACAAGCGCGCCAAGCAGGCCTATTGCGTGATCCAGACCGGCGAGCGGCGCTTCTATGGCTGCTTCGCGTTCCGCAAGGGCGTCGTGCCGCCCGACGCGACGTGACCGCCATGCCCGCCGGCCGGCCCGTCGTCATCCTCGGTGTCTTCGTCGCCGACACCGCCTATCGGGCCGAACGCCAGCCGCGCCTCGGCGAGACCATCCTCGGCCGTTCCTTCAAGCTTGGGCCGGGCGGCAAGGGCTCCAACCAGGCGGTCGCCGCGGGCCGGCTGGGCGCCGAGGTGTCGTTCATCACCCGGCTCGGCCGCGACACCTTCGCCGAGATGGCGCTCGCCGCCTGGCGCGAGGCCGGCGTCGTCCCGGCAGTCATCGAGACACCCGAGAGCTATACCGGCGCGGCCTATATCTTCGTCGACGAAGCGACCGGCGACAACGCCATCATCGTCGCGCCGGGCGCCGCGGCGCTGCTCGGCCCCGCGGACATCGATCGCCACGCCGGCTTGATCCGCGGGGCAGGGGTCTTCGTCACCCAGCTGGAACAGCCCGTCGAGGCGGCACGCCGGGCGCTGGAGATCGCGCGCGCCGCGGGCGTCGCCACGGTGCTCAACCCGGCGCCCGCTGCCCCCCTGGAGGACGCGCTGTTTGCGCTTTGCGACTATGTGACGCCCAACGAGAGCGAGGCCGAGGCGCTGACCGGGCTGCCGGTGACGTCGGTCGAGGAGGCACGGGCGGCCGCCGCGCGGCTGGTGTCGCGCGGCGCCGGGGCGGCCGTGATCACGCTCGGCGAGAAGGGCGCCCTCTACCACGCCTCGGACGGCTCGGACCTGGTGCCTGCCTATCGCGTCGGACCGGTCGTCGAGACGACCGGCGCCGGCGACGCCTTCAACGGCGGCTTCGCAGTCGGGCTGGCCCGCGGCATGCCGCCGCTGGAGGCGGTGCGCTTCGGCTGCGCCGTCGCCGGGATCTCGGTGACGCGGCCGGGCACCGCGCCGTCCATGCCCACCCTCGCGGAGGCCGAGGCGGTGTTCCGCAGCGGGTGATGCTCGCCCAGCCTTGTTCAAACGAGCTCGTTTCGCGCGCCACTACACCGCCTCGCGGTTCCCGCTTTCCGCCGAGCGCAGGATGGCGTCGATCAGCCGGTGCACCTTCAGCGCCTCGCGGCCGTCGACGCGGGGCGGGCGGTTCTCGCTGACCGCATCCAGGAAATCGGCGAGCACGCGGCGGTGATGGTCGTGCGCGAACGCCATCGGATCGGCCCCGGCACCGCCGCCGGGCGAGGCGTCGGTGAGCGTCTCCTCGGTGCCGTCGTGCAGATGAAGCGTCAGCGTGGTCCCGTCGAGTCGCGCAGTGCCGGCGCTGCCGATCACGTCGACCGCGTCGTCGAAGCCGGGGAAGGCCGCGGTGGTCGCAGCGATGCCGCCCAGCGCTCCGCCGGGAAAGCGCAGCGCCGCAAACGCCAGGTCCTCGGTTTCCATGCGGTGCACCGGGCTGGTCGCGACATAGCCGGTCGCCTCGGCCGGCAGGCCGGCCGCCGCGATCATCAGGTCGAGCGTGTGGATGGCCTGGGTGAGCAGCACGCCGCCGCCGTCGCGCGCTCTGGTGCCGCGCCCGGGCTGGTCGTAGTAGCTTTGCGGCCGCCAGTTGGCGAGCCGAGCCGAGGCGCCCACCAGAGCGCCGAGCCGCCCGTCTCGGACCGCCTTCACCAGCGCTTCGCCCACCGGTCGGAACCGGTGCTGCAGGACCACCGCCAGCGTCACTGCGGCCGTCTCGGCCGTCTCGACCAGCGCATGGGCGCGCGAAAGGCTGGTCTCCAGGGGCTTTTCGAGCAGGATGTGCTTGCCTGCGGCGGCTGCCCGGCGAACCAGCTCCAGATGGCTGCTGGGCGGAGTGAGCACCATCACCGCCTCGATGGCGGGGTCGCCGAGCACCGCCTCCAGGCTGTCGGCTGCCGGGAAGCCGTGCTCGGCGGCAAAGGCGTTGCGGCGCTCGGCATTCGGGCTGTAGACCGCCGCCACCTCGACGCGGTCGGCGAGGTCGGCAAGGCTCCTGGCATGCGGGGCCGAGGCCATGCCGAGCCCGATCACGGCAAGCCTGGTCCGTCTCATGCGCCCTCCGCCAACAGCCCGGCCACGCCACGCACGCGCAGCAAGCCGAGCGCTTCGGCCGCCAGCGCCTCCAGCCGCGGGCGCTCCGCCCGGCCGGCCGCGAAGCCGGCGGCGTCGAACACCGCCGCTACGGTCTCCGCTGCGCCCGCGCCGCGCTCGGCGATGGTCGCCAGCCTGGCGTCGAGCGGGTCGCTGAAGTGGCCCGCGGGGAGGCTCCGTCCGCGCGCCTCGCAGGCGGCGGTCCAGGCGGCCACGACGGTCATCAGTCGGTCGGCCGGTGCGCCCTTGGCGAGCGCCGCCAGCGCCGGCGCAACGATGCGCTGCGGGAGCTTCTGGCTGCCGTCGGTGGCGATCTGCGCGGTGCGGTGCTTGAGCGCGGTGTTGTCGAACCGCCGCGCCAGCTCATTTGTATAGACATATGGGTCGAGCCCGTCGGGAAGCGTCGGGATCGCCTGTTCCCACAGCGATCCGACGAAGCGACGGATGCCGACGTCGCCGAAGGCGGCGGCCACCGTCTCGTGTCCGGCCAACAGGCCGAGATAGGCGATCGCCGAATGGGCCCCGTTGAGCAGACGGAGCTTCATCTCCTCGAACGGCCGCACGTCGTCGACCATGGTCACGCCGGCGCGCTCCCAGCCCGGCCGGCCGAGCGGGAAGGCCTCCTCGACGACCCATTGCGAGAACGGCTCCGTCGTCACCGGCCAGCGGTCCTCGAGGCCAAGCGCCGAGGCGATCCTGTCGCGGTCCTCTTCGGTGGTCGCCGGCACGATGCGGTCGACCATGCAGCAGGGAAAGGCGACATCGGCGGCAATGCGATCGCCAAGCGCCGGGTCGACGAGCCCGGCATAGGCGACCAGCAGGCGGCGCAGCGTGGTTCCGTTCTCCGGCAGGTTGTCGCAGGACAGCACGGTGAATGGCGGCGTGCCGGCGGAAAGCCGCTCGGCGAGCGCCCGCGCCAGGAAGCCGAGCACTGTCTTCGGGCGCTGCGGCTGCGCGAGGTCGGCGCGCAGGTCGGCATGGTCGATGTCGAGCGAGCCGTCGCCGGCCCTGAGATAGGCCTTCTCGGTGACCGTCAGCGTCACCAGCCGGGTCGCGGGCCGCGTCAGCGCGGCGAGCAGCCGGGCCGGATCCTCCGGCGCCACCAGGATCTCGCCGATCGAGCCGACGACCCGCAGCCGCTCCGCGGCGCCGTCACGCACCGAAAGCGTGTAGAGCCCGTCCTGCGGCGCGAGCGCGTCGCGCGTCTCGGCACTTCTGAGCGAGGCCGCGACGATGCCCCAATCCCGCTCGCCGGCCGCCAGGCAGTCGTCGATGGCGACAGCCTGGTGGGCACGGTGGAAGGCGCCGAGGCCGATATGGACGATGCCGGGGCTGACCGCGCGGCCGTCATAGGCAGGGCGGGCCACCCCGTCGGGCAGCGTCTCGCGCGTCGCGTTGCTCAGCCGCCGCGTCACGAGAGGGCCCTGCCGGCGCCGATCCCTTCCGCCCATCGCCTCTCTCCTCCCTCGTGGCAAAATTAGCACGCGCCGTCTCCGAAAGTCATCATACAACTTTTGACTTTTTGTATGTTGACATCGCACCGAGCCTCGCCGCACCATGATCTCCGACCGAAGGAGGAGCGGTCCGCCGTCGATGAGCGTACTCGTCCATCCCGATCGCCTGTTCCCGGCGGAGGAGCCGGTGAGGAGCCTCGCCCGGGCGCTCTATGACGGCGTGCGCGATCTGCCGATCGTCAGCCCGCACGGCCACACCGACCCGCGCTGGTACGCGTTGAACGAGCCGTTTCCCGATCCGGCGCGGCTGCTCATCGTGCCCGACCACTATATCTTCCGCATGCTTTTCAGCCAGGGTGTGCCGCTGGAGGAGCTGGGGGTCGCCCCGCTCGACGGCGGCGCGGCCGAGACCGACGGCCGCACGATCTGGCGCCGCTTCGCCGAGCGCTACCATCTGTTCCGCGGCACCCCGACGCGGCTCTGGCTCGATCACGTGCTGCTTGGGCTGTTCGATCTCAGCGAGCCGTTGTCGGCCGAGACCGCCGACCGCGCCTACGACGTCATCGCCGAGCGGCTCGCCGAAGACGGCTTCCGCCCGCGCACGCTGTTTACGCGCTTCGGCATCGAGATCATCGCCACCACCGACGGCGCGCTCGACGATCTCGCCTTTCACCGGATGATCCGCGACAGCGGCTGGCCGGGGCGCGTGGTGCCGGCCTATCGGCCGGATTCGGTGGTCGACCCGGATTTCGACGGCTTCACGGCCAATCTCGACCGGCTGGCCGAGCTGACCGGCTGCGACACGGGCGGCTGGCAAGGCTATCTCGAAGCCCACCGGGCGCGCCGCGCCGCCTTCAAGGAGCAGGGAGCCACCTCGACCGACCACGGCCATGCGACGGCCGACACCGCCAACCTCTCTCCGCCCGCCGCGGAGGAGCTCTTCAACCGCGTCCGCCGCGGCTCCGAGGACGAGCGCGAGCGGCGACTCTTCCGCGCGCAGATGCTGACCGAGATGGCCAAGATGAGCCTCGACGACGGGCTGGTCATGCAGATCCATCCCGGCTCGTTCCGCAACCATGCGCCCGCCATGCTGAAGCGCTTCGGCCGCGACAAGGGCTTCGACATCCCGACCCGCACCGACTACGTCACCGCCCTCAAGCCGCTGCTCGACGTCGTCGGCACCGAGCCCGGCCTCACGATCGTGATGTTCACCCTCGACGAAACGAGCTATGCGCGCGAGCTGGCGCCGCTTGCCGGCGTCTATCCCACGCTGAAACTGGGGCCGGCCTGGTGGTTCCACGACAGCCCTGAGGGCATGCGCCGCTTCCGCGAGATGACCACCGAGACCGCCGGCTTCTACAACACCGTCGGCTTCAACGACGACACCCGGGCGTTTCCGTCGATCCCCGCCCGCCACGACGTGGCGCGCCGGGTTGATTGTGCCTTCCTCGCCCGCCTCGTCGCCGAGCATCGGCTGCGCGAGGACGAGGCGCACGAGGTGGCGCGGGAGCTCGCCTACACCCTCGCCAAGAAGGCGTACCGGCTCTGAACAGAACGTCAGCAAAGGGAGGAATTCGACCCATGATCCACTTTGGAAAGCTCGCGGCCGCCGCGCTCGTCGCAGCGTCGATGGCCGGCAGCGCCGCAGCGCAGACGGTGCTGAGATCGTCCGACACCCACCCCGACGGCTACCCGACCGTCGAGGCGGTCAAGTATTTCGGCGAGCTGGTCAAGCAGCGCACCGACGGCCGCTATGCGGTGGAGGTGTTCCACTCCGCCCAGCTCGGCGAAGAGAAGGATACGATCGAGCAGGTGCGCTCCGGCGTCATCGATCTGAACCGCGTCTCGATGGGACCCTTCAACGGCCTCATCCCCGAGACGACGGTGCCCTCGCTGCCCTACATCTTCCGCTCCACCGACCACATGCACAAGGTCATGGACGGCGAGGTCGGCGAGGAGATCCTGGCCGCCTTCGAGCCGCACGGCATGATCGGCCTCGCTTTCTACGACGGCGGCTCGCGCTCCTTCTACAACTCCAAGAAGCCGATCCAGTCGCTCGACGATCTCAAGGGCATGAAGTTCCGCGTCATGCAGTCCGACATCTTCGTCGACATGGTCGACGCGCTCGGCGCCAACGCCACGCCGATGCCCTATGGCGAGGTCTATTCGGCGATCGAGACCGGCGTCATCGACGGTGCCGAGAACAACTTCCCGAGCTACGACACGGCCAAGCACGCCGAGGTGGCGAAGTTCTACGCCCTCGACGAGCATCTGATCGTGCCGGAGGTGCTCGTCATGGCCAAGTCGAGCTGGGACAAGTTGACGCCGGAAGACCAGGCGACCTTCAAGCAGGCGGCCAAGGACAGCGTGGCCAAGCAGCGCGAGCTGTGGACGGCCAAGGAAAAGGAATCGCGCGCGCTGGTCGAGAAGTCGGGGACAGAGGTGACGACGCCCGACAAACAGCCCTTCATCGACGCCATGAAGGGGGTCTACGACAAGCACGTCACCGACCCCAAGCTGAAGGACATGGTCGCCCGCATCCAGGCGACCAACTGACGAGGCGTGGGGGGGGGGGGGGGCCCCCCCCCCCCCCCCGGGGGGGGGGGGGGGGGTGGAGGAGCGCCGCCCGGGGGGGGGGGGGCCGCCGGGCGGAGCGGGCCCCGCCGGCGCGGGGGGCCTCCCGCCCCGCCACCATATGGCCGGGGAGGGATCATGCAGACGCGACTGGAGAGGGTGGCCGGCATCCTGTCGAAGCTGAGCACGGCGGCGCTGTGGCTGGCCGGGGCGGGCCTCGTCCTGATGACGGCCTTCGTGGCCTGGCAGGTGTTCGGCCGCTACGTGCTGAACCGCTCGCCGAGCTGGACCGAGCCCGCCGCGGTGATGCTGATGAGCTGGTTCATCTTCCTCGGCGCCGCGGTCGGCGTGCGCGAGAACTACCATCTCGGCTTCGACGTGCTGCTCTACGTGCTGCCAGAGGGCAGCAAGGCGGTGTTGCGCACGGTGTCGGACGTCGCCGTCTTCGCCTTCGGCCTCGGCATGGTCTGGTATGGCTGCCAGCTGGTCGGCCTGACCTGGAGCGCCGTGCTGCCGGCGCTCGGCCTGCCCGGCGGCTTCGACTACCTGCCGCTGGTGGCGGGCGGCGTGCTCACTTGCCTGTTCGCCGCCG
The DNA here is from genome assembly GCA_040510195.1 of Mesorhizobium sp. GTDB lineage: Bacteria > Pseudomonadota > Alphaproteobacteria > Rhizobiales > Rhizobiaceae > JBEVJK01. Next base: position 4,037 of record JBEVJK010000068.1, on the reverse strand, counting down.
AGCGCGCGGCGCTGCGCCTGTCGGGTGCCGACGTCGACGCCGAGGTCCATCTCGACGAGGTGCCGCCCCTCGACACGGTGAAGGAAGCCTGAGCGATGGAGCTGTGGATCCTGTTCGGCGCCTTCACGTTGCTGATGCTGATCGGTACGCCGATCGCGTTTTGCCTCGGCATCGCCAGCTTCGCCACCGTGCTCTACATGGGCCTGCCGCCGCTGGTCGTGTTCCAGCGGCTGAACTCCGGCATGAGCGTCTTCACGCTGCTCGCCATCCCCTTCTTCATCTACGCCGGCGACCTCATGGTGCGCGGCGGCATCGCCCAGCGGATCGTCGCCTTCGCCGGTTCCCTGGTCGGCCATCTGCGCGGCGGTCTCGGCCAGGTCAACATCGCCGCGTCGACGCTCTTCGGCGGCATCTCCGGCTCGGCCGTGGCCGAGGCGGCGGCGGTCGGCGGCCTGATGATCCCGCAGATGAAAGCGCGCGGCTACGGTGCCGACTACGCGGTCAACGTGACGTCGATGGCGGCGCTGATCGCGCTTCTCATCCCGCCGTCCCACAACATGATCATCTATTCGATCTCCGCCGGCGGCAAGATCTCCATCGCCGACCTGTTCACCGCCGGCATCCTGCCCGGCCTGCTGCTCGCTTTGGCCCTGATGATCACCGCCTACGTCGTGGCGCGTCGCCGCGGCTACCCCACCGAGCCGTTTCCGGGGCTGCGCACGGTGCTGCATTTCGCCGTGGTCTCCACGCCGGGCCTGCTGCTCATCGTCATCATCTTCGGCGGCGTGCGCTCGGGCGTCTTCACCGCCACCGAGAGCTCCTGCATCGCCGTGCTCTACGCCATCCTGGTGACGCTTCTCGTCTATCGCTCGCTGACCTTCGCCGGCTTCGTCGAGGCGACGCTCGGCGCCGTGCGCACCACCGCCATGGTCCTGCTGATCATCGGCACGGCCGCCGCCTTCTCCTGGCTCATGGCCTATCTGCGGGTGCCGGCGGCGCTGATCGGCTGGCTCAACGCCATCTCCAGCGATCCGCTGGTCATCCTGCTCCTGCTCAACCTGCTGATGCTCTTTCTCGGCACCTTCATGGACATGGGCCCGATGATCATCATCACCACGCCGATCTTCCTGCCCGTGGTCGCCGCCTACGGCATCAACCCGGTGCATTTCGGCGTCATCATGATCCTCAACCTCGGCATCGGGCTCAACACGCCGCCGATCGGCGCCGTGCAGTTCGTCGCCTGCGCGGTGGGCAAGATTTCCGTCTGGGAGGCGATGCGCTCGATCTGGCCGTTCTATGCGGCGGGCCTGGTGGTTCTCGGCCTCGTCACCTATGTGCCGGCCATCTCGCTCTGGCTGCCGGGCGTCTTCAGGTAGGGGGAAGGCATGGCCGAAGCAGAACCCGGCGTCACCGAGCGGAAGCCCAAGCTGTCGCACCGCGTCGTCGCCGCGCTGCGCGAGAAGATGCTGGCCGGCGAGATCGCGCCCGGCCAGAAGCTGCCAACCGAGAGCCGGCTTTCGGAGACCTTCGGCGTCAGTCGCACGGTGGTGCGCGAGGCCATGGCGACGCTCGCCGCCGACGGCCTTGTGGAGGCGCGGCAGGGCGCCGGCGTCTTCGTCACCGACCGGCCGTCGCTCGCCTTCGGCTCGATCAGCCTCGACGTCGACCGCAAGATCTCGCAGGCCCTCAACGTGCTGGAGGTGCGCATCGGCATCGAGATCGAAAGCGCCGCGCTGGCCGCGCTGCGCCGCAGCGCCGCCCAGGAGGCCGCCATCCAGGAGGCCTTCTTCGAGTTCGAGCGCCTGCTGGCCGCCGGCGAGGCGACCGGCAAGGCCGACTTCGGCTTCCACCGAGCCATCGCCGTCGCCACTGGCAACCCGTTCTACGTCGAGGTGCTCGACGCGCTCGGCAGCCGCACCATCCCTTGCGACGTCACCTCGCCCTTCGCGACCGACACGGCGCTGTCGGCCGACTATCAGCGCGGGCTGCAGCGCGAGCACCTGGCGATCCTGGAAGCGATCGCCGCCGGCGACCCCGCCGCCGCCCGCGACGCCATGCGCGCCCATCTGTCGGCCAGCCAGCAGCGCTATCGCGCTCGGCTGAGCGGGCAGCAGGCCGAAGTCGTCGCCGGCATGGCCGTGCTGCCGCGCATCCGGACCCTTCCCTGACCAGAAACAGCGAGCCCCCATGCCCGACCCCGAACCGAGACTCTCCTCCCGCTACGCCATCGACCCGATGGCCGCCGCCGCCATGGCCACCGACGAGTTGCGCCGCCATTTCCTGCTGGAAGACCTCTTTGAACCAGGCCATGTCAGCCTGACCTACACCCATTACGACCGCATGGTGGTCGGCGGTGCGGTGCCGCTTTCCACGCCGCTGGCACTGCCGGCGATCCGGCCGCTCGGCACGTCGAGCTTCCTCGAACGGCGCGAGCTCGTCGCCGTCAATGTCGGCGGGGCAGGCAGCGTCTCGGTTGGCGGTGCCCGGCATGCGCTCGGGCCGCGCGCCATGCTCTATGCCGGCATGGGCGCCGGCGAGCTCGAATTCGCCTCGGACGACGTCGCCGCTCCGGCCCGCTTCTACCTGTTGAGCGCGCCCGCGCACCACGCTTTGCCCACCCGGACGCTCGGCATCGCGGAAGCCAAGCGGCTCGATCTCGGCAGCCGCGACACCTCCAACGAGCGGTCGATCTTCCAGTTCGTCCACGCCGAGGGACTGCAGACTTGCCAGCTGGTCGTCGGCATGACCGAGCTTGCGCCGGGCTCGGTGTGGAACACCATGCCCTGCCACCTGCACGACCGGCGCATGGAGGTCTATCTCTACTTCGCCCTGCCGGACGGGGCCCGCGCTTTTCACATGATGGGCGAGCCCGACGAGACGCGGCATTTGGTGGTGAGGAACGAGGAGGCGGTGCTGTCGCCGCCCTGGTCCATCCATTGCGGCGCCGGCACGGCGAGCTACGCCTTCGTCTGGGCGATGGCCGGCGACAATGTCGACTACACCGATGTCGATCCGGTGCCCATGGAGCAGCTCCGGTGAGCGACCTCTCGGCCTTCGATCTCGCCGGCCGGCGCGTCATGGTCACCGGCGCCAGCACCGGCATCGGGCAGGGCATCGCCGTGGCGGTCGCCCGCGCCGGCGCCGGCGTCGTGGGGGTGAGCCGTTCGTCGATGGCGCATACGGCAGGGCTTGTCGAAGCCACCGGCGGCAGCTTCACGGGCATCAGCTGCGACCTTTCCGCCGCCGCAGCCGGCGTCGCCATGCTGGAGGCGGAGTGGGCCGCGGGCGGCCCGCTCGACGGGCTCGTCAACAATGCCGGCACAATCCGCCGCGCCGACGCCGTCGACTATGGCGAGGCCGACTGGGATACCGTCGTCGATCTCGACCTGAAGTCGCTGTTCTTCCTCAGCCAGGCTTTCGGCAGGGCTGTCCTTTCTGCCGGCCGGCAGGGCCGCATCGTCAACATCGCCTCGGTGCTCTCCTTCCAGGGCGGCATCCGCGTGCCGGCCTACACCGCGGCCAAGCACGGCGTGCTCGGCGTCACCCGGGCGCTCGCCTGCGAATGGGCGGCGCGGGGCGTCAACGTCAACGCCATCGCACCCGGCTATGTGATCTCCGACAACACCGAGGCCCTGCGCGCCGACCCGCAGCGCTCCTCGGCGATCCTGGCGCGCATTCCCGCCGGGCGCTGGGGCGAACCGGACGACATCGCCGGCGCCGCCGTCTTCCTTCTGGCGCCCGCCTCGCGCTACATGCACGGCGCCGTGGTGCCGGTCGACGGCGGCTGGCTGGCACGCTGACGCAGGAGCTTCCTATGGCAGACATCTTCGCCCCGAGTGCCGACCGGCCCTGGACCGAAATTGGCCCCGGCAACCGCCGCCGGGTGCTGGTCCGCCTGCCGGAGCTGATGATGGTGGAGTTTGCTTTCGAGGAAGGCGCGGTGGGAGCGCCGCATTCGCACCCGCATGTCCAGGCAAGCTATGTCGCGCAAGGGCGTTTCGAGGTGACGGTCGGCGGCGAGACCCGCACGCTCGACG
>JBEVJK010000067.1:0-2701 GCA_040510195.1 Mesorhizobium sp. | reverse complement strand
GTCAGCCTCGACAAGGTCATCGCCACGATGAAACGAACGGGCGAGGACATGAGCCACATTTACAAGGAGACGTCTCTGGGCGGCCTCGCGGTCAACCTAGCCGAATGCTGAGCGGGCCCTGAAAATATTCGCGGTCGATTTGTCGGATCGGTCTCCGAAAGTTCGTCGTTTCGGCATCAGCAAGGTCATCCGACCGGCAGGACAGGGAGATATCCGATGCGCGTACTCGTAGCCGTCAAGGCCACCCAGGAGTCCGAGTCGGGCGTGATGCCGGACGATCCCTCGATGTTCATCGAGATGGGCAAGTTCAACGACGAGCTGATCGCCGCCGGCCTGATGCTCGACGGCGCGGGCCTGACGCCGAGCAGCAAGGGCAAGCGCCTGACCTTCACCGGCAAGAAGGCCGCCGTCACCGACGGCCCGTTCGCCGAAACCAAGGAGCTGATCGCGGGCTACTGGATCTGGAACGTGAAGGACATGGACGAGGCGGTCGCCTGGGCCAGCCGCGCGCCGATGGGCGACGGCGCCACGTTGGAGCTTCGGCCGTTCATGGAGCCGGAGGACTTCGAAGGCGTCGTCCCCGACTCCTTGATCGAGCAGGAGAAGGGGTGGCGCGAAGAGGCGTTGGCCAAGGCGCCCAGAGCGGGCTGATCGGCCCTATGCCGCCTTCAGCGCCTTGCGGGTCTGTTCCCAGTATTGTGCGCCGGTGATCAGCGTGATCAGGGTCGCCAGCCAGAAGAGGCTATGAGCGACGATGGTCGCCGGGTTCTGGATCCGGGGATCGTCCGAAAGGCCGAAGGCGCCCCAGGCGGCCACGACCAGCTCGGCCGTGAGCGCCACCATCTGCAGCGTCGTCTTCCACTTGGCGAGTTGGGTGACCGGCAGCTTGATCCCCTTGCCGGCGCCCACTTCGCGCAGCGCGCTAACCGTGAACTCGCGGAACAGCATCAGGCCCGCCGGCAGCAGCACCAGGGGCTGGGGGCCCAGGGACATGAGGCCAAGGATCGCGCCACAGACCAGCACCTTGTCGCCGATCGGGTCGAGGATCGCGCCCCAGACGCTCTCGGCGTGCATCCGGCGCGCCAGCCAGCCGTCGAAGAAGTCGGTCACCGCGGCGATCACGAATGCATAGACCGCAAACCGCTGCAGGGCGAACTGGGTCTCGATGGTCAGGTGGCTGGAGAGGCCGGGAACCGCGCCCGCCGCCGCCGCCAGCGCCAGGAACATGAAGAGCGCCAGCACCAGGCGCAGGGACGTCAGGATGTTGGGGAGGGATTTCATGCTTGGTCCGAGCGCGTGGGGTGAAGCTTCGTTCCCCATCCTAGCTGCTTCGGTGTGGGCGCCTAACCCGGATCGCATGTGAACCCGGCCTTCCCAGGATTGCATTGACCGACCTCTTGCGTTGCGTATCGGCGCAGCCCGCAACCGGCCCTGCTTAGCCCGTGTTTTTCAGGCTCAAGAAGGGAACTTCCAGACATGAGATCTTCCAGACTGGGCGCCGCCGTCTTCACGGTAAGTCTGTTGGCGGCAGGCCTGCCCGCCGCAGCGCAACCGGACTATCGCTGGCAAGGCGGACCGGACCACCGCGATTGGGACGCCTCGCGATCCTACGACGGCAAGCGGCGCGAGGAGCGCCGATTGGCCCGGGAGGACTACGTGCACCGGGGCAGCGACGGCCGCTACTACTGCCGGCGATCCGATGGCACCACCGGCCTGGTGGTCGGCGGGCTCGGCGGCGCGGCCATCGGCGGAGCGATCGGCGGCGACGCCCTCGGCGCTCTCCTGGGCGCTGCGGGCGGCGCCGTGCTCGGCCATTCCATCGACCGGGGCAAGGTTCGCTGCCGCTGAGCAGCCTGCGTCAGCGGGGACCCGCTGATCAGGTCTTGTGGAAGAAGGCGAAGATGCGCTCGGCAAGCGGGGCGCTGACGCCTTGCACCTTCAGCAGGTCATCGACCGAAGCGCGGGAGACGCCGCGAGCGGAGCCAAACGCGTGCAGCAGGGCGCGCTTGCGGCCGGGGCCGACGCCGTCGATCTCGTCCAAGGGGTTCTTCAGCATCTCGTTGCTGCGCTTGACGCGGTGGGTTCCGATGGCGAAACGGTGGGCCTCGTCGCGCAAGCGCTGGAGGTAGTAGAGCACCGGGCTCTTCGGCTCGAGCATGAAGTAGGGCTTGCCGGGTATGAAGAAGCGCTCGAGGCCGGCGTCGCGGTCGGGGCCCTTGGCGACGCCGACCACCGGGATGTCGTCGACGCCGAGGTCGGCCATGACCTCCATCACCGCCGAAATCTGGCCGGCGCCGCCGTCGATCAGCACGAGGTCGGGACGCGGCGGGGTCTCCCCCGCCTCCTCTTCCTTGACCAGGCGGGAGAAGCGGCGCTTGAGCACCTCCTTCATCATGCCGAAGTCATCGCCGGGGGTGATGTCCGTCCCCTTGATGTTGAACTTGCGGTACTGGCTCTTCTGGAACCCATCGGGGCCGGCGACGATCATCCCGCCGACCGCATTGGTCCCCATGATGTGGCTGTTGTCGTAGACCTCGATCCGCTCGGGCGAGCCCTCGAGGCCAAAGGCTTCGCAGACCCCAGCGAGCAATTTCGACTGGGCCGAGCTCTCGGCCATCTTGCGGCCCAGCGCCTCGCGCGCATTGGTGAAGGCGTGCTCGACAAGCTGGCGCTTTTCGCCCCGCTGCGGCCTGGAAATCTC
>JBEVJK010000066.1:0-20102 GCA_040510195.1 Mesorhizobium sp. | reverse complement strand
GCGAACGTCACGTCTTGCAGCAACGCGCCGTAGTCGCCGCTCTGGAGTTGCAAGGGCATCTGACCAAGATTGCCCTGGAGTTGCTTGCCAGTTTCGAGCAGACACTCAGCAACCAAAAGGCGCATCTAGACAGATTGCTTGCGGAGTAACGGTCTTCAAGGACAAGTCGCGAGCGCCCCATAGACCCCCTACCAAGCTCTTCTGAAACCATGTGCGCCCTTACTGCATTTCCAGGAGCAGGATCAGGCAGCGTCCGGACTGTAGGCGGCCGTCAGCCAAGCCCTTTGGTGCCGAGAAGGATTGCAGGTCGAGGAAGGCCTCGGCCGTCCCGCGGGCTCCTTGGGCAGATTTGGGCGCAATTTGGGCGCAGCACTCGTCTGCTATGCCGAATATGGATAAATCGACCGGAACATATTCTCTAGTCGTATCAAAGGGTTGCTATGCCCTAAGTCCGTTCCGCACGCGGTAGGTCGGGTGATACATGGTCACCAGTTCCTCGGCGGCGGTCGGGTGCACGGCCATGGTGCGGTCGAAATCGTCCTTGGTGAGCCCCGCCTTGAGCGCGATGCCCAGGACCTGCGCCATCTCGCCGGCATCGGGGCCGAGCACATGGGCGCCGAGCACGAGCCGGGTGTCCGCGTCGACCACCAGCTTCATCAGCATGCGCTCGTCGCGACCGGACAGCGTGTGGCGCAGGGGGCGAAAGACGGCCCGATAGACCTCGATCTCGTCGAAGCGGTTGGCCGCATCGTCCTCGGAGAGGCCGACGGTGCCGATCTCGGGCTGGGAGAACACGGCGGTCGGAACCGTCCGATGGTCGGGCGCGGTCGGCTTGCCGCGGAAGGCCGTATCGACGAAGCACATGGCCTCGTGAATGGCGACGGGGGTGAGCTGAACGCGGTCCGTCACGTCGCCGATCGCCCAGATGTTGCCGACGGTCGTCCGCGAGACCTTGTCGACCAGGATCTCGCCGCGCTTGCCGGTCGCAACGCCAGCCGCCTCGAGGCCGAGGTTCTCCGTGTTGGGGATACGGCCGATCGCCAGCATCACCTGGTCGGCCACCACCGGGCCGTGCTGCGACAGATGGGCTTCCAGGCGTCCATCCGCCCGCCGCGCGATGCGCGTGAAATGCTCGTGGCAGCGCACCGTGATGCCCTTCCTCTCCATGGTTTCGTGCAGGAGGCGCCGCAGATCCATGTCGAAGCGCTGCAGGATCTCCTTGCCGCGGTAGACGAGCGTGGTCTCCACGCCGAGGCCGTGGAAGATGTTGGCGAACTCGACCGCGATGTAGCCGCCGCCGGCGATGACGATCGCCCTCGGCAGCTCCGGCAGGTCGAACGCCTCGTTGGAGAAGATGCACAGCTCGTGGCCGGGCAGAGCGGCGTGCGGATTCGGGCGGGCGCCGGTGGCGATCAGGATCTGGTCGGCGGTGACGACCCGCCCGGTCGCCTCGATGCGGACCGAGTGGGCGTCGACGAGCACCGCCCGCGAATGGAAGGCCTCACCGCCGGCATCCTCGACGCCCTGCTTGTAGAGCCCTTCCAGCCGGCTGATCTCGCGCTCCTTGTTGGCGACCAGCCGCTGCCAGTCGAACGACGCCTCCGGAACCGACCAGCCATAGCCGGCGGCATCGGCGAAATGCTCGGGAAACTGCGAGGCGTAGACGTAGAGCTTCTTAGGCACGCAGCCGCGGATCACGCAGGTGCCGCCGTAGCGGAACTCCTCGGCGATGCCGACCCGCTTGCCTAGGCCAGCGGCGACCCGCGCCGCGCGCACGCCGGCGGAGCCTCCGCCGATGACGAAGAGGTCGTAGTCGTAGGTGCTCATGGTTCGCTTCCAATCTGCGCCGGCCCGGGCGGCGTTCACCGGGATGGTCGGCCTGCGACACAGGTACTGGCGGAACGCTCAAAAGAAAAGCCCGGACAGGGCCGGGCTTCCTCGAGCTTTCATGAACCGTCGCTCAGTTGGCGGTGCCGCTGCCGCCGAGGTCGACGCCCGGCAGGCCGGTGTCGGGCAGCAGGAGCGGCGCCTGCTCGCTGCCCTCGGCCGGTGCTGCCGCGGGCTCCTGCTTCGCCGGCGCTGCGGGCTTTGCCGCGGCCGGCGCCTCCGGGGCCGGAGCTGCCTCCGGGGCCGCCAAGGGGTCGGGTTTGGCGATCGCCACGGTCTTGTCCATGGTCTTGCCCACCTCTTGCGCAAGGTCGCGGGCGACGCCGTTCTGCCAGATGCGTGCCGCCTTGATCAGCTCGCGGGTGACGATCGGACCGTCGGAGAGGAGCTTCAGACCGGCCTCGGACTGGTAGAAGGCGGCAATCTCGTTGAGCTGCTTCTCGGTGAAGACGCGGGCATAGGCGAGCGCCGCCTCGCGCTCCAGGTCGCCGCGGCGCGACACCATCTTCAGCGTCTGCTCGTCGACGATGCGGCTGATCTCGTCCTGCAGATCCGGGTTCTTGTTGATCATCTCGGTCTTCAGCGCCTGCGCGGCGGACGGCAGGATGATGTCGTACTGGTCGGTCGCATTGATGGCGTCGACGGCGGCGCGCGCCGCCGTGAGGTGGCTGGCGGTCCCAGCCTGGGCGCCGGCGCCCCCCCCCGTCTTGAGCCGCCTGCCGCACCGTCCGGGGCCCCCGCCCCCCCCCGCACCGGCGAGGCTCGCCATGGTCGCGAGCACGAGAGCGAAGCGACGGACCGGTCGGGCAAGAATCATCGGGTCGAACTCCTGTTTAGCGCGTCGCCGGAAGGATGCTGATGCCGTCGGAGCCGGCGACGACAACCGTGCTTGCCAGCCCCAGGAACAGCCCATGCTCGACGACGCCGGGAATGGCGTGCAATGCCTCGGAGAGCGCTCTTGGCTCCGGAATGCGGCCAAAAGATGCATCGAGGATCAAATGCCCGCCGTCTGTAACAAAAGGCTCGCCGCTCGTCATCCTCAATGTCGGATCGGCCGAAAGCCCTAGCGTGCGGGCGGTGCGCTCGATGGCGAGCCGGGTGGCGGCCAGGCCGAAGCGGTTGACCTCGATCGGCAGCGGGAAGCGCCCGAACGGGCCGACGAGCTTCGAGGCGTCGACGACGACGACCATGCCGGCCGACGCGGCGGCGACGATCTTCTCGCGCAGCAGCGCCCCGCCACCGCCCTTGATCAAGGTGAGGTCGGGCGCGACCTCGTCGGCCCCGTCGACGGTGAGGTCGAGCTCCGGCATCTCGTCCAGCGTCCGCAGCGGCACGCCAAGCTCGCGGCAGAGCGCGGCGGTCCGTTCCGAGGTCGGCACGCCGATGACGTCGAGGCCGCCGACGACCCGCTCTGCCAGCAGCCGCACGAACGCTTCTGCAGTCGTGCCGCTGCCGATGCCGAGCCGCATGCCGGGCTCCACATAGCCGAGCGCGGCGCGCGCGGCTTCGATCTTCAGGGCCTTTGCGTCCATCGGCGCTTCCCTCCGTTGCGGCGGTCCGCTGGTAGCAGCTTTGGCAGCGGCGGCAAAGCGGGCACGCCGGCCACGAGCCAGCTTTCGCTTGCCACGGCGAAGACCGCAGGCTATGCGGCGGCGCGAAAGCTTAGCGAGGAGATGCCGTTGCAGCCGATCGTGGTGTTCGATCTCGACGGAACGCTGGTCGATACCGCCCCGGATCTGATGGACAGCCTCAACCACAGTCTTGCCGTCGGCGGGCTCGGCGCGGCCGATCCGACGGGCTTCCGCACCCATCTCGGCCAAGGCGGCAAGGCGCTGATCGAGCGCGCCTTCGCGATGGCGCGGCGCGCCCTGCCGGCGGCCGAGCACGAGCGCCTCTACGGCCTCTTCCTCGAACACTACGGCGCCAATCTGCCCGGGCGCTCGGTGCCCTATCCGGGTGTCCTCGACGCGATTGCCAGGCTGGAAGCGGCCGGCTACCTGCTCGCCATCTGCACCAACAAGACGGAAGGGTTCTCGCGGCGGCTGGTCGAGGGGCTCGGCATGGCCCGTCACTTCGCGGCGATCTGCGGCCAGGACACCTTCGCCTTCCGCAAGCCCGACCCCCGCCACCTCGTGGAGACCATCGCCAAGGCCGGCGGCGATCCCGAGCGGGCGCTGATGGTCGGCGATTCGAGGACCGACATCGACACGGCCAAGGCCGCCGGCATCCCGGTCGTTGCGGTGGACTTCGGCTACACCGACCGCCATGTGCGGGAATTCGAGCCGTCGCAGGTCATCTCGCATTTCGATGCGCTGACCGTGGAACTCGTCGGGCGGCTGATCGCTGCCGGTGCGGCGGGCGAAAATCCGCGGCGGCCGGCGCCTTCGCCTTGACTTGCCGGGCGGCCCTCCCCTATATCGCCGCAGTTTCCGGCCTTTGAGGCCGGCGGACGGGCGATTAGCTCAGCGGGAGAGCACACGCTTCACACGCGTGGGGTCGCAGGTTCAATCCCTGCATCGCCCACCATATCTCTGGTTTCAAATATAAATTTCTTGTCGTTCTGAATGAGCGTTCAGCAAGAATGAGTAGGTCGGCCCGGCTTTGGCGGGCTGTCGCCATGGTGCCGCCATGCCGCCGTGCTTGGTGGCTGAAATTGCCTGTCGGGCGGGGGGCCCAACCCGAGGGAGGGACCATGAGACTGGCACTGACGGCAGCAGTCATCGCGCTTGCGGCGCTGAGCGGCTGCGAAACCAAGGGGCCGACCGAGGCCACTCCAGAGGCGGTCGTGCCCCCGCCGCCCGGACCGCCACCTGCGGACCTGGCCGACCTGGTGGGGACGCCGGCCGCCGGCGACGCGCAGCTGCAGTCCCGCGGCTATGTGTCCGCGCGCAGGCAAGACCCCATCGCCTTCTGGTGGAACGCAGCGACGAAGACCTGCGCGCGGGTGGTGACGACCGACGGCCGCATCGCCAGCGTCAACACGGCGCGACCAACCGACTGCGGGTTCTGAAGCAGGCCTATTTCTCGGCGAAGCCGACCAGTTCGTAGACCTCGATGTCCTCCTCGCGGCCCTTGGCATGCGCCTGGCCCAGCGGGCGGAAGCGGAACGCGCGTTCGCAGCGGCTGCGGATGGTGGCGCTCACCAGGATCGACGTGCCGAAGGCCTTGTTCATCCCTTCGAGGCGCGAGGCGACGTTCACCGTATCGCCCATCGCCGTATACTGTCGCCGCGCCTCGGCCCCGACGCTGCCGACCACGGCGATGCCCGTATGGAGGCCGAAGCGCGTCACCAGCGGCGGCCGGCCCGCCAGGCGGGCGGCGGCGTTGAAGTCGTCGACCGCCTGGCGGAGCTCCAGGGTGCAGCGGCAGGCGGCACGCACATGGTGCTCGTCGGGAATCGGCGCGTTCCACATGGCATAGACCGAATCGCCCAGAAACTGCACGATAATGCCGTTGTTGCGCTCGACGATCTCGTTCATGCGCTGGAAGTAGCCGGTCAGCATGTCGACCACGTCCTCCGGCGAATGGCGCTCTGAGATGGTCGTGAAGTCCTGGATGTCGGTAAAGAGGATCGTCACCTCCTGGCGCACGGCGCGACCGGCCTCGGCCTGGCCGGATGCCACGATGCGCCGCACCAGCTCGCGCGGGACGTAGAGGGCGAAGGTGCGGATGGCGTCGCGGGCCGAGCCGAGCGCACCGGCCAAAAGGTTGATCTCGCTGATCCAGGAGTGGCGGACGGGCGCGCCCTGGAAGTCGAGGTTGCCGATGTGGCGGGCGTCGTCGGCAAGCGCCACCAGCGCCCGGCTGATCAGCCGCGCCAGGGCCAGGGCGACCAGCACGCCGGCCAGCACCAGCACGGCCGCGATCGCCACCGTCTTCTGCACGAGGCGGATGCTTTCGGCCGTGAAGTCGGCCAGCGGCGCCGCGACGACGATGCGGTTGCCGTCGAGCAGCCCGGAGGTGGCGGTCGAGGAAAGGCGCGCCAGATAGGGACTGCCAGCGACATCGAACTCGACGATGCCATCCTCCCGGCCGCCGGCAAGCAGGCCGCGCACGGCGGCCAGCGTAGGGTCGCGCCCTTCCGCGGACGCATCGGCGCGGGCGGCGCCGAGATAGGAGTCGACGAGGCGGGCCATGACCTGAGGGTCGGAGTGGGCAATCAGCGTGCCATCGTCGTCGAAGGCGAAGCCGACGGCGTTTTCCGACACGGCCCGTTCCGCCAGGAGATGACCGATCGTCTCGATCAGCACGTCAGCGCCCAGCACGATCGCCGGGTCGGCCGCCATCGGCATGGCGACCGAGTAAGTCAGCGAGTTGGTGCTGGCCGACACGTAAGGGCCGAGCGACACCGGCCCGGGGGCGCCGAGCCCGGCGCGGTACCAGGGGCGGCGGCGCGGATCGTAGGAGGCATCGGCGGTCACGCGCTCGTCGAGCACGGCGCCTGCCCGGTCGAGGAACTGCCAGGTCGAGGTGACGCCCTGGGCGGTGCGCAGCACGATGCGCATGGCGAAGGCGGTGGCTGCCGGCGCTGCAACGTCGTGCCGCCAGCGCTCGTTGCGCTCGACATCGATGAGCTGGACGAAGGAGCCGCCGGGATAGCCGGCGTAGACCCCGTCGAGATGGACCGAACCCTTCAGCGCCTCCATCATGAAGGCCTTCTTGGCATCGAGGAAGGCAGGCGGCTCGGCGGCCATCGAGGGCAGCACAGAGGCCATCTTGACGACCGAGGCCCCGTCGGAAAGCATCGCTTCGTAGAGGCTGGTCGCCTGCTGGCTGAGCAGCCGCATCTGGCTTTCCGCAGCGTCGATGGCCTCGCGCGTGCCCTGCGAGTAGGTCAGCCACATCAGCGGCGCGGAGATGGCGATCAGCAGCGCGACGATGACCACGCTCAGGTGAACGCGCAGCGGCTTGGCCCATGCGGCCAGCGCCGAGCGAGCCGGCGCGACCGGCGCCAAAGGCTCCGCGACGCTGCCGTCCCGCTCGGCCAGCCCGGTCATCGCGCCTCCACGGTCGCTTGTCTCGTTCCCATCGAGAACATCTTACGCAAGACTTGCTCCCCGCAAGCGGAAACTCGGACTTTCAACCGTTGGTCTTGCCAGGTGCGCCGGAAGGGGCCACTTTGGCTCATCGGCGACGAACTCGCGAGGCAGATGACGATGGGCGACGACCAGGAGGAAATCGAGAGGCTCGAAGCGGAAGAACGGCGGATCGCCGACGAAATCCGCGAGCTTTCGGCTCAAGAAACGATGCCCAGCGCAACCTATCTCAACGAGCTCGCCGAACGCGCCGAACAGATCAGGCAACGGCTGGACGAACTGCGGGAGCAGTCCTAAACAGCAGACTACCCATTTGATCTAGACCATATTGACTAGTTGCCATATGTTAACCATCTGGCCGCTCGTCCTCGACGGCGGCCGGCGCCCGCCAAACCTCTCGATTCGGCGGACCAAGAGCCCGCCGATTACCCCAACCACCCGCGATCGGCGGGCTCAGCCGGCCTGCGGCCGTCGCCGGTGCGAGGGCCCTCTTGGATGCCGGCGCCGATCTCTGGCATGATCGCGCAGGAGAGGGTTGCCGCCATGGACAGGACCGTCGCCGGATGGAAGGGCCGCGCTTGAGGCCGGAACGGGCGGCCGACCCGATGGCCTTCCTGCGCAGGGAATGGTTTCTTCTCGTCGCCTACGGGTCGTGCCTGGCGCTCGTCCTGCTCGGCGAGGACTTCGTGGACGGCGTGGAGTCGGGCGTGGCGCTCTCCCTCCTGCTGGCCTGGCTGCTTGCCGCCACGCTCGGCTCGGCGCTTTCGGCCGTCCGCCATGCGGATCGCCTGGCCATGCTGCTCGGCGAGCCTTACGGGACGCTGATTCTGACCATCTCGGTGACGCTGATCGAAGTGGTGTCGATCGCCGCGGTCATGCTGCATGGCCAGCAGAACCCGACGCTGGCCCGGGACACCATGCTGGCCGTCGTGATGATCATCCTCAACGGCATGGTCGGGCTGTCGCTGCTGCTCGGCGGCTGGCGCCACCAGGAGCAGCACTACAATCTGCAGGGCGCCAACGCGTATCTGGGCACCATCATCCCGCTGGTGGTGCTGAGCCTGGTGCTGCCCACCTTCGCCGGCGAGCCGGACACGCCGGCGCTTTCGGGCGCGCAACAGGTGTTCCTGGTGGCGACGTCCCTCGTGCTCTACACCGTCTTCGTCGCCACCCAGACGGGGCGCCACAGGGACTTCTTCGTCTATGGAGAGGTCCCCGGCCGGCATGCGGAGGCGGCAGAGCACGGAGTGCCCTACCATGCGGCCCTGCTGGTCGCCTATCTGGCGCCGGTGGTCTTCCTGGCCGAGCGCTTGGCGGCGCCGGTGAACTATCTCATCGAGACGGTGCACATGCCGGCGGCCCTCGGCGGCGTGCTGATCGCCCTGATGGTGGCGACGCCCGAGGCGGTGGGCGCGGTGCGCGCTGCGGCGCACAACGAGATCCAGCGCTCGATCAACATCTTCCTGGGCTCGGTGCTGTCGACGATCGGGCTGACCGTGCCGACGATGATCCTGGTGGCCCTGGCGATCGGCCATCCGCTGGTGCTGGGGGTGACCGGCACCGACCTTCTGATGCTCGTCTTGACGCTGGCCGTCGCCATGGTGACCTTCGCCAGCGGGCACACCAACATCATGCAGGGCGCGGTGCACCTGGTGCTGTTCGCCGCCTATCTGATGCTCATCCTGCTTGGCTGAACGCGGCCCCGGCTCAGGCGATGACGCCGCCGGGCGTCTCCCTCATCAGCCGAGCGTATTCGTCGGCCGCCCGCTCGGTCTCCTCCAGATGGCGTGCGGCGAGCGGGCGCGATCGAACGAGCTCGTAGAGCCTGGAAATGGATGGGAACTGCCGGCACGCGCTTTGGCGGTCGAGATAGGCGATCCAGAAGCTCAGATAGAAGTCGGCCAGCGAGAAGCGCTCCCCCAGATGGAAGGGGCCCCGCGCCTGCAGCCTGGCGTCGACGACGCCCAGGCGGCTCAGGACGAGCGATTTCGCCATGTCCTGAACCGCGGCGTCGTCTTCTCGCCTCAGCGAGAAGCGGTGCGGGAAATGGAAGCGCTTCATCTCGGGCTGGATGTCGCTCGCGACGTGGAAGACCGCCGAGAGAAAGGCACCTCGGTCGGGGTCGGTCACCGACGGCGCGAGCTCCGCGAGCCGGTGCCGGTCGGCCAGGTAGAGCATCAGGGCAGCCACCTCGTGGAGCGCGACACCCTCGGGCGTCACCAGCACCGGAACCATGCCGGCAGGGTTGATGGCGAGGAATGCAGCGGTGCGGTGCTCGCCCTTCAGGATATCGACCTTCCTGAGCTCGTATTCGATCCTGCCCTCGTCGAGCAGCCACTGGACGAGCGTCGCGCGGGTGAAGTCACCCCCGTAGAGCGTGTACACCTGCCCCCTCCCCTCGTGCCCCCGGCCCTTACGCGCTCAACCGGAAGTGCGTGGGGTCCATGGCGGCGGCCATCAGCGTTCGCGTGTAGGTCTCGCGCGGGTTGTCGAACACGTCGTCGGTCGGCCCCTGCTCGACGATCTGGCCCTGCTTCATGACGATCAGATAATCGGCCATGGCGCGCACCACGGCAAGGTCGTGGCTGATGAAGAGGTAGGAGAGGTCGTGCTCCTTCTGCAGGTTGCGCAGGAGCTCGACGATCTGCTTCTGCACCGAGCGGTCGAGCGCCGAGGTGGGCTCGTCAAGCACCACCACCTTCGGCTTGAGGATTATGGCACGGGCGATGGCGATGCGCTGTCGCTGGCCGCCCGAGAATTCGTGCGGATAGCGGTTGCGCATCACCGGGTCGAGGCCGACCTCCTCCAGCGCGGCGCTGGCGCGGCGGTCGCGCTCGCGGCCCGACAGCGACGGCTCGTGCACGAGCAGCCCCTCGGTGACGATCTGGCCGACCGTCTTGCGCGGCGAAAGCGAGCCGAACGGGTCCTGGAAGACGAGCTGCAGCTCGCGACGCAGCGGGCGCATGGCGCGGCGATCGGTATGGGAGATGTCGCGCCCCTCGAAGCGGATGACCCCCTCGCTCGGCAAGAGGCGCAGCAACGCACGCCCGAGCGTCGACTTGCCGGAGCCAGACTCGCCGACGACGCCGATGGTCTGGCCCTCACGCAGCGACAGGCTGATGCGGTCCACGGCCTTGAGCAGCATCGGCGCGCCGCCCAGGAAGCCGCCGCCGAGGCGGAAGACCACCTCCACATTGTGGCCCTGGAGAAGCACCGGCGCGTCGGGCTCGGGCGGCGCCTTGCGGCCGGTCGGCTCGGCGGCCAGCAGCATCTTGGTGTAGGGATGCGACGGCGCGGTGAAAACCTGCTCGGTCGGCCCGTGCTCCACCACCTCGCCGCGCCGCATGACGTAGACGCGGTTGGCGAAACGGCGAACGATGCCGAGATCGTGGGTGATGAAGACGATGGCCATGCCGAATTTCTTCTGCAACTCGGCGAGCAGCGACAGGATCTGCGCCTGGATGGTCACGTCGAGCGCGGTGGTCGGCTCGTCGGCGATCAGGATGTCGGGGTCGTTGGCGAGCGCCATGGCGATCATCACCCGCTGCCGCTGGCCGCCCGACAGCTCGTACGGATAGGAGCCCATCCGCCGCTCGGGTTCGGGGATCTTGACCAGCTCCAGAAGCCGCAGCGCCTCCGTCCGTGCGGCGGCAGCACCGAGTCCGCGATGGCGGCGGATCGGTTCGATCAGTTGGTTGCCGACCGTGTAGAGAGGGTCGAGCGAGGTCATCGGCTCCTGGAAGATCATGGTGATGCGGCGGCCGCGCACCCGGTTGAGCGCCGCCTTGGGGAGCTTGAGGAGGTTATGCCCGCGATAGTCCACCACGCCGCGAGCCTCGCCGTTGGAGGCGAGCAGGCGCATCGCGGCCATCATCGTCTGGCTCTTGCCCGAGCCGGACTCGCCGACGATGGCGACGGTCTCCCCGGCGGCAACCGTGAGCCCGATGCCTTTCACCGCCTCGACGATGCCGTCGAGGGTGCGGAAGCGAACGTGGAGGTCGCGCACCTCGAGGACGGTCTGCGGGTCGGTGGCCGTCGCCATGCTAGCGGTCCTTCGGGTCGAGCGCGTCGCGCAGCCCGTCGCCGATGAAATTCAGCGCAAACAGCGTCGAGACGAGGAAGAAGGCGGGGTAGAGCAGCAGCCAGTTGGCGCTGCCGATGTTCTTGGCGCCGGCCGAGATCAGCACGCCCCAGCTGGTCATGGGTTCCTGCACGCCGAGGCCCAGGAAGGACAGGAAGCTCTCGAGCAGGATCACCTGCGGGACGAGCAAGGTCATGTAGATCACCACCGGGCCCAGGAGATTGGGGATGACGTGGCGGCGCAGGATGCCGCGCGGCGAGACGCCCATCGCCTCGGCCGCCTGCACGAACTCCTGTCGGCGCAGCGACAGGGCCTGGCCGCGGACGATGCGGGCCATGTCGAGCCACAGCACGGCGCCGACGGCGAGGAACATCAGGATGAAATTGCGGCCGAAGAACACCACCAGCATGATGACGAAGAAGATGAAGGGCAGCGAATAGAGCACATCGACGATGCGCATCATGACCTCGTCGGTCTTGCCGCCGAGGAAGCCGGCGGTGGCCCCGTAGATCACGCCGATGACCACCGCGACGACGCCTGCGAGCAGGCCGATGGCGAGCGAGATGCGCCCGGCGATGAGCGTTCGCGACAACAGGTCGCGTCCGGTGTTGTCGGTCCCGAAGAGGAAGTACTGCTGCTTGATCGTGGCGCTCATGACCATCTCGTGGCCGCCTTCCAGGACGCCCTCGACCCGGGAGTCGTCGAAGGTGTCGGAGCGGTCGAGGTAGCGCACGTTGCGCTCGTCGATCTCGCGCGAGGAGGTGAGCGTGACGTAGATCCGGTCGCCCTCGCGGTGCCACTCCTTGATGTCGGCACGCATCCGCTTCGCGGCGTCGGAAAGCGAGCTCTCCACCGTCGCCTCGGTCGGATAGGGCGACAGGCTCGGCGGGGTGCGCACATAGTCGGGATAGATGGTGGTGTAGAGATGCGGCACGAAGAACGGCCCGACGATGCAGGCGATGGTCATGGCCACGAGGTAGACGAGGCTCGCCATCGCAGCCTTGTTGGCGCGCAGGCGGGACCAAGCGTCGCTCCACAGCGAGCGGCCGGCGACCAGGCGGACGGGCGCTTCGCCCGCGGCGAGCTCAGTCATAGCGCACCCGCGGGTCGACGACGGCGTAGAGGATGTCGACGATCAGGTTGAAGACGATGGTGAAGAGGGCGATGACCACGACCGTGCCCATCACCAGCGTATAGTCGCGGTTGAGCGCGGCCTCGACGAAATAGCGGCCGACGCCGGGGATGGAGAAGATCGTCTCGACGATGATCGAGCCGGTGAGCAGCGCCGCGGCGGCCGGTCCGGCGAAGGAGATGATGGGCAGCACGGCGCCGCGCAGCGCGTGCTTGACCACCACCGACCAGTCGGAGAGGCCGAGCGCGCGGGCGGTGCGGATGTGGTGGGAGCGCAGCGATTCGATCATCGAGCCGCGCATCAGCCGGGCGACGATCGCCATCTGCGGCAGCGCCAGCGTGATCACCGGGCCGATCTTGTTGAGGAAGGCGCCGTCGCCCCAGCCGCCGATCGGCAGGAGCTTCCAGGAGAGGCCGAAGACGAGCTGGATCACCGGCGCGATGACGAAGGTGGGGATCGTGCTGCCGGCAGTGGCGAGCGCGATCACCGCGTAGTCGCCCGGGCGGTTCTGATAGAGCGCGGCGACGATGCCGAGCATGCTGCCCAGGAGCAGCGCCAGCACCAGCGCCGAGGCGCCGAGCTGCACCGAGATCGGCAGGCCGGCGGCGAACAGCTCGGTGACCGTGAAGTCGGGCAGGTTGTAGCTGGGGCCGAAGTTGCCGTGCAGCAAGTTGTTGAGATAATTGAGATATTGGACCCAGAGCGGATCGTTCAGACCGAACTGCGCCTCCAGGTTGGCGCGGATTTCCGGACTCAGGCCGCGCTCCTGGTTGAACGGGCCGCCGGGAGCCACGCGGATCAGGAAGAAGGCCAGCGTGACGATGACGAATAGCGTCGGTATGGCGGTCAGGAACCGCCTGAACACGTAGATCAGCATGGAAGGGTCCCCGGAGGAAACGGAGCGGGCCGCCGCCCGCGCGGGGCGGCAGCCGATCCGGGACTATTCCTTGCTGACGAAACGCGTCGGATGCACGTCCATCACGTTCTGGTCGAAGCCTTTCAGCTTCGGCGAAACGAGGTTCTTGTAGCTGTAATAGAGCAGCGGGATGTTGCCGAGGTCGTCGATCAGGATGCGCTCGGCCGCCGCGAGGTCCTTCATGCGCTCCTCGGGCTTGCCGCCTGCCGCGGCAGCCTTGTCCATGGCCGCCTCATAGGCGGGGCTGTTGTAGTTGGAGTAGTTGTTGCCGCTCGCCTTGCGCGAGATGCCGAGGAAGGATTCCGGATCCTTGTAGTCGGCGATCCAGCCGGCGCGCGCGACGTCGTAGTCGCCCTTCTGCTCCAGATGGGCGTAGTGGGTCTTGGTGTCGGTGTTGATCAGCGACACCTCGATGCCCAGCGGCTTCAGCTGCTCCTGGATGGCGATGGCGGTGTTCTTGTGGTTCTCCGACGTGTTGAAGCGGATCTCCATCTTCAACGGCTTGTCGGGTCCGTAGCCGAGCTCCTGGAGGATCTTCTCCGCCGCCTCCTCGCGGTCGATCTGCGACATGTCGGCATATTTGGCGACCGCCGGCGTGTAGCCCTCGATGCCGGGCGGCACCATGGAGTAGCCGGGCAGCATGGCGTTCTGCCACACCTTCTCGGCCAGGAAGTCGCGGTCGATGGCCATCGAGATGGCCTCGCGCAGCTTCGGGTTCGACCAGGGCTCCTTGTCGGTCTTGATCGAGTAGTAGTAGGTGCCGAGATAGGGCCCGATCTTCAGCTGGTCGCCGAACTTGGTCTTGAGCTCGGCCAGCTGCTCGGTCGGGATGTCGTCGTTGGAATCGAGCTCGCCGGCCTCGAAGCGCTTGATGGCGGTCGAGCGGTCCTCGGTGGGAATGTAGTTGACGACGTCGATCTTGATGTTGGCGGCGTCGAAGAATTTGGGGTTCTTGACCAGCTTGATGTGGTCGTTGGGCACGAACTCGGCCAGCGTGAAGGCGCCGTTGGACACGAGGTTGCCCGGCTTGATCCAGTCGGCGCCGAGCTTGTCGATCGAGGCCTTGTTGACCGGATAGGCCGACTGGTGGGTCAGCATCTCCAGGAAATAGGGCGTCGGCGCCTTGAGCGTGACCTCCAGCGTCGAGGGGTCGATCGCCTTGACGGCGATGTCCTCCAGCTTGCCCTTGCCGGTGTTCGCTTCCTCGGCCCCCTTGATGACGTAGAGCATGGAGGCATATTCGGCGGCCGTGGCCGGATCTTCCAGGCGACGGAAGGAGTAGACGAAATCGTCGGCGGTGACCGGGCTGCCGTCCGACCAGGTGCCGCCCTGGCGAAGCTTGAAGGTGTAGACCAGACCGTCGTCCGAAACGGTCCAGCTCTCTGCGGCGCCGGGGATCAAGTCGGCCTTCTGATCCTGCATCACAAGGCCCTGAAACAAGTCCCTCAGGATGTGGGCTTCGTAGACGGTCGAGGTCTTGTGCGGGTCGAGCGACTCCGGATCGGCGGAGTTGCCGCGGTTGTAGACCACTTCGGCGAAAGCCGGCGTCATCAAGGCGCCGCCCGCAACGACGAGGCTCGTGGCGAGCATCGTCGCCCTGAGGAATTTATTCATGAGACACACTCCCGTTTTGTGTGGCCGGCATGAGCCGGCGCTGGGGGCGATTATCACCACAGAAGCGACCATGGCAACACGGTTTGATTGTACAAGCGGCCTGGGCAACAAAGTTGCGCGCGACGGCAGTCCTACGGGCCGCGGCGCGTCGGGCGCGAGCCTTTGGAGCCACATGCTTTCGCCGCGTCAGGCCGTGGCAGGGCCGGTGTCGAGGCGGGCGAAGAAGACGCCGTAGGCCGGCAGCTCGACGCTGTCGGCGACGAGCCGGCCTGCGCCGGGGAAGTCGAGGCGGGCGACCGGGCCGAGGCTGGCGGGCGGCACCCATTCGGCGGGCGAAGCAGCGAAGTTGAACACGCACAGCAGCGCCTCGCCTGCCGTCCGGCGGACGAAGGCCAGCACGGGCTCGGGCGCCGCCTGGAAGGCGATCGAGCCTGAGCGCAGCGCCTCGTGGGCGCGGCGGAAGGCGAGCGCCTGGCGATAGGCAGAAAGCACCGAGTCCGGATCGGATTGTTGACGGTCGACAGCGCGGGCCAGATGCGCCTCGGGCACCGGCAGCCAGGTCCTGGCGGCGGTGGAGAAGCCGCCATGCGGGCGGGCCGCCTGCCACACCATCGGCGTGCGGCAGCCGTCCCGACCCTTGAAGCCCGGCCAGAAGCGGATGCCGTAGGGGTCCCTCAGGTCCTCGAAGGCGAGCTCGGCCTCCGGCAGGCCGAGCTCCTCGCCCTGGTAGAGGCAGATCGAGCCGCGGAGCGCCGAAAGAAGGGCGATGGAGAAGCGGGCGACCGCATCGAGGTCGGCCGCTTCGGGGGCCCAGCGGCTGACGTGGCGCACGACATCGTGGTTGGAGAAGGCCCAGCACACCCAGCCGTCGCGGACCGCCGTCTCGAACGCCTCGACCTTGCTCCTGACGTGCTGGGCGGAGAAAGCGGGTTCGAGCAGATCGAAGGTGTAGCACATGTCGAGCTTGTCGCCGCCGCCGGTATAGGCGGCGACGGTGCGCAGGGAGCGCTCGCCATCGCCCACCTCGCCGACCGAGGCGCGCGCCTCGTAGCCGTCGAGCAGGGCGCGGAACCGCTGGAGGAAGCCGAGGTTCTCCGGCTGCGTCTTGTCGTAGAGATGGTCCTGGAAGCCGTAGGGGTTGGTCTCGGGCACGTCGCCGCTGCCGGCGGGCTTCACCAGCGGCGGGTTGTCCCGCAGGCTGGCGTCGTGGAAGCAGTAGTTGACGGCGTCGAGGCGGAAGCCGTCGACGCCGCGGTCGAGCCAGAAGCGGACGGCGGCGAGGAGCGCGTCCTGCACCACCGGATTGTGGAGGTTGAGGTCGGGCTGCGAGGTGAGGAAGTTGTGGAGGTAGTATTGCCGGCGCGTGCTGTCCCACTCCCAGGCCGGGCCGCCGAACACCGACAGCCAGTTGTTGGGCGCCGTGCCGTCAGGCTTGGCCTCGGCCCAGACGTACCAATCGGCCTTGTCGCCGTCGCGCGAGGCGCGGCTGGCCACGAACCAGGGATGCTGGTCCGATGTATGGGAGAGCACCTGGTCGATGATCACCTTGAGCCCCAGGCGGTGCGCCTCCGCCACCAGCGCGTCGAAATCGTCGAGGGTTCCGAACATGGGGTCGACGGCACAATAGTCGGCGACGTCGTAGCCCATGTCGGCCATCGGCGACTTGAAGAAGGGCGACAGCCAGATCGCATCGACGCCGAGAGAGGCCACATGGCCGAGGCGGCTCGCGATGCCCGAAAGGTCGCCGCTGCCGTCGCCGGTCGAGTCCTGGAAGGAACGCGGGTAGATCTGGTAGATGACCGCGCCGCGCCACCAATCCTTGTCGGTCATGGCGACCCTCTCAAGCTTGCTTCGAACATCACGCGGGGCCCTCCTCGGCGAAGGCGACCGTTCGGCCGGGCAAGCGGAACACTGGCAGGTCGGCGACCGCGGCCGCGCCGGGACTGGCCGCGGCGGAAAGCTGCCAGCGGAACCCGTCGCGTTCGGGAAGCGTGAAAACGGTTCCGCGACGGTCGCCATTCACCATAACGGCCAGACGGCCGCCGGCGGATCGTGCCAGCAGCATGGCGAGGCGGGCCCGTTTCTGATCGTTCCAGTCGCCTTCCGACAGCGGGCGCCCGAGCTCCGACAGCCATTCGACGTCGGGCAGGCCGTCTTGTCCCGCCGCGCCGGTCAGGAAGGCCGTGTCCGAAAGGCAGGCGAAGGCACGGCGCAGATCGGCGAGCGCCGTCGCATGGGCCTCCAGCTCGCGGTCGCGGCCCTGCCAGTCGAGCCAGGTCGTCCCATTGTCCTGGGCATAGGCATTGTTGTTGCCGCGCTGGCTGCGGCCGAACTCGTCGCCGGCGGTCAACATGATGGTGCCGCGCGATGCAAACAGCGTGGAGAGCAGCGCCTTGACGTCACGCCGGCGGGCGTCGCGCACCTTCGAAGCCGCGCTGTCGCCTTCCTCGCCACAGTTCCAGGACAGCTCGTCTGCCCGGCCATCGCGGTTGCCTTCGCCATTTTCCTCATTGCGCTTGGCCTTGTAGGCGACCAGGTCCGCCAGCGCCATGCCGTCATGGGCGGCCAGGAAGTCGACTGTGCGGGTGTCTTCAGCGCGCTGCGAGCCGCCGAAGACGTCGGAAGAGCCGGCCAGCCGGCTGGCGAGGCCGCCGATCATGCTGGCATCGCCGCGCCAGAAGCGGCGGACGTCGTCGCGAAAGCGGTCGTTCCACTCCAGGAAGGGCTTTCCGAAATTGCCGAGCTGGTAGCCGCCGGGACCGACGTCCCACGGTTCGGCGATCAGCACGCGGTCGCCAAGCAGCGGGTCGGCGCGCATTGCCGCAAGCAGCGGCGCGTCTCGGGCGAAGCTCTCCTCGCCGCGGCCGAGCACGGTGGCAAGGTCGAAGCGGAAGCCGTCGACGCCGGCCTGCGTCACGAAGTGCCGAAGCGCGTCGAGGATCATCTCAATCACCACCGGGTGCTGCGTGGCCAGCGTGTTGCCGGTGCCGGTGTCGTTGACAAGCGCCCCCGGATCGTCGGGCCGATGGCGGTAATAGGAGAGGTTGTCGAGGCCGCGCAGCGACAGCGTCGGGCCCTTTTCGTCGCCCTCCCCCGTGTGGTTGAAGACGACGTCGAGGACGACGCCGATGCCGGCCTGCCGCAAGGCGGCGACGGTGTCCCTGAGCTCGGCGATGCCGCCCGGCGCGAGCCGCGGATCGAGCGCCATGAAGGTGACCGGGTTGTAACCCCAGGCATTGGTGAGGCCGAGCGGGCCGAGATGGCGTTCGTCGATCCAGGCGGTGATGGGCATCAGCTCGACGGCGCCGACGCCCAAGCGGAGGAGATGGTCGAGGATCGCCGGATGTGCCAGAGCGCCGACCGTGCCGCGGAGTTTCTCGGGAATGTCCGGATGAAGCCGGGAAAAGGCGCGCACCGAAAGCTCGTAAACGAGGCCGCCGGGGCGAAAGAGCGGCGGGCGCGGCGCAATCGGCGGCGCCAGGTCGCGAAGCAGGGCCTTGGGCACGAGCGGCGCCGTATCGCCGGCCTCGCCGCGCGGCGCCGCCAGGCGCGGATCGTAGGCATAGGGCCGGTCGATCTCGACCGCGTAGGGGTCGACCAGCAACTTGCCCGGGTCGAACCAAAGCCCCGCCTGAGGGTCCCAGGGGCCGTCGGCGCGCAGGCCATAGCGGGCGCCGGCGGACAGACCGGGGACGGTCACGGCGTGCACGCCATTTTCCTCTGCCTGCATCGCCAGCCGTTCCGTTTCGCGCGATCCGGAGGCGTCGAACAGGCAGAGCCAAAGCCGCTCGGCCGCGCCCGACCAGGCGGCGAAGCGCACGCCGCGCCCGGTCGTCGTCGCTCCGAAGCGCGGGGTCCCGCGCCCAGGCGCCGACATCAGGTGATGACGCTCGGCTTGGCCCGGCCGGTGGTGGCGCGGATGCCGGCCAGCGTCTCTGCGGCGGCGATCAGGTCGGCCAGCGCCGCCTGCGTCTCCTGGTCGAGATCGCCGTCCGGCGGCTCGTAGCGTTCGATGTAGACGCGCAAGGTGGCGCCGGAGGTGCCGGTGCCGGAGAGCCGGAAGACGACCCGCGATCCGCCCTCGAAGAGGATGCGGATGCCCTGGTGGCGGCTCACCGAGCCGTCGACGGGATCTTCATAGGTGAAGTCGTCCGCGGTGGCGATCGTGAGGTCGCCGACAGACGTGCCCGGCAGAGACGAAAGCCTGCCGCGCAGGCCGTCCACGAGCTTGTTGGCCGCCTCCGTCGCCACCTCCTCGTAGTCGTGGCGGGAGTAGTAGTTGCGGCCGTAGGTCGCCCAGTGGCCGGTGGCAATGGCCTTGGCGCTCTCGCGGCGGGCGGCGAGGATGTTCAGCCAGAGCAGCACCGCCCACAGCCCGTCCTTCTCGCGCACATGGTCGGAGCCGGTGCCGGCGCTCTCCTCGCCGCAGATGGTGGCGAGGCCCGCGTCGAGCAAATTGCCGAAGAACTTCCAGCCGGTGGGCGTCTCGTAGAGGCCGACGCCGAGCTTCTCCGCCACCCGGTCGGCGGCGCCGCTGGTCGGCATGGAGCGGGCGATGCCTTTCAGCCCGGCGCGGTAGCCGGGCGCCAGATGGGCGTTGGCGGCGAGCATCGCCAGGCTGTCCGACGGGGTGATGAAGATGCCCCGGCCGATGATCAGGTTGCGGTCGCCGTCGCCGTCGGAGGCGGCGCCGAAATCCGGCGCGTGGGGACCCATCATCTCGTCGTAGAGATGCTTGGCGTGCACCAGATTGGGGTCGGGGTGATGGCCGCCGAAATCGGGCAGCGGATGGAAGTTGCGGGCGGTGCCGTCCGGCGCGCCCAGGCGGCGCTCGAGGATTTCCTTGGCATAGGGCCCGGTGACCGCGTGCATGGCGTCGAAGCGCATGCGGAAGCCGCCCGCGAAAAGCTCGCGGATCGCCGCGAAGTCGAACAGCTCCTCCATCAGCTCGGCATAGTCGGCGACCGGGTCGATGACCTCGACCGTCATGTCGCCGGCGCTGGCGGTAGCGATCTTGTCGATGTCGACCGGCGGGACGTCGGCGATGCGATAGCGGGCGATCGTCTTGCTCTTCTCGAAGATCGCCTCGGTGATCTTCTCCGGCGCCGGACCGCCATTGCCGATGTTGTACTTGATGCCGAAATCGCCCTCCGGCCCGCCCGGATTGTGGCTCGCCGAGAGCACCAGCCCGCCGAACGCCTTGTGCTTGCGGATGACGTGGCTGGCACCGGGCGTCGACAGCAGCCCGCCCTGCCCCACCAAAGCCGCGCCGAAGCCGTTGGCCGAGGCGATCTTGATGATCTTCTGGATGGCGACGTCGTTGTAGTAGCGGCCGTCACCGCCGATCACCAGCGTCTTCCCCTTGTAGCCCTCGAGGCTGTCGAAGATCGCCTGCACGAAATTCTCGATATAGTTCTCCACCGCGAACGCGGCCGT
>JBEVJK010000065.1:0-4064 GCA_040510195.1 Mesorhizobium sp. | reverse complement strand
TTCGCGCGGCGTCTCGACATAGAACGCCTCGTTCGCATCCCAGATGGACGAGCCGCCGAGATCGATGAAATACGGACAGACGGCGAGAAGGAGCACCAGCCAATGCTGAATGCTGAGTGCTGAATGCTGAAGTAAAGGGCGAAGTGGCGTCACTAAGCCGTCATTGCCTCATTCATCATTTGATCGCAATTCTCACTTCATCATTCACTTCAGCATTCAGCAATCAGCATTTAGAATTGCAAGCCTTAGTGCCTGAAGTGTCGCCTTCCTGTAAAGACCATCGTCAGGCCGCGCTCGTCCGCGGCTGCGATAACTTCGGCGTCGCGGACCGATCCGCCGGGCTGCACGATGGCGGTCGCGCCGGCATCGGCAACGGCGTCGAGACCGTCGCGGAATGGAAAAAACGCGTCGGAAGCAGCGACTGAGCCCGCAAGCACCCCGGCGGCAGCTTTCATGACTGCGACCTTGACCGCGTCGACGCGGCTCATCTGTCCTGCGCCAACCGCCAGCGTTCGGTCAGCGCTGGTGAAGATCACGGCGTTCGACTTGACGTGACCGCAGACGCGCCACGCGAAGCGAAGCGCCATCCACTCTTCGGGAGTCGGCGCGCGTTTGGTCACGACCTTCGGGAAGTCGTCCTGCGGCCACGGTAGGCGCGCCTCTGAGACGACGTCGCGATCCTGCCTCAGCGTTCCGCCGAGAAACGTCCGCGCATCACCCTCGGCGCGCTCGCTGTCGAGCGCCGCCAAGCGGGCAAAGTCAGTCGTTGCGACGCGAAGGTTGGTCTTGGTGGCCAGAATCGGCCTGGCGTCCTCGGCCACCGCCGGCGCGATCACGGCCTCAATGAACGTCGAGGTCAGCGCGCGGGCGGCCTCGGCATCGAGGATCCGGTTGAGTCCGACAATCCCGCCAAACGCGGAGAGCGGATCGGCCTCGCGCGCACGCACGTAGGCCTCGGCGATCGTCGTACCCAAGGCGACGCCGCAGGGATTGGTGTGCTTGATGACGACACCCACCGGTTCCGGGAATTCCAGCGCGATCCGGAGCGCGGCGTCGAGGTCCAGAAGATTGGTGTAGGAAAGCTCCTTGCCCTGATGGATGGTCCATCCTGGCAGGGACTGGGTGAGGTCTGGCGTCCACGACGCCTGCTGATGCGGATTCTCGCCGTAGCGCAGAGGCTTCTCTTTCAGACCATCGCCGCTCGACAGCGGCGACCGGCGCATAGCGCTCCCGGCAACTTCCACCTGCGCCATGGTCAGGGCAATCATCGAGTCGTACATGCCTGTATGCTGGAACGCCTTGCGCATCAATCCGAAGCGGAACTCGAGCTCAGGGCCACCACTTCGCCCCAACTGCTCGAGCACCTGCGCATAGTCCGCAGGGTCCACGACGACGAGGACGTCGCGGAAGTTCTTGGCTGCCGCCCGCACCAGGCTGGGGCCGCCGATGTCAATCTCCTCTACGAGCGCATCGAAGGGCGTTTCGGGGTTCTGAGCGGCCTTGGCAAAGGGGTAGAGGTTCACGACCACGAGATCGACCGGGGTGATGCCATGCCGGGCGATCGCCTCGAGGTCATCAGGGCGGGACCGCCGCGCCAGGATGCCGGCGTGGATGGCCGGGTGCAGGGTCTTAACCCGCCCGTCCATCATCTCGGGAAAGCCAGTCACGTCGGAGACGCCAACGACCGGGAGACCGGCTGCCTCCAGCGCGGTCGCGGTGCCACCGGTCGAGACGAGTTCGACCCCGAGGGCAGACAAGCCCCGGCCAAGCTCAACCAGTCCGGCCTTGTCCGAAACACTCAAAATTGCTCGCATATTTGGCGATTTACTTGACATTTACAGGCAAATTCCCTTACCATATCCCCTGGCTGGGAGGCCAGCTATCGTAAGTCGAGGCCGCGCACTCGCGGTCTTTTTTTGTGTCCACGGCCACTGCCATGTCAAACATGCGCAGGTGCCGGGGATGGGTCTGATGCGGCGCCATGCGCCGCGGCTTCGCAAGGCAGGAAATGGACGATGCGTATCACAGGTAAGGTCAAGTGGTTCAACAACGCCAAGGGTTACGGTTTCATTGAACGTGAAGGCGGGGCGGACGTATTCGTCCACTTC
Source organism: Mesorhizobium sp. (assembly GCA_040510195.1). Classification (GTDB taxonomy): domain Bacteria; phylum Pseudomonadota; class Alphaproteobacteria; order Rhizobiales; family Rhizobiaceae; genus JBEVJK01. The sequence continues at coordinate 1,956 of JBEVJK010000065.1, read as the reverse complement.
TCGGCCGTCCAGGGCAATGGCTTCCGGACGCTCGAGGAGGGACAAGCGGTCGAGTTCGAGATCGTCGATGGCCCCAAGGGCCAGCAGGCTGGCAACGTAACGAAGCCCAGCTAAATTCCCGCACGAGACCGGAATGCCGCAAGGCGTTCCGGTCTCCAGTTCCCCCGCCATCACTCCTTCGACTCTTTCGAATCTTTCGCCTCCTTCATCGGCCGTACAGTAAACGCGACCTTCCCGTCCTTGACCGCGACGCGGAACGCGACCTCCGGTGTCCCCTGGTCGCGCAGTTTCGACACCTGACTCTTCACCAGCGCCGCGAATTTGTGAAACGGTACGACGTCCTCGCCGTGCTGCCGCCGCGCATCCATCAGTGAATCGTAGAGCGAGTGAAGCTTGTCCATCTCGCGCACGGGATCGGTAAAGGCGGTGACGCTGACGACTTTGCCTCCGGCCGGCTTGGCCGCCTTCGGCACGACCTTCGGCAGCGGCTGGGCGAAGGGGCCGGCACGTCCTTCTTCCCGCGAGCGGATCCCGCGGTCCCATAGCTCGACGAGCGACTGGAAACGCGACTGCAGCATCTCGAAGCGGAATCGATCCCCGGTGCCCATGCTCATACCGCGATCGTAACGCTTGACCATCGCTTCGACCCGGCCGCGCGTTTCCCACGGCGGACGCGGCAGCCGGCCCGAAAAAAACATGTTGTACTCGCCCTCGAGGCGCTTCAGGTCGGCGGCCAGGAGCTGAAGGTCTCTCTGGATGTCTGTCTGTTCGGCCATGCGGATGCTATCGAGGATCGACCAATTGCGTCAGGAGATCAGGAACCACATCAGCGGCAGCCAGAGCTCTCTGGCGTACGGCAGCGGCCGATCGTCAATGAGGACATCGCAGGCGTCCAGGCGGCCGACGATCTCGAAGAGGGTTCTGAGGCGCAGCGCATCGGGCGGATAGAAGCGCGCGCGATGACGGCGAGCAGCGCCTTCACCGATCTCTCGGTACTCGGCAGACCCCCGCGCCAGTTCAAGCGCGCGCGCATAGTCGGGCCCTTCAAACACTGGGAACTGGAGCGTCACGGAGAACGGCCGCCGCGGCGTCCCGAAGAGCGCTTCCGACAGCGCCGGATCCAGATTCGCCAGCTCCTCGTCGGTCGGCTGTTCCGGCAGATCGAGATACGGCCAGAAGCGTTCGAGCGGCCGATAGTCCGGCACCTCCACCGCCGGAGGGGAGCTGTCGTTCGCGGGCGTGCCGGATTCGGCCGGTTTCATGAGCCTCTATTCTACAAGGCTTCGATCCGGCTGGCGTCACGACCACCGGCGTTTCACCAACCTTCGCCCTCGATCCAAGCGAAGGTTGGCCTCCGAAGCTCGCGGAGCGAGCGAAGGAGGGAGAACTTTCATGGGTGCGACAGTTCGTGGTTCAATCAACCTCGATGTCAGGCTTCCGGAGCATTCCTTCGATCGAGCAGCTCCGCCAGCGCCAGGCGATGCGGGAGCTGGAAGCGACCTACGGCCGCGCCGCGGTCGTCGACGCGCTTCGCGCCGAGGCGTCGGTCATCCGCATGCGGCTGGCCGATTCGGACGGTCTCGATCTGGTGATGGAAACCATGGAGGCCGCGGTCCGCGCCCGCCTCGACGCCGACCACGCCCCCTCGCTCGTTGCCGTCATCAACGCAACAGGCGTCATCATCCACACAAATCTCGGCCGGGCGCCACTCGCCGCGGTCGCCACGGCGCGAGTCGCTGCCCTCGCGTCTGGCTATACGAACCTTGAATACGACCTGGCCAAGGGCGGCCGTGGGCGGCGTGACACGCACGCCGAGCGGCTGATCTGTCGGCTGACCGGCGCCGACGCAGCGATCATCGTCAACAACAATGCGGCGGCGACGCTCGTCTCGCTGGCCGCCCTCGGTGCAGGACGTGAGGTGATCATCTCCCGCGGCGAGCTCGTCGAGATCGGCGG
>JBEVJK010000064.1:0-11525 GCA_040510195.1 Mesorhizobium sp. | reverse complement strand
CCTGCCGACCTTTCTTGAAATGCTGCGAAGCGACGCCGGTGTTAACTTTGGGGCCCACATAGACCCCTAACCGCCGCCACCTGGATCGATTGGGGGGCCGCTATCCCATCGGGTATGCGGCTTAGCTGGCCGGTTGCAGCTGGGCTGGACAGCAGGTCGACGTCAGCTTTGCGCCATGAGCGGTCATTGCCTCAGAGATTGTTCAAAGTCGCGTTAGGGCCGAAAGCAGACTGTCTGCTACCGGCGGATAGAATGCGATAGCAGACTTTCAACGAAGTGGAATTAGAGTCTCTTGCTGGCCCAAAGCGGACACTTGATCGCATCCGGCAAATGTGAATCATCCTAAGTTCTCGCAGGGCGCTTGCGAACTTCAGCGCGAGGCGCGCAGACGCGACCGACACAGAGTCCGTCCCGAGGATAGTTGCCTGTTGCTGATCACGCTCGGAGATCGCTCGGAAGACGACGGATCCATCGACTGGATTCTTTCAAGCTAATCGGAATTCGGAAACCAATGACGTTCTCATGCATGACATATGCCGGATCAGCTCGACAGTCCCCGTTTCGCATCGGATCTGTCGCGAGTGCAGGGCCAGGTGACGGATCTTTCAGTCGAGTGGTGCGCGATACCTGATGTGAACGAACCTCTGGGCTTCCTTCACAGCCGGTCGAGGATCGCGGCGGCCGCAACCTGCGGCCCCGGCTGCCCGGCCATGCGTGCCGCGTTTTTCGCAAGGCGGCGCCGCATCGAGGCGTTGGCGAGTAACGAAAGCACGGCCCCGCCAAGTTGATCCGATGTCCAATTGACTCGGTCGATGCAACGTCCGACGCCCACTTCGTGGGCGCGCCTAGCATTGTCATGGCCGTCCCAGCAGTAGGGCATCACCACCGATGGCACCCCGAAGCGCAGCGCCTCGCAGAAGCTGTTGTTGCCGCCATGATGGATGAAGAGGTCGGACTTTGCGACTACCGAGGGCTGCGGGAACCAGGAATCCAGGTGCACATTGTCGGGCACCGCGCGGTAGGCGTCGCGGAAGCCGCCGATATTGACCAGAAAGCGCGCAGGCACATCGGCAAACACAGCCAGCATCCGCTCCATCAGGGCGACGTCGGTCGCGCCCAGGCTGCCGAAGCTGACATAAACCAACGGCTCGAAATGGCGCGGAAAGGGCGGGATCTCGTAGGGCCCCTCGCTGCGGACGCATCCCTCGAGATAGATGTAGAGCGCCGGGTCGAGCGGCACGGCGCGCGGCCGCCGCACGATCGACGGCGTCAGCATGAGGTTGAGATGCGGCGAGGTCTCCAGGAACTCGCCGGGCGGCAGGGGACCCAGACCCGCGACGGCGCGCAGACGGTTGAGCCGCGCATGGGGCCGCGCGACGGCCGCCAGATAGCGCCGGCGGAAGGCGGCGCAGGCCGCTTCGTCTTCCACCGGCAGGCCGGAGAGGTAGGGCGGCACGCCTGGGTCGGGCAGCTCCGTCTCGGCGCAGGACACGACGCGGATCCAGGGCACCCCGGCCGTCGCGATCGCCGGGAACATCGCCACATTGTCCAGCACGAGCGCATCCGCGGAAATGTCGCGCAGCAATGCCTGCAGCGGCGTTTCGGCAGCCTCGACCGTGTCGACGATCGCCTCCCAAGTCGGAGCCACGTAAGTCTCCAACTGGTCGGCCGGGCTTAGCCGAAAATGCGGCAGATGACGCTTGACGAAACCCTGCCACGAGCTCTGGCGCTGGAGGTTGGTAAGCGGGTCGCCGGCGGTCAGGTGATGCTCCTGGAAGCCGTAGTCCGAAAAGACGCCCGAAAAGCCTTGCAGGCAAATGAAAACCGGGCGCGCCCCCCGCTCCCTGAGCGCCTGCGCGATGCCGACGCAATTGAGCGCAGCGCCGAAGCTCGCCTCCGGGAACAAGGCGACGGTGAGTTGGCGAGCCGTCAACGCGTGCTCTCGCGTTCGGGCATCGGGGCGCCGCCGAACAGCGCCGGCACGCCGCGGCCTGTCGCCTGCGGCCGCGGGCCGCCCGATAGCCTCAAATGGACGCGCATGAGGTCCGCCGCCGCGTCGTATTGGCGGCTTTCAAGCTGGTCGAGTATGGCCAGGTGCTCGCGCAGCGATTGCCGCAGGCGATGCACCGTGGCGCCGGCTTGGCCGGGCTGGAGAGCCCGCAGCTTGAGATGCACTGCCAGCGACTCAGCGACGAACCGGTTCGCCGCACCGTCGCCAACCAGCCGGTGGAAGGCGAGGTCCAGGCGCTGGAACGCCGCGGCCCCAAACGCTTCGTCCGGGGCTGCGAGGAGCTCTTCATGGCCGCGGCGCAGAGCCGTGGCCTCCGCTATGTCGAGCCGGAAACCCGGCGCCAGGATGGCCGCCGGCTCGACCAGCAGCCGGAATTCGTAGCTCTCTGCCCGCGCCTCGGGTCCGTCCGGCAAGCTGCGGAAAACGAAGGACTGGCCAGGCGCGCGCGACAAAGCGCCGGCCTCCGATAGTACTTTCAACGCGTATAGTACCGTCTTCCTGGACTGGCCGTATCGTTTGGCCAAGCCGGCCGCAGTGACCGTCTCGTCGACCCTGCGAGCCTGCCTGTCGCGCAGGATCGCACCCGCCAAATCGTCCTCGACCGCCGTCAGCAGCGCCCTCGGCGTGGCCGTCTCCGTGGCCAGGCGAAAGCCCTGCTGCCGGCCCCGCACCGCCAGGCCCTGCCCTTCCAGAAGCCGCAGCGCTGCACGCACCGGCGTGCGGGAAACGTTGCACAAGGAGGCGAGTTGCTGCTCGGGCAACCGTGCACCAGGCCGCATGCCGCTCTGACGCGCGATGTCCAGGATTTGCTGAGCCAGCACCATATGGCGGCTGTTCGCGCGCGTCTGACTCTGCTGGACCGGCTCGGTGGTCAGGGGGCTGCCGGGCAATCGCCTCTCCGACTTTGGACTTGACGTACTTTTTTCGAGAATAATACTGTCATCCAGACAGCTGCAACAGAAAAGCTGGGGAACCGGCCATCGAAGCCGAACACGGCTCGGCCGACGAAAATGCACCCGGACGGCCGCTGCGGCCGTGCCCAAATGGGAGATCCGACATGACCCTTCCTCTCGCCCGCGCGAAGCGCCCTCTCGCCGCCGCCGGCGTCATCGTGGCCGCCACCGTCGCCGCGCCGCTCTCGGCCTCCGCCGCCGACCTCGTGATCTCCAACTGGGACGGCTACATGGCGCCGGATGCGGTCGATGCGTTCAAGAAGGCGACCGGCAATGGGGCCGAGGTGGTCGTCCACGCCACCAACGAGGAAATCATGGGCAAGCTGGTCGCGTCGGGCGGCAAGGGCTATGACGTGGTGTTCGTTTCGTCTCCCTTCGCGGAGGTGCTGAACAAGTTGGGCCTCACCGAGCCGATCGACCATGCGAAGGTGCCGAATCTCGCCAATCTCTACCCGGAGGCGACCAAGCTTCCCTACGATCCGGGAAACACCTTCTCCGTGCCATACACCTGGGGCACGACTGGGCTTTGCTATCGCTCCGACCTCGTCAAGGCTGAGCCGACCTCCTGGAACGACCTGTTGCAGCCCTCAGACGACCTGAAGGGCAAGACCACCATGCTTGCCACCGACCGCTGGCTGCTTGCCGCCGGCCTGCTCGCCAAAGGCTATTCGGTCAACGAGACCGATCCCGCCAAGCTCGCCGAGGTCAGGGACCTGCTGATCGACGCCAAGAAGACGCTGCTCGCCTATGACGACACGACCTTCTATTCCAAGCTGGTCTCAGGTGAGGCGGTGCTCGTGCAGGCCTGGGACGGGTGGTGCAACTACGGAATAGCCGAGAACCCGGCCATCAAATACGTGATCCCCAAGGAAGGCTCCGACCTGTGGCTGGACACCATGGTGGTGATGAAGTCTTCGGAGAACAAAGACGCCGCCTTTGAGTTCATCAACTTCATGCTGGACGCCAAGAATCACGCCTGGGCCGCCCAGAACATCGACTATAAGGTGCCCAACAAGCCGGCCATGGAGAGCCTGCCGGCCGACTTTACGGCCAAGTTCCCGAACATGGGTATGCCGGTGGGTGAGTTGGTCGGCTTCGAGCAGCTGCGCGACGTTGGCGACGCCCAGCGCGACTATTCCAAGACGGTCAGCGAGATCAAGGCGGCCCAGTAGGGAGCGGCCACCGATGCGGGCGCTTCGTCCTTCCGCCGCGTGGGCGACGGCGCCCGCGCTGGCATGGCTCGTCCTCTTCATGGTGGTGCCATGCGCGCTGGTGCTGGCGCTCGCTTTCTTTCGGCGGGGCGTCTATGGCGGCATCGACTACACGCTCACCTTGGAGAATTTCGCGCTCGTCCTCGACCCGCTCTACAGCCGCATCTTTCTCAACTCGGCCCGTATCGCCGGCACCGCGACGCTGATCGCCGGCATCGCCGGCTATGCGGCCGCCTACGCCATCGCGGCCGCCCCGCGACGCTGGCAGCCCGTGCTGCTCTTCCTCGCCGTCCTGCCTTTCTGGTCCAACTACCTCATCCGAACCTATGCCTGGATCGTGCTCCTCAACCGCGAGGGCCTCCTGACCCAGCTCCTGCGCATCCTCGGCTACCGGGGCGAGCCGCCCTCGCTCCTCTATACCGAGGGCGCGGTGATCGCCGGGCTGGTCTACAACTACCTGCCCTTCGTGATCCTGGCCTGCTATGCGCCACTGTCGCGCCTCAACCCGGAGCTCGCCGAGGCCTCGCGCGACCTCGGGGCCTCCGCGATGACCACCTTCCGCCGGGTGACGCTGCCGCTCACCTTGCCGGGCCTTGCCGCCGGTGCGGTGTTCGTCTTCGTGCTGTCGATCGGCAATTTCGTCACCCCCGCTCTGCTCGGCGGCGGCCGCTTCCAGATGATCGGCAACCTCGTTTACGACCAGTTCCTGACTGCCAACGACTGGCCGTTCGGCGCCGCCCTCTCGATGGTGCTGATCGCCGTGATGATGGTGCTGCTCGGCCTCCAGGCGCTGGCCGGCGGCCGCCGCCCGGAAGGACGCGTGCCGACGCTCGCCAAGGCGCCCGCCCATGGCTGAACGTTCCAGGGCAGCGCGGCGCGCCACGACGCTATGGCTCGCTTTGGTGTTCGCCTTCCTCTACGTGCCGATCGCGGTGCTCGTTGCCCTGTCCTTTAACGAAGGGGGATTGCCGACCGTGTGGTCCGGCTTCTCCGTCAAATGGTACCGTTCACTGGCCGGCAACCGCGAGATCCTCTCGGCCGCGCTCAATACGCTGATCGTCGCGATAGCTTCGACGGCGTTGGCCACCCTGCTGGGCACGCTGCTGGCTTTGGGCGTGGAGACGAGGCAGCGCCGCGGCACGCTTCTGGAAGCGCTGATCTTCGCCCCGATGATCATTCCGGACATCGTGCTGGCGATCGCGCTGCTCAGCTTCTTCTCGATGCTCGACGTGTCCATGGGACTCCACACCATCGTCGCAGCTCATGTCGTCTTCAATCTGGCCTTCGTCTGCTCCGTCGTCCGGGCGCGGCTGAAGAGCTTCGACTGGTCGATCGCCGAAGCCTCGCGGGACCTCGGCGCCTCGGCCGTCACCACCTTCCGGCGCGTCACCTTGCCGGTGATCCTGCCGGCCGTCATTGCCGGCGCCCTGCTCGCCTTCACGCTGTCGGTCGACGAGTTCATCATCGCCTTCTTCACGGCGGGAGCAGGACGCGGATCCACCACTTTGCCGATGCAGATTTATGCGATGATCCGCTTCGGCATCACGCCCGAGATAAACGCACTCGCCACCCTCGTCATGGCGGTGAGCATCGTCGCGCTCACCCTCTCGCAGCGGCTCAACAGGGGTCTGGTCGGGCCATGAGCGCGCCCCGGACCCTGCTTTCGATCGAGGCGGTGACCAAGCGCTTCGGCGCCTTCACGGCAGTCGACGGGGTCTCACTCGACATCCGCGAGAACGAGTTCTTCGCCCTTCTCGGCCCTTCGGGCTGCGGCAAGACCACGCTGCTGCGCATGCTGGCCGGCTTCGAGCGTCCGGAAAGCGGCAGCATCCGGCTCGACGGCAGGGATCTGGTCGGCGTGCCGCCCAACCGGCGCCCGGTGAACATGATGTTCCAGTCCTACGCGCTGTTCCCGCATATGAGCGTCGCCGCCAACATCGCCTACGGGCTGGAGATGGAGGGGCTGCCCGGTGCCGAGATCCGCCGCCGCGTTGACGAGATGCTGGCCACCACCGAGCTTGCGGCCTATGCCGACCGCCGTCCCGAGCAGCTCTCAGGCGGCCAGAAGCAGCGCGTGGCGCTCGCCCGCGCGCTGGTCAAGCGGCCGCGTCTCCTGCTGCTGGACGAGCCGCTCGGCGCGCTCGACAAGAAGCTTCGCGGCGCCATGCAGATGGAGCTTAAGCGCCTTCAGCACGGGGTCGGCATCACTTTCGTCGTCGTCACCCACGACCAGGAGGAATCCCTCGTGATGGCCGACCGCATGGCGGTCCTGCGTGACGGCCGGCTCTTGCAATGCGACACGCCTCACGCGGTCTACGAGCGCCCGGCCGGGCGTTTCGTGGCGGATTTCATCGGCGTCATGAACTTCATCCCCGGGCGTCTGACGCCGGAGGGCCTGGCTGCCGAAGGCGGTCAAAGGATTTGCGGACGGCCGCCGGAGGGAGCCGCGCAGGGGCAGGCTGCAGCGGCGGCCGTTCGCCCGGAGCGTATCGTCCTGTGGCCCGCGCCTGATATCGACAACCGCACGCCCGGTACGGTTGAGGCACTCGCCTATCACGGCCTCGACCTGATCCTCCACATATCGACGCCGCTGACGTCGAAGCCGTTCCTCGTCCGGCTGACGGCCGACGCCGCCGACCGTCGCCCGGTGGCCGAAGGCTCGACCGTCGAGCTTGGCTGGAGCGTCGAGGACACGCGCATCTTCACGGACTAGATCGTAGCAGGAGCAAGCCCATGGCAACGAAGACCATCGCCTTCTTCCCCGAAGCGGCCTACGGGCCGGCGCTCAACTCGGTCGGCATCGCGCAGGCGGTCGCCGCCCGCGGTCACCGCCCGGTCTTCCTGTCCGATCCCGGGTTCATCGAAGTCTACCAGGGCTACGGCTTCGAGGCCCATCCCGTGAACCTGTCCGAGCCGATGCCTCCGGAACAGATGGCGAAATTCTGGGAGGACTTCATCAACGGCCACATCCCCAATTTCCGCAAGTCGCCCTACGATCAGGTCGACAACTACGTGAAGGATTGCTGGACGGCCATCGTCGACAGTGCCAAATGGGCGGAGAAGGACCTGCCCCGCGTCCTTGACGAGATCGGCCCCGACCTCATCTGCGTCGACAACGTCGTGCTTTTCCCGGCCATCAAGCGCTTCGGCAAGCCTTGGGTGCGCATCATCTCCTGCTCGGAGAACGAGATCGAGGACGAAGCGATCCCACCTCATCTGTCGGGGTGTCGCGCCGACGACCCTGCCTGCCACCAACGGTACCGGAACCATTTCAACGCCGTCATCAGGCCGATCCATGAAGACTTCAACGCCTTCCTGGAGGCGCGTGGCGAGGCGCCCTACCCGCTCGGCCAGTTCTTCGAGGCCTCGCCCTATCTGAACCTGCTGCTCTATCCCGAGCCAGTCAAATTCGTCCGCAACATCCCTCTCGATCCGGAGCGCTTCCAGTATCTGGAAGGCTGCGTGCGCAAGGAGCAGCCCTACGAGGTGCCCGCCTTTGCGAAGAACGATGACGGGCCGCTGCTGTATGTCTCCTTCGGCAGCCTGGGTGCCGGCGACGTCGATCTCTTGAAGCGCATCGTCGCCGCACTCGCCGGAACGCGCTATCGGGCCCTGGTCAATGTCGGAGGCTACAAGGACCAGTACGGCGACCTGCCGGGAAACGTGATCGTCGAAAGCTGGTTTCCCCAGCCCTCGGTCATTCCTCAGGTCGACGCCGTAATCCACCATGGCGGCAACAACTCCTTCACCGAGTGCCTCTATTTCGGCAAGCCGGCAATCATCATGCCCTATGTCTGGGACGGCCACGACAATGCCACCCGTGTCGAGGAAACGGGCCACGGCTTCAAGATGCCGCGCTACGACTGGTCTGACGCCGAGTTGGTCGAGCGCATCGAAGCCTGCCTGAACGACAAGGCGATGGTCGCCCGCCTTGCCGCCACGTCCAGGCACATGCAGAGGCAGGACGGCCCGACCAAGGCGGCGCGGCTCCTCGAAGGCCTGCTCGACAGGCCGGCCTGAGTCGCGAAAGGGAGATCACCATGCCGACACCCATGATGCGAAATCCGCTGGCCGTTGCCGACCTCGTCGACTGGGGCCCCGTCCCCACCATGATCGAAGGGCAGTCCCATACTTCCGGGAAGCTGCTCCACAAGGGGCCGGACGGGCGATCCGAATGCGGCCTGTGGGTTTGCACGCCGGGCGAATGGCATTGCCACGTGACGCGCGACGAATTCTGCCACTTCCTCGAGGGACGCTGCACCTACCGGCACGAATCGGGCGAGGTGATCGAGATCGTGCCCGACACCGCCGCGTTCTTCCCGCAGGACTGGCGCGGGGTCTGCACCGTCCACGAGACGGTCAAGAAGGTCTACATGATCCGCTGACGGGGGACTCTTCCCATGGACTTCTCTCCTTCCGCGCCGGTCTGCTACGTCAACCCGGCCTATCGGTCGCTCGCGGCGCCGCCGGTCCCGGTCATGGATCCGGCGACCCTAGAGATCGTGGGGGCGCGGGCGATCGCGCTGTCAAACGAGATCGAGGCCGTGCTGTCGGCGGCGACGGACGCCGCGGGCGCGTGGAAGCGGCTCGATGCAAAGACCCGCGCCAAGTACCTCCATGCCGTGGCGAACGCGATCGAGCATGCGGATCTTTCCGGCTGCGCCGAGCTGATGGTGCGCGAGATGGGCAAGCCCTATCCCGAGGCTATCGGCGAGATGGCCAATTGCGCGCCGGTGTTTCGCTACTATGCGGAGATGGCCCGCGACGAAGCCGGCAAGATCGCCGGCACCACCCAGGCCGGCTCGTTCCAATACGCTCGCTACGAGCCTTACGGCGTTTCCGTCCACATCATGCCCTTCAACTTCCCGATCCTGCTGATGTGCTGGACGGTCGCGGCCTCGCTCGCCGCCGGCAATGCCTGCGTGGTCAAGCCGGCCGAGCCCACGACGCTCTCGACGCTCGATTTCATGCGCCTCTTCCGCCCGCTTCCCGATGGTCTGATCTCCTGCGTCCCGGGCGGAGCGGAGACGGCCCAGGCGCTAATCGCCGCTGAACGCACTCATGCGGTGGCGTTCACGGGCTCCGTCGCGGCCGGACGGGCCGTGGCCGTCGCCTGCGCGGAGCGCATGAAGCCGTGCCTCGTCGAGGCCGGCGGCAGCGACCCGCTGATCGTGACCGAGAATGCGCCTCTCGAGGTGGCGGCCGCTGCCAGCGTGACGGCCGCATTCCACCTGTCCGGGCAAGTCTGCACCGCGGCCGAGCGCTTCTTCGTGGCGGATGCCGTCCACGACCGCTTCGTCGCGCTGTTCGCTGAAAGGACGCGGGCGCTGCGCATCGGCCCCGGTCTGGAGAAGAGCGAGATTGGTCCGCTGGTCAGCGAGGCGGCACGCGCCAAGGTGATGCGCCTGGTGGACGATGCGCGGACGCAGGGAGCGACCGTGGTAACCGGCGGCCGCATCCCCCCGGACCGCAATGTCGGCTGGTTCTACGAGCCGACCATCCTCACCGAGGTTCGGCCGGACATGGCGATCTGCGGCGAGGAATGCTTCGGGCCGGTCGCCGCCATCTGCCGGGTGCGCGGCTTCGACGAGGCCGTGCGGCTTGCCAACAACAGCCCGTTCGGGCTGGGGGCCTCCGTCTTCACCACCGATCTCGGCGAGGCGATGGAAGCCGCCGAGCGGCTTGAGGCGGGCATGGTCTGGGTCAACAATCCGCTGATCGACAACGATGCGCTACCCTTCGGGGGCTGGAAGGCCTCCGGCCTAGGGCGTGAGCTCGGCCGCCAGGGCCTCGACGCCTTCCGCCGATCCAAAATGGTGGTCATCGACCACCGGCCGGCCATCCAGGACTGGTGGTACCCGTACCCGGACGAATGGTTCAGGGAGGGCGGCGGGCGCAAGCACGTATGAACGCCAGCTGCGCCGCCACGGCGAATTGTGAGGTATCGGATCCCGCCGCTCCAACCCCGACCTTCAGCGCACCTCAATGTCCGCTTTCAGGCGTCGGGATGGCAGACTTCGACGACAGAGATTGGCCGCAAAGCGGTCATTCGCGTCGCGCCAAGTCAGCTTCGGGTCAAAAGCGGACCTTAGGAACGTCCACTTTGCGTCGGAACAGTCATTGGCACCTCGCCGGCATCCACCTAGGGTTGGCCATTGGCAGCGCGAACCCGGACGTGCGGCTGCAACGCTAGTGTTCGTGAGCTCACTAGAGTAAGAAACCCGTATGACTGCATCAATATATGACGTCTCGGTCGCACGCGCTGACGGCAGCGAAACGACACTTGCAGATTATGCTGGCAAGGTGTTGATGATCGTCAACGTCGCTTCGAAATGCGGCTTCACCAAACAGTACAAGGGCCTCGCGGAGCTGTACCGCTGTTACAGAGGTCAGGGCTTCGTAATCCTAGGCTTCCCCGCTAATGATTTCGGCGCCCAAGAGCCGGGCACTGACTCCGCTATACAGGACTTCTGTCGACTAACTTACGGAGTTGATTTTCCGGTGTTTGCTAAGATCATCGTCAAAGGGCCAGAGAAGCACGCGCTCTATCGGATACTTATCGAGGCCCAACCCAATGCCTCATCCAAGCCGAACAGCAGGCTCCTGGGCCAACTGACGGAAAGTGGTTTGGCCCCGGCGCCCGGCGAGGTGAGTTGGAATTTCGAGAAGTTTATTGTCGATCGGAACGGATCCATCGTGGCACGCTATGGTCCGGACACGACGCCCGAGGACGAAGTAATCGCCGGCGTGATCCGCGGCCTCCTGGCGGCCTAACCGCGCTGCTGATAGCAAGACACTTCGCAAGCATCGAAGAATGTCGAGGGCGCTTGCTGGTTCACACGCTCTTGGCGTGACCGCGGGACGAAGCTCAGCGACGACCCGCCGGCCAATCGAGACATAACCAAGGGCACCAAGACATAGCGACCGGAGGACCGATGCAAGGAAGACCGAAAACACGAAAGAACAACTTCCTGAAGCGACCCGATCAGCGGTCGTTAGACCGTCGCGAGAGACGAAAGAAGCAGCGCGCGATGAGCCTTCAGCAGACCATTTCGGAAGAAGACAACCGGACGATTGCCGATCTGCAGGCCAAATACGGAAGCGGACCATTTCTGGCCGCTGATGCTGTTGTGCAGTCGCGCGACGGGCACGTTCTGCTCATCCAGCGCGGCAATCCGCCCTCAAAGGGAGTTCACGCCCTTCCTGGCGGTAAGCTCGACGATGGCGAGACCTTCTATCAGGCTGCACTGCGCGAGCTGATGGAGGAAACAGGTCTGGTTTCTGTTGTCGGCGGTCGTGTCGAGCAGATCGACTGGGATTCGGCGTTGGCGGGTTATGTGGTCAACGACC
>JBEVJK010000063.1:0-47979 GCA_040510195.1 Mesorhizobium sp. | reverse complement strand
CCCTTCTACGTCTACGCCTACGCCTTCGGCGACTGCCTCGTGAACTCGCTCTACGCGGTCTACCAGAACGCCGAGGCGGGCTTCGGCGAGAAGTATTTCGCGATGCTGGAAGCCGGCGGCACCAAGCACCATTCCGAGCTTCTCGCCCCCTTCGGCCTCGACGCCTCCGACCCCGCCTTCTGGCACAAGGGCCTCTCGGTCATCTCCGGCTTCATCGACGAGCTGGAGGCGATGGACTGACCTTGCGCGGACGGCGGCCGTCAGGCCGCCGTCCGTCGATCCCGGCGATCCAGACGCTCCCGCATGCCGTCGGGATCGTCGTAGATCACGTCGATCATGTGGCGTGCGAAGGCGCTGGGTTCGGTTCGCGTCTGCTCCCAGTTCCGCAAGGTGGCGAGCGGCACGTGCAGAAGATCGGCGAGCTGGCCCTGGCTCATCCGCAGGCGCGCACGGATCGCCTGCAGCTTCAGCGCCGTGTCGAGCGGCGCGGGCGTGAAGTCGCTCCAGTCGGGGTTGTCGTCATGATCCGTCACGTTCGCCTCCGTAGCGTCTGCGTTCCCGTTCGTTGCCCTGCGAACCGAGATGATCCGCGGGCCGTCGTCGCGCAGGGTATAGACGCAGACATGCGCCGCCCTGCGATAGGGCCGAAACACACGAGCCGCCGTTCACCATAGTCGAAGCGCGTGTCCTCGAATTCCACGACGCGCCCCGCCAGCACCTCGAAGCCGACGGCGAGCGACAGGCCGCGTTCCCGAAGGTTGCGCTCGTTCTTGTCGGGTCGAACTCGCCGCTCATCTCGAACCCATGCTACGCTTGAAGCGTACGCCGTTCAACGGTTCACCCCAGCGCATTGCCCCAGTCGGCCCGGCGCGCCGCGCGAAACCGCTCGCCTTCGCGCTTGGTCACCAGCGTTTCCTCCAGCGTGCCGTCGGGGCGGCAGAGCTTGAGCGCGACCTTGCCGCTGCCGGCGCGCGGCGGGGCGAGGATGCGGGCGCGCCGCGTCGGCACGGCGGTGCGCGTGGCAGCAACGTAGATGAACTTCTCGTCCTCGAAGGGCACCACGGCTTCCTTCGTGCGCAGGTGCACCCGCGTGCGCGCCACCCGCCGCGCGAAATGGCACCAGTCGGGCGCCTGGACGGGGCACGGCGCCTCGTGGGCGCAAGGCGCGGCGATGGCGGCGCCGAGCGCGAGGAGCCGCTCGCGAACGGCGAGGATGCGCCGCCAGCCCGCCGGCGTGCCCGGCTCCGCGACGAGAAGCACGCCGCGCGTGCGCGCCCAGAGCGCCTCGACCAGCGCCGGCAGGGCGGCGGGGTCGAGCTCGTCGAGAACGTAGGAAAGCACCACCAGATCGGCCGCCGGCGCGGCGGCGAGATCGGCGGAGACGGTGCCCTCGCGCCAGTCCGGCGCGAAGGCGAAGGCCCCCGCTCCCAGCCGCTCGCCCATCGTGCGAATGGGACGGCTGGCTTCGAGCAGCGTCGCCGCCGCCATCGCGGGCCAGCGCTCGGTGGCCGCCCAGAGCGCGGTGCCCGGTCCGGCGCCGACGTCGAGGAGGCTCGACGGCGCGAAGTCCGGCATGGCTTGCCCGAGTTCCGCCATCGCGGCGGCGAGCGCGGCGAAGGTCGCGGGCAGGCGCGCGGCGAGATAGGCCTTGGCGAAGAGGTCGTCGGAGAGGTGCAGGCGCCCGTCGCGCGTCTCGGCCCGGTAGCGCCGCGACAGCACCTCCCCGGCTCGGACGAGATCGGCGGTCGGCACGCCCTCGAGCACGGCATCCACGGCGGAACGGAGCAGGCGCGGCAGTTCCATCGGCGGCGGCGCCTTTCGCGGCGGCGGGCGGCGGCGGCCCGGATGAGGCGGGACGGGATCGGCGCCTGCACAGGGCCCGGCGGCGAGCGGCACGACCGCTTTCCCCTTTTATTTGACAGCGTTCTGCTCTAGCCCGGCCCTTGAGACAAGAGTCGGAAACGAAAGGGACAGCCGCATGTCGCACGAGAACCATCCGGTCCACGCCGAGATCACCGGTCCGGTCGTCATGATCGGCTTCGGCTCGATCGGCCGGGGAACGCTGCCTCTGATCGAGCGGCATTTCCGGTTCGACAAGTCGCGCATGACCGTGATCGACCCGCGCGACACCGACCGCCATCTCCTCGACGAGCGCGGCATCCGCTTCCGTCAGGAGGCCGTCACCCGCGCCAATTACGAGGATCTGCTGAAGCCGCTCCTCACGGAAGGACAGGGCCAGGGCTTCCTCGTCAACCTGTCGGTCGACACCGGCTCGGTGGACCTGATGCGCATGTGCCGCGAGATCGGCGTGCTCTACATCGACACGGTGGTGGAGCCTTGGCTCGGCTTCTACTTCGACGAGAACATGTCGAACGCCGAGCGCACGAACTATGCGCTGCGCGAGACGCTGCGCAAGGAGAAGCGCAGGAATCCCGGCGGCACCACGGCGGTCTCCACCTGCGGCGCCAATCCCGGCATGGTCTCCTGGTTCGTCAAGCAGGCGCTCGTCGACATCGCCCGCGACACCGGCCTCGACTTCGAGGAGCCGGGCCCCGACGACCGCGAGGGCTGGGCCAAGCTGATGAAGAAGGCGGGCGTCAAGGGCATCCACATCGCCGAGCGCGACACGCAGCGTGCCCGCCAGCCCAAGCCTTTGAACGTGTTCTGGAACACCTGGTCGGTGGAGGGCTTCATCTCCGAGGGCGTCCAGCCCGCCGAGCTCGGCTGGGGAACGCACGAGAAGTGGATGCCCAAGAACGCCAGGGAGCACAAGACCGGCTGCCGGGCCGCCATCTATCTGGAGCAGCCGGGTGCCAACACCCGGGTCCGCACATGGTGTCCGACGCCCGGCCCGCAATATGGCTTCCTGGTGACGCACAACGAGGCGATCTCGATCGCCGACTTCTTCACTCGCCGCAACAAGAAGGACGAGGTGACCTATCGGCCGACCTGCCACTATGCCTACCATCCGTGCAACGATGCCGTGCTGTCGCTCCACGAGATGTTCGGGGCCGCCGGCCGCTCGCAGCCGGTCCACCGCGTGCTGGACGAGAACGAGTTGATCGACGGCATCGACGAGCTGGGCGTGCTCCTTTACGGCCACGAGAAGAACGCCTACTGGTTCGGCTCGCACCTGTCGCTGGAGGAGGCGCGCCAGCTGGCGCCCTATCAGAACGCGACCGGGCTCCAGGTGACTTCGGCCGTCCTCGCCGGCATGGTGTGGGCGCTGGAGAACCCCAAGGCGGGCATCGTCGAGGCCGACGAGATGGACTACCGCCGCTGCCTCGAAGTGCAGGCGCCCTATCTCGGTCCGCTGAAAGGCCAGTATACGGATTGGACGCCGCTCGAAGGCCGGCCGGGACTGTTTTCGGAGGACGTCGACCTCAAGGACCCGTGGCAGTTCCGCAACATCCTGGTCCGCTAGAGCCGCTCGCCGACCGGCGAACCGCTTGCTTTCCGAGAGGATTCGGGCAATGGGAACGGCAAGGCGGACTGACGCAAAGGAACCTCCGGCAATGAACACACCACGCAAGCTGATCCCTGCCGGCTCGCTGGCCGCACTCGTTCTGCTCGCCGGCTGCATGAGCGGCGGGCCCGGCGGCCTCGGCGGCACCCCGCGCGGCGTCGAGGGCGAATGGCTGAGCACCGACGGCGTGGCGGTTTCGCGCTTCAACGGCGGCATGTTCGAGACGGTCGCCACCGACACTGGCAACCGGCTCGCCAGCGGCACCTATCAGATGACCGCCCAGGACGCCGTGACGATCAACGGCACCTCGCTGATCCGTCAGACCCCGGTGAGCTTCAACTGCCTGATGGCCACCCCCACGCAGCTCAACTGCACCAGCACCTCCGGCCAGCAATTCGTGCTCAACCGCCGCCAGGCGACATCCTGAGGGCGTGACAGACCACTTCGACGCCCGCGAAACGCGCGATCCCGCCCAGCGGGAAAGCGACCTCTTCGGGCGTCTGCCGGACTTCCTGACCAAGGCTGCAGCGGCCGCGCCGGGGCTGGCCCGGCGGCTCGCCGGCATCGATCTCGCAGCCATAAGCGACCGCAGCGCGCTCGGCGCGCTTCCCGTCCTGCGCAAGGCTGATTTGATGGAAGCGCAGCGCGCGGCCCCGCCCTTCGGCGGCTTTGCCGATCCGGCCGCGCTCGCCGGCAGCCGGATCTTCCAGTCGCCCGGGCCCGTCTTCGAGCCGCAGCCGCCGGGACCCGACCCCTGGAACGCCGCACGCGCGCTCTTTGCGGCCGGCGCCCGTCGCGCCGACACGGTGCACAACGCTTTCTCCTACCACATGACGCCCGGCGGCTTCGTTCTCGACGAAGGCGCGCGGGCGCTGGGCTGCCTCGTCTTCCCGGCCGGCACGGCAAGCGCCGACAGCCAGGTAGAGGCCGCGCAGGCCTTGCGGCCGACCGTCTTCTGCGGCACGCCCGACCACCTCAAGGTGATCCTGGACCGTGCCGCCGAGCTGGGCCGGCCGCTTGGCTGCTTCCGGATCGGCCTGGTGTCGGGCGGCGCGCTGTTTCCCACGCTGCGCGCCGAATACGGGCAGGCAGGCATCCGCGTGCTGCAGTGCTATGCGACCGCCGAGCTTGGTGTCGTGGCCTACGAGACAGCCGGGGAGGACGGGGAGGCTCATCCCGGGATGGTGCTCAACGAGGATCTGATCGTCGAGATCGTCAGGCCCGGCAGCGGCGACCCGGTGCCCGACGGCGAGGTGGGCGAGGTGGTGGTGACCGCCTTCAACCCGGCCTACCCTCTGGTCCGCCTGGCCACCGGCGACCTTTCCGCCGTGCTTCCCGGGCTCTCGCCCTGCGGCCGCACCAACCGCCGCATCGCCGGCTGGATGGGCCGCGCCGATCAGCGCACCAAGGTCAGGGGCATGTTCGTCGATCCTGCGCAGCTGGCGGAGCTGCGTCGACGGCACCCTGGGATTGCCCGGCTGCGTCTGGTCGTCGGCCGTGCCGACGACCGCGACGCCATGACGCTGAAGGTCGAGCCGGCGGCGGGTGCCGCGCTCGACGCGGTGGGCCTGGCTACGGCCCTGCGCGAGGCGACCGGGCTCGGCGGCTCGGTCGAGATCGTGCCGGCGGGCAGCCTGCCCAATGACGGCAAGGCGATCGCCGACGAGCGCGACTACAGCCGCTGATGAAGGCCGTCGCGTCGGCTCGATTCCGCTTGCATCGGAAAAATCGGGATGGGAACATGCCCGAGTCCGGGGCTGAACCCATCACCTCGAGAGCGCGCCTGGCGCCACCCGATTCTGTTATGCTGGGAGATCCGAGCATGCGAAGCACCCTTGCGATTGCCGCCCTGTCGGCGTCGGTCCTGAGCCTATCGACCGCACGATCCTTCGCCGACTACACATTGAACATCCTCCATATCAACGACTGGCACAGCCGGATCGAATCCAACAACAAATACGAATCGACCTGCTCGGCCGAGGAGGAGGGCAAGGGCGAGTGCATCGGCGGCGCGGCAAGGCTGGTGACCGCGATCAACGATCGCCGCAAGGCGCTGGAAGGCGAGAACGTCATCCTGCTCAACGGCGGCGACAATTTCCAGGGCTCGCTGTTCTACACCACCTACAAGGGCAAGGCCGAGGCCGAGTTCCTGAACCAGATGAAATTCGACGCCATGACCGTCGGCAACCACGAGTTCGACGACGGCGAGTCGGCGCTGGTGCCGTTCCTGGAGGAAGTGACCTTCCCGGTCGTCAGCGCCAACGTCTCGCCAACCGCCAAGTCCAAGGTCGGCGACCGCATCAAGCCCTCCGTGGTGCTGGAGGTCGGCGGCCAGAAGATCGGCATCGTCGGGGCGGTCACCAACGACACGCCTGAGGTCGCCTCGCCCGGCCCCGAGATCAGGATCGAGGACGACGTCAAGAGCATCGCCGCCGAGGTGGAGAGGCTGAAGCGCGAGGGGGTCGACAAGATCATCGCGCTGACCCATGTCGGCTACCCCCGCGACAAGGAGCTGATCGCCAAGATCCCCGGCGTCGACGTGGTGGTCGGCGGCCATTCGCATTCGCTGCTGTCGAACACCGACCCGAAGGCCGAGGGGCCCTATCCGACCATGGTCGACAATCCTGGCGGCTACAAGGTTCCGGTGACCCAGGCAGCTTCCTATTCGAAGTATCTCGGCGAGTTCAAGGTCGTCTTCGACGACAACGGCGTGGTCAAGGAGGCGAGCGGCACCCCGCTCTATCTCGACAAGTCGATCAAGCCGGACGAGGGCGTGCTGGCCCGCATCAAGGAGCTCGGTGCCCCGATCGAGGCCATGAAGAACAAGGAGGTCTCGGAGACGGCGAAAGTCATCGACGGCAGCCACGAGAACTGCCGCGCCCGCGAATGCGAGATGGGCAACCTGGTGGCCGATGCCGTTCTCGACCGGGTGAAGGACCAGGGCGTCGAGATCGTCGTGCAGAACGGCGGCGGGCTGCGCGCCTCGATCGATCAGGGCACCGTCACCATGGGCGAGGTGCTGACCGTGCTGCCCTTCCAGAACACGGTGGCGACCTTCCAGCTGACCGGCAAGGACATCGTCGCCTCGCTGGAGGGCGGCGTGAGCGAAGTCGAGGAGGGCAAGGGCAAGTTCCCGCAGGTCGCCGGGCTGCGCTATAGCTTCGACACCTCGGTGAAGCCCAACGAAGGCCGCATCAAGTCGGTCGAGGTCATGGAAGGCGGCACGTGGAAGCCGATCGACGAGGCCAAGACCTATCTGGTGGCCACCAACAACTTCGTGCGGCAAGGCGGCGACGGCTACCAGCTGTTCGCCGACAACGCCAAGAACGCCTACGATTACGGACCGAGCCTCGAGCTGGTGGTGGCGGACTATCTGGGCGCCCACCGGCCCTACGAGCCGAAGCTCGACGGTCGCATCGTCGAGCTGGCCGCCGCCAAGCCCGCCGCCGCGGAACCGGCGGCAGCGCAGCCGGCGGCTGAGCCGGCAGCCAAGCTGCCGGACCTGCCCGCCGCCTCGAGCGACATCGCCGCTCAGCCGCCAAAGGTCGAGGGCAGCACCGCGACCGCGGCCGCACCGGCGGCTGCGCCTGCGTCGATGGCGCCGTCCGACCATGTCGTCGCCGCCGGCGACACCTATTGGGACATCGCCGAGAAGGTCTATGGCGACGGCGAGAAGTGGCACGCGATCGCCGAGGCCAATCCGGAGTTCCGCGCGCGTCGGCTGCCGATCGGCGCCAGACTGAAGGTGCCGCCTGCCAGCTGATCCGATGGAGATCGACGCCGCCTACGCCAGGTCGCCGGGCCCTTTGCCGGCCGGGCATCCGCCGGTAAAGCCGCGTCGCGTCGGCGTCCTGCTCGTCAATCTGGGCACGCCGGACGGCACCGACTATGCCTCGATGTGGCGCTACCTGAGGGAGTTCCTGTCAGACACCCGGGTGATCGAGCTCAACAAGGCCGTCTGGTATCCGATCCTCTACGGGCTGGTGCTGACCACGCGCCCGCAGAAGTCGGGCGCCAACTACGCCAAGATCTGGAACCGCGAACGCGACGAGTCGCCACTGCGCACCATCACCCGCGCCCAGAGCGAGAAGCTGGCGGCCGCCCTGGCCGCCCACCCGGAGATCGTCGTCGGCTGGGGGATGCGCTACGGCAACCCTTCGATCCGCAGCGTCGTCGAGGAGATGGAGGCGCAGGGCTGCGACCGCGTGCTGACCTTTCCGCTCTATCCCCAATATTCGGCGACGACGACCGCCACGGCCAACGACCAGCTGTTCCGCGCCCTGATGGCGATGCGCCGGGCGCCGGCCGTCCGCAGCGTGCCGCCCTACTATGACGAGCCGGTCTACATCGACGCGCTGGCTCGCTCGGTCGAGGCGCATCTCGCCACGCTCGCCTTCCGGCCCGAAATGGTTCTTGCCTCGTATCACGGCATTCCGAAGCCCTATTTCGAGCGGGGCGACCCCTATCACTGCCACTGCCAGAAGACGACGCGGCTGCTGCGCGAGCGCCTCGGCTGGGATGATCGCCGGCTGGTCACCACTTTCCAGTCGCGCTTCGGCGCCCAGGAATGGCTGCAGCCTTACACCGACAAGACCGTCGAGCGGCTGGCGCGCGAGGGAGTGAAGTCGATCGCGGTGGTCAATCCCGGCTTCTCGGCCGACTGCATCGAGACGCTGGAGGAGATCGCCGGCGAGGCGGCGGAGATCTTCAAGCACGCCGGTGGCGAGAACTTCGCCCATATCCCCTGCCTCAACGACAGCCCGGAGGGAATGCGCGTCATCGAGGCGCTGGCGCGCCGCGAGCTGTCCGGCTGGGTGGAGGTCTGACTGGCCCGCCAGCTCGATCTCCGCACCGGCCGGCCACTCTGGACGCGCAGCCGCGCGCCGAAGGTCGCGGTCCGCAGGCTGACCCGCGACGTCTCCGCCGACGTCGTCGTGGTCGGCATGGGCGTCAGCGGGGCCATGCTGGCCGAGGCGCTGACCGGCGCCGGCCTTGGCGTGGTCATGCTCGACCGCCGCGGGCCGATCCTCGGCTCGACCATGGCCACCACCGCGCTGGTGCAGTTCGAGATCGACCAGCCCCTCACCCGCCTGAAGCGCAAGATCGGCACCGCCAAGGCCGAGCGCGCCTGGCGCAGGTCGCGGCTGGCGATGGTCAATCTCGCCGGCCGCGTCGAGGAGCTCGGCATCCGCTGCGACGCGGTGGCGAAGCCATCGCTCTACCTCGCCGGCGACATGCTCGACGGTGCGGCGCTGCGCTCCGAAGCCGAAGCGCGGCGCCTTGTCGGCATCCACTCGGCCGTCCTGCCTGCCGCGGAGATCGCCGAGCGCTTCGGCATCGCGGCCAGGGCGGCGCTGCTCAGCCACGGCAATTTGGCGCTCGACCCCCGCAAGCTCACCGCCGGCCTGCTCGACTTGGCGGCCGCCCGCGGCGCCCGGCTCTACGCGCCGACCGAGGCTGTCGCCTTCGAGGAGGATGGCGGCCGCGTGCACATCGCGACAAGCGACGGCCCGACGGCGAGCGCCCGCTTCCTGGTCCTCGCCACTGGCTACGAACTCCTCGACGGCGTGCCGAACGCCGGCCATTCGGTGCTCTCGACCTATGCACTGGCGACCGGCCGCCAGCCACGCCTCGACGGGCGCCGCCTGCCGCTCGTCTGGGAAGCGTCGGACCCCTACCTCTACTTCCGCGGCACGGCCGACGGCCGGTTGATCTGCGGCGGCGAGGACGAGACCTTCGCCGACGAGGAGCGCCGCGACGCGCTGCTCGGCCGCAAGATCGCCGCCATCTCACGCAAGCTGGCGCGGCGACTGCCGGCTGCCGATACCGCCGCCGACTATGCCTGGGCCGGCTCTTTCGGCGCCTCGGACACTGGCCTGCCGTCGATCGGCCGGCTGCCCCGCCGGCGGCGGAGCTTTGCGGTCATGGGCTATGGCGGAAACGGCATCACCTATTCCCAGATCGCCTCGGAGCTGGTCCTGGCGGCCATCCAGGGCGGCGACGACATCGACGCCGACCTCTACCGCCTGCCTGCATAAGCGATAGCTGTATTAGCATTCACGTATTTGTAACGGGCCCACTCCACCCTTAAATCATGGGTGGAGCGGCAGGTGCCGCGGCCGAACGACGGAGGGGCTTGCAATGCCGTTTTCAGGATTCGACATCGTCATCCCCGTGCTGGTCGTGCTCGTCCTGGTGCTGTTGTTTGCCAGCATCAAGACCGTGCCGCAGGGCTTCAACTACACCGTCGAGCGCTTCGGCCGCTACACCCGCACGCTGGCGCCCGGCCTCAGCCTGATCGTGCCCTTTTTCGACCGCATCGGCGCCCGCTTGAACATGATGGAGCAGGTGCTGGACGTGCCCACCCAGGAGGTGATCACGCGCGACAACGCCATCGTCGCCGTCGACGCCGTCGCCTTCTACCAGGTGCTCAACGCCCCGCAGGCCGCCTACCAGGTGGCAGGGCTGCAGAACGCCATCCTCAACCTCACCATGACCAACATCCGCACGGTGATGGGCTCGATGGACCTCGACGAGCTCCTGTCCAACCGCGACGCCATCAACGAGCGGCTGCTGCGGGTCGTCGACGAGGCCGCGCATCCCTGGGGCATCAAGGTGACCCGCGTCGAGATCAAGGACATCAATCCGCCGGCCAATCTGGTCGAGTCGATGGCTCGCCAGATGATGGCGGAGCGCAACAAGCGCGCCCAGATCCTCGAGGCCGAGGGGCTCAAGCAGGCGCAGGTGCTGGAGGCCGAGGGGCGCCGCGAGGCGGCGTTCCGCGACGCGGAGGCGCGCGAGCGCGCCGCCGAGGCCGAGGCGCGCGCCACCCAGGTCGTCTCCGAGGCGATCGCCAAGGGCGATGTCCAGGCCATCAACTATTTCGTCGCCCAGCGCTACACCGAGGCGCTGGCCAAGATCGGCGCCTCGCCCAACAACAAGGTGGTGCTGATGCCCATCGAGGCGTCGAGCCTGATCGGCTCTCTTGCCGGCATCGGCGCCATCGCCCGCGAGGTCTTCGGCGAGCCGGCAACGGTGCATCGCCCGGCCCCTGCCCGTCCGCCGCGCACCGGCGGGCCCGACCAGGCATGACGCGCATGATCGCAAAACCGGACGCAAGGCCATGATTGAGCGCATCGTTCTCGAGCTCGGTCCCTGGAACTGGATGGTGCTCGGCTTCGCCCTGCTGGCACTGGAGATCGTGGTGCCCGGTTTCTTCCTGCTGTGGATCGGCATCGCCGCGCTCGTCGTCGGCGCGCTGTCGGTGCTGCTGTGGAACGCCGGCTTCTGGGTCTGGGAGGTCCAGGTTCTGGTCTTCCTGGCGCTCGCGCTGTTCTCGGCCTGGCTCGGCAACCGCTTCATGGGCGACCGCAGGACGCCGTCGGACCAGCCATTGCTCAACCAGCGCGGCGCGCAGCTGGTCGGCCGCATCGCCACCCTCTCCGAGCCGATCACCGACGGCCGCGGCCGTGTCCGCATCGGCGACACGGTCTGGCGCGTCGCCGGGCCGGACTTGCCGGCGGGCGCTAGGGTGCGCGTGACGGCCGCTACCGATACCGATCTGGAACTGGTGGTGGAGCCGGCCTGAACGACGCCCCGGTCAGGCGACGCCGATCCTCAGAAGGTCGTGGAAGTGGACGACGCCGACCGGCTTCTCGTCCTCGACCACGATCAGCGCGCTGATGTGGTGCTCGTTGAGCACCCTGAGCGCTGCACTGGCCAGCATCTGCGGCTTGGCCGTCTTCGGCTTGCGGGTCATGATGTCTTCGACCGGGGTCTCGGCCAGGTTGCGGTCGAGATTGCGGGCAAGGTCGCCGTCGGTGACGATGCCGGCGAGGCGGCCGTCCGCGTCGACGACGCAGACGCAGCCGAAGCGCTTCTTGGACAGCATCATCATGGCATCGGGCATCAGCGTGCCGAGCCCGACCGCCGGTATCTCCGACCCCTTGTGCATCACCTCGCGGATCAGCGTCAGGCTGGCACCCAGCTGGCCGCCCGGGTGCAGGGTGCGGAAATGGTCGGGCGTGAAGCCGCGCGCCTCGAGCAGCGCCACCGCCAGGGCGTCGCAGATGGCCAGCTGCAGCAGCGTCGACGTGGTGGGCGCCAGGCCGTGCGGGCAGGCTTCCGGCGTCTTGGGGAGCGTCAGCACCACGTCCGCCTGCCGCGCCAGCGCCGATGTCTCGCCGGCGGTGATGGCGATGAGCGGGATGCCGAAGCGGCGCGAATAGCCGACGATGCCCTTGAGCTCCAGGCTTTCCCCCGACCAGGACATGGCCAGAATCGCGTCGTCGGGCGCGATCATGCCGAGATCGCCGTGATTGGCCTCTGCCGGGTGGACGAAGAAAGCCGGCGTACCGGTCGACGCCAGCGTCGCGGCGATCTTCGAGCCGATATGGCCGCTCTTGCCGACGCCGGTGACGATCACCCGCCCGTTGAGCGCCGATAGCATCTCGATCGCCTGCTGGAAAGGCTCGGCAAGCCCGTCGTCGAAGGCTGCCGCCAGCGCCGAAAGGCCGGCCTGCTCGATGGTCACGGTGCGCAGGGCGGAGGCGACGGCCTCGCGGCGCTCGTCGTCGGTCTGGATCAGGCCTCTTGCGTGCATTCGCTCCGCTTAGCGCGTTCGCTCTCGACTGTCCAATCCTGTTTCCGGATGAAACTTAAGCTTGTGTTTCGAAACCCTCCATTAACCACCCTGATTTACCGTTTGGAAAGCATGGCGCAGCAGCGCCGTGAAACCTGTGGTGGCGATGTTCCCGGCAAGCGCGAAGCACGGCAAGAGAGCGCAGCGGCGGCTGCAGCCCGCGCTCCTGGCGGGGGCGGCGCTGCTCGCGCTCGCCGCGGCGCTCCCCGCCGCGGCTCAGGATGGCGCCCCGATCCGCGGCGCCGTCGACGAGAACGCCATCAACGACGAGCTTCTCGACCGGACGCCGCTGATCGGCCGCGGCTCGCCGATCCCGCAGCGCCCCGCGCCCGGGGCAGACGCGCAACAGCCCTTGCCGCCCTACCAGCCGGCAACGCCGTCGGACGCCGAGGAGCTCGCCGGGAGGCCGCCACGGCCGGGACGCTCGCTGTTCGAGGAGCCGCCGCCGGCCGACGAGGACATTTTCGAGGACCGGCCGCTGCCGATCGAGCCGCTCAGCCCGACGGCGCGGCGCCGGGCCGAGAACCAGCGCATCGGTGCGCCGAACCAGCCGGATCAGGACGCGGAAGAGCCCACTGGCGCTGGACGCGCCGCGCGGGCGCGCGACGTGGCAGGTGGCGCCGAGGCGGACGAGGAGGCGCTCGACGGGCTCGCGACCGGGACCATCCGCACCGGCCCGATCGACGCCGAGATCGACCGGCGGCTCGACCCGGGGGTCGAGCCGGTCGAGGCGATCGAGGACCTCGACAGGGCGCCGGACCTCGATCCTTACGCGCCGCTCGGGCTGAGGCTCGGCAGCTTCATCGTCAGGCCGAGCGTCGAAACCGGGTTGACCGCCACGTCGAACGCCAATTCGAGCCCGGACGGCGGTTCGGCGGTGCTGTCGGAATCGACGCTCCGCCTGACCGCCGCGTCGGACTGGGCCACCAATTCGGCGACGCTCGATGCGTTCGGCAACTTCAGGGAGTCGATCTCGGGCGAGGAGGTCTCGGAAACCTTCGCCGGCGTCACCGGCACCACCTCGGTCGACATCGGCAACGATCTACGCCTGAATGCCGCGGTCGCCTACACGATGCGGCCGGAGACCGCAGCCTCGCCCAACGCCATCGAGGACGTCGCCACCCAACCGGTCGAGCAGGCACTGGTCGGCGACCTCGGCGTCGAGAAGGAGATGGGCAAGGCGCGCTTCGGAATCGCCGGCCATGTCGATCGCGAATGGTTCGGCGACGCCGAGCTGGCGTCGGGCGAAACGGTCTCCCAGGCCGATCGCGACAACACGCTGGCGACCGTGAACCTCAGGGCTGGCTACGAGATCTCGCCCACGCTCACCCCCTTCACCGAGCTCGCCGTCGGCAGGCGCGAATATGACGAGCCGACCGACCAGAGCGGCTTCGAGCGCTCGGCCGACCATCTGGGCATCCGCGCCGGGCTGGAGTTCGATCGGGGCGAGAAGTTTGCCGGCACCGTGGCGCTCGGCTGGCTGCAGGAAACGCCGGACGACGAGACGCTTCCGGAAATCTCGGTGCCCTCGGTCGACGCGGCGATCCGCTGGTCGCCGGTTCGCGGCACGGATGTGCGCCTCGACGGGCTGACCACCATCGAAGGCGCTACGGAGCCCGGCGAAACGGGCTCCGTCCTCTATGCCGGCCGCCTCGCCGTCGAGCGGCAGATGCGTGCCAACCTGACCGGCAACGTCGCGCTCGGCATCGGCTACCGCGACTATGTCGGCGAGGTCGGCCACGACGTGATCTTCACGGCCGAAGCCGGTGCGACCTATTGGCTCAACCGCTATCTGGGCCTGGTCGGACGCGCCCGCCACGAAAGCCAGACGAGCTCGCTGCCCGATCGCGACTACACGACCAACAGCATCTTCCTCGGCCTGCGCGCGCAGCGCTAGCCTAGGCCGTGCGCTGCCCGAACGGCTTCAGTTCGTGCGCCATTCTGCGGATGGTGTCGGCGACCTGGTGATGGATGTCGGGTCGCCACAGGGCGAAGGCGACATTGGCCTCGACGAAGCCTTCCGGCGAGCCGCAATCGAAGGTGCGGCCGCGGAAATGATAGCCGTAGAAGGTCTGTAGCTCGTTGAGCTTCAGCATGGCGTCGGTGAGCTGGATCTCGTTTCCGGCGCCGCGCTCCTGCTTCTCCAGGAGGCCGAAGATCTCCGGCTGCAGGATGTAGCGGCCGTTGATGAAAAGGTTTGAGGGCGCCGCTTCGGGCTTCGGCTTCTCCACCATTCCGGTGATCTCGAAGCCGGTCGATGTCGGCTCGCCCTTGCCGACGATGCCATATTTATGCGTCTCGGCAGGGTTGCATTCCTGCACGCCGATGATGTTGCCGCCGGTGTGCTGATAGAGCTCCACCATCGCCCGCATGCAGCTTTTCTCCGCTTGCATGATCATGTCGGGGAGCAGCAGCGCGAACGGCTCGTCTCCGACCAGGTCGCGCGCGCACCACACCGCATGGCCGAGCCCCAGCGGCACCTGCTGTCGCGTATAGCTGGTCTGGCCGGGCGCCGGCTGCAGACGCTGCAGGCGCGCGAGCTCCTCGTCCTTCCCGCGCTGCGCCAGCGTGTTGTAGAGCTCGAACTGGACGTCGAAATGATCCTCGATGACGGTCTTGTTGCGGCCGGTGACGAAGATGAAATGCTCGATCCCTGCCTCCCGCGCCTCGTCGACCACGTATTGGATGACAGGCCGGTCGACCACCGTGAGCATTTCCTTGGGGATCGCCTTGGTGGCGGGCAGGAATCGCGTGCCCAGACCGGCAACGGGAAAGACTGCCTTGCGAACTCTCTTCATCCCTGGGCCCTCTGCTTTGCCTTCGAGGTTGACGATTGCTGCGACATGTTCACGCCGGAATTGATGAATATTGAAGCAGCATGCGCAATTCTCCGGGAAAATGACCTGGACCAGTTCGATTTATGATCCCAAAGCCACCCATGGTAAACTCATTCCTAACCGGCTCCGTCAAAGAATGGGCAAAAGTTTGACGCTTCAGGAGGATTCCATGCGGGTTGCCAACGTCCAAGCGCTCGGGCGTTCCGTCATCGCGGCGGCGGCCGGTCTCGCTTTGCTGGTCGGCGCGATGGGTGCACCGGCCTCGGCCGATCAGGGATTTCGCCAGTGGGTGGCGAGCTTCCGCTCGGTCGCCGCCAAGAGCGGCATTTCCGGCAGCACCTACGATCGGGCCTTCCGGGGGGTCACCGAGCCAGACCCGGAAGTGATCGAGAAGGCCCGCTTCCAGCCCGAATTCACGGCCCCGGTCTGGGACTATTTCGACAATCGCGTGCATGAGAACTCGGTGGCAGTCGGCCGCCAGATGGCGCGCAAGTACAAGCCGTGGCTCGACCGCATCGAGAGCCGTTACGGCGTCGACCGCTACGTCCTGCTCGCCATCTGGTCGATGGAATCGAACTATGGCGAGATCCTGAAGAACGACAAGGTGATGCGCAACGTCGTCCGCTCGCTGGCGACCTTGGCCTATGCCGACAAGCGGCGCGCCAAGTTCGCCCGCACACAGCTCATCGCCGCGCTGAAGATCCTGCAGTCCGGCGACATCGACGAGAGCCATCTCACCGGCTCCTGGGCCGGCGCCATGGGCCACACGCAGTTCATTCCGACCAGCTACCAGGCCTATGCGGTGGATGCCGACGGCAATGGCCGGCGCGACATCTGGAACTCGGTGCCGGACGCGCTGGCGACGGCCGCCAACCTGCTGCGCAAGAACGGCTGGCAGGCCGGCAAGACCTGGGGCTACGAGGTCGTGCTGCCGGGTGGCAAGCTGCCGGGCGGCACCTTGACGATCGACCAATGGGCCTCGCTCGGCGTCCAGCGCGCCAATGGCAGGCCGTTCCGTCGCGGTTCGGACAAGGCCGAGCTGAAGGTGCCGGACGGGCGCGGCGGCCCTGCCTTCCTGATGACGCGCAACTTCTTCGTGCTCAAGCGCTACAACAACGCCGACAAATACGCCCTGGCAGTCGGCCTGCTCGCCGACGAGATCGCCGGCGGCAACGGCCTCGTCCGCGACTGGAACCGGCCGTTCACCAAGCTGAGCTTCGCCCAGAAGCAGGAGCTGCAGCAGCGGCTCACCGCGCACGGCTATTATGACGGCAAGGCCGACGGCAAGATCGGCGAGGGCTCCCGCTCGGCCATCAAGGCGTTCCAGGCCCAGTCGGGGTTGACGCAGGACGGCCATCCGAGCATGGAGGTTCTCAAGGCCTTGCGCGGCCAATAGGGCCGCGCCGACGTCGCGATGGCCGTGGGTGGCGGAGTGTGAGCTAGTGCAGTCGGTCCTGGTGAGTGCGAACCGTTGGCGCCGGCCGGGCTGTATCGCCCTGGCGCTGGCTCTCGTGCTCCCGCTGCTCGCCCTGCTGGTCTCCGAATCGACGGCGCAGGAATATCGCCCCCGTCGCAACTTCCTGCAGCGCCTTTTCCTCGGCAACGACTATCCGGAACCGCCCCGGCAGCTCAGGAAGGTCAAGCCACGCAAGAAAGTGGCCAAGGCACGGCGTTCCAAGCGCAACCTCGACGCCGCCGAGGCCGAGGTGGCGGAAGTCGTCAAGGCTCCCGACGCCCGCATCGTGCTCGTCGTCGGGGATTTCCTGGGCTCCGGGCTGGCCGAGGGGCTGGCCGCGGCCTACGCCCAGTCGCCGAGCGTGACTGTGCTCGACCGCACCAACGGCTCCTCCGGCTTCGTCCGCGACGATCATTTCGACTGGCCCGGCGAGATCGGGCCGATGATCGACGACAGCAAGCCGGCGGCGGTGGTGATCATGCTGGGCTCCAACGACCGCCAGCAGTTGCGGATCGGCACGACGCGCGAGGAGAAGCGCACCGAGGCCTGGAACAAGGAATACGAGGCGCGCGCCACCCTCTTCGCCGCCGCCGTGGCCGACAAGAAGGTGCCGCTTCTGTGGGTCGGCATGCCGGCTTTCAAGTCGGCCTCGATGAACTCGGACATGCTGGCCTTCAACGACATCTACCGGCGTGTGGCGGAGAGCGCGAGCGGCGAGTTCGTCGACGTCTGGGACGGCTTCGTCGACGAGAACGGCGCCTTCGTGTCCTCCGGCCCCGACATCAACGGCCAGCCGGTAAAGCTCCGCTCCAATGACGGCATCAACTTCACCAAGGCCGGCAAGCGCAAGCTCGCCTTCTACCTCGAGAAGCCCCTGAGCAAGATCCTGGGCGACGTCACCGCCCCGGTCGCCGGCCTGCCGGCCCAGGCGGCCCCCTCCTTGACCCTCGACCCCGACGCGATCGCCAAGATCCAGCGCACCGTTCCCGTTTCGCTGACCGATCCCGAGCTCGACGGCGGCGCGGAGCTGCTCGGCCTGACCGCGGAGCCGCGCCCGAAGGCCCGCACGCCGGCCGAGAAGCTGGCGATCGAGGGCCTCGCTCCATTGGCCTCTCCCGGCCGCGCCGACGATTTCGGAGGCGCCGCGACGGCCGCGACGACCGCCGCGCCTGCAGCCCCCGCCGCGGCGGCAGCAAGCCCGGCCGCGCCAGGCGCCGGCGACAAGGCCGTCGGCAGCTTCATCCGCCGCTAGCTACCGCGGCAGCACCGAGCTTCCCATCAGGAATTCGTCGATGGCGCGCGCCGCCTGCCTGCCCTCGCGAATCGCCCAGACGACGAGCGACTGGCCGCGGCGCACGTCGCCGGCGGCGTAGAGCCGCTCGACGCTCGTCAGGTAGTCGCTCTCGCTGGCGGCGACATTTGTCGACCGTCGACTGTCGACAGCCATCTGCATCGAGCCCTCGAGCTCCTGAACCACGCTGTCCGAGAGGGGCCCGGCAAAGCCGATGGCGATGAAGGCGAGGTCGGCGCGGATGACGAAGTCGGTGCCTGCGATCGGCTGCCGCCTGTCGTCGACCTCGCAGCAGCGCACGCCGATCAGGCTGCCCTCCTCGCCGATGAATTCGAGCGTCGCCACCTGGAACTCCCGTTCGGCGCCTTCGGCCTGCGAGGAGGAAGTGCGCATCTTGGTCGCCCAATAGGGCCAGACGGTCAGTTTGTCCTCCCGCTCGGGCGGCTGCGGACGGATGTCGAGCTGGGTGACGCGCACCGCGCCTTGCCGGAAGGCCGTGCCGATGCAGTCGGACGCCGTGTCGCCGCCGCCGACCACCACCACATGCTTGCCGCCGGCATGGATCGGCACCGACCGCCACGCCACCGACTGGATGTCCTCCCCGGCGACGCGCTTGTTCTGCTGCACCAGATAGGGCATGGCGTCGTGCACGCCTTCGAGGTCGGCGCCCGGAATACCGGCCGGCCGCGGCGTCTCCGAGCCGCCGCAATAGAGGACCGCATCGTGCTCTTCCAGCAGCGCGGCAACGCTTTTGTCGGCGCCCACATTGACCCCGCAATGGAACGTCACCCCCTCGCCCTGCATCTGCTCGACCCGGCGATCGATGTAGTGCTTCTCCGCCTTGAAATCCGGGATGCCGTAGCGCATCAGCCCGCCAGGCTTGCTCTCGCGCTCATAGACATGCACGTCGTGCCCGACGCGCCCGAGCTGCTGGGCGGCGGCCATCCCGGCCGGTCCCGAGCCGATGACGGCCACCCGCTTGCCGGTCTTCTGCTCGGCCGGGTAGGGCCGGACATGCCCGGTCTCGTAGGCCTTGTCGGCCAGCGCCTGCTCGATGGTCTTGATGGCCACCGGAATGTCTTCGAGGTTGAGCGTGCAAGCCTCCTCGCAAGGCGCCGGGCAGATGCGGCCGGTGAACTCCGGGACATTGTTGGTCGAGTGCAGGTTGCGGATCGCATTGTCCCAGTCGCCATTGTAGACGAGGTCGTTCCAGTCGGGGATCTGGTTGTGGATCGGGCAACCCGTCGGTCCATGGCAATAGGGCACGCCGCAATCCATGCAGCGCGCCGCCTGCTTCTCGACCTCCTTGTCCGACATCGGCAGCGTGAACTCGCGGAAATGCCGGATGCGGTCCGACGCCGGCTGGTACTTGTGCACCTGCCGGTCGATCTCGAGAAAGCCTGTGACCTTGCCCATTCCATCAAATCCAATTGCCTCGGAACGGCCCTAGGGCCGCAACCAATTCTCAACCTTGAGACCCGGGACGCGCGACAAGGCGCGGTCGCATCTCCCAGCATATCACAATCAGCTGAGGCTCAAGTCACTCCGCCGCAACCCCGACGCGCATGCGCTCCATCTCGATCAGCGCGCGGCGGTACTCGACCGGCATCACCTTTCTGAACCGCGGCCGGAAATTCGCCCAGTCGTCAAGGATCGCCTTGCCGCGCGCCGAGCCGGTGTAGTGCACGTGGTTGACGATCAGCTGGTAGAGGCGCTCCTCGTCATGGCTGGTCATGTCGCCCGACACGTCGACACGACCCTTGTGGTCGATGTCGCCGCCGTGATGGTGCAGCTTCTCCAGCATGTCGTCCTCTTCGGGAACCGGTTCCAGCTCCACCATCGCCATGTTGCAGCGCTCGGCGAAATCGCCCGCCTCGTCGAGCACGTAGGCCACCCCGCCCGACATGCCTGCCGCGAAGTTGCGGCCGGTCTTGCCGAGCACCACCACGACGCCGCCGGTCATGTATTCGCAGCCATGGTCGCCGACGCCTTCCACCACCGCCACTGCGCCCGAATTGCGCACGGCGAAGCGCTCGCCGGCGACGCCTTGGAAGTAGCACTCGCCCTCGATGGCGCCGTAGAGCACCGTGTTGCCGACGATGATCGACTCCTCCGGCACGATGCGGGCGTTCTCGGGCGGCCGGATGACGATGCGGCCCCCCGAAAGGCTCTTGCCGACATAGTCGTTGCCGTCGCCGATCAGCTCGAACGAGACGCCGCGGGCCAGGAATGCGCCGAACGACTGGCCGGCCGTGCCCGTCAGCCGCACCTGGATCGTATCCTCGCGTAGGCCCTTGTGCTTGAACCGCTTGGCGACCTCGCCCGACAGCATGGCGCCGGCCGAGCGATCGACATTGCGGATTGGCATCTCGATGGTTACCGGCTGGCGCGCCTCCAGCGCCGGCGCCGCCGCCTCGATCAGCCTTCGGTCGAGGACGTCGTCGATGGGGTGCTTCTGCCGCTCGGTCCAGTGGGTGGCCTCTTGCGGCGCGTCCGGCTTGTAGAAGATCCTGGAGAAGTCGAGGCCCCTCGCCTTCCAATGCGCGATCATCTCGTCCTTCGCCAGAAGCTCCGACCGGCCGATGATCTCGTCGAGGTTGCGGAACCCCATCGCGGCCAGCAGCTGTCGGACCTCTTCCGCCACGTAGAAGAAGAAGTTGATGACCTGCTCCGGCGTCCCCTTGAACCGCTTGCGCAGCACCGGGTCCTGCGTGGCGACGCCCACCGGGCAGGTGTTCAGGTGGCACTTGCGCATCATGATGCATCCGGCGGCGATCAGCGGCGCCGTCGAGAAGCCGAACTCGTCGGCCCCGAGCAACGCACCGACGACGACGTCGCGACCGGTCCTCAAGCCGCCGTCCACCTGCAGTGCCACGCGCGAGCGCAGCCCGTTGAGCACCAGCGTCTGGTGCGTTTCGGCAAGCCCCATTTCCCAGGGCGAGCCGGCATGCTTGATCGAGGTGAGCGGCGAGGCGCCCGTCCCGCCGTCATAGCCGGAGATGGTGATGTGGTCGGCCCGGGCCTTCGCCACGCCCGCCGCCACGGTGCCGACCCCCACCTCGGAGACCAGCTTCACCGAAACGTCGGCCGCCGGGTTGACGTTCTTGAGGTCGTAGATCAGCTGCGCCAGGTCTTCGATGGAATAGATGTCGTGATGCGGCGGCGGCGAGATCAGCCCGACGCCCTGGGTGGAGTGCCTGACCTTGGCGATGGTCGCGTCGACCTTGTGACCGGGCAGCTGCCCGCCCTCGCCCGGCTTGGCACCCTGCGCCACCTTGATCTGCATGACGTCGGAGTTGACCAGGTATTCCGTCGTCACGCCGAACCGGCCCGAGGCCACCTGCTTGATCGCCGAGCGCTCCGGATTGCGGCCGCCGCCGGGCAGCGGCAAATAGCGGTCGGGCTCCTCGCCGCCCGCGCCCGTGTTCGACTTGCCGCCGATCGTGTTCATCGCCCGCGCCAGCGTCGTGTGCGCCTCGCGCGAGATCGAGCCGAAGGACATGGCGCCCGTCGCGAAGCGCTTGACGATCTCGGCCGCCGGCTGCACCTCGTCGATCGGCACCGAACTGCGGCCGTTGTCTTCCGCCAGCCTGATCTTGAACATGCCGCGGATGGTCTGCGCCTTGGCGGTATGGCTGTCGATCTGCTCCGAATACTCCTTGAAGGTCTCCCACGAGCCCTTGCGCACGGCATGCTGCAGCGTCGCCACCGCATCCGGCGACCAAATATGG
Organism: Mesorhizobium sp.; assembly: GCA_040510195.1. Lineage (GTDB taxonomy): Bacteria > Pseudomonadota > Alphaproteobacteria > Rhizobiales > Rhizobiaceae > JBEVJK01. The sequence goes on along the minus strand of JBEVJK010000063.1, from coordinate 26,557 downwards.
GCTTCGCCGCGCATGCGGTACATGTACTCGCCGCCCACCTCCAGCATCGTCCTCAGCACCGGGTCGTCGCCGAAGGCGTCGGTGTGACGCCCGACGGTCTCGGCGGCCACCTCCTCGAGCCCCACGCCCTCGATGGTGGTCGCGGTGCCGAAGAAGTACTTGTCGACGAAATCGGACTTCACCCCCACGGCGTCGAAGATCTGCGCCCCGCAATAGGACTGGTAGGTGGAGATGCCCATCTTGGACATCACCTTGAGGATGCCCTTGCCGATCGACTTGATGTAGCGCGACACCACCTCGTGCTCGTCGACCTCCTTCGGCATGTCGCCGCGCCGATGCATGTCGAGCAGCGTGTCGAAGGCCAGATAGGGGTTGATCGCCTCGGCGCCGTAGCCGGCCAGGCAGCAGAAATGATGCACCTCGCGCGGTTCGCCCGATTCCACGACCAGGCCCACCGAGGTGCGCAGCCCCTTGCGGATCAGGTGATGGTGAACCGCCGCCGTGGCGAGCAGGGCCGGCACCGCGATGCGGTCGGGCCCGACCTGCCGGTCGGACAGGATGATGATGTTGTAGCCGCCGGCGACCGCCGCCTCGGCCCGCTCGCACAGCCGGTCGACCGCGCCTTGCATGCCCGCCGTGCCTTCCGCGGCGCCATAGGTGATGTCGATCGTCTTGGTGTCGAAGCGATCCTCGGTATGGCCGATCGAGCGGATCTTCTCCAAATCGCCATTGGTCAGGATGGGCTGCCGCACCTCCAGCCGCTTGCGCCGCGAATTGCCGACCAGGTCGAAGATGTTGGGACGCGGCCCGATGAAGGAGACCAGGCTCATCACCAGCTCCTCGCGGATCGGATCGATAGGCGGGTTGGTCACCTGGGCGAAGTTCTGCTTGAAATAGGTGTAGAGCAGCTTCGACTTGTCCGACATCGCCGAGATCGGCGTGTCGGTGCCCATCGAGCCCACCGCCTCCTGCCCCGTGGTGGCCATCGGCGACATCAGGAGCTTGGTGTCCTCCTGCGTGTAGCCGAAGGCCTGCTGGCGGTCGAGCAGCGTCACGTCCTTGCGCAGGGCGCGCGGCTCCACCGGCTTCAACTCTTCCAGGATCAGCTGCGTGTTTGCGAGCCATTGGCGGTAGGGATGACGGGTGGCGATTTCGGTCTTGATCTCCTCGTCCGAGATGATGCGGCCCTTTTCCAGGTCGATCAGCAGCATGCGGCCCGGCTGCAGCCGCCACTTCTTGATGATCCGCTCTTCCGCTACCGGCAGCACGCCGGCCTCCGAGGCCATGATCACCCTGTCGTCGTCGGTGACGATGTAACGTGCCGGCCTGAGCCCGTTGCGGTCGAGCGTGGCGCCGATCTGGCGGCCGTCGGTGAAGGTCACCGCCGCCGGGCCGTCCCACGGCTCCATCAGCGCCGCATGGTACTCGTAGAAGGCCTTGCGATCGGCCCCCCTCTGCTTGTTTCCGGCCCACGCTTCCGGGATCAGCATCATCATCGCATGCGCCAGGCTGTAGCCGCCTTGGGTCAGGAACTCGAGCGCATTGTCGAAGCAGGCGGTGTCGGATTGGCCCTCGTAGGAGATCGGCCACAGCTTCGAGATGTCGTTGCCGAACAGCTCCGAATCGACCGAGGCCTGGCGGGCGGCCATCCAGTTGACGTTGCCGCGCAGCGTGTTGATCTCGCCATTGTGGGCGACCATCCGGTACGGATGGGCGAGCTTCCACGACGGGAAGGTGTTGGTCGAGAAGCGCTGGTGCACCAGGACCAGAGCCGTCTCGAAGCGCGGATCGCGCAGGTCCTTGTAGTAGGCGCCGACCTGGTAGGCCAGGAACATGCCCTTGTAGACGATCGTCCGCGACGACAGCGAGACGGTATAGAACCCGTTGTCGCGCCCGCCGGTTTCCTCGTGGATGCGGCCGGACACCACCTTGCGCAGGATGTAGAGCCGTCGCTCGTAGTCGTCGTCGCTGTCGATCGCCGGGCTGCGACCGATGAACACCTGCCGGTGCACCGGCTCCGAGGCGGCAATCTCGGGAGCCTTCGACAAGAGCGAATTGTCGACGGGCACGTCGCGGAAACCGATCAGCGCCTGCCCTTCGGCATGCGCGACCTCGGCGAAGATCGCCTCGATGTGAGCGCGCAGCTTTGCATCGGGCGGCATGAACAGATGCCCGACCGCATAGTGACCGGGCGGCGGCAGCTCGATCCCCTGCTTGGCCATCTCCTCGCGGAAGAACCGGTCGGGGATCTGCACCAGCACGCCCGCTCCGTCTCCCATCAGCGGATCGGCCCCTACGGCGCCGCGATGCGTGAGGTTCTGCAGCATCGCCAGGCCGTCTTCGACGATGGCGTGAGACTTGATGCCCTTCATGTTCACGATGAAGCCGACGCCGCACGAATCGTGCTCGTTGCGCGGATCGTAAAGGCCCTGCCGGGCGGGCAGCGCGCGAGCCATGGCCGGAGCGGTATTCGACTCGCCCGCCGGCGCCCGAAGCGTCGCGAGAGATGGCGTCATGTCCGTCATGGCCTGCCTCCGTTCCATGCCCTGTCGGGCGTCTCGTGGCCCCGGCCGGCGCATTCCGCGCAAGCAGAGCCTTCGCTCCTCGCATCCTGGCTGAAGCCGGCCGGCGCGGATGTCCTCCGCCCCCGCCGGACGGCGCGCGGGACGGCGGTCGAATGGACGACTATACGCCACCAGCCGACCGCTTGCCGCACGTTAAATAAGACAGCAGTGCTGTCCTAAATTTTTATGACAGATTACCCCGCCGGTTACAAGACCGAATCGCAAAATCTTCGGCCCGTTCCGATAACATTATGTCGCGAGCCGGCTCGGCTCGGCAACAAGCTTGCGCGAACGCCGGTGCCCTGCCTCTCGCGGCGCTTTTCTCCGGCCGCTCCCGTGGTAGAAGCGTCGCACGACCACGAGAGACAGGCGACCGATGTTCTTCGCTTCCGACAACTGGGCCGGCGCCCACCCCAAGATCGCGGCCAGCCTGTCCTCGCATGCGGCGGGTTTTGCCGAAGCCTATGGCGCAAGTGCTCTCGACCGGGCAGTCGAGGCGCGCTTCAACGAGGTCTTCGAGCGGGAGGTCGCCGTCTTCTTCGTGGCCACCGGCACGGCGGCCAATTCGCTCGCGCTGACGGCTGCGGCGCGCCCCGGCGGCATCGCCTTCGCCCACCGCGAGGCGCATGTGATCGAGGACGAGTGCGGTGCCCCGCAATATTTTTCCGGCGGCTGTCGCGTCAACCCTGTCGACGGGCCGCTCGGGCGCATCGATCCGCGCCGCCTCGACGAGGCGCTCGGCCGCCTGCTGCCTGACTTCGTGCATGCCGGGCAGCCGATGGCGGTGACCATCACCCAGGCGACCGAGGTCGGCACCGTCTATTCGCTCGACGAGATCGAAGCGATCGCCGCCGTGGCGCGGGGCGCCGGCGTGCCGCTGCACATGGACGGGGCGCGCTTTGCAAATGCCCTGGTCGGGCTCGGCGCTACCCCCGCCGAGATGACCTGGAAGCGCGGCGTCGACATCCTGTCCTTCGGCGGCACCAAGAATGGCTGCTGGTGCGCCGAGGCGATCGTGCTGTTCGACCCGGCGCAGGCCCGGGACCTGCGGTTCATGCGCAAGCGTGCCGCCCAGCTCTTTTCGAAGTCGCGCTTCGTGGCGGCCCAGTTCGCCGCCTATTTCGAGGACGGGCTGTGGCTGGAGCTCGCCGCGCACGCCAATGCGATGGCCGCCCGGCTCGCCGCCCACGTCGAATCGTCGCCGCGCCTGCGCCTAGCCTGGCAGCCCGCTGCCAACGAGGTGTTCGCCGTCATGCCCGAAGCGGAGTTCGAGCGGCTGCAGAACGTCGGCGCCGTCTTCTATCCCTGGGCGGTCCCGCAAGAGTTCCGGCAGGAGATCGCGGCCGGCGAATGCCTTTGCCGCTTCGTCGCGAGCTTCGCCACTTCGGCCGAAGAGGTCGATCGCTTCGGTGAGCTCCTCGCCTGAGGCCCGGAAATGGAAACGGCGCCGCGAGGGCGCCGCTCCGTAAGGTCGAGAGGGAGAGCCGGCGAACTAGGCGGCGGCCTGCGTCTCGATCTGCTTGGCGACGTCGGCGCCGGCCTTGGCAATGTCGATCTTGCGCGGCTTCATCTCCTCGGGGATGTTGCGCTTGAGATCGATATGCAGCAGGCCGTTCTTCAGCTGGGCGCCGGTGACCTCGACATGGTCGGCGAGCTGGAAGCGGCGCTCGAAGGCGCGCCCGGCAATGCCGCGATAGAGAAGCTCGGCGCCGTCCTTGGCACCCTCTTCCTTGCGCTCGCCCTTCACGGTCAGCACGTTGCGGTGCGCCTCGATGAAGAGGTCCTCATCCGCGAAGCCGGCAACCGCCATGCTGATGCGATAGGCATCCTCGCCGGTGCGCTCGATGTTGTAGGGCGGATAGGTCTGCCCGCCATCGGGCTGCCCGAGCGAATCGAGCATCGTGAAAAGCCGGTCGAAGCCGACGGTGGAACGATAGAGCGGCGAAAAATCGACATGACGCATGGTCTTGTTCTCCTGTTGAGCAACATTTGCGTTTGGCAGTCCGAAACCCCTCGACAGAGGCGATCCCGCGATGCCAGCGGCCCCGACTGCGGCGGCCGCGCGCCTGATTTGGGGACGGCCGCCGCCGGTTTCAAGACCATCGATGCGCCCTCGACCAGCCCATCCGATGAACCGAAGATGAACCGCGCTTTCGGGCCGCGTTCAGGCTGCCTCGGCTAGACTCCTTCCATCATGGGGCATGCACATCGTGCCCCATCCAAGCTCGAACCGGGCGCAACGTCCCTTCCGTCCGGATCGGCAGAAGCCGGGAGCCGATCGCCAGCGGCTCCCGGCTTTTCTCCCGCGCATGGCGCCTTGCAATTCGACGAGCCGCTTTCTATGCCAGGGTCATGGCCGATCTCGATGCACCCTCGCTGGCCGAACCTGTCAGCGAACTGCTCCACGAGACGCCGGGCAACCCGCTGCCTGAGGGCGCGCGTGCCGGGCTTCTGAGGACGCACGACGGCAAGAAGCTCCGCTACGCCCGCTTCGATGCCACCGAGCGGCCGCTCAAGGGCACCGTCGTCCTCCTTCCCGGCCGCAACGAGAGCATCGAGAAATACTTCGAGACGATCGCCGACCTCGCCCGGCGCGGCCTCGCCGTCGCCACCCTCGACTGGCGCGGCCAGGGCCTCTCCGATCGCCTGCTCAGAAATCGCGAACGCGGCCATGTCGACCGCTTCGACAGCTATGTGCGCGACCTGGAGCAGCTGTTCGACGAGGTCGTGCTGCCCGACTGCCGCGGCCCCTTCTTCATCCTCGCCCATTCGACGGGGGCGCTCACGGCCCTGCTCGCGGCGCCCGCAATGGCCAATCGGGTGCGCCGCATGGTGCTGGTCGCGCCGCTCCTGGCGCTGGCCGGAGTGCCCATGTCGATGAAGGGCGTGCACCGGCTGGCCTCCTCTCTCTACTGGACCGGCTTCGGCAGGCTCTATCTCGGCGGAGGACGCCGCTCGCGCGCTGCCGGCGCCTTCGAGGGCAACGTCCTGACCAGCGACGAGCAGCGCTATCGCCGCAACCAGGAGATCGTGCGGCTCCACCCTGAGTTGGCTCTGGGAGGCCCGACGGCCGGTTGGATCAGGGCGATGTGTCTCGCGGTCGAGGCGGTCGAGCGGCCCGAATTCGCCGCCCGCATCCAGATTCCGACGCTGCTCGTCGCCGCCGGGGCCGACCGCGTCGTGTCGACCCAGGCCATCGAGCGCTATGCGCGGCGTCTGCGCTCGGGGCGCGTGCTGACGATCGACGGCGCCCGCCACGAAATCCTGCAGGAGCGCGACCGCTACCGGGAGCAGCTTCTCGGCGCCTTCGACGCGTTCGTCCCCGGCACCGGCAGCGAGAGCTAGACCGCTGCCGCGCCGTGGCCCCGTTCACCCGCGGTGCAACATGTCCATTGCCGCGCGGTGGAGCTCGTTTGTCCCTGCCGCGACGATTTCGCCGCCGTTCTCGGCCGGGCCGCCGTCCCAGTTCGTGACCACGCCGCCGGCCCGCTCGATGATCGGGATAAGCGCCACGATGTCGTAGGCTTGCAGGCCGACCTCGACGACCAGGTCGACATGGCCGGCGGCCACCATCGCATAGGCGTAGCAGTCGGTGCCGTAGCGCGACAGCCGCACGGCGGCCTCCAGCCGATCGAAGGCATGGCGGCGGGCGCCGGGGAACATCGCCGGCGTCGTCGTGCAAAGCGTCGCCTCGTCGAGGCGCATCGTCTTGCGGGTGGCGAGCGCCCGCCGCCCGCCCGGCCCCTCATAGTGGGCGCCCTCGCGGTCGGCATAGAAGAGCTCGTCGATGAAGGGCTGCGCCATCATGCCGGCCGCGGCGTCGCCGTCGACGGTGAAGCCGACCAGCGTCCCCCACAGCGGCAGGCCGGAAATGAAGGACCGCGTGCCGTCGATCGGATCGATCACCCAGAGACGGTCGCTCTCTCCCTTTTCGAGCCCGAACTCCTCACCCAGGATCCCGTGACCGGGATGCGCGCTGCGGATCACGCCGCGGATCGCCTTCTCGGCCTCGCGGTCCGCCTCGGTCACCGGATCGAAGCCTCGCTCGAGCTTGTTGACGATCTCTCCAGGCTGGCGGAACCGGGGCAGCGTCTCGGCGGCCGCAGCCGCGGCGATCTTGCGGAACAGGTCCGCTGTCGGAAAGAGGTCGTCCGCCATATGCGATGTCCGCCCTTCTTGCGCCTTCGGGATGACGCCCATTGCCACATAAGAATGAATTAAAAAAGCACCGCACTGCGATTGACATTTGTGCAGCGCACAATAAATTGTCAGTCGGACAGTTCGTTCTGTCCATGCCCTTCTTGGGCGTTTCCTCCCTAGACTTCGACCGCGTCGTGCAAGCGACGCGGTCTTTTTTCACGGGAATGCGGGCCTATTCCGCCGCGATAGGGAGCGCGGCCAGGCCGTCACCGGTCATCGACACCAGTTCGGCCACGAATTGCCGCATATCCTCCGCCAGCGCTTCGAAGCCCGACGACTTCTGGAACGTCCGTTCGTTCATGTAGAGGCCGCGGTTGACCTCGATCTGCAGGGCGTGAAGGCCCTTGGCCGGGCGGCCGTAATGCTCGGTGATGTAGCCGCCGGCATACGGCTTGTTGTGCGCCACGGCATAGCCCATGCCGGTGAGGCAGGCGATCGCATGCTCGGTCAGCGCGGTTGCAGCCGAAGCGCCGAAACGGTCGCCCACGATGAAATCGGGCCGGAGCCCGCTCTCGCCGAGCCTGATGCTCGCCGGCATGGAATGGCAGTCGACCAGCACGGCATGGCCAAAGCGCTCGAGCGTACGTGCCATCAGCCGTTTCAGCTCCTCGTGGTAGGGCTTGTAGAGCGCCTCGATCCGCCCGACGGCCTCGGCGAGCGGCAAGCGTCCCGGATAGATGTCGAGGCCTTCGCCGACCAGCTTGGGCACCGTGCCCAGGCCGCCCGCGACGCGCGCCGAGCGGATGTTGGCGTAGGAGGGCACCGGCTCGGCGAACATGCGCGGGTCGAGCTCCCAGGGCTCGCGGTTCACGTCGAGATAGGCGCGCGGAAAGTTGGCCGACAGGAGCGGTGCGCCCAGCGCCACCGCGCTGCCGAACAGCACGTTGACATGGCAGTCCTCGGAGCGCCGGATGGCGTTTCGGTCGAGCCGCGCCATCGACAGGAAGCGCTCCGGATAGTGCCGGCCGCTGTGCGGCGAGTTGAAAACGAAGGGAACGCGCTGGTCGGCGAGACCAAGGGTCTGGAACGGGGGAACCGTCGTGAAATCCTCTCTTGGCGTCATTGCTCCCGACCGAAATGCGCGTCACGATGTCAATGCGGAGAGCCTGCCACCGGCCCGGCTCCCTGTCCAGTGCGCGCGGCCCCTCGAACGGCCTCAGGCTCTGGCCCATTCACTTGATGTTTACCGTCCGCTCTTCATATACGATCATGGTTAATGCGCGGCGCGGCGCGGGGTAGTGTTACACGGGTTCGGACGGGATCGATGGCGAGAATTCTCCTGGCGGAAGACGACGACGACATGCGCCGCTTCCTGGTCAAGGCGCTGGAGCGGGCCGGCTACGACGTCAGCGACTTCGACAATGGGGCGAGCGCCTATGAGCGGCTGCGCGAGGAACCCTTCTCGCTGCTGCTGACCGACATCGTGATGCCGGAGATGGACGGCATCGAGCTCGCTCGTCGTGCCACCGAGATCGACCCGGACCTCAAGGTGATGTTCATAACCGGCTTCGCTGCCGTCGCGTTGAATCCCGATTCAAAAGCGCCGAAGGACGCCAAGGTGCTGTCCAAGCCGTTCCATCTGCGCGACCTCGTCAACGAGGTCGAGAAGATGCTCCAGGCCGCCTGAGCGCGGGACGGCTCGCGCCGCCCGGCCTAGTGGTCCATCGCCTTGACGATCGCCTCTGTCATCTTCTTGGCGTCGCCGAGCAGCATCATCGTGCCATCCTTGTAGAACAGCGTGTTGTCGATGCCGGCATAGCCTGAGCCGAGCGAGCGCTTGACGAACAGGCAGGTGCGCGCCTTGTCGACGTCGAGGATGGGCATGCCGTAGATCGGCGAGCTCTTGTCGTCGCGCGCCGACGGGTTGGTGACGTCGTTGGCGCCGATGACGTAGGCGACGTCCGCCTGGGCGAACTCCGAGTTGATGTCCTCCAGCTCGAACACCTCGTCATAGGGGACGTTGGCCTCGGCGAGCAGCACGTTCATGTGGCCTGGCATGCGGCCGGCGACCGGGTGGATGGCATACTTCACGTCGACGCCGGCCGCCTTGAGCTTGTCTGCCATCTCGCGCACCGCATGTTGCGCCTGCGCCACCGCCATCCCGTAGCCGGGCACGATGATCACCTTCTGGGCGTTCATCATCAGATAGGCCGCGTCGTCGGCCGAACCCTGCTTGACGGTCCGCTCGACCCCGTCGTCGGCCGCCGCCGCGGTCTCGCCGCCGAAGCCGCCGAGGATGACCGACAGAAACGACCGGTTCATGCCCTTGCACATGATGTAGGACAGGATGGCGCCCGACGAGCCGACCAGCGCACCGGTGATGATCAGCGCCAGATTGCCGAGCGTGAACCCCAGCGCCGCCGCCGCCCAGCCGGAATACGAGTTGAGCATCGACACCACGACCGGCATGTCGGCACCGCCGATCGGGATGATCAACAGCACGCCGAGCAGCAGCGAGGCGAGCACGATCAGCCAGAACACGAAGGTGCTCTCCGTCGCCACCAGGAGCACGATCAGCGCCACCAGCGCCGCCCCCAGCGCCGCGTTCACGACGTGCCGCATCGGCAACAGGATCGGCTTGCCGGACATCCGCCCGTCGAGCTTCAGGAAGGCGATCACCGACCCGGTGAAGGTGATGGCGCCGATCGCCACGCCGAGGCTCATCTCGATCAGCGCTTGCGTGTGGATGTCGTCGACCGTGCCGATGCCGAAGCTTTCCGGCGCGTAGACCGCCGCCGCAGCGACCAGCACCGCAGCCAGCCCGACCAGGCTGTGGAAGGCGGCGACCAGCTGCGGCATTGCCGTCATGGCGATGCGCCGCGCCGTCACCGCGCCGACGCTGCCACCGATGGCGAGCCCCACGAGGATGGTCAGGAAGGAGCCGATCGACGGCGTCGCCAGCGCCAGCGTCGTCACGATGGCGATCGCCATGCCGATCATGCCGTAGGTGTTGCCCTGCCGGCTGGTGGTCGGATGCGACAGGCCGCGCAACGCCAGGATGAACAGGATGCCGGAGACGAGAGAGAGGAAGGAAGCGAGGTTGACGCTCATCTCACTTCTCTTTCTTCTTGTACATGGCGAGCATCCGCTGGGTGACCAGGAAGCCGCCGAAGATGTTGACCGACACCAGCATCAGCGCCAGGAAGCCGAAGCCCGTCGCCAGCCCGGAGGCCGAGATGCCGACCGCCAGCAGCGCGCCCACCACGATCACCGAAGAGATCGCGTTGGTGACCGCCATCAGCGGCGTATGCAGCGCCGGCGTCACCGACCAGACCACGTAGTAGCCGACGAAGATCGCCAGCACGAAGATGGCGAAGCGGAAGACGAACGGGTCGATCGCCCCGCCCGAGAGGCCGTGGGCCGCCGCACCGGCGGCATCGGCAGCGGTGGCGGCCCGGTCGAGGTCGCCGAAAGCCAACCGGACGCCCGCTACCGCCTGGTCGAGCTGGTCGAGGGCCTGTTCGAGCGCTGTCTTCTCCATCAGGCGTCCCCTTTGGCTTTGCGGGCGGCAGGATTTCTCTTGGGCTTCGGCGAAACCTCGGCGGCAGGCGCCGCCGGCACCGCAGCGTCGGCTGCGGCAGCGAACGCGGGATGGACGACCTTGCCGCCGTCCGTCAGCATGGTCGCCTTGACCAGCTCGTCGTCGCGGTTGATCGAAAGCTGCCTGGCCGTCTTGTCGACCAGCGTCTCCAGGAAGGCGTAGAGGTTGCGCGCGTAGAGCAGCGAGGCCGAAGCCGCCACGCGACCCGCCACGTTGAGGTGGCCGACGATCTTGACCCCGTTGCCGGTGGTGACGACCTTGCCCGCCTCCGCTCCTTCGACATTGCCGCCGCGCTCGACCGCGAGGTCGACGATCACCGAGCCCGGCCGCATCGAGGCCACCATGGCCGCCGACACCAGCTTGGGCGCCGGCCGCCCGGGGATCAGTGCGGTGGTGATGACGATGTCCTGCTTGGCGATGTGCTCGGCCGTCAGCGCCGCCTGCTTGGCCTGGTACTCCTTGGACATCTCCTTGGCGTAGCCGCCGGCGGTCTCGGCAGCCTTGAACTCCTCGTCCTCCACTGCCAGGAACTTGGCGCCCAGCGAGGCGACCTGCTCCTTGGCGGCCGGCCTGACGTCGGTGGCGGTCACCACGGCGCCCAGCCGCCGGGCCGTGGCGATGGCCTGCAGGCCGGCGACGCCGACGCCCATCACGAACACCTTGGCCGCCGGCACCGTGCCTGCCGCCGTCATCATCATCGGCAGCGCGCGGTCGTACTCGGCCGCCGCGTCGATCACCGCCTGGTAGCCGGCGAGGTTGGCCTGGCTGGACAGCACGTCCATCACCTGCGCCCGAGTGATGCGCGGCATCAGCTCCATGGCAAAGGCGCTTACGCCGGCCCCCGCCAGCGCCGCCAGAGCCGGTTCGTTACCGTAGGGGTCCATGATGGCGATCACCGCCGCGCCGCGCTTGTAGCCCTTGAGCTCCGCCTCGTTCGGGCGGCGGACCTTCAGCACGACGTCGGCGCGCGCCGCGTCTGCGGCGGAGCCGACGACCGCCCCGGCCCGCGTGAAGTCTTCGTCGGGGATGCGGGAGCCGAGGCCGGCGCCTGCCTCGACCACGACGTCGAAGCCCAGTCCGGCCAGCCGCTTCACGGTGTCCGGCGAGGCGGCCACTCGCGCCTCGTTCGGCTCGGTTTCCCTGGGAATGAAGACGGTTTGTCCCACCGCGCTGCCCCTTTTGGCTGGAAGGCACTCCGGCGCGGACGGGCTGCGGCCGCGAAGAAGGCTGACGGGGGCAGCTAGCGCAGGATGAAGCCGCCCACCGCGCAGATGACGATGAAGAGCACCAGGCCCGAGAAGAAGCCGGCCGTGGTGAAGAAGCTGAACGCCATCGCGATGAGCAGCGCGCCGGTCACCAGGGAACCGTATTTGGCGAGCCCCAGGAACAGCGTATAGGTGCGCTCGTGCTCCTCATAGTCCATCTTGGCGCCGAGTTCGACCGGGCCGGTCGGGGTGTGGTCAGCCATTCGGAGGTTCCTCTCACAGACGTCCTGGCGCACATAGCGAAAACCGGTGCCGAGGGCAATGCTTCCCGACGTCGCGCTTCCCCTGCCGCGGTTGAAACTGCTTGGCCGAAAAAGCCGCCTTGCGGCGGCGGCGCCCTCATGCCAGCCAGCGCTTGCGCCGCTTGTAGTGCTTGACCTCCCGGAACGACTTGCGGCCCTCGCCGCCAATGCCGAGATAGAACTCCTTGACGTCCTCGTTCTCGCGCAGCGCGCTCGCCTCCCCGTCGAGCACGACCCGCCCGGATTCCAGGATGTAGCCGTATTTGGCATAGGCGAGCGCGATGTTGGTGTTCTGCTCGGCAAGCAGGAAGGACACGCCCTGCTCCTCGTTCAGCCGCCGCACGATCTCAAAGATCTCCTCGACCAGTTGCGGCGCCAGCCCCATCGACGGCTCGTCGAGGAGGATCGTCTTCGGCCGCGACATCAGGGCGCGGCCGATCGCCGTCATCTGTTGCTCGCCGCCCGAGGTGTAGCCGGCCTGGCTGAACCGTCGCTCCTTCAGGCGTGGGAAATATGTATAGACATATTCCAGGTCCTGGCGGATCGCCGCCTGGCCGTCGCGCCGCGTGAAGGCGCCGCAGAGCAGGTTGTCTTCGACCGACAGGTGCGGAAAGCAGTGCCGGCCCTCCATGACCTGGATGCAGCCACGGCGCACCAGCTTGTTGGGCGACAGCGCCTGCACCTCCTCGCCCTCGAAGACGATCGTGCCCTTGGTCACCTCGCCACGTTCGGCCCGCAGCAGGTTGGAGATCGCCTTCAGCGTCGTCGTCTTGCCGGCCCCGTTGGCGCCGAGCAGCGCCGTTATGCCGCCGCTTGGCACGTTGAGCGAGACGCCCTTGAGCACCAGGATCACATGGTCGTAGATCACCTCGATGTTGTTCACCGAAAGGATCGGCCCGGCTGGCGCCGGGCCTTGCGAGATCGATCCTGCCGCGCTCACATCTTGCAGTCCTGGCTGACCGGCCAAGGCGCGTTGGCGTCGGCATACTCCTTGGCCTTGGCGGCGATGATTGGCTGGATCTCGTCCTGGTTGGCCTTGATGAGGTCCGAGACCTTGACGAACTTGCTGCCGTCCCATTCGAGCATCCAGGCGCCCGAATGGCCGGTGTGGTCGGCGCAGGAAGTCGCGAAGGCCGGGATCATGCCTTCGGCGCCGAGCTCCTTGAGCTTGGGCTCGTCGAGCTTGAGGTTCTCCAGCCCCCAGCGCAGCTGCTCGGCGTCGATGACCTTGGTGTCGAAATGCGCCTGCGCGGCCTTCACGCCCTCGGCCAGGATCATCGAGATGAGCACGCCGCGCTGGTAGAACACGCCGTCGAACTCGCCTTCGCCGATCAGCGACTGCCCGGCGTCGACGACGTGCTTCTTGATGTCCTGCATGACGGGGGCCTGCGAGTTGGGGAAGCTCCAGGACAGCGACCGGTAGCCCTTGCCCGCCTCGCCGACCTGCTTCATGTCGCCGTCATGCCCCGACCACCAGATGCCGACGAACTTGTCCATCGGGAACTTGGTCTTCACCGCCTCGGTGACCGCTCCGGCGTTCATTGCGCCCCATCCCCACATGACGACGAAGTCCGGCCGCTCGCGGCGGATCTGCAGCCACTGCGCCGACTGGTTCTGCATCTCCTTCAGTCCGACGGGGATCGGCAGCAAGGTGAAGCCGTGTTTGGCCGCCAGCGCCTCGAGCAGCGGGATCGGCTCCTTGCCGTAGGGGTGGTCGAGGTGCAGCAGCACGATCTTCTTGCCCTTGAGGCTGGCCAGGTCGCCGCCCGAGATCTGCTGGAGGATCATGTCGGCGCCGTCCCAGTAGGAGGCCGGCGGGTTGAACGCCCACTGGAAGGTCTTGCCGTCGCTCATCGCCGAGAAGCCGTAGCCCGGCGCCAGCACGGGGATCTTGTCGACATTTGTCTTTGGCAGCACCTGGAGCGTGATGCCGGTCGACCATGGCTGGGTGACGATGCCCGTCGCCTTGGTCTTCTCGTAGCACTCGACCCCCTTCTCGGTGTTGTAGCCGGTTTCGCACTCCTCGTAGCCGAGCTTGACGCCGTTGGCGCCGCCGTCTCGCGCGTTGAGCATCATCATGTAGTCGCGCTGGCCGTTCATCAGCGGGATGCCTGTCGCGGCGAAAGGCCCGGTCCGGTAGGACAGGTTCGGCAGGCTGATCACGTCCTCCGCGAGGGCGGGCGCCGCCGTCGTCGCGGCGGCGAGCGCGACGGCCGCCGCCATCGCCAGTCTGGGGATCGCTTTCGTCATGGTCGGAGTTCCTCCACTTCTTGTTGAACGTTCATTCAATGCGGAAAGGGCCACAGGATCAGCTTCTCGCGGATGATCGCCCAGAAGCGCGCCAGCCCCTGCGGTTCGATGATCAGGAACAGGATGATCAGCGCCCCGATCGTCATGACGTTAAGGTGCTCGACCGTCGACGAGCTGACCGAAAGGCCGACCATCCCGGGGACGCTGCCGATGATCACCGGCAGCCCGACGATCAGCACCGCGCCGAGGAAATTGCCGAGGATCGACCCCAGCCCGCCGATGATGGCAATGAAGAGCACGCGGAAGGAGAGCGGGATGTCGAACAAATTGGGCTCGGCCGCGCCGCGCCACAGGAACACGAAGAGCGCTCCGGCAACCCCCACGATGTAGGACGAGACGGCGAAGGCCGAGAGCTTGGCCTTCATCAGGTTGATGCCGACCAGCTCGGCCGCGATGTCCATGTCGCGCACCGATTTCCAGATGCGGCCGACGCGGCCGCGGGTGATGTTGATGGCGAGCATGGTGACGACCGAAACGGTCGCCAGCACGAAATAGTATTGCGTGACCGCCGTGGCGTTGGGCCCCGCCACCGTCACGCCGAACATGCTGACGTTGTGCACCTGGATTGCGCCCGACGAGCTGTAGTTGTAGAGCCAGGCCCATTTCTCGAACAGCCAGACCAGGAAGAACTGCGCCGCCAGCGTCGTGATCGCCAGGTAGAAGCCCTTGATGCGCAGCGACGGCAGGCCGAAGGCGACCCCGACGGCGGCCGAGAAGAACCCAGAAAGGGCGATCGCCAGCACCAGATTGAGGTCGGGGAACAGGGTGATCAGCTTGTAGCAGGCATAGGCGCCGACGCCCATGAAGGCGCCGGTGCCGAGCGACAGCTGCCCGGCATAGCCGGTGAGGATGTTGAGGCCGAGCGCCGCCAGCGCATAGATCAGGACCGGGATGAGCAGGGCGCGGAAGGTGAACTCGCTGGCCGTCGCGGGAAAGACGACGAAGGCCGCCACCAGGATGGCGCCGAGCAGCCAGGCGTCCTGCCGGACCGGGAACAGCGCGTGGTCTGCCCGGTAGCTGGTCTTGAACTGGCCTGCGGTGCGGTAGAGCATCGCCTCACACCCGCTCGATGATCTTCTCGCCGAACAGCCCCTGCGGGCGGAACAGCAGCACGATCAGCGCCAGCACGAAGGCGAACCAGGTCTCGGTGTTGCCGCCGAGCAGCGGCTGCCCCCAGTAGATTTCGAACAGCTTCTCCAGGATGCCGATCGCCAGCCCGCCGACGATGGCGCCCAGCACGCTCTCCAGCCCGCCCAGCATCAGCACCGGCAGCGCCTTGTAGGCGATGACCTCCAGGGCGAAGGAGACGCCCGCCCGGGCGCCCCAGACGATGCCGGTGGCGAGCGCGATCACGCCGGCGATGAACCACACCAGCACCCAGATCGTCGACAGCGAGATGCCGACCGACAGTGCCGCCTGATGGTCGTCGCCCAGCGCGCGGATCGCCCGTCCCATCCGCGACCTGTTGAGGAAGGCCAGCAGCCCGGCGACCAGCAGGCCGGCGCCGATCACCGCCGTCAGGTCCTTCTGCTCGATCGACACGAAGCCGCCGAACAGTTCGAATTCGTAGCTGCCGGTCGGGATGCCGAGCTCCGAGGTGATCATGACCTTGTTCTCGCCGCCGAAGACGATCTCCCCGAGGCCGATCAGGAACAGCGTGATGCCGATGGTCGCCATGAAAAGGATGAGGTCGGGCTGGCTGACCAGCGGCCGCAGCACCAGCCGCTCGATGGCGACCGCCAGGAGGAACATGACGCCGAGGGTCAACGGCACGGCGAGCAGCGCCGGCACCCCCTTCTCGTGCAGCCCGACCAGCGTCAGCGCCGCGAACACCACCATGATCCCTTGTGCGAAGTTGAAGATCCGCGACGACTTGTAGATGAGCACGAATCCCAGCGCGATCAGCGCATAGAGCACGCCCGAGACCAGTCCCTCCCACAGCACCTGCAAGAGAAAATCCGGCGCGCCGATCATGTCGGCGAACGGCTTGACGAAGATCGCGTCGAGCATCGGCGGCTAGCCGCCGAGCTGCGGGAAAAGGCCGAGCAGCCCGACGATGATGAGGTAGATGGCGACGATGTAGTTGAGCAGCCTCGGCATGACGAGAATCAGGACCCCGGCGATGAGCGCGATCAATGGCGACAGGGCAACGGTGCTGAAGCTCATGGGACTTCCTTCTTCAGTGCGGCCGCGCGACGCCGAGATAAGCGTCGATCACGGCCTGGCTGGACTTGACGGCGTCGGGCGTGCCGTCGGCGATCTTCTTTCCATGGTCGAGCACCACGACGCGGTCGGAAAGGTCCATTACCACGCCAATATCGTGCTCGATCAGCGCGATCGTGGTGCCGCGCTGCTGGTTGACGTCGAGGATGAAGCGGCTCATGTCCTCCTTCTCCTCCAGGTTCATGCCGGCCATCGGCTCGTCCAGCAAGAGCAGCGAAGGCTCCATGGCGAGCGCGCGGCCGAGCTCGACGCGCTTCTGCAGGCCATAGGGCAGCTTGCCGACCGGCGTGCGGCGGATGTGCTGGATCTCCAGGAAGTCGATGATCTCCTCGACCTTCTCACGGTGCGCGATCTCTTCGTTGAGCGCCGGCCCGTGCCACAGCATCTGCCAGCCCAGCCCGCACTTCATCATCACCGAGCGCCCCGTCATGATGTTGTCGAGCGTCGACATGCCCCTGAACAGCGCCACGTTCTGGAAGGTCCGGGCGATCCCCTGGCGCACGGCGTGATGCGGGCGCATTGCCCTGCGCTCGACGCCGCGGAACGCGATGCTCCCCTTCTGCGGCGTGTAGAAGCCGTTGACGACGTTGAGCATCGAGGTCTTGCCGGCGCCGTTCGGTCCGATGATGGCGCGGATCTCGCCCTTGCGGACGTCGAACGAAATGTCGGTGATCGCCCGCACGCCGCCGAAGGCCAGCGAGACGTTCTTCACCTCCATCAGCACGTCTCCCTTGGCGATCCCGTCGTCGACGGAAAGCTCCGAGGGATCGGCTCGCACGTTCATTCGGCAGCCTCGCGGTAGGTCTGCTCCGCCGGCGCCGGATGCGTCCTCGCCTCGGCGATCCGCAGGCGGGCGCGGAGCTTGCCCTTGCGTCCGTCCTCGAAGGTGACCTCGGTCTCGACGTCGCATTCGCTGGAACCGTCGTAGAGCGCCTCGATGAGCGGTCCGTAGCGGTCGGCCACGAAGCTCCTGCGCACCTTGAGCGTCCGCGTCAGCTCGCCGTCGTCGGCGTCGAGCTCCTTGTGCAGCACCAGGAACCGCCTGATCTGCGCACCGGCCATCAGCGGCTCGCGCGCCAGCCGGCGGTTCGTCTCGTCGACATGGCCCGCAATGATCCGGTAGACCTCGGGATGGTTGGCAAGCTCTTGATAAGAGGCATAGGCGATGTTGTTGCGCTCCGCCCAGTTGCCGACGGCCTGCAGGTCGATGTTGATGAAGGCCGCGCAGTAGTCCTGCCCGTCTCCAAAGGCGACCGCCTCCTTGATGTGCGGGAAGAACTTCAACGTGTTCTCGATGTATTTTGGCGCAAACAGCGCACCGGACTGAAGCCGGCCGACATCCTTTGCCCGGTCGATGATCTTCAGCTGGCCGTCCCGGTCGAAGAAGCCGGCATCGCCCGTCTTCACGAAACCGTCGTCGGTCATCGCCTCCCGCGTCGTCTCCTCTTGCCGGTAGTAGCCAGAGAACATGCCGGGCGAGCGGAACTGCACCTCGCCGTCGTTGGCGATGCGGATGTCGACATTGGGAGCGGCCGGCCCGACCGCATCCGCTCTGACCGCCCCATCCTTCTGGGCCGTCACGTAGAGGAAGGCTTCCGTCTGCCCGTAGAGCTGCTTGAGGTTGATGCCGAGCGAGCGGAAATAGGAGAAAAGGTCGGCCCCGATCGCCTCTCCGGCCGTGTAGGCGACGCGGATGTTGGACAAGCCGAGCACGTTCTTGAGCGGCCCGTAGACCAGCGCGTCGCCCACCGCATAGGCGAGCCTGCCGAGCCACGGCACCGGCCGCCCTTCAAGCAGCGCCTCGCCGTTGCGGCGTGCGGTGCGGATCGCCCAGGCGTAGAGTCGCCGCTTCAGCCAGCTGGCATCCTCCATGCGGATGGTGATGCCGGTGAGCAGCCCTTCGAAGATGCGCGGCGGCGCGAAATAGAAGGTCGGGCCGATTTCCCGCAGATCCTGCGCGATCGTCTCCTGGCTCTCCGGACAGTTCATGCAGAAGCCGGCGACATAGCCCTGCGCGTAGTTGAGGTAGTGGTCCCCCACCCACGCCAGAGGCAGGTAGGCCAGCACGTCGTCGGCCTCGGTCAGGCGGTCGAACGCCACCGTGTCGGCAGCCGCCCTGACGGCGCTCGCCGCCTTGATCATCACGCCCTTGGAACGGCCCGTCGTGCCGGAGGTGTAGAGGATGACGGAGATTTCCTCGCCGCTCGCCTGTCGGATCGCCTCTTCCCAGCGCCAGCCCGCCTCGGGGCTGGAAGCAAGCAGTGCCGTGCCGCGCTCCTGCACGGCCACGAAATCGTGCAGCCGGCCGTGGTCGTAGCCGGAGAGCCCGCGCGGCTCGTCGTAGACGATCTCGGCAAGCGACGGGATCTCGCCGGAGAAGGCCAGGATCTTGTCGACCTGCTCCTGGTCCTGGACCAGCGCGAAGCGCACCTCGGCATGCTCCAGCACATAGGCGAGCTCCGCGGCGACAGCGTCGGCATAAACGGGCACTGGGATGGCGCCGAGCGACTGCGCCGCAGCGACGCCCCAATAGAGCCGCGGGCGGTTGCCGCCGACGATGGCGATGCGGTCGCCTCGCGCCAGCCCGAGCGTCGACAGGCCGAGCGCCAAAGAGCGGATCTCGGCCTTCTGCGCGGCCCAGGTCCAGCTCTGCCATATGCCGTAGTCCTTGTGCCGCAAGGCCGGCCGGTCGCCGAACCGCTCTGCGTTCAAGAGCAGGTATTTGGGGAACGTATCAAGCGCGATGCCGCCGGCGGATGCCGTCGCAACCATGCTCCATGCTCCTCCCGTGCCGCTCGGGTCGCGGCCTAGTCCAGGCATATTGGCGGGGTCACGCCAGCACGCAACCCCACCGTTAGACGAATGGCGCCAAAAGGCAACATTGCCGGGGAATCAGGCGGCGTCCTGCAGATATTTGGCGGTCGGCAGGATGGTGAGCGGCGCCAGCTCGCCGCGCTGCGGACGGCTGAACAGCAACCGCTGCTCGTAGGCGGTCGAATTGAAGAAGGGGAACCGCTCGATGGTGCTCTTCAGATTGTCGGCGCATTTCGACTGGTAGAGGAACACCGGCACCGTCAGGCCGGGGTAGAATTTCGGCTCGGACGCTTGTTCCGAGCGGAAGATCCGCTGGTAGAAGGCCGAATGCTCGGGCTTGATCGCCGTCAGGCAGTAGGTCGGCCTGAAGTACTCGCATGCCACCACGGCGAGCCTCAACGTCAAGTAGGGCAGCACGCGCAGCGTGGCCGACCACTCGCTGTCGGCGGCGAAGCGGCTCGGGTCGACGAAGCTTTCGCCGGCCGCGATGCGGTCCATCAGGATGTCCCCGAAGACGTCGGTCGACGGCGACACCGAGAACGACTGGTCGGCATGGTGGAGCCTCAGCGTGCTGACCAGATGCCCCTCGAAGAAGACGCCGAAGCGATAGGCGTTGGGCAGGTCGTCATACTTGTCCTTGACCATATGAGAGGCGTCGGGGCGGACCATACCCGCATGCAAGTAGGAGTTGTAGCGCAGGCGATAGATCGCCTCGAGATCCTCGCCCGAATCGCAGAGGCGATACTCGATCTGGTCGAGCAACGACAGGACGGTACGGGTAAAGGGGGATAAACTATCGGTATTCGGGCCCCTCACAGACTCGGGGCTGGCCAGCTGCTCGCTACGCATTCTCAATCCGCCGCATACTCGGAGGTGAAGCCTATCGGACGCTCGCCAGCGTTGAAAGATGAAACTTGAATGAAATGTTTTTACCAAGCGTTAAGGTTAATCATCTGAGGGGTGTGGAAAGCCGGCTACTGGCCGGCGACGCGGCGCGGCATCTCGAGGTCCTGTCCGAACGGCCAGACCGTGCTCGACATCGTCTCGATCCCGTTGGCCGACAGGGCCGACCCGAACAGGAAGCCCTGCACCAGGTCCGGCTTCACCTCCACCGCGAGGATCTTCAGCTGCTCGAACGTCTCGACGCCCTCGACGGTCACGGTCAGGCCAAGCGGCCGCGACAGGTTCACGATGCCCTTCAGAAGTTCCAGCGAGCGGACGTTCTGGGTCACGTCGTTGATGAAGCTGCGGTCGATCTTGACCTTGTCGAGCGGCAGCTTGTGCAGATAGCTGAGGCTCGAATAGCCGGTGCCGAAATCGTCGAGCGCAATGCGCACGCCGATCCTCTTGAGCTCCTCGATCGACTCCCGTGTCAGGGACTTGTCGTCGAGCAGCGCCGTTTCGGTCACCTCCACCTCCAGCCGGTGCGGCGCCAGCCCGGATTCGGCCAGCGCCCGCTTGACCTTGTTGACGATCTCCCGCGTGCGGAAGTCCTTCGCCGACAGATTGACGGACACGCTCGTCAGCTCCGGCCACTTGGCGCATTCGTGGCAGGCGGCATGGAGCATGAACGTGCTGATTTCGGAGATGATGCCCATTTCCTCGGCTAGTGGGATGAATATGGCCGGTGAGATCGGGCCGAGGTCGGGATGGTCCCACCGGCAGAGCGCTTCGCAGCTGGCGATGCGCATTGTCGCCATCGCCACGATGGGCTGGTAGACGACTCTCAGGCTGCCCGTCTCGACCGCATTGCGCAGATCCGCCTTCATCACCTGGCGATTGCGGAAGGCGGCATCCATCGCCGCCTCGAACAGGCGCCATCCGTTCTTGCCCATTTCCTTGGCCTTGTAGAGCGCGAGATCGGCCTTGACGATCATCGTGTCGACGTCGGAATCGCCAACCCGCGCCAGCACGGCGCCGGCGCTCATCTGGATGCGCAGCGCATGCCCCGCCACGTCGGCCTCGCCCTGCAGATGGGCGAACAGATAGTCCAGCCGGCGCGTCAGGTCGCTCTCGTCTTCGATGCGGTCGAAGAAAATCATGAACTCGTCACCGCCGAAGCGGCTCACCTTGGCGCCTTCGCCGGCATAGGTCGAAAGCCGCTCGGCCACCGCATAGATCAGCCCGTCGCCGACCGGATGTCCGAGCGTGTCGTTGACGCTCTTGAAATCGTCGAGGTCGAAGACGGACAGCGCGCAGAGCCGCCTTCGGTCGCCGCTCTCCATCGCCTCGGCAACCAGCTCGTGGAAATAGGCGCGGTTGGCGAGCCCGGTCAGGCTGTCGAACCTCGCCATGGCGCGGATCTTCTCCTCCGCCTGGACGCGCAAGGTCACGTCCTCGAAGGTGATGACGCCAAGCTCCTGGCTGCCCTCGCGGGCCGAGAACTCGTAGTATTGACCGTTGGAGAAGCCGACCAGCACCTTGCGGTCGCGGCCTTCGCGCAGCGCGCGGGTCAGCTGCGCCTCGACATAGCGGCAGTCCTTGAGCGCCAGCATGCCGCCGGCGACGCCACGCATCAGCAAGCTGTGGATCGAGCGGCCGAGAAGCGCGTCGGGCGACGAGACGGACAGGAGGTGCGCGGCTTCCGCATTGGAGACGATGACCTTGCCGCGCGGGTCGATCATCACCAGGCCGTGCGACATCGTGTTCAGCGCGCGGTCGAAGCGCTGGGCGATCTGCCGCGCCTGCCGGTGGCCGACGACGGCCGAGAACAGCACCTGGCGGACGTTGTCGGCGCTGCCCTTGATGATGAACATGAACGGAACGATCAGCAGCCCGAGCACCACATGCGGGATGTCCAGGCGCAGGATGAGGCCGGCGGCGATCGGCCCCACGAAGGTGACGGCGAAGATCATCACCATGCGCGGCGAGCCATAGTTGCGGCCCACCACGGTGACGATCGAGCCAAGAGTTACCGCGACGGCGCCGATCTCGGCGAATGGATCGGAATAGACGTAGATCGAGATGAAGCAGAAGAAGCCGAGCGCCAGCCCTTGCAGGCTGCCCTTGATGATGTATTCGCGCTCCCAGCGCACCGCAGAGGCGGCATCGTCGATGGCGCCTTCCCTGTGGAACCGACGCATGCCCAGATAGCGCCAGATGCCGATGAGCAGCAGGATCCCGGCGAGCGCCGCAAAGACCGGCTCGCCGTTGCGCCAATAGACCATGAAAGCGATGAGGGCATGGCACGCGGCGCCAATGAGCACCATATGGGCGTTGTCGAACAACGACCGGACAAACTGGATATAGACTTCGACAGGGACGGTGTCGGTTCTTGTTTTGCCCATTCCCAGGCCCAGGGTGAGCTCACTCTTTGCCACATTCCGATTAATAAAGCTTTTAGTGGTTGGGCGGCGGCTAAGCCCTTGAACTTGCTTACTCCGCCGCCGCCAGATCGAGCCGTTCCGGAACCCGCTTCAAGCGCTCGATCAGGCGCGCTCTCTCGCCGGCCGCACGCCCCGCCGCGGCGGCCTTGACGTGCCCGTAGCCGCGCACCAGCGCCGGCACCGAGGCGAGCGCGGCCGCCGCCTCGATCCGCGCGGCATCCAGCGTCTCGACGATCAGCGCCAGGTCGCTCTCGTAGTCGGCGAGCAGCCGGCGCTCCAGCCGGCGCTCCTCGCTGTAGCCGAACACGTCGAGCACGGTGCCGCGCAGCCGCTTCAGCCGCGCGAGCATCCGGAACGCGGTCATCATCCACGGGCCGAAATTTGACTTCTTCGGCTTCCCGTCGCTGCCGCGCCGGCCAAGCACCGGCGGCGCCAGGTGAAACTCCAGGCGGTCCCAACCCTCGAACTCGGCGGCCAACTGGCGGGCGAAGCTGCCGTCGGAATAAAGTCGCGCGACCTCATACTCGTCCTTGACCGCCATCAGCTTGAAAAGGTTGCGAGCGACCGCTTCGGCCACCGTCGTCGAGCCGGGCACGGCCTTGGCTTCCGCCGCGCGCACGGCGGCTACCCGCTCGGCGTAGCGCCGCGCATAGGCTTCGTCCTGGTAGGCGGCGAGAAAGGCCTGGCGCCGGCTCACGATCTCGTCGAGCGTTCGCGCTGGCGCCGGCTGGTCGGCGCCCCGCGCCCGTTCCACCAGGGCGCTGACGGTGCCCGGCTCGTGCGCCGCCCGTCTTCCCCAGCGGAAGGCCGCGACGTTCATGTCGACTGCCTCGCCGTTCAGCCGGATCGCCGCCTCGATCGCCTCGGCCGAAAGCGGCAGCCCGCCGTGCTGGAAAGCGAAGCCCAGCATGAACATGTTGGCGCCGAGCGAGCTGCCGAACAGCGCGGTCGCGCTTTGCGTGGCGTCGAAGAAGTGCGCTTGCCGGTCGCCGGCGGCGGCGCGGATTGCCTTCTTCAAGCGCTCGGTCGGCAGCGAGAAGTCGGCCGACCGGGCGAAGTCGCCGGGCATGATCTCGGCCGTGTTGGCCACGAAGATGGTGTGCCCCTCGCGCACGGCCGCCAGCACCTTCTTGGCACCGGACACCACGAGGTCGCAGCCGAGCACCAGGTCGGCCTTGCCGGCCGAGACGCGGATGGCGCTGATCTCCTCCGGCGTCCGGGCGATCCGGACATGGCTGAACACGGCGCCGCCCTTCTGGGCCAGCCCCGCCTTGTCGATCATGCCGCAGCCCTTGCCTTCGAGATGCGCCGCCATCCCGAGGATGGCGCCGATGGTGACGACACCGGTGCCGCCGACGCCGTCGATGATCGCCGCCCAGCCCTTGTCCAGCGGATAGGCCGCCGGCTCCGGCACGCCGGCCAGCGGATCGCTGTCGCCGGCAGCCCCCGCCGCCTTGCGGATCTTGGCGCCGTGGACGGTGACGAAGGAAGGACAAAAGCCGTTCAGGCAAGAGAAGTCCTTGTTGCAGCTCGACTGGTCGATGCGGCGCTTGCGACCGAATTCGGTCTCCAGCGGCTGCACCGAGACACAGTTCGACTGCACTCCGCAATCGCCGCAGCCCTCGCAGACGAGCTCGTTGATGACCACCCGCTTGTCGGGATCCGGAAACGTCCCGCGCTTGCGGCGACGGCGCTTCTCGGCCGCGCAGGTCTGGTCGTAGAGCAGCACCGAGACACCTGGCACCTGGCGCAGGTCGCGCTGCACGAGGTCCAGGTCGTCGCGATGGTGGAAGCTGGTCCGCGGCGGGAATTCGAAGCCCGTGCCGTACTTGCCCGGCTCGTCGGTGACGACGGCGATGCGCTCCACGCCCTCTGCGCGCACCTGCCGGGCCACCTTGTCGACCGTCAGATGACCCTCGTGGGGCTGGCCGCCGGTCATGGCGACGGCATCGTTGTAGAGGATCTTGTAGGTCATGTTGGCGCCGGACGAGAGCGCGAAACGCAGCGCCAGCGAGCCGGAATGGTTGTAGGTGCCGTCGCCGAGGTTCTGGAAGAAGTGCTCGCGCTTGGAGAACGGCGCCTGCCCGATCCACTGTGCGCCCTCGCCTCCCATCATGGTGTAGCCGACCGTCGAGCGGTCCATCCACAGCGCCATGAAATGGCAGCCGATACCGCCGCCGGCGATCGACCCTTCCGGCACCTTGGTGGACGAGTTGTGCGGGCAGCCGGAGCAGAAATAGGGCGTGCGCTGGGCTACGTCGGCCGCATCGGCCAGCATGGCCTGGTATTGGCGGATCTGCCTCACACGCTGGCCGATATCCTCGGCCGGGCCGATCACCTTCAGCACCCGCTCGCCGATGGCGATGGCGATGTCGTTGGGATCGAGCGCACCCTTGGCCGGAAAAAGCCAGTCGCCGCGCTCATCTTTCTTGCCGACGACCAGCGGCTGCATCGACGTGCCGTAGAGGTCCTCGCGAACCTGCACTTCGATCAGCGAGCGCTTCTCCTCCACCACGATGATCGTCTCGAGCCCGCGGGCGAAATCCTTGATGTGCTCGATGTCGAGCGGCCACGGGCAGGCGACCTTGAACAGCCTGAGGCCCATCCGGTTGGCCCGCCGCTCGTCGATGCCGAGATCGTCGAGTGCCTGGCGCACATCCAGATAGCTCTTGCCGACCGTGATGATGCCGATCTTGGCTTTCTGGCCGCCCGAATAGACGATGCGGTTGAGGGCGTTCGCCCGGATGAAGGCGGCGGCGGCGCGGCGCTTGTGCTCGTGCAGCCGTGCCTCTTGGGCCAGGAAGTCGATCTCGTGCCGGATGTTGAGACCGCCGGGGGGCATGTCGAAATCCGGCAGCACGATGCCGAGCCGGTCGAGCGAAACGTCGACCGACGCTGTCGACTCGATATTGTCCTTGACGCATTTGATCGCCGCCCAGGTGCCGGCGAAGCGCGACATCGCATAGCCGTAGAGGCCGTAGTCGATCAGCTCCTGGACGCCCGCCGGGTTGAGGATCGGGATCATCGTGTCGACGAACAGGAATTCCGTGGCATGCGCGATCGACGAGGATTCCGCCGTATGATCGTCGCCCATCAGCGCCAGCACGCCGCCATGGCGCGACGAGCCGGCGATGTTGGCGTGCCGGAAGGCATCGCCGGAGCGGTCGACGCCCGGGCCCTTGCCGTACCAGAGCGCGAAGACGCCGTCATGCTTGCCCTCGCCGAGCAGCTCCGCCTGCTGAGCGCCCCAGCAGGCCGTCGCCGCCAGTTCCTCGTTGAGCCCTGGCTGGAAGACGATGTCGGAGCCCTGCAGCTTGCCCTTGGCTTTCCAGAACTGCTGGTCGAGCCCGCCGAGCGGCGATCCGCGGTAGCCGGACACGAAGCCGGCCGTGTTCAACCCCATGCGGCGGTCGCGCTCGCGCTGCATCAGGAGCATGCGGATCACCGCCTGCGCCCCCGACAGGAAGATGCGCTCCTTGGAAAGATCGAACTTGTCGTCGAGCGCCACCTCGTGCAGCGTCATCGGGCAGTGTCCTCCTGCGAACCGGTGAGGTTCGCCAGCCGCCGCCGGATTCGCGCTTCGGCAGCCCAGTCTTTGCCGTCCATGGCCGCGGCGTCAAACGAAATCGGCCCCGCGGGAAAATGCGCAACGCCGCGCATCCTTCCCCCACCAAGACGCAAGAAGATGGCGGAGAGATGGCTCCCGACGCAAGCAAGTTGCGCAAGAAACGGGAGCGTTACCCGGAAGGCGGGCAACCGGCCTCGTTGGTGACGTCGAGCTTGCCGCCCGGCCGGCCGGCGAGCTCCGGGTTGGGCGTATAGAGCGGCCCCACCACGAGCGGCCTGTCGGGCAGCAGCGACTGGTCCTCGGACGAGGTCATGGTGGTGTCGATCGTCTGCAGCAAGGCGCCGTCGGGACCTTCGATCACGATCGACACCTTGTAGGGCCGATCCTTCACCACGCATCGCAATGGCGGGCTTTCGATGGTCGTCTTGTCGGTGTTGGGCCAAATCGGCTTGCGCACCACGATCGCCTCCCCGCCCGCCGGGTTCTCGAAGGTGGCCACCGCCG
>JBEVJK010000062.1:0-2576 GCA_040510195.1 Mesorhizobium sp. | reverse complement strand
ATGTGGCAAAAGCAACGAGACGAGTCAGCGCGCCGCGCGGCGCTGGAAGATCAGGTTGGCGGCGACTGTCAGCAGCAGGGTCACTGTCATCAGGATGAAAGCGATGGCGCCGCCGAACGGCCAATTCGCCTGCTGGGTGAACTGATTGTAGACCAGCGGCGCCATCATCTTGAACAGCGGGCCGCCCAGCAGGAAAGGCGTGGCGTAGGCGTTCATCGCCAGGATGAAGGTGAGGATCGTGCCGGCCAGGATGCCGGGCAATGCCAGCGGCCACAGCACGCGGCGGAACATGGTGCCGGGCGGCGCGCCCAGGCTGAAGGCCGCCTCCTCGACGGCGCGGTCGATGCCTTCGATGACGCTCTGCAGGGTCAGCACCATGAACGGCAGGTTCACGGCGATGATGCCGATGATCACCGCCTTCTCGGTGAACATGATCTGCAGCGGCTTGTCGATCAGGCCGAGCCCCATCAGCGTGGCGTTGACCGCCCCCTTGGTGCCGAAGATGGTCATCCAGCCCGCCGCGCGCACGGCGTTGCCGACGAACAGCGGCAGGATGATCGAGATGATCAGGAGGTGCTTGAAGCGGCTTTGCGTGCGCGCCACGACATAGGCCAGCGGAAAGCCCAGCACCAGGCAGACGGCGGTGACCAGCACGGCCACGCGCACCGTCGTTGCCAGGATCGAGGTGTAATAGGGGTCGGTGAAGAAGCGGACATAGTTCGCCACCGTCACCGCCTCGACCATCATCTTCTTGGCCGGGACGAACTCGTTCAGGCTGTAGCGGAACAGGATGCAGAGCGGCGCCAGCAGGCAGAAGGCGACGAAGATCGTCGCCGGCGTGATCAGCGTCGCCGCCGTAAGGCCTTCGCCCCGCCGCTTCTCGGCGACGGGGCCATGCGTCAGGGCAACGTCGGCCACGTCAGCCCTTGAACGACTTGTTCCACCACTCCTGGAACGCGGCGTCGTTCTTGGCCATGTAGCCGTAGTCGAGGTCGACCAGGCGCTTCTTCTCCTCCTCGGTGAAGCCGATGCGCTCCTGCGTCGCCGCCGGCACCTTGGCGTTGGTGACGGTGGGGTTGTAGCCCATGTCGACGGCGAAGCCTTCCTGCGCCGCCGGCGCCATCATGGCGTTGAGATAGGCGTAGGCGCCGGCCTTGTTGGGCGAGTTCTTCGGCATCATGAAGCCCGAGACGTACATCGGCACGCCTTCCTTGGGCGCCACGGTCGAGACGTTGATGCCGGCGTTCTGCCACTGCACGGCGCGCGCCTTCCACATGATGCCGCAGGCGATCTCCTCGGTCTTGAGCGCCTGGGCGAAGGCCTCGTTGGAGGGATAGATACGTGCGCCGGCCTTCTTGCAGGCGAGCAGCCGCTCCTTGCCCGGATCGAAGTTGCCGACTGTGCCGCCCGACGCCAGGCCCGCGGCCAGCATGGTGTACTGGTACTGGATGTCGATGATGCCGAGCTTGTCGCCGTGCTTGGGGTCGAGCGTGTCGGCGAACCCCTGTGGCGCCTGCATGAGCTTGGGATTGTAGAGCACGACCTTGCCCGAATAGATGTGGCCGATGCCGTAGGGATACTTCATCGCCGGGATGAGATTCGCGGCATTGGGCATCTTTGAATAGTCGATCTGCTCGGCGAGGCCCTGCTCGTTGACCTCGTACATGTCGTTGGCCGACAGGCCCTGGACGTCCGACGTGCCGCGGCGCAGCGCCTTCTCGGCCATCATCTTGGCGCGGCGCGGCGGTGCATTGGCCTCGTCCTTGACGACGTCCCAGCCCTCGGGGGCGAGCAGCGGCGTCTCGATGTTCTTGGCGAGCAGGCGCGAATAGTCGCCGCCCCAGGTGCCGACGATGATGCGCTTGTTGTCCTGCGCATGGGCGGGCATGGGGGCAGGCAGCGCGCCGCCGGCCGCGAAGGCGGCCGCGCCGCCCAGTGCCGTGCGGCGATTGATCATGAAGCTCTTCGACATGGTGACCTCCTGCGATCTTGTTGCTTACTCGTTGAAGACCTGGCCGGCCGAGGCGGGCCAGCCGACATGGACGGGTTGGCCGACTTCCGGCGTAAAGCCGCCTTCCCGATTGGCGATCTGCACGACCAGCCGGTCGCTCGGCGACAGGCGGACATGGATGTCGATCAGGGCGCCGAGATACGAGACGAATTCCACCGTACCGGGCAGGCAGTTGTCGAGTCCGGACCGCGGCTGCAGCCCGATCTCGACCCGCTCCGGCCGGAGCGACAGCGCGGCGCGGCCCGGATTACCGCCGGCGCAGGCGAGGGCCAGACCGCCGTCGCTGCGGAACCGGCCGGGGGCTTCGACGGCGCCTGCGAGGAAGGTGGTGCGACCGACGAAACCCGCCACGAAGCGGTCGGCCGGCCGTTCGTAGAGGTCGCGCTGGGTGCCGACCTGGCGCACCGAGCCCTCGTTCATGACCACCAGCCGGTCGGCCATGGTCAGCGCCTCTTCCTGGTCGTGGGTGACCATGACGGTGGTGAGGCCGAGCTGGCGCTGCAGCTCGCGGATCTCGACCCGCACTTCCTGGCGCAGCTTGGCGTCGAGGTTGCTGAGCGGCTCG
>JBEVJK010000061.1:0-11758 GCA_040510195.1 Mesorhizobium sp. | reverse complement strand
TGCGAAAAATTCGGGAGTTTGTGAGCGTGGGACTATGATGGCGAGAAGCGGCTGATCATTGTATTGATTGCGTTAGTCATCCCTTACGCATCTAAAGCCGCCTGGCTGTCGAAAGTCGAAGCGATTTCGCCTTTGCTTTTGTCCCGCGATGCGCAAACTTGCGCCGCTACCCCCGACGCTTCCACAGGAGAGGAACGATGGCGCCACGCGCACCAGGATTTTCGACATTGGCCGTGCACGCCGGGGCGAAACCCGATCCGGCAACCGGGGCGCGGGCGACGCCCATCTACCAGACGACATCCTATGTGTTCGACGACGCCGACCACGCTGCATCCCTGTTCGGCCTGAAGGCGTTCGGCAACATCTACACCCGCATCATGAACCCGACGCAGGCGGTGCTTGAAGAGCGGCTTGCGGCGCTGGAAGGCGGCACTGCCGCGCTGGCCGTCGCTTCCGGTCACGCCGCGCAGATGCTTGTGTTCCACACCATCATGCGGCCAGGCGACAATTTCGTTTCCGCCAGAAAACTTTACGGCGGTTCGATCAACCAGTTTGGCCACGCCTTCAAGAATTTCGGCTGGGAGGTGCGCTGGGCCGACACCGACGATCCCGCGAATTTCGAGAGCCATATCGACGACAGGACGCGCGGCATCTTCATCGAAAGCCTGGCCAATCCGGGCGGGACCTTTGTCGATATCGAGGCGATCGGAAATATTGCCCGCAAGCACGGCTTGCCGCTGATCGTCGACAACACGCTGGCCAGCCCCTATCTCGTCCGCCCGGTCGAGCACGGCGCCGACATCGTCGTCCACTCGCTGACCAAGTTCATCGGCGGCCACGGCAACTCCATGGGCGGCGCGATCGTCGACGGCGGGACCTTCGACTGGTCGAAATCCGGCAACTACCCGATGCTGTCGGAGCCGCGGCCGGAATATGGCGGCGTCGTCCTCCACGAGACGTTCGGCAACTTCGCCTTCGCGATCGCCGCCCGGGTGCTCGGCCTGCGCGATTTCGGGCCGGCCATCTCGCCCTTCAACGCCTTCCTGATCCTGACCGGGGTGGAGACGCTGCCGCTCAGGATGCAGCGCCATTCCGACAACGCGCAAAAGGTCGCCGAGTGGCTCTCCCACCACGACAAGGTCGCCTGGGTCTCCTATCCCGGCCTGCCGGAGGACAAGAACCACGCGCTCCAGCAGAAATATTCGCCTCTCGGTGCCGGTTCGGTCTTCACCTTCGGGCTGAAGGCCGGCTACGAGGCCGGCATCAGGGTGGTCGAATCCGTCGAGCTCTTCTCGCATCTGGCCAATCTGGGCGACACGAAGTCACTGATCATTCACCCCGCGTCGACCACCCACCGCCAGCTCTCCGACGAGCAGAAGGTGGCTGCGGGCGCCGGTCCCGATGTCGTGCGCATCTCGGTCGGCATCGAGGACGTGGAAGACATCATCGCCGATCTCGACCAGGCGCTGGCGCGGATCTGACGTGGCGGCCGAACGCTTCCTGCCCCTTGCGACCGCCGGGATCGAGCCGGAGGACGGCGCGCCCGCGCCTGACCGGCTTATCGCCGGCAGCCCGCGCTTCCGCACCTGGAACGTCGAGGAGGCCGACGGCCTCTTTGCCGGCCTGTGGGAGGCGACGCCGGGCAAGTGGCGCATCCTCTACGAGGAGTGGGAGTTCTGCCATATCCTGTCGGGCGTCTCGATCCTCACCGAGGACGGCGGCACGGCACGAACCGTGCGCGCCGGCGATGCGTTCGTGCTGAGACCAGGCTTCGCCGGCACCTGGGAGGTCGTCGAGACGACCGTGAAGGAGTATGTCATCCGGCTCTAGAACGCGACAGCGAGCCTCTCCAGGCCATGGAAATGATAGCTGTCGCGATAGGCCGGCGGCTCCGTCAACCGGATCTGCGGCAGTCTGCGAAACAGCGTCGAGAGCGCAACCTGAAGCTCCAGGCGGGCAAGCGGCGCCCCGATGCAGAAGTGGATGCCGGCACCGAAGGAGAGGTTCTTCTGATCCGGCCGCGCGACGTCGAACCGGTCGGCAGCCTCGAAGGCCCGGCTGTCGCGGTTGGCGGCGGCGAGCATCAGGCCCACAACATCGCCGCGCCGCAGCGTCACCTGAGGTCCGATCTCGACGGGCTGGTAGGCGATCCGTTTGAACATGTGGAGCGGCGCATCGAAGCGCAGGCACTCTTCGACTGTGGCGTCGGTTGCTTCCGGCGAGGCGAAGAACCGGCGGGGATCGCCGCCCTGTTGCAGGATCGTTCGTACCGCATTGCCAGTCTGATGCACCGTCGCCTCGTGGCCGGCATTGAGGAGCAGGATCACCGACGACACGAGCTCGTCCTCGCTGAGCGTCTGGCTCCCCTCCTGCGCGGCGATCAGCGTGCTCAACAGGTCGTCGCCCGGCGCCCGGCGCCGCTGCGCGGCTTGCTCGCGAATGAAGGCGTCGAACGCACGCGACGCGCGGTCGGCCGCATGCTCGGCCTCGCGAGTCGCCCCATGCATGTACATGACAACCATAGCGTGCGACCAGTCGAGCATCTTCGCTCCCATCTCGGGCGGCACGCCAAGCAGCTCGGCGATGACCGTGATGGGGAGCGGCGAAGCGAAGCCGGACAGCAGGTCGGCCGCTCCGTCCTTCTCGAAGCCGTCGATGAGGGCATTGGCCAAGCTTTCGACCCGCGGCCTCAGCCGCTCGACCTGCCGTGACACGAAGGCGCGATTGACCAGCGAGCGAAGGCGCGTATGGGCAGGCGGCTCCAGCTCGAGCAGGGAATGAGCCTCGACCGCGTCGAAGCCGGCGAGATGCTCGCGGCCGCCCGGCCTCCGCGTGCCCGGCAGCGCCTGGCGCCCGAGGCGCCGGTCGCGCAGCAGCCGGCCGACGGCCTCGAACGAGCTGACGCACCAGAAGCCGTAGTCCTCCCAGAAGAACAGGCCGCCTTCGGCGTTGAGAAAGCGATAGGCCGCGTAGGGGTCCTGAACGAAGGCCGGCGCGTGCGGGTCGAGGTTGAGCCGCCGGGTAGCGGGGTCGTAGCGGAGGGGTTCGGGAGACGCCTGCATCCCTCGAGCTTCTACCGCGCGGGAACCGGCGGCGGCTAGAGGGAGGCTCCTACCGGCAGCGGCTCGGCACCGGCACCGGGCGCCAACCGGTTCGGCCGGGGCTGACCAGCACCTCCCGGTGCACCCGCACCGACGAGGGCGGCTGGTCGATCACCGTGTCGATCTCCGGCTGCAGCGTCACCTCCTCGATGTCGTAGGCATATTCGGCGGGATGCCAGACCCGCTCGATGCGCTCCGGCGCCACCAGGACCGTGCGGCGACGGCTGCCCCATTCGGCGGCGACCTTGACGCGCACGCTGCGCGGCGGGGCCACCACCACCGTCTCGGCCACCTGCCGATAGACTGCCTTGCGCTTGACCTTGCAGAGCACCCTGCGACCGTCGATGACGCGCCATTCCCAGGCATAGCCGGGCTCCGCGACCTTGACCTTTCGCCACACGGTGCGCGTCTCGGCCGGGATGGTACGGGTCTCCCAGTGCTCCGGCCTCACCAGGTACGGCTCCCCGACATCGGCATACTCGGCCGGCGCGAGGCGGTTGGAATAGCCCTCCGGCACGCCGTAGACGACGTTCCGCGTCCCCTTGATGGGCGGGACGATCTCGACGCGACGGCTTCCCGGATGGAGAAGAACGTTCTCCGTCACCGAGCCGTAGACCGGCGGCGTGCGGGTGCGCTCGAAGCAGGCGACCGGCTGGCCGGCAAGGCCTGGCGGCACGGACGTTGCCAGCATGGCGGCCGCCAGCCCGGCTGTGAAACCCTTCGACGACATGCCATGCCTCCCTGTGATCGGTTGCCCTCCATGCGGAAGAATAGGGGCCGCGCGGCGTTGCGGAACTGCGATCGCGCCCCGTGCTTAACGAATACGGTTAACCGGGCTGCCCGAACGGGCGGCCTTGCACAAGCGCGATGCGGCGTCTTATCTAAGGGAAATCCTCGGGTCGCGATTCCGCCCGCCGCGCGCCGGAGCCCGCCGAAATCCTGGACAGGAACGACAGCCGATGCAAAATTCCGTCGAAAGATACATGAACCTCGTGCCGATGGTCGTCGAGCAGACGAATCGCGGCGAGCGAGCTTTCGATATCTTCTCGCGCCTTCTCAAGGAGCGCATCATCTTCATCACCGGCCCGGTCGAGGATGGCATGGCGACGCTCGTCTGCGCCCAGCTGCTGTTCCTGGAGGCCGAGAACCCCAAGAAGGAGATCTCGCTCTACATCAACTCGCCCGGCGGCGTTGTCACCAGCGGCATGGCCATCTACGACACGATGCAGTTCATCAAGCCGCCGGTCTCGACGTTGTGCATCGGCCAGGCCGCGTCGATGGGCTCGCTGCTCTTGTGCGCCGGCGAGAAGGACATGCGCTTCGCCACGCCCAACGCCCGCATCATGGTTCACCAGCCTTCGGGTGGCTTCCAGGGCCAGGCCTCCGACATCGAGCGCCACGCGCAAGACATCATCAAGATGAAGCGTCGCCTGAACGAGGTCTATGTGAAGCATACCGGACGGGATTACGAAACGATCGAGCGCACGCTCGACAGAGACCATTTCATGACGGCCGACGAGGCAAAGGATTTCGGCATCGTCGACAAGGTGATTTCGAGCCGCGAGGCCATCGAAGGTGTGAAGGCGTCCTAGACTATTGGCGGTGTTACGGTCCGCGACCCCTGTCGCATTTTGGACGGATTGTGAGGCATTTCTGTCACAATTGTCTGTTCCCTCGACGGGCCGGGCATCCTACGTTAAGTCTATGTTGATGTCGGCGGCATAGGATGAACAGGGGCAGCCGCGATATCGTTGCTGCGTTTTCTGTATTGCGATGGTGTACGGAATGCGCTGCAGGGGGCCGACTTCGGGTTGGCGGCGGCGGATTCCCGCCATAGATTGCACGTCCGGCCGCAACCAGGCCACCGGTCGGCGGCAGTGAAAGGAACGGGACATGAGTAAGGTCAGCAACAGCGGCGGCGGAGATTCCAAGAATACGCTCTACTGCTCGTTCTGCGGCAAGAGCCAGCACGAGGTCCGCAAGCTGATCGCGGGCCCGACCGTCTTCATCTGCGACGAATGCGTCGAGCTGTGCATGGACATCATCCGCGAGGAGAACAAGTCCTCGATGGTGAAGTCGCGCGAGGGCGTGCCGACCCCGCAGGAGATCCTGAAGGTTCTGGACGACTACGTGATCGGCCAGCCTTATGCCAAGCGCGTGCTCTCGGTGGCCGTGCACAACCACTACAAGCGCCTGGCTCATGCCGGCAAGAACAACGACGTCGAGCTGGCAAAGTCCAACATCCTGCTGATCGGCCCCACCGGCTGCGGCAAGACGCTTCTGGCGCAGACCCTGGCCCGCATCATCGACGTGCCGTTCACCATGGCGGATGCGACCACGCTCACCGAGGCCGGCTATGTCGGCGAGGACGTCGAGAACATCATCCTGAAGCTTTTGCAGTCGGCCGACTACAACGTCGAGCGGGCGCAGCGCGGCATCGTTTATATCGACGAGATCGACAAGATCAGCCGCAAGTCCGACAACCCGTCGATCACCCGGGACGTGTCGGGCGAGGGCGTTCAGCAGGCGCTGCT
Source organism: Mesorhizobium sp. (assembly GCA_040510195.1). GTDB lineage: Bacteria > Pseudomonadota > Alphaproteobacteria > Rhizobiales > Rhizobiaceae > JBEVJK01. The sequence continues at coordinate 6,123 of JBEVJK010000061.1, read as the reverse complement.
GAAGATCATGGAGGGGACCGTCGCCTCGGTGCCTCCGCAGGGTGGCCGCAAGCATCCGCAGCAGGAGTTCCTGCAGGTCGACACCGCCAATATCCTGTTCATCTGCGGCGGCGCCTTCGCCGGCCTGGACAAGATCATTTCCGACCGCGGCCGCAAGACCTCCATCGGCTTCAGCGCCACCGTCGCCTCGCCGGAGGACCGCCGGACCGGCGAGCTCTTCCGGCAGGTCGAGCCGGAGGACCTTTTGAAATTCGGGCTGATCCCTGAATTCGTCGGCCGCCTGCCGGTGCTCGCCACGCTCGAGGACCTCGACGAGGAAGCGCTGGTGCAGATCCTCACCGAGCCGAAGAACGCGCTGGTCAAGCAGTATCAGCGGTTGTTCGAGATGGAAAACGTCGACCTGACTTTCCACGAGAATGCACTGACGGCGATCGCCAAGCGGGCCATCGAGCGCAAGACCGGCGCCCGCGGCCTGCGCTCGATCATGGAGGCGATCCTGCTCGACACCATGTTCGAGCTGCCGGCGCTTGATGGCGTGCAGGAAGTGGTGATCTCGGAAGAGGTGGTGTCCGGCAGCGCCCGGCCGCTTTACATCTACTCCGAGAAGGAAAAGGGCAGCGTCAGCGCGTGAGGCGCTGGGCGATGCGCCCGACCGGAAAAGCGTGCGCTCGCGCTCCCGCCAGGGGTCGCCGCAGCAGCTGGTTTGCCGTGTCGGCAGGCCCGAGATCTGCCCTTGATCTCGCCGCTGCCGATCGCCACCTAACAGGAGGTTGGGGCTGTCTCCGTGCTCAATTCCCGGTTATGCAAAGGGTCAGGTAGGCGGAGCAGCTCGCGGCCGTTAAAATGAGATTCGCGGCTGGCCGAAGTGCGGCCGTGAAAGAAAGGTTCTGAGAATGGCCAAGTTTCCAAGGTCTTCCGGCGACGGCGTCTTCGCAGTCCTCCCGCTGCGCGACATCGTCGTGTTTCCGCACATGATCGTGCCGCTGTTCGTGGGGCGCGAGAAGTCGATCAAGGCTCTGGAAGACGTGATGGGCGCCGAGAAGCAGATCCTGCTCGCCACCCAGATGAATGCCGCCGACGACGACCCCGAGCCTGGCGCGATCTACGACATCGGCACGCTCGCCAACGTACTGCAGCTTTTGAAGCTGCCGGACGGCACCGTGAAGGTGCTGGTCGAGGGTCGTGCGCGTGCCAGGATCGCCGAGTTCACAGACCGCGCCGACTTCCACGAGGCGCGCGCCGAGCTCCTCGGCGAGCCCGAGGAAGAAGAGGTCGAGATCGAGGCGCTCGCCCGCTCCGTGGTCTCCGACTTCGAAAACTATGTGAAGCTCAACAAGAAGATTTCCCCGGAAGTCGTTGGGGCTGCAAGCCAGATCGACGATTACTCCAAGCTCGCCGACACGGTTGCCTCGCACCTTGCGATAAAGATCCCCGAGAAGCAGGAGATGCTGGGGACGCTGTCCGTGAAGGAGCGGCTGGAGAAGGCGATGGGGTTCATGGAGGCTGAGATTTCGGTTCTCCAGGTGGAAAAGCGCATCCGCTCCCGGGTCAAGCGTCAGATGGAGAAGACGCAGCGCGAATATTATCTCAACGAGCAGATGAAGGCGATCCAGAAGGAGCTCGGCGAGGGCGAGGACGGTCGCGACGAAGCCGCCGAGATCGAGGAGCGCATCAAGAAGACCAAGCTCACCAAGGAGGCGCGCGAGAAGGCCGAGGCCGAGCTGAAGAAGCTCCGGACCATGTCGCCGATGTCAGCCGAGGCGACTGTGGTGCGCAACTATCTCGACTGGCTGCTGTCGATCCCGTGGGGCAGGAATTCGAAGGTCAAGCAGGACCTCGACTTCGCTCAGGACGTGCTCGACAAGGACCATTACGGGTTGGACAAGGTCAAGGACCGCATCGTCGAGTATCTCGCTGTGCAGTCCCGGCAGAAGAAGCTGAAGGGCCCGATCCTGTGCCTCGTCGGACCTCCCGGCGTCGGCAAGACCTCGCTCGGCAAGTCGATCGCCAAGGCCACGGGCCGCGAGTTCATCCGCATGGCGCTGGGCGGCGTGCGCGACGAGGCCGAGATCCGCGGCCATCGCCGGACCTATATCGGCTCGATGCCCGGCAAGGTCATCCAGTCGATGAAGAAGGCCAAGAAGTCCAATCCGCTCTTCCTGCTCGACGAGATCGACAAGATGGGCATGGATTTCCGCGGCGATCCGTCGTCGGCGCTTCTGGAGGTGCTGGATCCGGAGCAGAACTCGACGTTCATGGACCATGACCTCGAGGTCGAATACGACCTTTCGAGCGTGATGTTCGTGACCACGGCGAACACGCTGAACATCCCGCCGGCCCTCATGGACCGCATGGAGATCATCCGCATCGCCGGCTACACCGAGGACGAGAAGGTGGAGATCGCCAAGCGGCATCTCCTGCCGAAGGCCATTCGCGACCACGCGCTTCAGCCGAAGGAGTTCTCGGTCGCCGAGGACGCGATCAGGGCGATCATCCAGACCTACACGCGGGAAGCGGGCGTCCGCAACCTGGAGCGGGAGTTGATGAAGCTCGGCCGTAAGGCGGTCACCGAGATCCTGCGGACCAAGAAGAAGTCGGTGAAGATCACCTCGGCCAATTTGGCCGACTATCTGGGCGTGCCGCGCTTCCGCTACGGCCAGGTTGAATCCGACGACCAGGTCGGCGTGGTCACCGGGCTCGCCTGGACCGAAGTGGGCGGAGAGCTGCTGACCATCGAAGGCGTCATGATGCCCGGCAAGGGCCGCATGACGGTCACCGGCAACCTCAAGGACGTCATGAAGGAGTCGATCTCTGCGGCCGCCTCCTACGTGCGCAGCCGCGCCGTCGACTTCGGCATCGAGCCGCCGAGCTTCGACAAGCGCGACATCCACGTGCACGTTCCGGAGGGCGCGACCCCCAAGGACGGTCCGTCGGCGGGCGTCGCCATGGCCACGGCGATCGTGTCGGTGCTGACAGGCATTCCCGTCAGGGCGGACGTGGCGATGACCGGCGAGATCACCTTGCGGGGTCGGGTCCTGCCCATCGGCGGCCTCAAGGAGAAGCTTCTGGCGGCACTTCGCGGCGGCATCAAGAAGGTTCTGATCCCCGAGGACAACGCCAAGGACCTGGCAGAAATCCCGGACAACGTGAAGAGCGGTCTGGAGATCATCCCTGTGAGCCGGGTCGGCGAGGTGCTGAAGCACGCCCTGGTCCGCCTGCCGGAGCCCATCGAATGGGTCGAACCGGCCGAGCCGGCGTCGCCTTCGGTCGATGTCGGCGACGATACGGGAGCGTCAACCTTCGCGCACTAAGCCGACCCAACGACAAGCCAGAGACGAAAGCCGGGCCGAAAGGCTCGGCTTTTCTGTGCAGAAAGCCCGGAAAATCAAGCAAAATGACACATTTTTCCCGTCTGGCATCTTGGTTCGCGGAACAACTCTTTTTAGAGTTCGTTTCCTGCCGGTTGAGTCGATAGTCCGGTCGTGAGAGGAAGGATTGTTTTATGAACAAGAACGAACTTGCATCCGCCGTCGCCGAAGCGGCGAAGATCGGCAAAGGCGACGCGCAGTCTGCGGTCGATGCGGTATTTTCCGTCATCACTGGAGAGCTGAAGAGAGGTGGCGAGGTCAGGCTCGTCGGATTCGGAAATTTCAGCGTCTCGAAGCGTGCGGCCTCGACGGGTCGTAACCCTCAGACGGGCGCCGAGGTGAAGATCCCGGCTCGCACGGTGCCGAAATTCTCGGCCGGCAAGGGCCTCAAGGACGCCGTCAACTAATTCCGTCGCGAAGCGAGGGGCGCGAGAAGCCGGGCCCGCCCGGCTTTTCATTTTCAGGGCAAGGTCCCCTGGTCGACCGTCTTCCGGATCGACAGAGCGGGCGAACGAAGTCTATTGTCGCCGGCGGTCCGGCAGTTTCCTGGATAGGTCAACCATGCGTGCGATGCTCGCTCTCGCCCTCTTGGCCGTGCCGATCGGTTGTACCAGCAGCAGCAGCGAGCCGCAGGCCGACCCGACGGCCAACACGCAGTATGAACAGGCCCACGCCATCTGCCGCGGCCTCAAGGTCGACGACACGCCGGATCCCGACGGCACCCCGAGCCTCGCGATGGAGCGGTGCATCTGCTACCAGAGCGGCGACTGGTCGAACTGCACGACCGATTGAGACGCGCGCAAAAAAATCGATAGGCCGGACGGCCGAACCTGGCCTGTGTGAGTGGCGCGAGTGACGGGGCTCGAACCCGCGACCTCCGGCGTGACAGGCCGGCAGGTACTATCGAAAACTCAGCGGCTAGTTTCAATTTCCCAGCACTCAGACACTCGCCCGAACCCGGTAGAAGTTGAAACCGGACTAGTGGGCCCTGCGAGCGGCTACATCCCCAGTCATGCGCACGAGCCGGTAAATCGTAGCCGTCGAGCTTTCCCATCGTATCTCCAGCCCAGATGAGCACCAATCCCATGCGAAGCGCACATGCAGCACCCAGGTGCTGTGCCAGAAGCAAGCGCAGCGGCGTACAGTGCAGAGGACCAGCAGTTCGCGGCAAGCGGGTCTGCCGGATGCATGGCGCACGAGCGGGAGCACCGCGCGGGGTCGGACATGGGCGCTTCAGTCATGGTGCGCGCATGATCCAAGCTCGGGAAGAGATGGAGATGCTGAGAGCTTTGCTGAAGTGGGTTCGAGGGATAAAAGGCCTTGACTGAAAGAGCAGCAAATCAACAGGAGCCAGGTTCCAGCCAGGCCGGTCAGGTAACCCCCGTGGCCGTCCTCGTGGGGTTGCCAACAAGAAGACCCGGCTCCTCAAGGAGGCTATCCTAATTGCGGCGACGGAGGCGGGTGGCGGCGACCTTGTCAGCTACCTGACTGAGCAAGCGAAAGTGACCCGGCCGCCTTCATGGGACTGCTCGCCAAGGTGCTGCCTCTGCAGGTCACCCAGCCGCCGGTGGCGCAGCGTCCGACCGTTACGGAAATCCTGCTCGTGCCGGCGACCTTTCCGGACCGGTTCGCAGCGGAACTCCCGGCCGTCGCTCCGGTCACGATCGACCTGGAAGCAGAGTGACGCTCGGCACATTCAGGCACGCGGTGGAATTATCAACAGCTCGTAGGTCTTAGCCCCAGGGCTCCCAGCCCGACTTCAGATCGAGCATGGGACCTGGGTGGCGTTGCTCTCAACGTGCAAGGGGTGCTTGCTGGAGGGCAGCAAACCCGCCTGGCGTGGCCTAGAGAGGCTTTCTGAACATTGGCAGACCAACACGGCCCCAGGCGGGCGCCCAGCGCCCTTGGCGCCGACCTGCGTAGTAGGATCGGCAGCAAATGCCCTCACTCGACGCACCATCTGCAAGCCGCAAATAGCCACCCGGTCGTTCCAGACGGCCTTCATAGGCAGTTAGGATAAAAGGGCGGACGGTGGCGAGCGGAGGGGAACGCTCGAACCACCGTCCTGACCGACGCGAGGGGCACGTCGGATTTGCTTCGCGACATTGCGGAGTCACCGTCCCTGGCGTCTAGGGGGAGGATGAGTGCTAGGCGCCAGGGCACCTGCTTTCGCAGATCCGGGGACGCGCTTGGCGGGTGGCTAGCACGTCACCGAACACACCCAATATAGGTTTGCCGGTGCTCGAGTTCCATGAAACAGGTCACGTAGGAGCGAGGGCTCGAGGCGCAGACAAAAGTGATAGGGCACACCCGGCCCGCGCCTGGAGTAGGTCTCCTCAAGCTCGGGCATCATTCACCCCATCCATAGGGGTGCTTCCGTCGATCGGCCATCTGCCTGGTGGTAGGGGACAGATGGCATCATGTCCGGATGAAGGACGTGTTGCGTTTCGGTTTCCTGCCACTAGTAGCGATCGGCCTCTTTCTTGTGCTCATAGATTGGGTTCGTGATCACATCAGCGAGCACCTGGGACTCATCCTGGTGGTGGCGACGGTCGGCCTGGTCACCTACAGCTTCCTGGACTTCGTCTATGGCAAGGGGCGATGGAAACGCTGACTGGGCTGCCTCCTCTTTCATATGGGTGCTTCCGATGTTCGACGGATCTGCCTGTAGGGCGGGGAACTCCGCCGCGGCCGGTCAAGACGCGGCGGTGGAGTTGGGGCTCTAGTGCCAATGTCCGGTTCCCATGTCGGCGGG
>JBEVJK010000060.1:0-11528 GCA_040510195.1 Mesorhizobium sp. | reverse complement strand
TGCCGCCGCCGATATGCGAGTGGATGTCGATGGCGCCCGCCATCACCACGCAGCCCGCCGCGTCGATGGTCCGATGCGGCTCCTCGCCGGCGGGCGGTGCCGCGATCACGCCGTCGCGGATCCACACGTCGCCCACGCCGGCGCGCTTGTTGGCCGGGTCGTAGACCTCGCCGCCCGCAATGCGCGTCAGCACGGCAGCGCCTCGCCCGGCTGGAGATGGCCGGCGATCAGCCGCAGCGTTTCGGCTGCCGAAGCCCGGTCCGAGCGGGCCGAGGCGGTCGTGGCGGCAAGCGTGCCGGTGGCCAGGCTGTAGCCCACCGCGTCATGGTCGAGGCCGGGTTCGCCGACAGCGAAGGTGATGGCGGCACCGCGCACCGGGCGCTCGGTCACCGCCAGCGCCAACAGTGCCGTGCCGTTGCGCCGTTTCGGCGGCACCTCTCCGGCAGCGAGCACCGCCAGGTGCAGGTCGGCCTCGCCCGCCGCGATCATCCGCTCGACATCGTATCGCCACGGGTCGAACTCGGGCTTGCCGCGGGCAAAGCCGGTGCGCGGCGGGAACCCGGTCATCCAGCCCGAGGCGAGCGTGCTTCCCCAGCCGCTCTCGCTCGCCGGCAGGAACAGCGACGAAGCGCGCCCCTTGCGGTTGAGGTCGTCGACGAGGCCCTGCAGCATCTCCATGGCGAGCGGGTCGAGGCCGCTCCCCGAGAAGAGAAAGACCGGAAACGAAGCCGTCTGGAGCGCCGCCGAAAAAACGGCCAGGTTGGCCGGCGGGGCGGCGGTCTGGCGGCCCGCCAGCGCCGCCCTGAGCGCCGACAGCACGCTTCCCGGATCGGACCTCGCCGAGCCGAGCCGCACGGTCTTGCCCGGCCAGGCGGGCCGGCCCCTGACGCCGATGGAAAACAGCGCCCGCTTCGTCCGGGCGGCAAGGTCGGGTGCAGTGCCTGCCAGCTCTGCCGCCAGGCTGCGCGCCGGCTCGGCGAGCTCGCCCACCATCGCCAGCAAGTCGGCGCGCCGGCGCACCTCGCCCGGCGATGCCGTCAGCCCGCCTTTGCCGGTGAACAGCGCCGCCTCTCTGGCCAGCGCCTCGCCCCGGCGATGGTCATAGGCGGCTCCCGCCGCTTCGGCGAGCGCGATCGCCGTGCGCGTGCCGTGGATATCGGTGTCGAAGCTGAAGACGGGGCACCGGCTGGAACGCAGAAGCTCGGCGGCGTGCTCGGCTGCCCGCGTGACCAGTGTCTCCCGGTTGCCGATCCATGCAACCGCCATCGATACTGCTGCTTTCTGGTGCCGGCCGGCAGATTAGACGAACTTCGCCGGGCCGTGAACCCCCGGCGGCGCGGCCTTCGACCGGGGCCGCTGCCCGCTCAATCGTATTTGATATAAGCGAAACGCTGGTCGGTCTTCGGCGTGCCTTCGAGCGCGCCGCCCTCCGTGGCGGGCTGCCACTGGACCACCTCCTCGATCTTCCTGGCGAGCTCGAAATCCTTGTCGGTGATGCCTTTTGCCGCATGGTTGGTCAGCCGCACCTCGACCCAGGCATAGGAGGCCGTGATGTCGGGATGGTGCCAGGCCGCCTCGGCGAGATGGCCGATCGTGTTGATAACCATCAGCGTCCCCTTCCAGCTGTTGGTCTTGTATTTGCGGCGGATCCAGCCGTTTTCGTAGCGCCACTTCGGCAGCTCCCGGCCGAGACGCTCGGCGATCTCCTCGTCGGAATAGACGCGTTCCTTGGTGTCGCTCATGGTCCTCGCCTTCCTCCTTTGCCGCGCCCGGCGGCGGGATTCTTTCGCCTCGGCCCGCTTGCCCCGTGGGGGAAAGCCGTTATCATGGCCGCGGGCACCTAAACTTCTGATGATGCATCCATGATGCACCCGTTCGGGGGCATATGTCGAATACCGTCACCATAAAAGTGCCTGCCCGCCTGCACCTCGGCTTTCTCGACCTGAACGGCGGCAGCGGCCGTCGATTCGGCAGCATCGGCCTCCCGCTGAGCGAGCCCGAGACCGTGGTCAGCCTGGCGCGTCATTCGGCCACGCTGGTCGAGGGACCCGAGAGCGGGCGCGCCGCCCGGCATCTCGACACGCTGTGCCGCGCCCTCGGCATCCGCTCGCATCACCGTCTGGTGGTGGAGCAGGCCATCCCCGCCCATCAGGGCCTCGGCTCCGGCACCCAGATCGCTCTCGCCGTCGCCGCGGCGCTGCGCACCTTGCACGACCTGCCGCTCGACCCGGCGGGCGACGCGGCGCGGCTGGCGCGCGGCATGCGTTCCGGCATCGGCATCGCCAGCTTTGCCGAGGGCGGGCTGATCGTCGATGCCGGCAAGGATGCCGCCGCCGCCCCGCCGCCGGTGATCGCCCGCTTTCCCTTCCCCGAGGAATGGCGCGTGCTGCTGATGCTCGACCGCGCTGCCGAAGGGCTGCATGGCGAGGCGGAGATGGAGGCGTTCCGCATGCTGCCGCCCTTCCCGCAAAGCGGCGTCGGCGAGATCTGCCGCCTGGTCCTGATGGGCGTGATGCCGGCGCTGGTCGAGCGCGACCTGGATGCTTTCGGGGCGGCCATCGCCACGATCCAGCAGCTCATCGGCAACTATTTCGCACCGGCCCAGGGCGGGGTCTTCACCTCGCGCCGCGTGGCCGCGCTCGCCGACCGGCTGGCCAAGGCCGGCGCGGTCGGCATCGGCCAGAGCTCCTGGGGTCCGACGGGCTTCGCCTTTGCGCCCTCCGAGGCCGCCGCGAGCGCGATGGCTGCGGCCGTGCGCGACCTCAAGCCATCGGGCACCGAGCTGATCGTGGTGCGCGGACGCAATGCGGGGGCAGAAATCGACGCCGCCGGCCTTGGCCTGGTCGGCAGCTGAAGACGCCGTCGCGGCAAGAAGGACAAGGATCATGCCCCGCAAGCACATCCTCCATATGCTGACGCCGCTGCGCCACATGAGCCCCTTCGACGTCAACATGGCGCTGGATGCCGGCTTCGACGCGGCCGTGCCCTATGTCGACGTCGCCCTTACCGAGGTGACCGGCCTGGTGCAGGACGCCATCTTCTCGCGGCCGCCCGACGCCGGCGTCGACACGGGGATCTTCATCGGCGGCAAGGATGCGGCGCTGGCGCTCGACATGTTCGACGCCGCCAAGAAGGCCATGGTGCCGCCCTTCAAGGTCTCCGTCTTCGCCGACCCGGCCGGCTCCTTCACAACCGCCGCCGCCATGGTGGCCAAGGTCGAGAAGGCGCTGTCCACGGCCTTCGACCGCACGCTCGACGGGACGCGGATCGTCGTCTTCGGCGCCACCGGCGTTGTCGGCTTCTGCACGGCCGTGATCGCCGCGCGCGAAGGCGCCTCGGTGCGGCTGGCCGGCCACGACGGCGTCAAGCGCGTCCAGGCGGTCGCCGATGAGATTTCGCGCCGCTTCGGCCTCGAGGTCGAAGCTGTCGACGGCTCGACCGACGCCGCCAAGGAGCGGCTTCTTGCCGATGCCGAGGTCGTGCTGTCGGCCGCCAAAGCGGGCATCCAGGTGCTCGCCGCCCGGCAGGTCGCCGAAGCGGCGAAGTTGCTGATCGCCGCCGACGTCAACGCCGTGCCGCCGGCCGGCATCGAAGGGCTCGCCGTCGCCGCGAATGCCGATCCGCTGCCTGCGACACGCGCCGTCGGCATCGGCCCGCTGGCGATCGGCAACGTCAAGTACAAGACCGAATTCGGCCTCTTCAAGAAGATGATCGAGTCCGAGAAGACCGTCGCCTTCGACTTCCAGGATGCCTTTGCCCTTGCACGCGACCTCGCCAAATAGCCGGCCGACGCTGCTCGTCGCCGCCATTTCCGCCCGCGCGCTCGCCGCGGCGGCGCGCCGCGCCGGCTGCCGCGTGCTGGCCGCCGATTTGTTCTGCGACGCCGACACGCGGGCGCTCGCCGCGCGGACTGCCCTCATCCCCGGCGACCTGCGTTCGGGCATCGATGCGGCCGCAGCCGTGCCTGCCCTCGAAGCCCTGGCCGATGGAGAACCGGTCGCCGCGGTGATCCTCGGCTCCGGCTTCGAGCGCCAACCCGATCTCGTCGACGCCGTCGCCCGCCGCCTGCCGCTGGTCGGCAACCGCGCCGCCGCAATCCGCCGCGTCAAGCACCCGCAAGCGCTTTCGGCCGATTGCCGGGCGCTGGGCGTCCCCCATCCCGCCTTCAGCCTGACGCCGCCCGCCGACCCGCGGGGCTGGCTCTGCAAGTCCGTCGGCGGCGCCGGCGGCATCCATGTCGCCGAGGCGGCGGACGCTGCAGGCGGCCCCGGCCGTTACTTCCAGCGCCGCGTCGAGGGCCGCAGCCTGTCGGCGCTGTTCGTCGCCGACGGCCGCAGCGCCGAGCTGGTCGGGCTCAGCCGCCAATGGACGGCCCCCGCGCAAGCCGCCCGCTACCGCTACGGCGGCGCCGTCCGGCTGTGCCGCTTCGATCCCGGCCGCACGGCGATGATCGCCGGCTGGCTCTCGGCGCTCGCCGGCCGGGCCGGCCTCGTCGGGCTCGGCAGCGCCGACTTCATCGACGGTCCCGACGGCCTCCAGCTGGTCGAGATCAACCCGCGCCCCGGGGCGACACTCGACATTTTCGACTCCGCCGAGGCTCCGCTTCTGGCCGCCCATCTGGCGGCGACCGCCGGCCGACCCTTCACCCTGCCCCGCTTTGCCGACAGCATGGCCTCCATGGTCGCCTACACCGAGCGCGCCATCGAGGCATTTCCGGCCCTCGACTGGCCCGAATGGACCGCCGACCGCCAGCCGCCCGGCAGCCGCCTCGCCGGCGGCGACCCCGTCTGCACCGTCTTCGCATCGGCCGGCAGCGCCGCGGCGGCGCGGCGCGCGCTGGGTCGCCGGGCGGCTGCGCTGTCGACGGCCTGGCAGGGAGATGCACGATGAAGGACGGTTCTGCCCTGCTCAACGCCAGCGCCGTGGCCATCGCCGACGCGATGGTGCGCGACGCCGAGCGACTGCGCGTCGCGCCGGCCACCGGAGGCCAGGGCGAGAGGCTCATCGACGCGGGCGCCCGGGTGACTGGCAGCGTCGAGGCCGGGCTGCGCATGGCCGAGGCGGCGATGGGCGGCCTTGGCGAGGTCGCGCTGGTCGTCGACCGCGCTTCCGAGAAGTGGCCTTTCGCGGTCGAGGTCCGCTCCTCGCAACCGGTGCTGGCCTGCCTCGGGAGCCAGTATGCCGGCTGGAACCTCTCGTCGGGCCGCTACTTCGCCATGGGCTCTGGCCCGGCGCGCGCCCTGGCGCGCGTCGAGCCGCTCTACGAGACGCTGGCCTACCGGGAGCAGGCCGCCTCCGCCGTGTTGATCCTCGAGACGGCCGAGCCGCCGCCGGCCGAAGTCGTCGACAAGGTGGCCGGCGCGACCGGCGTGCCCGCCGACGGACTGACCTTTCTCTATGCGCCCACGCAGAGCCTCGCCGGCACGGTGCAGATCGTCGCCCGCGCGCTCGAGGTGGCGTTGCACAAGGCCAACGACCTCGGCTTTCCGCTGGAGCACATCGTAGACGGGGTGGCTGCCGCCCCGGTCCCCGCCCCCCACCCCGACTTCCTCGACGCCATGGGGCGCACCAACGACGCCATCATTTATGGCGGCATCGTCCAGCTGTTCGTGCGTGGTCCGGCGGACCAGGCGGCGGCGCTGGCCGAAAAACTGCCGAGCAGCGCCTCGCGCGACCACGGCAAGCCGTTCCGCGACATCTTCCAGGCCTTCTCCGGCGATTTCTACGCCATCGACCCGCTGCTGTTCAGCCCGGCAGAGGTGATCGTGACGGCGATCGACAGCGGCGACACCTTCCGCGCCGGCGCCCGCGACCTCGCAATGCTCCAACAGAGCCTGCGCTGAGCGGCGGCCGGGCTTTGACGTCTCGCATCCTCATCGTCAATGACGGCGCGGCGACCCGCGGCGGCGGCCTGTCGGTGCGCTTCAGGCGCCGCAACGCGGTCGCTCGCACGCTTCCGCTCGCCGCGCTCGCCTTCGACGCCACGCACCCCTCGGGGATCGCCATTCCGGGCTTCGGCGACGCGCTTCCCGACGCTGTGGTGGTGCGCGCCGTCGGCGCCGGCTCCTTCGAGGCGGTCACGCGGCGGCTGGGCATTCTGCACGCGCTGGCGCAGCTGGGGGTCTCCGTCTGGAATTCCGCTGCGGCGATCGAGCGCTGCGTCGACAAGTCGATGACGAGCTTTCTGCTGTCCCGCGCCGGCCTGCCGACCCCGCCGACCTTCGCCGTGGAGGGCCGGGCCGCCGCCGAGGCGGTGGCGCGGCGCGAGCTGGCGGCCGGGCCGCTCGTCCTCAAGCCGCTGTTCGGCGCGCAAGGGCGCGGCATCCGCCTCGTGCGCTGCCTCGCCGACCTGCCCGCCGCGGACGCGGTCGGCCAGGTCTTCTACCTGCAGCGTTATGTCGAGCGGCGCGGCCCGCCCTTCCGCGACGTCCGCGCCTTCGTCTGTGCCGGCCGCGTGGTGGCCATGATGAGCCGCTGCGGCGCCGACTGGATCACCAACGTCACCCGCGGCGCCGCGCCCGAGCCGCTGTCCGGCAGCCTGGACCGTGCGGCACTCGCCGACCTCGCCGTGGCCGCGGCCGCCGCCGTCGGCACCGACTTTGCCGGCGTCGACCTCGTCGAGGGGGCCGACGGCGCCCTCAAGGTGCTGGAGGTCAACAGCATGCCCGCCTGGTCGGGCCTCCAGGCGGTCGCTGCGGTCGACATCGCCGATGCCCTGGTCGAGGCGCTGCTGGCCCGCCTTGCGGAGCGGCGCGCGGCAGCCAGCCTGCCGCGCCCGGCCCGTCTCGCCTCGCCGGCCAACCGGTCGTGAGCGATGTCGCCCGAGCGCATCGCCAAGGCCTACGAGGCCGCATGCCGGGCCGAGATCGAGGCGCTGAAGCCCGGCAACGTCCATGTCTTCGCCGACGGGCACCGCATGACGGCGGCGGCCTTCCTCGACAGCGCCCGCGCCTCTGCACCGGCGCTCGTCCGCCGCGGCAGCCCGGTCGGCGAGCGGATCCTCGGCGCCGTAGAGGCGACCCGCAGCGCGGTCGGCACCAACACCAATCTGGGCATCGTGCTGCTTGCGGCACCGCTTGCCGCGGCAGCGGAAGGCGCCGGGCCTTTGCGGCAGGCCCTGTCCGAGGTGCTGGCCGGCCTGTCCGTCGCCGATGCGCGCTCGGCCTTCGAGGCGATCGTGCTTGCCGAGCCGGCCGGGCTCGGCGAGGCCGCGGCCCACGATGTCCGCGAGGCCCCTGCCGTCACGCTCCTGGAGGCCATGCGCGCGGCCTCCGACCGCGACCTCATCGCCCGCCAATACGCCACCGTCTATGCCGAAGTCTTCGACCTTGGCCTGCCTGCGCTGGCCTCCGGCGAAGCCGGCATGTGGCCGACGGTCGCCTGTTACATGGCCTTCCTCACGACCCTCCCCGACAGCCACGTGGCGCGCAAGCACGGGCTGCCGGCGGCGCTCGCCTTGCGCGACGAGGCGGCTGCCCTGGAGGCCCGGCTGGCCGGCAGCGACGAAGCCGCCCGGAGGGGCGCGCTGCTCGCTTTCGACGCCAGCCTCAAGGCGCGAGGTATCAACCCGGGCACGTCCGCCGACCTCACCGTGGCTTGTCTTTTAGTCCACAACCTCCTTGCCGAACTTGCATAAGCCGGGGGTTGGTGCTTGAATTTCCCCAGCGGAAGCGTCCCTTCCGCGGCTATCCAGCCAACCGGCCCACAGCTCTGTCGGGCGCTGCCAACAAGGATAGTCGTCCATCGAGCGCCCGCTCGGTTGCGGCGTCTTTGGGCTCAACAATTGTGTCGACACCAAAATAATCTCGTGTCTTGGAGGAAGACTGGCATGGCAAAGATCAACAAAGTGATGGTTGGCGAGTCGCTCGTCGGGGAAGGCAACGAAGTCGCGCATATCGATCTTCTGATCGGACCCCGCGGGAGCCCCGTCGAAACGGCGTTCTGCAACGCGTTGACCAACAACAAGGACGGCTTCACCACCTTGCTGGCGGTGATCGCGCCCAACCTGCCGTGCAAGCCTAACACGGTGATGTTCAACAAGGTGACCATCAAGGGCGCCAAGCAGGCCGTGCAGATGTTCGGTCCGGCGCAGTTCGCCGTCGCCAAGGCCGTGCAGGACAGCGTCGCCGACGGCATCATCCCGGCCAACGAGGCTGACGACCTGTTCATCTGCGTCGGCGTGTTCATCCATTGGGAAGCCGAGGACGACAGCAAGATCCAGCAATACAATTACCAGGCCACCAAGGAGGCACTCCAGCGTGCCGTCGAGGGCAAGCCCAGCGCCTCAGAGGCGACAGCTCAGCGCGATTCGGTCAAGCACCCCTTCGGCGCCTAGACAAGAGACAGCCCCGCACAGGCGAAACCCTCTGCAGAGCCGGATGGTCTGTTGCGCCGGTTGAAAAATTTCCTGGGCCTGTGAAGCCCGCCTAGGCCCCGGAGGACCCTCAGGTCCTTCGGGCCGGTGGCGTGCCCCCGGACGCGCCTCGCGCGTCTGGCCGTGCAGGCATCAGCGACCCGTCGTGCAACGCGCTGGCCACCAGCGCCGAGGCGATGCCGCGCGCTTCGAGGCGCGCCAGATCGGCCTCGCTGCGCACCCCGCCGGCGGCCACGACGTTGCGCCCTCCGGCGCGCTCCTTGATCGCGGCGAGCCTCGCGAGGTCGGGGCCTGCGGCCGTGCCGACCCGCTCGAGCGTCATCACGATGACCCATTGCGGCCACAGCTCGGGCGAAGCGAGGATCGCCGGCGGGCCGCGATAGCCGTCGGCGAAGAAATCGAGCGACAGCACCAGCCGCGGATGGTCGCGGTGAGCGCGAAGCAACGCCTCGTCGCGCTGCGACTCGGTGCCGAGAACCGGCCACAGCGCCGGGTCGGCGAGCGCAGCACCGAGCATCGCGGCGCTGGCGAAGCCGGCGTCGAGCCAGATTTCCGGCCGCGGCACGAGCGCCTTGAGACGGCCCAGCGCCTCCCGCTGGGGAGGCCGGCCCTCGATGGCGTCGAGGTCGGCCACGTAGAACGCCTCGAACGCGGCCAGCCGCCTCAGGCCTTCGGCCACGGCGACCGGCTCGGCGGAGGCGGCAAGCGGTGTCGCGATCGGCCGGTAGCTGTCGCGCCGTCCGCCCTCGGCCCGCACGACGAGCCCGGCTTTCAGGTCGAGGACGGGGATGATACGCAAGCGCGGTCTCCGGAGGCTTCGTCAGGCACATGAAAGCGAAACGCAGGCGGGAAGGAAAGCCGGTCGTGGTCGGCCTCGACGTTGGCGGCGCCCATCTCAAGGCGGCGCGCGTCGAAGCCGGCGAGATCGTGGCCGCGATGACCGTCGCCATGCCGCTGTGGCACGGCATGGGCCGTCTGCATGCCGCCTTCGGGAGAGCCTCCAGCCTGTTTGCCGGAGCAGATCGCTTCGCCGTCACCATGACGGGCGAGCTGTCGGACCTCTTCGCCGACCGCGCGGCCGGCGTGCGTGCCCTGCTGGATGCGGTGGCCTCGCATGTGCCGTCGGCCGCGACCAGCGTCTATGCCGTGCCGTCAGGCTTCTGCGACCCTGCTGCAGCCGCCGCCCGCCCGCTCGAGGTCGCCTCCGCCAACTGGCATGCGACGGCGGCCTTTCTGGCGCGTCGCGCCGGCGAGGCGCTGTTCGTCGACATGGGCTCGACCACCACCGATCTCGTCGCTCTGCACGACGGCAAGGTGGCAAATCGCGGCTTCACCGACGCCGAGCGGCTGGCGAGCGGCGAGCTCGTCTACACCGGCTTCACCCGCACCGTGCCGTTCGCGGTTGCGCAGGAGGCGCCGGTCGACGGCGTCCTGACGCCGCTGATGAACGAGTTTTTCGCCTCGATGGCCGACGTCCACCGTATCTTGGGCGTCCTCGACATCGCCGACGACCGCCAAGCCACGGCCGACGGCCGCGACAGCTCGGTCGCCGCATCGACCGCCCGCCTCGCGCGAATGCTCGGCCGCGACGCCGCCGAGCTCGACGCCGAGGCGTGGCGCGCCGTGGCGCGCTGGTTCAGCGAACGCCAGCTGCGGGCGCTTCACGACGCCGCTGTCGGCGTGGCGTCCGCCCTGGCGTCCGCCGCGCCATTGGTCGGCGCCGGCAGCGGACGCTGGCAGGTCGAGCGCCTCGCCGCCCGCCTGGAGCGGCCTTTCGTGGATGCCGCGACGCTGTTTCCGGCGCGCCTGACGTCGCCGGCAGAGGTCTCCAGCGCCGCCCCCGCCTGCGCGGCGGCATTGTTGCTGCTCGACGCCGCCTAGCCGAGGCCGCCACCTGTCGCCGCGCCGGCGGTGAGATGGGCGGTCACCCGCTCCATCAGCCAGCCCCAGGCTTCCAGCTCCGCCTCGCCGGCCGTCTTGTCGAGGGCGATCGACAGATAGGCGAGCTCCGCCTCGATCTTGTCGCGCGGCAGACGGTCGAGGCGGCTGACCAGGATCGCCAGCTCGAGCACCGCCGCCTTCGCCCGGTTGAGCCCGGTGAACGGGGCATGCATGCCTTCGCCGACGACCCGGCAGAGGAAGCGTGGCCGCACCGGGTCGTCGGCCACTTCGGCAACCGCCAGCAGCGAATGGGCGAGCGCGGCCGCCACCCGCGGCACCGGCGCGCCCTCGACCGGCACCGTCTGCCAGTCGCGACGCCCGGTGAGGCAGCCGGCAAAGAGACGCACGTCGTCGACATAGTTGGCGACGGCGAACGGCACTGTCTGCAGGTTGTCGAGCGTCGTCGACGGCCGGAACGGCGCGATCACCCAGCCGTCCCGCTCCGCGATGATGCCGAGCGGGGCGATATGGACGCTGCCCTGCCTATCGACGGTGGTGAGGATGCATTCGCGGATGTAGGGCATCGCGATCCTACTGATAATATTGCATTTTTGTTCGTGTGCCGGCTCCCATTCCTGCTTTCAACCCCGTTTTCTATCGCATCGTCTCAAGTGTGGTTCTGAGCCATGGCTAGTTCAACCAGCTCATAGCCGAAACAATGTTGCATGCCGGTATACGGAAGATGCACAAGTATTTTGTATTGAGTTGCCGGTTCATGGCCACGCTACGACAAAAGTCAGCAATGACAAGGACTTAGGCCGCGAATGACCGACTTCGCATGACTCCAAACCGGCAATTTGGGTTCAATTTGGGTGCAAGGTGTTCGCCGTTTATTCTCGATTGTGAGATTTCGAGTTCCAGCAGACGGTCAGACGGGCAAACGTTTCAGACTTCGGATCGGCTTAGCTCGGTCGCGTGTAGCAGTGAGTGTGGGCCCTGAAATTGCAGATACAACCCTGGATTTGGTATTCTCTTGGGTGCCGAATCACCCGGCTGCAAGCGTTAGATGAGTCAAACTGTGCCGCTCGATCACTTCGTCTCTCAGGTTCACCTGAGGAACTTCTACTCCCCCGCCCTTCAGGGCCGGATGTTCTACGGGATCAAGAAGACCGACCTCCAGAAATTCACGGCCCGCTCGGAGAATGTCTGCCGAACGAAGGACGGTAGCACCAATCCGTACTTCCAGAAGCCGCGTGTCATCGAGGAGTTTCTG
>JBEVJK010000059.1:0-2635 GCA_040510195.1 Mesorhizobium sp. | reverse complement strand
GCTAGCCCGGATAATTCATCAGAAGCTGGCGGGCGCTGACCAAGCCGTTGAGATCGTGTAGGATTCTGGTGCTTAAGCAGGATCCTTACGGTCAACGGAGTTCACGCCCGCCATGGCGGATAATGCGCCGTTTCTCCCCGGCCTGTCACCCGTTACCGGCAAGCCCGTGCAGGTCACGTTCGACGGCGGACGCCTGACCTCCGATGGCGGGGTGCTGGTGCTGGCCGAGATCGAGCGTCGGCTGGGGATCGCCGAGCGGCTGGCACGCTGCATCGAAGACCCGCGGGCGCCCGAGCGGGTCCAGCACGGGCTCGCCGAGATGATCCGCTTCCGGGCGTTGCTGATTGCCGCCGGCTACGAGGATGCCAACGACTGCGACGCGCTGCGCGTCGACCCGGTCTTCAAGATGGCGGTCGGTCGGTTGCCCGAGAGCGAGGCTGACCTGTGCTCGCAGCCGACCATGTGCCGGCTCGAGAACCTGCCCGGTCCAATCGCGCTCAAGCGCATGATGGCGGCGATGATTGAGCTGTTCTGCGGCAGCTTCGCTCAGGTGCCGCTACGGATCGTGCTCGACATCGACGATACCAAGGACAGGGTCCATGGCGGGCAGCAGCTCGCGCTGTTCCACGCCCATTACGACGGCCGCTGCTTTCTGCCGATCCACATCTACGAGGCGACCACCGGCAAGCCGGTCGCGGTGATCCTGCGTCCCGGCAAGACGCCGGGCGGCGCCGAGGTGGCGCTGGTCTTGCGTCACGTCGTGAAAGCGATCCGCGCTCGCTGGCCCAGGGTCGATATCCTGGTGCGCGGCGACAGCCACTACGGCCGGACCGAGGCCATGACCTGGTGCGAGCGCAACCGCGTCGGCTACATCTTCGGCCTCGCCGGCAACCAGGTCCTGCTGACCAGGATCGCCGCTCTCGCCGAGGATGCCGCCGTGAGCCGCGTCCAGGGCGAGGCCGAGAACGTGCGGCGCTTCGGCGAGTTCGCCTATGCCGCCAAGACCTGGTCGGTCGAGCGGCGAGTCATCGCGCGGGTCGAGGCCTCGCCCCAGGGCAGCGACAGTCGCTTCATCGTGACCAACCTCAAAGGCGCGCCGCGCTGGCTCTACGAGAGCGTCTACTGCGCCCGCGGCCAGGCCGAGAATCTGATCAAGGCGCACAAGCTGCACCTCGCCTCCGACCGGACGTCGTGCACCAGCGCCACCGCCAACCAGTTCCGCCTGCTGATCCACACCGCCGCCTACTGGCTCCTGCACACGCTGCGTGGTCTGGCACCCAAGACCTCGTTCTGGCGCGACGCCCAGTTCGACACCATCCGTCTGGCCCTGATCAAGGTCGCTGCCCGGGTCACCGAGATGAAGACCCGGATCAAGGTCGCGCTGCCGTCCGGCTACCCCCACCGGCAGAGCTGGGCACTCCTCGCCGGCCGCGCCGTCAAGCTGCCGCCTTAAGCCACGGGGCAGCGTGCCCCGACCGAGCCCGTTCCTCGCAACCCTAACCAACCCCGCCGATCGCGCCCCAGGCGCCACCGTCACCCATGTCCCGAAAACTGGGACCCACCAGAGTCATGAATGATCCGGGCTAGCACATCTTTGCCGCCTCGCGGATATTGGGCGGCGCCCCGGAGATTGACAGGGCCCAGGCAGACGGCCAGCCTTCGTGCCGGTGAAGCCGAGGGAGCGATGTCATGGCCGGAAAAGGACTGCTGGAGCGGCTGGCCGAAGGGGCGGTCATCTGCGCCGAGGGCTATCTGTTCGAGCTCGAGCGGCGCGGCTACGTCCAGGCTGGGCCCTATGTGCCCGAGGTCGTACTCGACGCGCCCGAGGCGGTGCGCCAGTTGCACGGGGAGTTCGTGCGCGCGGGCTCCGACGTGGTCGAGGCGTTCACCTATTACGGCCACCGCGAGAAGCTGAAGGTCATTGGCAAAGAAGAAATCCTCGAGCCGCTCAACCGCCAGGCGCTCCAGATCGCCAAGGAGGTGGCGGACGAGAGCGGTGCCCTGCTCGCGGGCGACCTCTCCAACACCAACGCCTACGACCCGGACGATCCGCAATCCCTGCGCTTCGTGCGCCAGGCGTTCGAGGAGCAGGTCGGCTGGGCGGTCGACGCGAGCGTCGACTTCATCGTCGGCGAGACCTTCAGCTGGCTCGGCGAGGCGAGCCTGGCTCTCGAGATCATCAGGAGCTCGGGCAAGCCCGCGGTGATCACGCTCGCCATGCATCAGGAGGGCATCATGCGCGAGGGCATGTCGATGCACGAGGCGTGCCGGCGCCTGGAGGACGAAGGTGCCGCGGTGGTTGGCCTGAACTGCTCGCGCGGGCCGGCCACCATGCTGCCCGAGCTCGAACGGATCAGGCGGTCGGCGTCCTGCCACGTCGCGGCGCTGCCGGTGCCCTATCGCACCACGCCGGACCAGCCGACCTTCCAGGCGCTGCAGGACCCGGCCTGCCACTGCCTGCCCGAGGGACGGCCGTTCCCCGTGGCGCTCGACCCGTTCACCTGCAACCGCTACGAGATCGCCGAGTTCGCCAAGGCCGCCTTCGCGATGAACGTGCGTTATCTGGGGGTGTGCCGCGGCGCCGGCCCACACCACATCCGCGCGCTCGCCGAGGCGCTGGGCAGGCGGCCGCCGG
>JBEVJK010000058.1:0-75056 GCA_040510195.1 Mesorhizobium sp. | reverse complement strand
CGAGGCGCTGATTCCCGCCGGCGCCACCGAGGCGCCGACGCCGCAGGCGCTAGGCGAGCAGTTCAAGAAGCTCGAAGCCTCGATCGTGCGCTGGAACATCCTCGACAAGGGCACCCGCATCGACGGCCGCACCACCGTGGACATCCGCCAGATCGTGGCCGAAGTGGGCATCCTGCCCCGCGCCCATGGTTCGGCCCTGTTCACCCGCGGCGAGACGCAGGCGCTGGTCGTCGCAACGCTCGGCACCGGCGATGACGAGCAGTTCGTCGACGCGCTGGAGGGCACCTACAAGGAGACCTTCCTCCTCCACTACAACTTCCCGCCCTAGTCGGTCGGCGAGACCGGCCGCATGGGCTCGCCGGGCCGCCGCGAGATCGGCCATGGCAAGCTGGCCTGGCGGGCGATCCACCCCATGCTGCCCGCCGCAGAGCAGTTCCCCTACACGCTTCGCATCGTGTCTGAGATAACCGAGTCCAACGGCTCGTCCTCCATGGCGACGGTGTGCGGAACCTCTCTCGCGCTGATGGATGCCGGCGTGCCTCTGGCCAAGCCGGTGGCGGGCATCGCCATGGGCCTGATCAAGGAAGACGAGCGTTTTGCCGTGCTGTCGGACATCCTCGGCGACGAGGATCATCTGGGCGACATGGACTTCAAGGTCGCTGGTACGTCGGTCGGCATCACCTCGCTGCAGATGGACATCAAGATCAGCGGCATCACCGAGGAGATCATGCGGATCGCCCTGGATCAGGCCAAGGACGGTCGCATCCACATCCTGGGCGAGATGGCCAAGGCGATCAGCGAGGGCCGCAAGGAGCTCGGCGAGTTCGCGCCGCGCATCGAGGTCATGCACATCCCGACCGACAAGATCCGCGACGTCATCGGCTCCGGCGGCAAGGTGATCCGCGAGATCGTCGAGAAGACCGGCGCCAAGATCAACATCGAGGACGACGGCACGGTCAAGATCGCTTCTTCCAACGCCAAGGAGATCGAGGCGGCGAAGAAGTGGATTCACACCATCGTCGCAGAACCCGAGGTGGGCGAGATCTACGAGGGCACGGTCGTCAAGACTGCCGATTTCGGCGCCTTCGTGAATTTCTTCGGTCCGCGCGACGGCCTGGTGCACATCTCGCAGCTGTCCAACGAGCGTGTCGCCAAGACCACCGACGTGGTCAAGGAAGGCGACAAGGTCTACGTCAAGCTCATGGGCTTCGACGAGCGCGGCAAGGTTCGCCTGTCGATGAAGATCGTCGACCAGCAGACCGGCAAGGAGATCGCCCGCGAGAAGAAGGCCTCGGAAGGCGAAGAGAACGCCGCCTGACGGCGAGCCAAAAGTAGATCGGACGGGCGTCGCCGCGAGGCGGCGCCCGTTTTTCGTTTTAGCCTTGGGTAACGGTGCGCGATGACGAACCCGGCGCTGAAGACGCTGTTTCACCCATTCGAGGCGGGCGAGCTCGTCCCGCCACGGGCCGGCGCGCGCGTCCTGTTCCTCGGCGCCGAACCCGGCTTCCGCCTGCCCGCGGGCTTCGACGCGGCAATCGAGGCCGTCCAGGGATTCCGGCCCGACGTCCTGGCGCTGTCGGCGGCGGGCATCGAGACGACGCCCCAGCCGTCGGGCACCGGCTTCGACGCTGCTCTGGTGCTGGCCGGCCGGCATCGCGGCCTGAACGAGCGCCGCATCGCCGACGCACTGGAGCGGACCGCCCCCGGCGCGCTGCTGCTCGTCGCCGGCGGCAAGGAGGATGGCGTGGCGAGCCTCCGCAAGCGCGTGTCCGGCTTGGCGACCGTCGAGGGCCAGATGCCGAAGTTCCACGGACTGGCCTTCTGGCTGCATCGTCCCGCCGATCCGGCAAGCATCGTCGCGGCGCTGCGGGCCGCCAACCAGCCACTCCTGGTCGACGGTCGGTTCAGGACGGCACCGGGAATGTTCTCGCACGACCGCGTCGATGCCGGCTCGGCGCTGCTCGCCGCGCATTTGCCGGCCGCTCTCGCGGGCTCGGTGGCCGACTTTTGCGCCGGCTGGGGCTATCTCGCCGCCTCGGTCCTCGATCGCTGTCCGAAGGTCGAGGCGATCGACCTCTTCGAGGCGGATTGGGCAGCCCTGGAGGCCGCCAGGGCCAATTTGGCCGGGCGTTCGGCCAGAATCGGCTTCTTCTGGCACGACCTGCTGGGGGAGACGGTGACGCGCCGCTATGACGCCGTCGTCATGAACCCGCCTTACCATCGCGGCCGCGCAGCCGATCCGGCCCTCGGCATGGCCATGATCGGCAAGGCGGCGGCAGCGCTGCGCCGGGGCGGCCGGCTGCTGATGGTGGCCAACCGGCAGCTGCCCTACGAGGCCATCCTGGCGACGGCGTTCGCGCGCTTCGAGGAGATCGCCCGCGACCGCGACTTCAAGCTGCTCGCGGCCGTCGCCAAATAGTCAGTCGCGCTCCATGTCGGTGCGCTTCAGCTCTTCGAGGGTCGGCATCGAGACGATGTGATAGCCGCTGTCCACGTAGTGGATCTCGCCGGTGACGCCCGCCGACAGGTCTGAAAGCAGATAGAGCGCGGAGCCGCCCACATGGTCGAGCGTGATCGGGCGGCGCAGCGGCGCGTTGCGCTGCTGGTAGGAGAACATCAGGCGCGCGTCGGAGATTCCAGCCCCGGCAAGCGTCCGCACCGGCCCAGCCGATATTCCGTTGACGCGGATGCCGCGCGGACCATAGTCGTTGGCCAGATACCTGACGCTGGCCTCCAGCGCCGCCTTGGCCACGCCCATCACATTGTAGTTGGGCATGACCCTCACCGAGCCGGCATAGGTCAACGTGATCATGGCGCCACCCTCGACCATCAGCGAAGCGGCCTTCCTGGCCACCTCGGTGAAGGAATAGCAGGAGATCACCATGGTGCGGACGAAGTTCTCCCGGGTCGTGTCGGCGTAAAGCCCCTTCAGCTCGTTCTTGTCCGAGAAGCCGATGGCGTGCACGACGAAGTCGAGCCCGCCCCAGGCCTTCTGCAGGGCAGCGAACACCTCGTCGACCGAGGCGCTGTCCTCCACGTCGCATGGCAGCACCAGCGAGGCGCCGACCTTCTCGGCCAGCGGCTTCACGCGGCGGCCGAACGCCTCTCCCTGGTAGGTGAAGGCCAGCGCCGCGCCTTGATCGGCAAGCTTCTGGGCGATGCCCCAGGCAATCGAGTGGTCGTTCGCGACGCCCATGATCAGGCCTCGCTTTCCTTTCATCAATCCATCCATGGAAAGCCCTAGCCCTCGTAGCGCCGGAAGACGAGCGTCGCGTTGGTGCCGCCGAAGCCGAAGGAATTGGACAGCACGGTGTTGATCCTGGCGTCGTCGATACGCTTGCGCACGATCGGCATGCCCTCGAACTCAGGGTCCAGCGTCTCGATATGAGCGCTTTCGCCGATGAAGCGGTTTTCCATCATGAGGATCGAATAGATCGACTCCTGCACGCCGGCGGCGCCCAGCGAATGGCCGGTCAGCGACTTGGTCGACGCGATATGCGGCA
Organism: Mesorhizobium sp.; assembly: GCA_040510195.1. GTDB lineage: Bacteria > Pseudomonadota > Alphaproteobacteria > Rhizobiales > Rhizobiaceae > JBEVJK01. The sequence goes on along the minus strand of JBEVJK010000058.1, from coordinate 71,553 downwards.
GGCTGTCCCCGAACACCTCCCGAATCGCCGCCATCTCCTTGGAGTCGCCGACGGGGGTCGAGGTGCCGTGCGTGTTGATGTAGTCCACGCGACTGTCGACAGTTGACAATGCCTGCCGCATGCAGCGCACGGCGCCCTCGCCGGAGGGCGCCACCATGTCGAAGCCGTCCGAGGTCGCGCCGTAGCCGATGATCTCGGCATGGATCTTGGCGCCTCTCGCCTTGGCGTGCTCGAGCTCCTCCACCACCAGCACCCCGGCGCCGCCGGCGATCACGAAGCCGTCGCGGTTGAGGTCGTAGGCCCGCGACGCCACCGCGGGCCGGTCGTTGAACTTGGACGACATGGCGCCCATGGCGTCGAACAGGTTCGACATCGTCCAGTCGAGGTCCTCATGGCCGCCGGCGAAGATCATGTCCTGTTTGCCGAACTGGATGAGCTCGTAGGCGTTGCCGATGCAATGCGCCGAGGTCGAGCAGGCCGACGAGATCGAATAGTTGACCCCGTGGATCTTGAACCACGTGGCGAGCGTCGCCGAAGCCGTGGACGACATCGCCTTGGGCACGGCAAACGGGCCGATCCGCTTCGGACTGCCGTTCTTCAGCGTGGTCTCGGCGGCCTCCACGATGGTCCGCGTGGACGGCCCGCCCGATCCCATGATGATGCCGGTCCGATCGTTGGTGATCTCCGTCTCCGTCAGGCCGGCGTCGGAGATGGCCTGCTCCATGGCGACATGGTTCCACGCGGCCCCTTTCGACAGGAAGCGCATGGCGCGGCGGTCGACCAGCGGCGTCGGATCGAGGCTCGGCGCCCCCCAGACCTGGCAGCGGAAGCCGTGTTCGGCGAAATCCTCGGAGAAGCTGATGCCGGACGTGGCGTCGCGCAGCGATTCGGTCACCTCGGCCGCATTGCCGCCGATCGACGACACGATGCCAAGCCCTGTGACAACCACACGTCTCATCCGCTGCTCCCTTGCTCGCCCCGCAAGCGACGGTCAGGCCGCTTCCTTGAACAGGCCGACCTTCAGGTCCGATGCCTTGTAGATGATCTCGCCGTCGGCCTTCATCCAGCCGTCGCCGATGCCGAGCACCAGGCGGCCGCGCATCACGCGCTTGAAGTCGACACCGTATTCGACCTTCTTGGTCGCGGGCGTCACCATGCCGGTGAACTTGACCTCGCCGGTCGAAAGCGCCCGGCCCTTTCCGGGTTCGCCCAGCCAGCCGAGGAAAAAGCCGCTCATCTGCCACAGCGCGTCGAGCCCCAGGCAGCCCGGCATGACCGGATCGCCAATGAAGTGGCAGGCAAAGAACCAGAGGTCCGGGCGGATGTCGAAGTCGGCGCGGATGAAGCCTTTGTCGAAGTCGCCACCGGCCTCGCGGACCTCGGTGATGCGGTCGAACATCAGCATGGGCGGTGCCGGAAGCTGGGCATTCCCAGGCCCGAACAGCTCGCCGCGGCCGCAAGCCAGCAGATCCTCGTAGTCGTAGCTGGCTTTCTGTTCCTTCATCGTCCCTTCCCGCGACACAGGCCGTCAACCGACGGCCAGCCATTCGTACCACAGTCCGATTTGCGCCGGAAACTGACGCAAGCGCTTACCGTGCTCGCCCTGCCGGGTCAATGCGCCGCTATTGATCGCCGCCCGGCGACCGAATATATGTCAGGGTGATGGTATGCGCCTCACGCATACCGGCATGGCAGGACAGAACGGGCGGCACGGAGTACAGCCGGCATCGATGGCATCGGTCGACGGAAAGGGTGAATTGTCTGTGCATAGGCGGGTGCGCGACGCAGGTCTGCGACCCACCCGGCAGCGCATTGCGCTCGCCGAGCTGCTTTTCGCCAAGGGCGACCGTCATCTGTCCGCTGAGGAGCTGCACGAAGAGGCACTTGCCGCCGACGTGCGGGTCTCGCTGGCCACCGTCTACAACGCGCTTCACCAGTTCACCGGAGCGGGACTTCTGAGGATCCTGGCGGTCGAGGGGTCGAAAACTTATTTCGACACCAACACCAGCGACCACCATCATTTCTTCATCGAGGGCGAAAACAAGGTCTTCGACATCGACACCGGCAAGGTCCGGGTGTCGAACCTGCCCGAGCCGCCGCCGGGGATGGAAATCGTCAACGTCGACATCGTGGTCAGGCTGCGCCACAAGCGCGCCGAATAGCCGCCTCTACCGCTCAGTCCTTGATCGTCTCGCCGGGATAGGCGCCCCAGATCGACGCTTGGCCTACCCAGCCCGTATGGCCGTCGAAGCTCACCTCGCACCATTCGCCGTCGCAGGAGCGAATCACGCCGACGACCCCCGGCTCCAGGGTGGCGACGGCCGCCGCTCCCGTCGCCGGCTCGCTGAGCAGCCTGATCACCGCATTTTTGCCTCTCTGCCAAGGCGCGGCGATCGCCGTGCGCCGCCCCGACAGGAGCGACTGGTTGATCCAGCCCTCCGAACCGTCGGAATCGCGCACGCGGCGCCAATTGTCGTATTCCTGGATGATTTCCATCGGCAGACCGGGCTTCATGTACATCCAGTCGACCGCATAGTTGACGCCTGGGCCGATGCGCGAGTTGACGCGACCCGACTTCAGGCTGACGAAGCGGGGCAGGGGCAGGCCGCTCGGGCCCCGCACGATGTTTTGGGGCGCTGCAGCGGCTGCGCAAAGCGGCGCCGTAACGCTGCCGACGGCCGCGAGAAGGATGACAAGGGCCGCACAGGCGGTCCGACCGAGCAAGGAGAAAGCCGACACGTCCGATCCTCTGGCCATCGCCGGCCCGACCGGTCTGCAGCCTTCGCCGCGCGCCGTCGGGCGGCTTTTTCTTTGTCTTCGGCAGCACCGCTTGTTACAGGAGAGGGAGAGGCCGACGACCGTTCCAAGTTTCACCGGTCTTGGTTAAAGAGGTCTCAACGGGCTTAGGATTCGAGGGATAGCATGGCGGGCCGGAAGAAGCCTCTTGTCGTCATCACGCGCAAGCTGCCCGACCCGGTCGAGACCCGCATGCGCGAGCTGTTCGACGCCAGGTTGGTCCTCGAGGACCGCCCGATGACCCAGCCCGAGCTGGTCGCGGCGGTGAAGGAGGCGGACGTGCTGGTGCCCACCATCACCGACCGCATCGACGCGCCGCTGATCGCCCAGGCCGGCCCGAACCTCAAGCTGATCGCCAATTTCGGCAATGGGGTGGAGCACATCGACGTCGCCGCGGCGGCCAAGGCCGGCATCGCCGTCACCAACACGCCGAACGTCCTCACCGAAGACACGGCCGACATGACCATGGCCCTGATGCTGACGGTGCCGCGCCGCCTGACCGAGGGCGCCAACGTGCTGCGCGATGGAAAATGGGCGGGCTGGTCGCCCACCTGGATGCTCGGGCGGCGCATCTGGGGCAAGCGTCTCGGCATCGTCGGCATGGGCCGCATCGGCACCGCCGTGGCCCGCCGCGCCAAAGCCTTCGGGCTCTCGATCCACTACCACAACCGCCATCGGGTGGCGCCGCTGATCGAGGACGAGCTGGAGGCGACCTATTGGGAAAGCCTCGACCAGATGCTTGCCCGCATGGACATCATCTCCATCAACTGCCCATCGACGCCGGCCACCTTCCACCTGCTTTCGGCGCGCCGGCTGGCGCTGATGCAGCCCTCTGCCTACATCGTCAACACGGCGCGCGGCGACATCATCGACGAGGATGCGCTGATCGCCATGCTTCAGGACGGCAAGCTGGCCGGCGCCGGCCTCGACGTCTTCGAGCACGAGCCGGCGATCAACAGCAAGCTGGTCAAGCTGGCGGGCAAGGGCAAGGTCGTGCTGCTGCCGCACATGGGTTCGGCCACCATCGATGGCCGCATCGACATGGGCGACAAGGTCATCATCAACATCCGCACCTTCTTCGATGGCCACCGGCCACCGGACCGCGTCCTGCCTAACAGGGTCTGAGCTCAGGCGACTAAGCTGATCTCGCCGTCCGGCGCGATGGCAAGGCGACGGCCCTCGAACGCCGCGTGCTGCGAGCGGTCGAGCCGCAGCGCCGGCGGCCCCTGCCAGCCCATCTCGCCGGCCACGATCAGCCCGACCAGCAGGATCGCGTCCGGCTCATGGAGAACGAGGGCCGCCGGCGCATGGCCGTTGCGCACCAGCTCCAGGAGCACCGCCGAGGCCGAGGACGAGCCGATCGTACCCGGCAGGAACAGCACGCGCCCCGCGATAGACAGCCCGTGGTCGGGGTGGCGGACGTCGACCACGGCGCCGGTTGCCGGATCGACCCCGCCCCAGAAGCTGATCGGGGCGCGCAGCACCAGCGCCTCGCCTCGCGTCTGAGACGCTCCGCCAACCAGCACGTCGGCTCTCGCCGCCGTCATTCGCTTGCCCGGGTCAGCCGGGGCCTGCCGGCCACCGCGCTTTCCACGCAATCGGCAAGCGACGCATAGAGAACCCCGTAGCCGATATTGCCGGGCGCATAATGCGCGAACTTGCCCGAATTGGTCATCAGCACGCCGCCGACCGTCTCCGGCAGGATCGGCGTCACGACCACGCAGGTGTCGGCGACGATGACGACGCCTGCCGTCTCCAGCCGCTTTCGGCTGCCGCTCGCCTCGAGCCCGGCGAGCACGTGGCGGCCGGTGCAGGCATGGATCGCCACACGTGCCTTGCGGCCAGCCAGCAGGCCTTCCAGCGTCGCGAACTCGTCCGCCGAGAGATGCGGGCTGCCAATCGCAACCGCGTCCAGGCGCGCTGCCCCGCGATCGACGGTGGAGAGCCTCGCTTGCGCCGTAGCCACCATCTCCGCCGTGACCGCGATCACCGACTCCGGCCGCTCGCCGCCCAGCGCCGTCTCGACGTCGGGCGCTTCGGGGGTAACGCCCGCGACATGAAAGAGGCCGACCGCACCGGTTGAGGCGGCCGCGGCGCCGAACGCTTTCAGCCGGTCCTCGTGCGGCGCCGCCCCCACGCCGGTCACCACGCCCACGACATCGCCCGCCTCGCGCCCATAGAGCGCGCCGAGGATCGGCCAGGCGATCTCAGAGTCCAGGAAGGCGCGGCTCAGTCCGCTGACGTCGAAAACCAGCCGCGCACGCCGGTTCTCGGCGAGGTGGAGGCCGGTGAGCGGTGCACGTCCGCTGATCGCGCAGGCGATGTCCAGGAAGTCGCCGTACCGGTTGGTACGCGCCCCGAGAACCGAGTTGCAGAACGCCACCGCATTGCTTTCGCCCCAGGCGACGTCGGTGCCCGCTGCCGGCCGGTGACCGGCCTGGTAGGGGGCGCAGGTCCAGCTCGGCTCGCAGCCGAGTGTCCGATAGGCGTCCATCATGCGCCGCGCCAGCGAGCGCGCCGGCTCTGCCAGGCGTACCCGAGCGCAGCCGGTGAGATCGAGGGCGCCGACGTTGAGGGTCGAGCGCACCGCCACTCTGGCGCCCCCCTCGACGAGGCGCTCAGCGAACAGGGTGCCCGACGCACCATGATAGAGCGCGCCGTCGATATGCGCCGAGTGGATCGGGATAAGGCGCTCCGCGCCGAGCAGGCGCGCCGCCTCGACGACGACCCGCATGGCCATCGCGGCGCCGGCGCCGTCGCGGCCGCCTGCGCTCGCCCGCTCCTCGGCGGTCAGCCGCAACGTCACGGCCGGCTGCCGTAGCGCACCAGGTCGAAGCGCGCTGCCAGGCCGTCATAGAGGAGCAGACGGCCTATCAGCGGCTCGCCGATGCCCACCAGCAGCTTGAGCGCTTCCATCGCCTGCAGCGTGCCCACCACGCCCGTCACGGCGCCCAAGATGCCGGTCTCGGCGCATGAGGGGACGACGCCGTCGGGCGGCGGTTCGGGAAAAAGATCGCGATAGGAGGGGTTCTGCCTCCCATCGGCGCCGGCGGCATAGGGGGCGAGCACCGTCACCTGCCCGTCGAACCGGCCGACTGCCGCGTGAACCAAGGGCCGGCCGGCCGCAGCACAGGCGTCTGCTACCAGGTAGCGGGTGGCGAAATTGTCGGACCCGTCACAGACCACATCGAAGCGGCTGACGAGTGCTTCGGCATTGTCCGCATCGAGCCGCATGGGAAACAGTTCCGTGGCGACATGCGGGTTGATCGCCAGGATCGCGCGACGCGCGCTCTCGGTCTTCGCCGCGCCGATTTCGGCCGACCCGTGGATGACCTGCCGCTGCAGGTTTGAGAGCGACACATGGTCGAAGTCGACGATGCCGAGCGTGCCGACCCCGGCCGCCGCCAGATATTGCAGCACCGGCGCCCCGAGCCCGCCGGCGCCGACGACCAGCACCCGGCCGCTCTTCAGCCGCTGCTGTCCGGCGCCACCCACCTCTGGCAGCACGATGTGGCGCGCATAGCGCTCGAGCTCTTCGGGGGTCAGGCGGCCGGTCATCGCCGAACCATAAGCTTCCGCATGGGCCTTGTCAGGCACCCGTGGTGGGTGCGACCCGGCCGTGATCGACCGTGAGGAACTGCGCACGGCCATCGAGCGCCGCGAACAGCGCCGCCTCCGTGCCGGTCATGAACGCCTGGCAACCCAGCTCGCCGAGGATTTCGAAGAGCGCGGCGCGCCGCCCCTGGTCGAGATGCGCGGCAATCTCGTCGAGCAGCAGGATCGGCACCGCCCCGGTCATCTCGCCGACCAGCCGGGCATGCGACAGCATCAGGCCGACCAGCAGCGCCTTCTGCTCGCCCGTCGAGCACAGCTCGGCCGGCATGCCCTTGGGCCGGTGGCGGGTCAGCAGGTCCGAGCGGTGAGGTCCCTCGAGCGTACGGCCTGCCGCGCGGTCGCGCTCGCGGCCGGTCGCCAGCCGCCGGCGGAACTCTTCTTCCACTTCGACAGCCGGCAGGCCGACGACGGCCTCCTCGGGGAATCCCGCCAGCGCGATGCTCGCCTTGGGGAACGGACCGTCCTCCGGCAGCCGATCGATCATCGCCGACATCAGCCCGACGAGCTCGGCGCGGGCCGCCGCGATGGCCGTGCCGCTCTCGGCAAGCTGCGTCTCGATCGCGTCGAACCAGGAATCGTCGCGGAGATTGTCGGAAAGCAGCCGATTGCGGCCGCGCATCGCTTTCTCGTAGTCGAGCGCGCGCTGGCCATGGCCGGGATCGATCGCCAGCACCAGCCGGTCGAGGAAGCGCCGTCGCTCGGCTGCAGGCCCGGTGAAAAGACTGTCCATGGACGGCGTGATCCAGGTGACGCGCAGCCACTCCAGAAGCGCCTCGGCGCTGCGCGCCGGAGCCCCGTTGATGCGCACCCTGCGCCCCACCTCGCCCTCCGCCACGCCGGTCGTCCCGGTCCCGACGCTGGCTTCGCCCGCCGGCCCGTTCACCTCGGCGTGGATTGCAAACCCGCCCGTGCTGCCCTCGCGCGCCATGTCGCCATATTGGGCCCGCCGCAGCCCGCGGCCGGGCGTCAGCAAGGACAGCGCTTCCAGCAGATTCGTCTTGCCGGCGCCGTTCTCGCCGGTGAACACCACCATGCTCGGCTCCAGCGACAAGGCGAGCCGCTCATAGTTGCGGAAATCAGTAAGCGTAAGCTTACTTAAAAACAGACGGTCCATGTCGCCCTGGCGGCAGGGGGCGGCGCGCGCAACAGCCTACACGCGCATCGGCATGAGCACGTAGAGCGCGTGTTCGTCTGTCGTGTCATGGATCAGCGTGGGCGAGCCGGCGTCGGCCAGCAGGAATTCGGCGTCGCTGCCGGCCAGCTGGGCCGCGACGTCGAGCAGATATTTGGCATTGAAGCCGATCTCGATCGGATCGGCCGAATACTCGGCGATCAGTTCCTCGGTGGCGCTGCCCGAATCCGGATTGTTGACAGTCAACGTCATCTGGCCGTCGGTGATCGACAGCTTGACGGCGCGTCCGCGCTCCGACGAGATCGTCGACACTCGGTCGACGGCGGCGGCGAAGCTCTGGCGGTCGATGACGAGCTTCTTGTCGTTGCCGGTCGGGATGACGCGCTGGTAGTCGGGAAAGGTCCCGTCTATGAGCTTCGACGTCAGCACGACGCTGCCGATCGTGAAGCGGATCTTGGTGTCGGAGAGCTCGATCGTCACCGCGACGTCCGGGTCGTCGACCAGCTTCTGGAGCTCGCTCACCGTCTTGCGGGGAATGATGATGCCCGGCATGCCTTCCGATCCGGCCGGCGCTTCCATCTCGGCACGCGCCAGCCGGTGCCCGTCGGTCGCCACCGAACGCAGCCTGAGCTTGCCCGCCGAGTCCAGCGTGTGCAGGAAGATGCCGTTGAGATAGTAGCGCGTCTCCTCGGTCGAGATGGCGAACTGGGTCTTGTCGATCAGCGCCTTCATCGACGGCGAGTCCACGCGGAAGATGTGCGAGAACGAGCCGGCCGTGAGCTCGGGGAAGTCGGACTGCGGCAGGCATTGGAGGCGGAAGCTCGATCGGCCTGACATCACCGACATCGAATGCCCGTCCTCGTCGGTCTTCAGCATCACCTCCGCGCCGTCGGGGAGCTTGCGGACGATGTCGTAGAGCAGATGCGCCGGCACTGTGGTGGCGCCGGCCTGCTCCACCTGGGCCGCCGTTGCCTCGGTGATCTCCAGGTCGAGGTCGGTGGCCTTCAGCTCGAGGCTCGCCCCGGTTGCCGACAACAGCACGTTCGAGAGGATCGGAATGGTGTTCCGGCGCTCCACGACGCGGTGCACATGGTTCAGGGACTTCAGCAGATTGGAGCGTTCGAGGACTGCGCGCATGACGAGTAGGTCTCGCTTCGATGAAAATGCAGCGCTCAACGGGCAAGACTGCCGCGCCGGGCCGCTAAAGGTCGGATTCGACGCAAGGTGACAGGAAAATGCCCCCTATGGCAAGCCCGCGCGGCCGCACGGGCCGCTTTGCAGCGGCTGGCCCGAAGCGACGGCCGGACGACCGCCGCATCGCGCCCTTCGGTGCCTGCTCAGGCCTGGTCGGCGATCAGCCGTCGAAGCAGCTCGAGCTCTTGCGCCAGCGTGTTGTCGGTGCCCGAGAGGTCCTCGATCTTGCGCACCGCGTGCAGCACCGTCGTATGGTCCCGGCCACCGAACCTGCGCCCGATCTCCGGCAGGGAGCGCGGCGTCATCACCTTGGACAGGTACATGGCGACCTGCCGCGGCTTGACGATCGTCCGCGTACGGCGGTTGGACAACAGCTCCGTCTTCGACACGTTGTAGTGCCGCGCCACGATCCGCTGGATATCCTCGATGCGCACCCGCTTGGGCTCGCCGGTTCGATAGATATGCCCGAGGATCTCGTCGATCCGCTCGATCGAGATCTGCGGCTCGAAAGAGTGTCGGAAGAGCAGCTGGTTGAAAGCCCCCTCGAGCTCCCGGCCGCTTCCGGTGACGGTGCGTGCCACATGGGTCACGATTTCATCGGAGATCGAAAGCGACGCATCCTCCGCCTTGGCAAGAGCCAGGCGCGCCTTCAGCATGGCGTGCCGCATGGCGAAGTCGGGCGGCGACATCTCCAGCGCCACGCCGCCATTCAGCCGCGAGCGCACCCTCGGCTCGAGGGACTCCAGCTCGGCCGGCGGCCGGTCTGCGGCGACGACGACCTGCTTGGCGCTGTCGAGCAACATGTTGATCAGGTGACAGAACTCGTGCTGGATCGACTTCCCCTGCAGGAATTGCATATCGTCGATGATCAGCAGGTCGATGTCGCGCAGCTGCTCCTTGAGGGTCAGCGCATTGTTGTCGCGGATCGCGGTCGCGAACCGCCACATGAAATACTCGGCGGTCAAGTAGACGACGCGCGACTGCGGGTTCTGGTGGATGGACTCAGCCGCGATCGCCTGCAGCAGGTGCGTCTTGCCGAGACCCACCGTGGCATGGAGGAACAGCGGGTTGAAGCGCACCGCATTGGACTGCGACTCCGCCACCGCCTTGGCCGCCGCGAAGGCGACACGGTTGGGCGGCCCCTCGACGAAGGAGTCGAAGCTGTAGCGGACGTCCAGGGGCGAGCCCAGCACGTTGTGCCGCGAATCCGCCTCCAGCGTCGCCGGGTTGCGCAGCACGGCCCGGTCCGAGCGCGGCGACGTAAGCGTGCCGGAGCCGAGCGCGGTCTGAGTTGGACGCGCCGCCTTCCGCGACAGCGTCTGGTCGATCTCGGCCACGCCGCGCGTCCCCCTGGCGGCGCTGCGCACGATGACTTCGATCTTGAGGATGTCGGCCTCCTCGGCCTTCCAAAGCTCATTGATCAAGTCGAGATAGTGAGCATTGATCCACGATCGCAGGAATGCCGTGGGGACCGAAAGCCGGGCCACCCCCTTCGAAGACTCGGCGAGCTTCATGCGGCCGAACCAACTGGAGTAGACCTCGCCGCCGAGCCTGGCCTTGAGCTGCGTCTTGACGCGTTCGAACGTCCCGTTCTCGCCCCCCGACATCGCACCCATGCCCTCTCCCTCGACAACATTCATTGGAAAGGGATAGCTTGCCCGTGCTTCCCCTTCGATTGCGCTCTGCATTTTCCCAGTCCTTCTTTCGTTTGCCGCCGCCGTGTCCCGCACCGCCTGCGGTTCGGCAGTCTCCCTCGTCAACAGGGCGACCGCCGCTCTAGCAGCCGTCGCCCGCCCACTCTCCCGTCGGGCCATGTTTGGCTTCTCCCCGGGCTTACCCTCTCGCTGCAGCCTGGCATCGCGCACGTCCCGCCGGCTCCGGCAAACGCTGCCGGATCGCTTTCGAACTCGTATCCAGATATCCGCATCACTCGTATCGAGGGGGCACGACTTCACCGTCCGCGGAATCGCTTCCGCGTTGTGTCGAACGGCAATTTGGCTGGGTCGTCAGGCCTGCGGCCCGTCCCTCTCGATATGCTGAACACTACATAAATCGTTGGCGGCTGGGCAAGGCCATCAGCAATCGAAAATTAACGACTCTGCGCTCCCGAACCAGTGTGCCTACCACTTCGGGAGTAGCCCGAATCCAAGAAGCCTTTGTGATTCAAAACCTTCTTCGGCTGGCCCATTTTGAGCCTCGCCGAACCGAAATAAATATAAAAAAAACGCTTGACACCGTCACGCCATACAGCCTCGGTGGATGACTTGAACAACATGTGGACAAGCGCGGACAAGCCGTTGAATCTACGAACGTTTTGGTGCCACGAGCAAGCTCGCCGCAGGCTTCATCACTTGCCCTTGGGACGGCCGGCCGCAGCAGCCGCCGGCAAAGGAAACGCCGGTCGCCGCCCGAGGCACGCCAAGCCCTCCGCCAAGCCTTTGGGCGGCAAACGAAAAAGCCCGGCCTTTCGGACCGGGCTTCGACAATTAAAATCCTGGTGGAGTCAGACCGACAGGGTCTTCAACCGCTGGGCGAGCCGGGACACCTTCCGCGATGCGGTGTTCTTGTGGATGACACCCTTGGTGGCAGCGCGCATCAGCTCGGGCTGCGCTGCGAGCAGGGCAGCCTCGGCCGCCGACTTGTCGCCGGCCGCCAGCGCCTCTTCGACCTTGCGGACGAAGGTGCGGACGCGCGAGCGCCGGTTCTTGTTGACCGCCGCACGGCGAGCGATCTTACGGGTTGCCTTTTTGGCCGACGGAGTATTGGCCATGGTGCCTCTCTTCGTGTCGTGGTGGTGCGCCTCTGCGGTTCGTCGCGAGGCACAAAAACCTAAAGGGCAGCCGCAGGGCTGCCTCAAGTGCGGCGGCTTATAGTGCAGCTTGCGCGAGGCGTCAACGCTTGCGGCGCCTTTTTGCAGGTCTTCAGCGGTGCCTGAACGCGGCCGGCCGCTTCTCGACGAACGCCGCCATGCCTTCCTTCTGATCGTCGAGCGCGAACATGGAATGAAACATCCGCTTCTCGAAGCGCAGGCCCTCCGAAAGCGTCGTCTCGTAGGCCCGGTTGATGGCCTCCTTGGCCATCATCACGGCCGGCAGCGACAGGCTGGCGATCTTGCCCGCCGCTGCAAGGGCCTCGGGCAGCAGGTCGGCGAGCGGCACCACCCGCGACACCAGACCGCAGCGCTCGGCCTCGACCGCGTCCATCATCCGGCCGGTAAGGATCATGTCCATCGCCTTGGACTTGCCGATCGAGCGCGTCAGGCGCTGCGACCCGCCCATCCCGGGCATCACGCCAAGCGTGATCTCGGGCTGGCCGAACTTGGCATTGTCCGCCGCCAGGATGAAGTCGCACATCATGGCCAGCTCGCAGCCGCCGCCCAACGCATAGCCGGCGACAGCGGCGAGGATCGGCTTGCGGATACGCGACAGCTCCTCCCAGCCGCCGAAGAGGTCCTCCGTGAAGACCTCGACATAGGCCTTCGACTGCATCTCCTTGATGTCGGCCCCCGCGGCGAAGGCTTTCTCGGAGCCGGTCACCACCATGGCGCCGATGGCGGGATCCACATCAAAGGCCCGCAGCGCCGCGACCAGCTCGCCAAGCACCTGCGAGTTGAGGGCATTGAGCGCCTTGGGGCGGTTCAGCGTGATCAGGCCGACCCGGTCGCGACTGTCGACGATGATGGTTTCGTAGGCCATTCTGGCACGCCTCCGCTGCAACGCGCCCGGCTTACTCTAACGCTGGCAGGTCGGGCAATAGAAAGTGGAGCGCCCGCTCTGCACGATGCGGCGGATCGTGCCTCCGCAGCCATCCCTGAGGCAGGGCTGCCCCTCGCGGTCGTAGACGGCGAAGCGATGTTGGAAGTAGCCCAGCGAGCCATCGGTCTGGATGTGGTCGCGCAGCGACGAGCCGCCGGCGGCGATGGCGTCTGCGATGACGTCGCGGATCGCCGCGGCGAGCGCCTCGCTCCGGCCCGTCGCCTGCCCCGGCCTGCCGGCGACCGTGAAGGCGGCGCGGCGAGGCGACAGGCGGGCCCGCCACAAAGCCTCCGAGACATAGATGTTGCCGAGGCCGGCAATCAGTGTCTGATCGAGGAGCGCTGCCTTGAGCGGCGCCCGCCGTCCGCGCAGCAGGTCCGCCAGCAGCCTCCCGTCGAGCGCGTTGCCCGTGGGCTCGACGCCAAGATGGGCAAGCAATGGGTGGCGGTCGATCTCGTCCGGCTCGACGAGCAGCATGAAGCCGAAGCGGCGGGGGTCGTTGAAGGTGATCTCGGCCGGCTGGCCGGTCGGCGAGCGCAGCTCGAAAACCACGTGGTCGTGCGCTTCGTCCTTGGAGCGCGGCTGGTGGAAGCGGCCGGGCTGCGCACCGGTCTCGCCGACTGCGACGCGGAACGAGCCGGACATGCCGAGATGGCAGATCAGCACGGGGCCGTCCTTCAGATGCACCAGCAGGTATTTCGCGCGGCGGCCGAGCGCCGTCACGGTCTTGCCGGCGAGCCGCTTCGCGAAGTCGGGCGGGAAAGGGAACCGCAGGTCGGGCCGGCGGGCGTCGACGCGCTCGATCCGGGCCCCTTCCAGCAAGGGCTGCAGCCCGCGCCGCACTGTCTCCACTTCGGGCAGCTCAGGCATCGGCGGCGATGCTGCGGTAGAAGGACGTTCCGTGCGGGCCTGACGGCAGCCCCAGGTGCTCGGCAACCGTCGCGCCGATGTCGGCGAAGCTTTTTCTGAGCCCCACGTCGCCGCCTTTCAGCTCGGGGCCGGCACCCAGCACCGGCACGCGCTCGCGCGTATGGTCGCTGCCCAGCCAGGTCGGGTCGCAGCCGTGATCGGCCGTCAGCAGCAGAAGATCCCCGACGTCGAGGCGGCCGAGCGCCTCGGGCAGGCGGCGGTCGAAGGCTTCGAGCGCCGCTGCATAGCCGGCAACATCTCGCCTATGGCCGTACAAGGTATCGAAGTCGACGAAATTGGCGAAGACGAGGTCGCCGTCGCGCGCCTCGGCCATCGCCTCGAGCGCGGCGTCGAACAGGCTCATATTGTTGGCGGCCTTGCGCGTCTCCGAAATCCCCTGATGCGCTAAGATGTCGCCGATCTTGCCGATGCCGATGACCTTGCTGCCGCGGCCGACCAGCCGGTCGGCGAGGGTCGGCTCGGCGGGCGGCACGGCATAGTCCCGGCGGTTGGCCGTGCGAACGAACGAGCCCGAGCCGTCGCCGACGAAGGGCCTGGCGATCACCCTGCCGATGTTCAGCGGATCGACCAGCCCCCGCGCGATCAGGCAGAGCTGATAGAGACGACCGAGTCCGAAATGCTCCTCGTGGGCGGCGATCTGGAACACCGAGTCCGCAGACGTGTAGCAGATGGGCTTGCCGGTGCGGATATGCTCTTCGCCGAGCTGGGCGATGATCTCGGTTCCGGAAGCGTGGCGATCCCCGAGGATGCCGGGCAGGCCCGCTTCCTCGACGAGCGCTTGCGTCAGCTCTGCCGGAAAGGTCGGCTCGGTGTCCGGAAAGTAGCCCCAGTCGAAGGGCACCGGCACGCCTGCGATCTCCCAATGGCCGGAGGGCGTATCCTTGCCGCTGGACACCTCTTGCGCCGCGCCGTGGAAGGCGCCCTCGCGCAGCCCGTCGCCGGAGGACGCAAGCTGAAGGCGCCCGCCATTGCCGCGCCTGGCAGCCTCTGCGAGGCCGAGCGACGCTAGGTTCGGCAGCGCCAATGGGCCGGCGCGCAGGCCTGGACGGTCGGCCGCGCCGGCCTGACAGGCTTCCGCGATATGGCCGAGCGTGTCGGCGCCCTCGTCGCCGAAGTCGGCGGCATCTGGCGCCCCGCCGATGCCGACGGAGTCGAGGACGAACAGGAAGGCGCGGCGTGTAGGCACGGATGGCGGTCTCGCTGGGGACGTCCCCCGACTGATACGACCGCCCGGTCCGCTTGGCAATTCGGCTTGATGCTCGACCTGGCTGTCCGGCCTATGTCGGGCAGTCGGTACAGCTCACGGATTGGGCTTGCCGCGGCCGCGCATAATAGGCGCCGTCGAAATTGAGCTCGCTGAAGGCGGACAGGATGCCGAGCGTCTCCTTGGCGTCGGTCGACCAGACGATCACCGGCAGATAGTTGAGATCGGTGGTCACCTGGATGATGAAGGCGCCGCGCGTCATCAGCTTCCCGGGGAGAGGGACGGCCGGAGGGGTCTTCGGCGTGTCGCCGTCGACGACCGTACCCGGTGTCGAGCCGCTCTTGACCGACCAGACCACGGAGGCCTTCGGCACATCCTCGTCGCTGACCTGAATGGCGGTCACCTTGACGGCTTGGGTGGAGCGGTCGTAGGGGCGGATGATCGTGTCGCTGATCTCCAGGATCTGACCGATGTCCGCCTTGCTGAGCGACTGTTGCTGGGCCACCAGATCGGCGACCGCGGACCCGATGCGGTCCGCCTTTTGCCGGGTCTCGATGGCCAGCGTGACCTCGAAGACCATCAGGTAGGAGATGAACAGGATCGGCATGAGCAGCGCGAATTCCGTCGCCGCAACGCCGCGCCGGTCGCGCAGGAACCGGCCTGCGACGGATCGGATGAGAGGAGATGATTTTGACATCGGGGCGCTCAAAACGGCTCGTTCTGCCAGGTATTGGCCGCCCCCAGCAGGACCTTGCCGTCCTGGAAGCTGGAGATCTGGCCGCGCAGGAAGTCCGCCAAGATCGGCCAATCGTAGTAGACCCTGAGCATGTTGCGCGTCGAGCTCTGGCCCGGCTGGAACACAAACTCGTTCAACCCGGCCGTCGCATCGCCATTGTCGTTGACCACGGGCCTCTGCTTCGCGGCCTCGGCCAGTTCGTGAAACGTGCCGTTGCGCAGGTCGAATTTCAGCCCGGGGCAGCCGCTCGTGACGATCACCTCCAGATTCAAACAGAGGAGGTTTCTGACGCTGTCGCGTGTGATGACATCGGGTCTCAGCTGCCCGGTCCGCAGCTGCCGGCTCACATTGTCCGTTGCGTTGGACAGCATCTCCTGTGCCGCGAAGACCAGGCAGGTCTCGAGGATCATGAAGATGAAGACCGAGAAGGGCAGCACCAGCATCGCAAATTCGATGGCCACGCTGCCGCTGCGGTCACGCGTCAGGTCGGACCCTGCCCGTGACCATCGTCGAAGAAGCTTCGTTCCAAACGAAGAGTTAGGATTTTCCACCATGTCGAGCCCCACCACCAGTGGCTGACACATTAATCCAAACCCGTTGCCGCGTGGTTTGGATCACCCTTAAAAACGTCTGATTGTATTTGACGAATGAAAAACCAAGCGGTGGCGGCGGCCGTCTTTAGGGGCCGCTCACCTGCGCATCGGAAGCCTGCTCCGCCCCGCTGCGGAAGGCGCCTTCGCAATAGGGCGTGCACGACATGGTCTGCACATTGGCGCGCCGGTAGATGCGGATCGACTGCGCCGCCTGCCTCGAAACCACGATCTGCTCGTCGACGATCGGATTGCCCTGACGGTCGAGCACCACGAGATTGGTGATGCCGAAGCCCTTGGCCGTCAGCACCAGCGTGTTGGCGTCCTGGACCGAGGCGTCGGCGATCTCTGGATTGCCGATGATCACGGTATCAGCCTCGCGCGAGAGCTTCACCACCTTTGCCTCGTTCATCACCACGTCGATGTCGGCGCTCAACGCCGCCGACGCGCCGCCGCCGAGCGCCATGAGAGCCAGCGGAACCAACAGGCGCCTTGCCGTCATCTTGCCGAATGTCATGTGCGATGACCCCAATCCAATCCTTCAGAGAACATGAAGGAGATTGGTGAACCAACGATTAACCGCCTGCGGCCATGCGGAGCTAGGTTGCTCGCGACAAGGCGCCAACCTATCGATTTCCGCCGTTTCTCGATCAAGGATCGTTAACCAAGCCGCATTCTCCTGCAGCGAAAGAATTCGGTAATCGTATTTCTTAAGGTCGCTGAAAGAGCTCACTCGTAGATTGCCGCAATCCGATCAACGCACATCCAGAAGAAGTTGACGGAACGCTGTTAACACGTGGAGTAAGGAGCTCTCGTATGTCCAAGATTTTCGCACGTTTCCTCAAAGACGAGTCCGGCGCCACCGCGATCGAGTATGGTCTGCTCGCCGCGCTCGTCGCCCTGGCCATCATCGCCGGCGCCACCACCCTCGGCACCCAGCTCAACTCTGTGTTCGACACGAGCGCCGATAAGCTCGGGGATGCCGTCAGCGCCGTCCCCTGATCTGCGAACCCATGGATTGCGTGAATGGCCGCCCCACGGGGCGGCCATTCCGTTTCAGGCACCCGCCCACCGGGACGGCGCCCCCTCAACCGAGCAAGGGACCTAGGTTGCACATGATCGAGGCTGCCATTCTGGTCATCTTCCCGTTCTGCATGATCTATGCCGCGGCATCCGACATGCTGTCGATGACCATCTCCAACCGCGTGCCGCTGCTCTTGGTGGGAACCTTCCTTGTCGTCGCCCCGCTGTCCGGCATGGGGTGGACGGATCTTTCCTGGCACCTGGTCGCGGGCCTCGTCGTGCTCGCCTTTGGCTTTGCCATGTTCGCCATCCGCGCCATGGGCGGCGGCGACGCCAAGCTGATGGCATCGACCGCGCTCTGGTTTGGCTTTCGCAACGAGCTGCTGGATTACTTGGTCACGTCGGCACTCCTGGGCGCGGTGCTGACCCTCATGCTGATCTCCTTCCGCAAGTCACCCCTCGCAACGCTGGCCAGTCAGAACGCGCTCTTGAAGCACATGGCGGACCAGAAGGCCGGCATCCCCTACGGCATCGCGCTCGGTGCCGGAGCCCTCGTCACGTTCCCGAACTCGCCGCTCGGCGCCTGGGCGCTTTCAAGCCTGTCTCTGCGCTGACAAAATACCATGGCCTCTGAGAACGATGGCTCTTGTCGCTTTAGCCAACCAATTGATATCGCAATAGAAATTTGAGATAGAGTGAATTTGCATAAACTTTAAATTAAGCACGATCGTAAGCATTATGTTAACCGTAATTTGACGAATGCCGCTGCAATATCCGGCCCGGGACGAAGGGTGGTTTCCGAGCAAAAGGTCCGGAGAATGGCGGCCTCTAGAATTATCATACTCAGCGTGGCAGTGGCCGCGGCAGGCGGTGCGGGTTACATCGCCAAGAAGATGTCTCGCCCGCAGGAGGTCGTCGTTCAGACGGCGGCCCCGAGCGCACCCCAGATCGCGCTCAAGGACGTGCTCGTGCTGTCCGGCGACGTGCCCATGGGCGGCGTCGTCGACAACAGCATAAATTGGCAAGCGTGGCCGGCCGAGTCGGTTTCCGAAGGCTTCATCACTCGCGATGCCGAAGGCGACGCGCTCGATCAGCTCAAGGGATCGATCGCCAAGGTCAACATGTACAGGGGCGAGCCGCTGCGCCGCTCCAAGCTGATCGGCCAGGGCCAGAGCTTCATGTCGTCCATCCTGCCGTCGGGCAAGCGGGCGATCGCCACGCAGATCGCGGCCGACACGTCGGCCGGCGGCTTCATCCTGCCCAACGACTATGTCGACGTGATCATGACGCGTCGCTCGCAGACTGGCTCCGGGCCGGAAGGTTTCATTACCGAAACGATCTTGAAAAATATTCGCGTACTGGCGATCGACCAGGCGATCCAGGAAGACGAGGACGGCCGCAAGGTCAAGGTCGGGCAGACCGCGACGCTCGAGCTGTCGCCTCAGCAGGCCGAGATCATCACGGTCGCTCAGCAGATGGCGGACCGGCTGACGCTGGCGCTTCGGTCCACCGCCGACGCGCAAGAGAAGGTGCAGGGCGAGGCGGACTACCTGGTGTCCGGCACCGGACGCCGCGGCACCGTGCGCGTGATCAGGTCCGGCGAGGTTTCCGAAGTGGGGGCAAGGAAATGAAGTCCAGAGCAATGAGGGAGCCGGGTCGCTACGGCCGGGCGGGCGCCATCGCCCTGGCGGTCGCAGTCGCCGGGCTGGCGACAACGACGGTCCTGTGGGGCAGCTTCGCCGAGGCCGCGTCGGTCAAGTCGGCGAGCTCGACCGTCAACAGCCAGCGCATCAAGCTCGGCCTCAACAAATCCATCGTCGTCGATCTGCCGACCGACGCCTACGACATCCTGGTCGCCAACCCGTCGGTGGCAGATGCCGTCACCCGCACGGCGCGCCGCATCTATCTCTTCGGCAAGCAGGTCGGCGAGACGAACGTCTTCGTCTTCGGAGCCAATGGCGAGCAGATCGCCAGCCTGGATCTGGCGATCGAGCGCGACGTGGCCGGCCTCGAGCAATATCTCAAGCGCTTCATCCCGAACTCGGACATCACGGTCGAGCTGCTGAACGACAACGTGGTGCTCACCGGCACCGTCGACACGCCGCTGGACGCGCAGCGCGCCCAGACGCTGGCCCAGATTTTCGTGACGGGCGGCGAGGCGACGACGGGCCAATACGCCATCACGGCCGCCGGCGGCTCGCCGGACGGCGGCGTGGCGATCGACAACCCGGATGCTCAGCGCCAACAGAGCCAGATCGTCAACCTGCTGCAGATCATCGGCGAGGACCAGGTCACCCTGAAGGTCACGGTGGCCGAGGTGAGCCGCTCGGTCATGAAGCAGCTGGGCGTCAACATGCTCGCTTCCGACACCAGCAACGGCATCACCTGGGGCGCGGTCAGCGACAACATCATGGGGCTGGGAAAGCCGCTGTCCAACTCGGCGCTGTCGCTCGCGACATCCACCTTCAGCGCCTATGTGAACGCCATGGAGCAGGCCGGCGTGATGAAGACGCTGGCCGAACCGACGCTGACTGCCGTCTCGGGCGAGAAGGCGACGTTCAAGGTCGGTGGCGAGTTCAACCTGCTCACCAACCAGGATTCGCAAGGCGCCAATTCGGTGAGCGGCGAAGGGGCCAGCCTGACCTACGAAGTCCAGAAGCTTGAATACGGCATCGGCCTGGAGTTCCAGCCGGTGGTGCTTTCGGCGGGTCGCATCAGCCTCAAGGTCAGGACGGCGGTCTCGGAGCCGACATTCGAAGGTTCGATCGGCTTTTCTACCGGCTTCAAACAGATTCCCGGCGCGAACATGCTATCGATCCGCAAGCGCCTGGCAGACACGACGGTGGAGCTGCCTTCCGGCGGCTCGATGATGATTGCCGGTCTGGTGCGCGACGACGTCCGCCAGGCGGTGAACGGCTTTCCCGGCCTGTCCAAGCTTCCCGTGCTCGGCACCTTGTTCCGCAGCCGCGACTTCGTACGCAACGAGACCGAGCTGGTCATCATCATCACGCCCTATCTGTCGCGGCCCGTGGCGCGCAACGACCTCGCCAAGCCGGACGACAACTTCAACCCGCCGAGCGATGGCGCCGGCTTCTTCCTGGGCCGCGTCAACCGCGTCTACGGGATGATGAAGACCGACCTGCCGAATGGCCGCTACCACGGCGTGGTCGGCTACATCTACAAGTGATGGAGGGGGCTCGCATGAGTGTCGCTTGCAAAGATCGTCCCGCGGCCCAGGCATTGCACGCCCGGGCTCGCCGCGCCGCGCCGGTGCTGGCGCTCGCCTTGTCGGCGGCCCTGGCAGGCTGCACCCATCGCGACAGCGTCACCGTGGGAGCGATACCGGACGACTATCGTACCAACCATCCGATCGTCATCGCCGAGAAGCCGCAGGTGCTCGACCTCCCGGTCGGCGCCGACGACCGCAACATGACGCGCGACCAGAGAGAGACGTTGGAGGGCTTCCTCACGACCTACGACCGCCGGGCAGCGCCCGTGCTGTCGATCCTGGTGCCGTCGGGAGCCGCCAACGACGCCGCAGCGGCGCGCGTCGCCCGCCAATTCGCACGCTTTGCCCGCAAGAATGGCGTGCCTTCGGGCCAGATCGTCATCACGTCCTACAGTGCCGGCGCGCCGGACGCGTCGGCTCCCGTCCGCATCACCTTCAACTCCATGGTGGCGCAGACCAACAAATGCGGTCGCTGGCCCGAGGACATGCTGCAGGATAGCGCCCAGAACAAGCACTACGCCAACTTCGGCTGCTCCTACCAAAACAATCTTGCCGCCCAGATATCAAATCCCGCCGATCTCCTCGGGCCGCGCAAGCAATCGCCGATCGACGCCACGCGGCAAAGCAACGTGATCACCGATTGGCAGAACGGCGAGACCGTGTTCCCGCCATTCCCGGCCGAAGTCGGCCAGGACATCTTGTTCTAGGCTTGGGAGTAGGAGCGTCCGCTATGAGCAGTCTTGCCTACGACACCGCCAAGGACGAGCAGCCGGCGTCGCAAGCCGACATGCAGGCGATCCAGGATGTGCGGCCGATCCCGCGCATCTCCATCCAGGCCTTCTGCGAGACGGAGGCCGTCGCCGTACCCATCGAGCGCGCCGGCAAGGATCGGCGCATGGAGAAGTCGCATCTGAAGGTGCACATGGGCGGCATCCCGACGGCGGTCGAGTTCTACCAGTCGGCGCCGACGCCCAACCTGATCATCCTGGAGTCCCGCAAGGAGCCGCGCGAGCTGCTCGCCGGCCTGGCGGACCTGGCCGAATATTGCGATCCGACCACCAAGGTCGTGGTCATCGGCCACTACAACGACGTCTGGCTCTACCGCGAGCTCATCCGCTCAGGTGTCTCGGAATACGTCGTGGCGCCCATCTCGATGGCCGACATCATGGGCGTGATCGCCTCGATTTTCGTCGATCCGGGCGCCGATCCGCTCGGCCGCTCCATCGCCTTCATCGGCGCGAAAGGCGGCGTCGGCTCCTCGACGATCGCCCACAACGTGGCCTGGAGCATGTCGACGCTCTTCGGCACCGAAGTCGTGGTCGCCGACCTCGACCTAGCTTTCGGCACCGCCAACATCAACTTCGACCAGGATCCCGCGCAAGGCATCGCCGAGGCGGTCTTCGCGCCGGAGCGCATCGACGAGGTCTATCTCGACCGCCTGCTGGCACAGTGCGCCGAGCATCTTTCCTTGCTGGCGGCCCCGTCGACGCTTGAACGCACCTACGACTTCGAGCAGAACGCCTTCGCGCATCTGATCGACACTGCGCAGCGTAGCGCCCCTTTGATCGTGCTCGACGTTCCGCATGTCTGGACCGGCTGGACCAGGGAGACGCTGACCCGCGCCGACGAGGTCGTGATCACCGCCACGCCCGAGCTTGCCAACCTGCGCAACACGAAGAACCTGGTGGACACGCTGAGAAAGCTTCGGCCGAACGACGTGCCCCCCAAACTGATCATCAACCAGGCCGGCGTTCCCAAGCGTCCGGAGATCAGCCCGGCCGAGTTCGCTGAGCCCCTTGGACTGGTCCCGATGGCTGTGGTTCCCTTCGATCCCCAGCTCTTCGGCAACGCCTCGAACAACGGGCGCATGCTGGGCGAGACCGATGCCAAGAGTCCGGTCGTACAGATGGTGAGCCACGTCGCCCACATCCTGACCGGCCGTGCCGAGCTCAAGGCGAAGAAGAAAGCGGGCCTCGGCAACCTGCTCGGCAGGCTCAATCTCAAGAAAAAGAAGTAGACGGTTCGGAAGGGGGCGGCTGCGAACATGTTCGGCAAGCGAGGAAGCGACGACGGCAGCAGGCCGCTGCCGGACTATCGGCCGCCGGCTGCGGGGACCGACGTCCTGGTCGCGCCGCGGCCCGCGGAGAAGCGCATCGAGGCGACCGCGCCGCCTGCCCGCAAAGCGTCGGCACCGCCGCCACCACCGCCGGCGCCGTCGCCGCGCCAGCCGGCGCGTGAGCGCAGCGAAGCCTACTACGACACCAAGTCGCAGGTCTTCTCCGCTCTCATCGAGACGATCGACCTCTCGCAGCTTGCCAAGCTCGACCCGGAGAGCGCCCGCGAGGAGATCCGCGACATCGTCAACGACATCATCGCGATCAAGAACTTCGCGATGACGATCGCCGAGCAGGAGGAGCTGCTCGAGGACATCTGCAACGATGTCCTCGGCTACGGCCCGCTCGAGCCGCTGCTGGCCCGCGACGACATCGCCGACATCATGGTCAACGGTTCGCGGCACGTCTTCATCGAGGTGAACGGCAAGGTCGAGCAGACCGGCATCCGCTTCCGCGACAACCAGCAGCTCTTGAACATCTGCCAGCGCATCGTCAGCCAGGTGGGCCGCCGGGTGGACGAGTCGAGCCCGATCTGCGACGCGCGTCTTCCCGACGGCTCGCGCGTCAACGTGATCGCGCCGCCCCTGGCCATCGACGGCACCGCGCTCACCATCCGCAAGTTCAAACGGGACAAGCTGATGCTCGATCAGCTCGTCCGCTTCGGCGCCATTTCGAACCATGGCGCCGAGATTCTGAAGATCATGGGCCGGGTGCGCTGCAACATCGTCAACTCCGGGGGCACCGGCTCCGGCAAGACCACCTTGCTCAACTGCCTGACCAACTTCATCGACCGCGACGAGCGCATCATCACCTGCGAGGACTCGGCCGAGCTGCAGCTCCAGCAGCCGCATGTGGTCCGGCTCGAAACCCGTCCGCCGAACCTCGAGGGCGAGGGCGAGGTGACGATGCGCGACCTGGTCAAGAACTGCCTGCGCATGCGGCCCGAGCGCATCATCGTCGGCGAGGTGCGCGGCCCTGAGGTCTTCGACCTCCTGCAGGCCATGAACACGGGTCATGACGGATCGATGGGCACCATCCACTCCAACTCGCCGCGCGAGTGCCTGAACCGCATCGAGTCCATGATCGCCATGGGCGGCTACTCGCTGCCCCCGAAGACGGTGCGAGAGATCATCGTCGGGTCGATCGACGTGATCATCCAGGCGGCCCGACTGCGCGACGGCTCGCGTCGCATCACCCACATCACGGAGGTGATCGGCATGGAAGGCGACGTCATCATCACCCAGGACCTGGTGCTCTACAACATCACCGGCGAGGACGCGTCCGGGCGCTTGCTCGGCCACCACCTCTCGACGGGTATCGGGCGGCCGAACTTCTGGGATCGGGCACGTTATTATGGCGAGGAGCAGCGGCTCGCCACTGCGCTCGAGGCGATGGAGAAGGGCGTCGAGTAGGGGCGCCTCGGGGGCATTTGAATGTTCGGTTTGGATCCTCTGGTTTTGGCGGTGGTGCTCCTGACGGGTTGCAGCGCGGGCGCCGTCGCATATGCCTTCATGTTCAACCGCTTGGCCGACGAGAAGAACGTCGACAAGCGCAAGCAGCTCGCCATGCGGTCCGACAACGATCGCGCTCAGGCCAAGGCGACCCGGGACCGCGTCAGCGAGGTCGCCAAGCGACGCAAGACGGTTCAGGACACGCTGAAGGAGCTCGACCAGAAGCAGAAGGCGAGGGATCGCAACATCAAGAAGCCGCCCTTGCGAATGCAGATCCGACAGGCTGGCATGACGATCACGGTGGAACGCTTCTACGTCTACTCGGTGATCTGCGGCATCGTCGTGACACTTGTCGCCCTGTTCGCGGGCGCCCCTTTGATCGTCCTGCCCGGCGCATTGGTGGCGGGCATTTTCGGGCTGCCGCGTTGGTACATCGGATTCAAGAGGTCGCGCCGCGTCAAGCACTTCCTTGCGGAGCTCCCCAACGCGCTCGACGTCATCGTGCGCGCCGTCAAGTCGGGCCTGCCCCTCAACGATGGCATCCGCCTCATCGCCACGGAGTCGCAGGAGCCGGTGCGCGGGGAGTTCCGCCGCATCGTGGAATCCCAGCAGGTCGGCATGTCCATCCCCGAAGCCGCCCTGCGCATGAGCGAGACCATGCCGTGCTCTGAGGCGAGCTTCTTCGGCATCGTGATCCAGATCCAGCAGCAGGCGGGCGGCAACCTTTCCGAGGCGCTTGGCAACCTCTCGCGCGTCCTGCGCGACCGCAAGAAGATGAAGGCGCGCGTCTCGGCCCTCTCCATGGAGGCCAAGGCCTCTGCGGCCATCATCGGCGCCCTGCCGTTCATCGTCGCCACGATGGTCTACATCATGAGCCCTGGCTACATCCTGCCGCTGTTCACGACCAGCACGGGCAACATCATTCTAGGCTGCTCGGCCATATGGATGGCCATCGGCATCTTCGTGATGCGCAAGATGATCACTTTCGACGTGTGAGGCACCCATGTCCGACCAGGTGGTGAGAACGCTCACCGATCCGTCCTTTTTGATAGCGCTTCTGGTGGCCATCGCCGTCTTTGCGACCGTCTTCACGGTCCTGCCGGCGCTGAGCGGCAACCAGATGAAGTCGCGGATGAAGGCCGTGGCGCTCGAGCGCGAAGAGCTGCGCGCCAAGCAGCGGGCGCGGCTGGCGGTCGAGCAGGACCGCCGCAAGCGCGGCAGCGGCTTGCGCGAGGAGCAGTCGCTCGGCATCTACAACATCGTCGAACGGCTGGACCTGCGTCGCGCCCTGGTCGACGAGGCGACCTTGGCCAAGATGCGCACGGCGGGCTTCCGCGGTCAGAACCCGCTGACCCGCTTCCTGTTCTTCCGGCTGCTGCTTCCTTTCGTCTTCGCGGCGGTGGCGATCGTCTACCTGTTCGTCCTCGACACGTTGCCCGACCAGCCTGGCTTCGTGAAGATCCTGATCTGCGTCTTTGCCGCGTATGCGGGCTTCTACGCCCCCGTCCTCTATGTCCGCAACCGCGCCCAGAAGCGCATGAAATCGATCCAGTCCGCTTGGCCGGATGCGCTGGACCTCATGCTGATCTGCGTGGAAGCGGGTATGTCCGTGGAGGCGGCGTTCCGCAAGGTCTCTGAAGAGATCGGCTCGCAGTCGGTCGACCTGGCCGAGGAATTCGTACTGACCAATGCCGAACTGTCCTTCCTGCAGGAGCGACGGGCCGCCTATGACAACCTCGCCGGCCGCACCGGGCTCGAATCGGTCAGGTCGGTGGCTCAGGCGCTTATCCAGGCGGAACGGTACGGCACGCCCGTCGCCATGGCGCTCCGCGTCCTGGCCCAAGAGAGCCGCGACATGCGCATGAACGAAGCCGAGAAGAAGGCGGCCGCCCTGCCGCCGAAGCTGACGGTGCCGATGATCCTGTTCTTCGTGCCGGTGTTGTTTGCCGTCATTCTCGGCCCTGCCATCATGCAGGCCCTGGCCCTCAAGAACGGCGGCTGATCGCGCAAGAAAACGCCGGAGAGGCGCAAGGCCTCTCCGGCGCGGATCATGCGGTCGGCGTCAGTTGGCTTTGATCTTCTTCTTGTCCTCGGCCTTGAGCTGGCTCCAGGCGTTCTGCTGCGACAGCATCGTGCGCAGATAGGCGACGTTGGCCTCCGCCTGCTCGGGGGACAACTCCTGCCTAGCCATGGCCTCTGCCTCCTGGAAGCGCCCCTGCAGGCCGATGACCAGCGCCAGGTTCTGGCGGACGCGACTGTCGGCACCGGCTCCGGTGGCGGCCGAGCGCAGATAGGTCTCGGCGGTCTTCAGGTCGCCTTCGAGCAGGTACGACATGCCGAGGTTGGAGAGCACGGAGGGTTCGTTCGGCTTCAGGTCTAGCGCCTTCCGGTAGAGTTCGCGGGCCTGTGGAGCTTGCCCCATCTGGTCGAGGATCGCGCCCTCCGCCGACAACAGCTTCCAGTCTGGATACTCGGGCGTCTGGGCGCGCCGCACGGCGCTCAGCGCCGGTTCGAACTGGCCGGCGGCGGCGAGCGCCTTGCCGT
The DNA here is from genome assembly GCA_040510195.1 of Mesorhizobium sp. Classification (GTDB taxonomy): domain Bacteria; phylum Pseudomonadota; class Alphaproteobacteria; order Rhizobiales; family Rhizobiaceae; genus JBEVJK01. The sequence continues at coordinate 45,240 of JBEVJK010000058.1, read as the reverse complement.
AGGCGGCGAGCACTTCACGATCCTTCGGGAAGGCGATCGCCAGCTTGCGCATCACGGCCAGCGACTGTTCGGCCTTGCCGTCCATTTGCAGCACGCTGGCATAGCGGAGGGCCGTGGGCTTGTCGTTGGGATTGCGCGCATAGGCATTGCCAAGCGAGGTTGCGGCACTGCCGAGCTCGCTAGGCGTCAACTGATCGACCGGCTTGCCGGAAGCGGCCACCGAACCGGTCGTCATCCGGTCCTTGGCGCATCCTGCGAGGCCCCCTGCCAGCAGAATGGCTGCCGAAATGGCGAGCAGCCGCTTGCGACCCTCGATCTTTCGCGTGATTGACATTCCGATCGACCTCCGTTTCCCCTGCGACGACGCACGGGCCGTCTACCCACCCGTAGAAATATTCTGTTAACCCTAACGGATGGTTAAAGTGGCGATTCGCGGCCGAGTCCGTGCGCCGGAGGTCGAGGCAGATGCCGGTCCAGTTCGTTCGGGAAAAAAGCGCAGGTTCCCGCCCCGTTTACCTGGTTCCCCATGACGGCCTGGCCGAAGCCGGGTTGCAGGAAGCGGCGGTCGCCTGGGCCAATGCCAACGGCTTCAGCGGCCAGGCCGCGCGGGTTCTCGTTCTGCCTGGGCCCGACGGTGCGGTGGCCGGCGCTCTGCTCGGCACCGGCAAGGGAGACCAGCCTTTCGCCGGGTTGGGTGCCGGGGCGCTGGCTCGCAAACTGCCGGAAGGGCAGTGGCATTTCTCCCGGCCGCCGGCCGATCCCGAGCTTGCCGCGATCGGGCTCAAGCTTGGCGGCTACGCCTTCACCCGCTACGGCAAGCCCAAGGGCCGCGAGATCGCTTTCGTCCTGCCGCCCGGGGCCGACCTCGCCCGGGTCGAGCGGATCGCCGACGGCGTCTTCCTGACCCGCGACCTTATCAACACGCCGACCAACGATCTCGGCCCGGCCGCGATCGAGACGGCCGTGCGGCAGCTCGCCGCGGCCCATGGCGGCGTCGTCTCGGCGGTCGTCGGCGACGAGCTCCTGGCGGCCAATTTCCCCATGATCCACGCCGTCGGCCGCGCCGCCGCCGAAGCGCCGCGGCTGGTCGACTTCGCCTGGGGGCCGGCGGGTGGCCCCAAGGTCACGCTGGTCGGCAAGGGCGTGTGCTTCGACACCGGCGGCCTCGACATCAAGTCGGCATCGGGCATGCTCCTCATGAAGAAGGACATGGGCGGCGCAGCCAATGTGCTGGGCCTGGCCTCGATGATCATGGGCGCCCGCCTGCCGGTTCGCCTGCGAGTGCTCGTTCCCGCGGTGGAGAATGCCGTCTCGGGAAACGCCTTCCGGCCGGGCGACGTGCTGACGAGCCGCAAGGGGCTTACCGTGGAGATCGGCAACACCGACGCCGAAGGGCGGCTGATCCTGGCCGACGCCCTGACCTTGGCCGACGAAGAGTCGCCTGCGCTGGTGATCGACATGGCGACCTTGACCGGCGCCGCCCGCGTCGCCCTGGGGCCCGACCTGCCGCCATTCTACACGGACAGCGATGGGCTGGCCGCGGAGCTCGCCGAAGCGTCTGTTGCCGTGGCCGATCCGCTCTGGCGCATGCCTCTTTGGAGGCCCTATGACAGCAAGCTCGCCTCCAAGGTCGCCGACCTCAACAATGTGACCACCGACGGCTTCGCGGGGTCGATCACGGCCGCTCTCTTCCTGCGCCGGTTCATCGAAAGAGCTGCCGAATGGGCCCATTTCGACATTTTCGCCTGGAGCCCCGCCGACCGGCCGTACGGGCCGGCCGGCGGCGAAGCCCAGGCGATCCGCGCCATCGAGCGCGTCCTGTCGAGGCGCTACGCCTAGGAGACGACCCGCCGTGTTCTACCATTCGATCGTAGATGAAACGGAACCGAAACAAATTTCGGAGACCATGTGGCCCATGGCCGTCCACATGCGTCCCAGCCAGGCCTTGCGTCTCTGGCAACAGGTTGCCCTGTCGGAGGTGCGGAGCGCCGTGCCCGACCTGACGATGCGCCAGGTCGCCATCCTGACGACCATCTATCTCGATCCGCCGCCCCACACGGTGCGCGGCCTCGCGACAAGGCTGGGCGTCACCAAGCCGGTGGTCACCCGGGCGCTCGACACCATGGGGGCGCTGAAGCTGGTCTCCCGCCATCGCGACGAACGTGACAAGCGCAACGTGCTGATCAGGCGCACGGTCGAAGGCGCTCTCTTCGTGGAACGCCTGGGCGACGTCATCATCGCCAAGGGCGAAGAGCTGCCGCTGTGACCGGCCTCGACCGCCGGCTCAACGCCTTCCGACCCGACCTTGCGGACGAGAGGCTGCGCGGCCAGGTGGAATCGTCGCGCTTCGTCGCCGGTCGCCAGGCTCGCATCTTGTCGCCGGTCGTCGATCTCCGCGCAGCACCGCGGCCCGATGCCGGTCTCCTAGCCCAGCTCCTGCTCGGCGACGACGTGGTGGTGTTCGAGGAAGCCGAAGGATGGGCCTGGGTGCAGGCCTTGCGGGACGGCTATGTCGGCTATGTCGGCGCCGCGATGCTCGGCGAGCCTGCCGGCACTCTCACGCATGTAGTCGCGGCGCCCCGCACCTTCGTCTATCCCGGTCCGAACCTGAAGCTGCCGCGCGCCGCCGTGCTGTCGATCGGATGTCGCGTGACCGTGGTCGACGTCGCCGAGCTGCACGGCACGCGCTATGCGCTGCTGCAGTCCGGCGAGGCGATGATCGCCGGACACCTGGTGGATATCGACGCTGCCGTCGCAGACTATGTGGCGGTGGCCGAGGACCTGGTCCGCACGCCCTACCTGTGGGGAGGCAATAGCGGCTTCGGCATCGATTGCTCGGGACTCTTGCAACTCTCCATGCGCATGGCCGGCCGCGATGTGCTGCGCGATTCAGACATGCAGGCCGAAACGGTCGGCAAGCCGCTCGATCCTTCCGCCGGGTTGCAGCGCGGCGACCTCATGTTCTGGAAAGGCCATGTCGCCATCGTCGCCGATCCGGCGACGCTGCTGCATGCCAGCGGTCACGTCATGCAGGTGGTCAGCGAACCCCTTGAGCGGGCCGTCGAGCGGATCGCTAAGGTTTATGGCGTGCCGACCGCATCGCGCAGGCCGTAACGGAACCGAAACGGACCGCTGGGCGGCCACTTAGTAGCCCGCGCGCCGGTCCACGAGGTCCATGAGCGGCTCGCCCCGGTCGAACGCGCGCATCTGCTCCACCATCGGCGGCACCAGATGGTTCGGGTCCGAAGTCGCCGCGGCGTGCGGCGTCACGACGACCTTCGGATTCGTCCACAGCTTGCTCGTGCGCGGCAGCGGCTCCGTTTCGAATACGTCGAGGCTCGCCTCCTTGAGCGTCCCGTCGTCCAGCGCCCTCAGGATGTCGGCGTCGCGCTGCAGCTGGCCGCGTCCGGCGTTGATGAGCACGGCGCCGCCGAGCCCGTTGCGTCGCCGCAGCTGCCGCAAGAGCTGGTAGCTGACGATGCCCTGCGTGTCTGGCGTCAGCGGAAGCAGCACGACCAGCATGTCCGTGGCATTGAGGAACGGTATGAGTCCCTGCTCGCCGGCGAAGGTCGACACGCCCTCCACCGCCGCCGGGCGGCGCGTCCAGCCATTGACCCGGAAGCCGAGTGCCAGCAGCGCCCTGGCGGCCGCACGGCCGAGCTGGCCCAGCCCCATGATGCCCACTGAGATGTCGCCGGCGACCCGCTGCGGCGCCTCGTGCCAGGTGCGCCGGGCCTGCTGGCTGCGGTAGAGCTGGCCCTGGCGATGGTGGTCGAGGACCCGCCAAACGACGAACTCCGTCATATGGCGGGAAAGGTTGTCGGCCACGACGCGAACGATGGGAACGTCGGGAACGGTCGAATCCTGCAGCAGGTGGTCGACGCCGGCGCCGATCGAGAAGATCGCTGCGAGGTTGGGCAGCGAGGCGAGCAGCTTCGGCGGCTGCTTCCAGACGACGGCATAGCGGATCGTCGGGTCGTCCGGCGTTTCGGGCTCCAGCACCACCGGCCGGTCGGCCGACAGGAGCTCCTGCCAACGTTGCGGATGGAAGCCGGTCAGCGAAAGCAGGATGCGACCCTTGTCCATGCCGATCCCTATTGGGCGACGGCGCCGCTCGGCGCCGCCTCGATGCGGAAGGCCGCCGAGATCAGCGCCCTGGTGTACTCGCTCCGGGGCCGCTCGAAGATTTCTTCCGACGTGCCGTGCTCCACCACCTTGCCGTTCCTCATGACGACGACCTCGTTGGCCAGCGCACGCACGACCTTGAGATCGTGGCTGATGAACAGATAGGCGAGGTTGTGCTTCGCCTGCAGGTCCCGCAAAAGGTCGACCACCTGCGCCTGCACGCTCATGTCCAGCGCGGATGTCGGTTCGTCCAGCATGACGAAGCGTGGGTTGAGCACCATCGCCCGGGCGATCGCTATGCGCTGCCGCTGTCCGCCCGAAAACTCGTGCGGATAGCGGTGCCGAGTGTCCGGGTCGAGCCCCACCTCGTTCATCGCCGCAACGACGCGCCGGTCGCGCTCGGCGACGGAGAGCTGCGGCTCATGGATCAGCAACCCCTCTTCGACGATCTCGCTGACCGACATTCGCGGGCTGAGCGAGCCGTAGGGGTCCTGGAACACGATCTGCAGCGCCCGGCGCAGCGGCCGCATCTCGCTGAACGACAGCCGATCGATGTCGCGGCCGTCGAAGCGGATCGTCCCGCTCGACGCGATCATCCGGCACAGCGCCAGCCCGAGCGTCGTCTTGCCCGATCCCGACTCGCCGACGACGCCCAGCGTCTGCCCCGCGCGCACCGCCACGTCGATGCCGTCGACGGCCCTCACATGGTCGACGGTCCGTCGGAAAAAGCCCTGCTTGATCGGGAACCACACCTTGACCCCGTCGCCCTTCATCACCGTTTCGGCGCTTTCGTCCGCCTTGGGCGGCTTTCCCTTGGGCTCGGCTGCCAAGAGGTGCTTGGTGTAGGCATGCTGCGGGTGCGAGAAGATCTCCTGCGTCGGCCCGGTCTCCACGATCTTGCCCTTGGTCATGACGCAGACCCAGTCGGCAATCTTTCGCACGATGCCGAGGTCATGGGTGATGAAGAGCATCGACATGCCCTTCTTGGCCTTGAGGCGCGCCAAAAGCTCCAGGATCTGCGCCTGGACGGTGACGTCGAGCGCCGTCGTCGGCTCGTCGGCGATCAACAAATCCGGCTCGTTGGCGAGCGCCATGGCGATCATCACACGCTGCCTCTGCCCGCCCGAAAGCTGATGGGGGTAGGCGTCGAGCCGCTTTTCCGGGTCGCGGATGCCGACCTCGTTGAGCAGCTCCAGCGTTTTCTCGCGCGCTTGCGCATCGCCCATGCCCTGGTGCAGCGACAGCACCTCGCCGACCTGCTGCTCGATCGTGTGCAGCGGGTTCAGCGACGTCATCGGTTCCTGGAAGATCATGGTGATGTTGTTGCCGCGCACCTTGCGCAGCTGCCGTTCGTCCTTGGCGAGCAGGTCCTCGCCCTTGAACAGGATCGCCCCGGAAGGATGGCTAGCCGGCGGATAGGCGAGCAGCTTCAGCACCGAAAGCGCGGTGACCGACTTGCCGGAGCCGGATTCGCCCACCAGCGCCACCGTCTCGCCCTTGGCGATGTCGAACGACACGCGGTCCACCGCGAGCGTCTCCTTGCCGCCCTGGCTGAAGGCGACCGACAGGTCGCTGACGGAGAGGAGGGGCCTCACGGTTGGCGCTCCGCGAGCACCCCTGCAACTGTAGGCTTGTCAAGCACCAAGGCCTTTAGGCGTATCGGACCGCTTTCCAGCTCCTGCCGCTCACTAGGGAGTTCCAGTTCGTTGGGCAGGCGGCGGTCTCCCGTAAGGAAATGGCTGCAGCCGAAACCGAAGGCCACGTGAATCGCATCCGGCAGCTTGATGCTGGCGTACCCCGCCCGGATCCGGGACGCATGCCAAAGCACGTCGCGGCTCACAGGGCCCACGTTCAGCCACGGACTTGCCCGAACCCAATTGTCGTACAATTTGATCAGTTCGTCTTTGTGCTGTCGATGCGGAAGCACCAGCAGCTCGGCTAGGGTCAGCTCGCTGGTAAAAAGCGACCATTGGCCGGGCATTTGCCTGTCAACCAACTGGAACAAGAGGGTCGAAATTTCGTCGGAGCCTTCTCCGAGAGCGATGAACACGTTGGTGTCCGTGTAAAGTCGACTGACTGCGACCATCAATCGTCCCATTCGTCCCGCAATTGACGAATGCGGGCGACCCCCTGCTCGATCGAGACCCGGTCCGGATTGCGCGATCGATACTCACGGAGTTGACGTTCAAGGTCGTGGATCGACGAACCGCTGGGCTCCTCCTCCACAGTGACTCGAACCGTCGCGTCGGCCGACAGGCCCCGCCGCAGGTCCGCAGGCAGGCGAGATGCGGGGTAGTGTTCCAGCACGAGCTTGTTCATGATCGGGTCATTTCCGAGTTGCATCCAGACTCTACCGCAGTTCGCTGCGCATCCATACTCCCCGCCTCCCTCACCGGAACGTCTTGCGTGGGTCGAACGCGTCGCGCGTCGCCTCGCCGATAAAGATCAGCAAGGACAGCATCAGCGAAAGCGTCACGAAGCCGGTGATGCCCAGCCACGGCGCGTTGAGGTTGCGCTGGCCCTGCTTCAACAGCTCGCCCAGCGAGGCCGAGCCCGGCGGCAGCCCGAAGCCGAGGAAGTCGAGCGAGGTCAGCGTCGAGATCGAGCCGTTGAGGATGAACGGCAGGAAGGTCAGCGTCGCCACCATGGCGTTGGGCAGCAGGTGGCGGTACATGATCGTCCCGTTCGGCACCCCGAGCGCCCGCGCCGCATTCACATATTCGAAGTTGCGCGCACGCAGGAATTCCGCGCGAACCACCCCCACCAGCGCCACCCACGAGAAGGCGAGCATGATGCCGAGCAGGATGAAGAATCCCGGCGGCAGCACGGCCGACACGATCAGGATCAGGTAGAGCACGGGGATCGCCGACCACACTTCGATGAACCGCTGGAAGCCGAGGTCGACCCACCCGCCGAAATAGCCCTGCACGGCGCCGGCGGTCACGCCGATGACCGTCGAGGTCAGCGTCAGGATCAGCCCGAACAGCACCGAGATGCGGAACCCGTAGATGACCCGCGCCAGGACGTCGCGCGCCTGGTCGTCCGTACCGAGCCAGTTCCAGTTGCCGATGGTGCAGTTCGGATCGGCCTCGCCTTGCGGGTAGCGCTGGCAGCGCTCGGCCCGGGAATAGAGCCACGAAGGCTTGGCGGGCGCCGCTTCCGGGATGTCGTTGTTGACCGTCCGGTAGGAATAGCGGATCGGCGGCCAGATCAGCCAGCCATTGGCCGTGATCTCGTCCTGGATCACCGGGTCGCGATAGTCCGTCACCGCGTAGAACCCGCCGAACTTCTCTTCCGGATAGTCGATCAGCACGGGAAACAGGATCTCGCCATTGTAGGACGCGATCAGCGGCCTGTCGTTGGCGATCAGCTCGGCGATCAGCGACAGCCCGAACAGCACCAGGAATATCCACAGCGCATAGTAGCCGCGCCGGTTGGCGCGGAAATTCTGCCAGCGCCGCTGGTTGAGTGGCGACAGCCGCCGGCCCCGCTCGCGAGCCGTCTGCACCGCGGCCTTGGCTTGGATGTCCGACATCAGACGTCCCTCCGCTCGAAGTCGATGCGCGGATCGATCCAGGTGTAGACGAGGTCGGAGAGGAGGTTGATGAACAGGCCGAGCAGCGAGAAGATGTAGAGGTTCGCGAACACCACAGGATAGTCGCGGTCGAGCACCGACCGGTAGCCGAGCAGCCCCAGCCCGTCGAGCGAGAAGATGTTCTCGATGAGCAGCGACCCGGTGAAGAATGCCGAGATGAAGGCTCCCGGAAACCCGGCGATCACGATCAGCATGGCGTTGCGGAACACGTGGCCGTAGAGCACGCGGCGCTCGGAGAGCCCCTTGGCGCGGGCGGTGATGACGTACTGTTTGCGGATCTCGTCCAGAAAGGAGTTCTTGGTCAACAGCGTCGTCGTGGCGAAGGCCGACAGCACCATCGCCGTCAACGGCAGGGTCAGGTGCCAGAAATAGTCGACGATCTTTTCGGGCCACGAGAGCTGGTCGAAATTCTCCGACACCAGGCCGCGCAAGGGAAACCAGTCCCAGAAGGACCCGCCGGCAAACAGCACCATCAAGAGGATGGCGAACAGGAAGCCGGGAATGGCGTAGCCGATGATGACCACGCCGCTCGTCCAGACGTCGAACGAGGAGCCGTCATTCACCGCCTTGCGGATGCCGAGCGGGATCGAGATCAGGTAGGAGATGAGCGTGATCCACAGGCCGATCGAGATCGACACCGGCATCTTCTCGAGGATCAGGTCCAGCACGGAGATCTTGCGGAAGAAGCTCTCGCCGAAATCGAAGCGGAGATAGTCCCACAGCATGCCGAAGAAGCGCTGCAGCGGCGGCTTGTCGAAGCCGAACTGCTTCTCCAGCCGCGCGATGAACTCGGGGTCGAGCCCTTGTGCGCCGCGATAGCGGGAAGAAGACTCGCCGCCCGCCTCGAACGTGTTGGCGCCGCCGGCATCGCCGCCGCCGCCCGACAGCCGATCGCCGGAATCGCCTTGACCCTGCAGCCTGGCGATCACCTGCTCGACCGGCCCGCCCGGCGCGAACTGGATCACCGCGAACGAGATGGCCATGATGCCGAACAGCGTCGGAACCATCAGCAGGATCCGCCGCAGGATGTAGGCGCCCATCAGCTCAAGTCCCCCGTCGCAAGGCGATCGTCCCGCCGCTCAGCCCTTGCCAACCGCTTTCGCCTTCGCCTCGTCGTACCACCACAGCGCCTCGACGGGGAAGCCATAGTCGGGCTTCGGCTCCTTGAAGCCGAACATGTCCCAGAAGGCCACCTTGTGATTCGCCGCATACCAATTTGGAATCCAGTCCATGCGGGCGCGCAAGACCCGGTCCAGCGCGCGCATCGCCACGACCAGGCTTTCCCGGTCCGGCGCCGCGCCGACATTCGCAACCAGTGCGTCCACCGCCGCGTCCTTGGTGCCCGGCAGGTTGCGCGCGCTCGGGCTGTCGGCGCCACGCGAATCGAAGAACAGCTCGACGTCGTCGCGCGTCGGCGTCGCGCTGAAGGAGAACGCCACCGAGATCATGTCGAAGTCGAAATTGGTCTGCCTGAGCGTGTACTGCGCCGAATCCACCATGCGGATCGCGGCGTCGATGCCGATCGCCCGCATGTTCTCCACGAAGGGCGTGAACACCCGGGTGAAGGTGTCGTCCTCGACCAGGATCTCCAGCGTCAGCCGTTCGCCCTTGTCGTTCTCCACCGACGTGCCCTTGCGTTTCCAGCCGGCCTCGCCGAGCAGCCGCGACGCCCGGCCGAGCAGCTTGCGGTCGCGGCCCGAGCCGTCGGAGGCTGGCTGCAGCACCGCTTCGCCGAACGCCGCTTCGGGGACCTGGCCGCGCAGCGGCTCGAGCAGCGCCAGCTCGGCGGGCGAGGGCAGCCCCTCGGCACGGTAGGGCGAGCGCTCGAACGTCGAGTGCGAGCGCTCGTAGGCGCCATAGAACAGGTTGCGGTTCGTCCATTCGAAGTCGAAGCAGAGCGCCACCGCCTGCCGCACGCGCGCGTCGCGAAAGCGCGCACGGCGCTGGTTCAGCGCCATCGCCTGCATGGAAGGCCGCTTTTCGCCGGGAAATTCGCGCTTCACCACCTTGCCGTCCTTCAGCGCCGGGAAGTCGTAGCCGGTCGCCCAGACCCGCGAGGTGAACTCTTGACGGTAAAGGACGTCGCCTTTCTTGAAGGCTTCGAAGGCAGCCTGCCGATCGCGGTAGAACTCGATCCGGATGCGGTCGAAATGGTAGAGGCCCTTGTTGACGCCCAGGTCGCGGCCCCAATAGTCCGCCACCCGCTCATATTCGATCGTCGCGCCCGCGGCGACCCGCCCGACCTTGTAGGCACCGGAGCCCAGCGGCGGCGTCAGCGTCGAGGCGCCGAAGTCGTTCTGCGTGTAGTAGGCCTTGGAGATGATCGGGAAGATGGCGACCGACAGGATCGTCCGCTCCGACTGCTTGCCGCTGAACGCGAGCCTCACCGTGTGGGCGTCTTCCGCGCTCACCGAAACGAGCTGCGAAAGCGGCAGCTGCAGGTCGTAGTGCCCCTCTCCCTTGAAGGTGTTCATGGTGAAGGCCACGTCTTCGGCCGTCAGCGGCGACCCGTCGTGGAAGCGCGCCTCTGGGCGCAGCGCGAACACGAAGCTGTTGCGGTCCTCGCCGATCGTCACCGTCTCGGCCAGCAGGCCGTAGAGCGCGTCGGGCTCGTCCAGCGCAGGGGCCATCAGCGAGTCGAAGCACATGCCCATGCGCGGCGGCGCGTCGCCCTTCGGCGTGAACGAGTTCAGCGTGTTGAAGGTCAGCGGGCTCTGGTTGTAGACCCAGTTCGGGATCGAGAAATTGAAGGTCCCGCCCTTCGGCGCATCCGGGCTCGCATAGTCGAAATGCGGGAAGCCCGGCTTGTATTTGAGGTCGCCGAAAGCCGACAGGCCATGCAGCGGCGTACCCGTCGGTACGGTCGCGAAGGCCTGGCGCGGCGAAAGCGCCGCAGCGGCGCCGAGCGCCAGGAAATGGCGGCGGGAGAGGCGGAAGGAGGCGCTCAACTGGCGCTCTTGTACTTGGCCTGCAGCGCCTTCTCGCGCGCCGGGTCGATCCACCAGGAATCGATGTCGGCGCCGATATAGGCCGGCTGCTTGTCGGGCATGCCGAACTTGTTCCAGATGGCGAACCACACCACCGGCCGGTGCCACTGCGGCACGATATAGGCGTTCCACAGAAGCACGCGGTCGAGCGCGTGCGTGGCCGCGACGAGCTCCTCGCGGTCCTTGGCGAAGATCACCTGCTCGACCAGCGCGTCGACCACCGGGTCCTTGATCCCGAACAAATTGCGCGACCCCGGCGTGTCGGCCGCCTTGGAGCTCCAGAAATCGCGCTGCTCGTTGCCCGGCGACTGCGACTGCTGGAACGTGCTGGTCACCATGTCGTAGTCGAAGCTGCGCAGCCGGTTCACGTACTGGCTCGGGTCGACGATCCTGAGCGAGGCGTCGATGCCGATCTTGCGCAGCGTCTCGATGTAGGTGTTCGAGATCACCTCGTCGGTCGGGTTGTTGCCGAGGATCTCGATCCTGAACTGCTCGCCCTTGTCGTTCAGCATCTTGCCGCCCTTTATCTTCCATCCGGCCTCGCCGAACAGCTGGACGGCCCGGCGCAGGTTCTGCCGTTCCGCCTGCGGGGAATCGTAGATGGGCAGCTTGTATTCCTGCGTGAACAGCTCGGGCGGCAGTCTGTCCTTGTAGGCATCCAGGATTTCCAGCTCGCGGCCCTGCGGCAGGCCGCTGGAGGCCAGCTCGCTGTTCTCGAAATAGCTGTCGGTTCGGGTGTTCAGGCCGAAGAACAGCTGGCGGTTCATCTTCTCGAAATCGAGCGCCTCGGTGAGCGCCTGCCTCACCTTGCGGTCCTGGAACTGCGGCCGGCGCAGGTTCATGACGAAGCCCTGCATCGGCTCGCCCGACGTCGAGGCGAACTCCTTCTTGATCACGTCGCCGGCCTTCACGGCCGGGAACGTGTAGCCGGTCGCCCAGCGGCGCGAGCTGGCTTCCGGCCGCACATCCTCGTAGCCGCCCTTGGTGAACGCCTGCCACTCGGCATTGTCGTCCTGGATGTAGACATAGCGGCGTCGGTCGAAATTGTGGCGCCCGACATTGGCGCCGACATCGGCTGCCCAATAGTCCGGCACGCGGCTCCACACGATCTCCGCCCCCGGCTTGAAGCTTTCGATCTTGTAGGCGCCCGAGCCGAGCGGCGGCTCCAGCGTCGGCTGGGTGATGTCCCGCTTCTTGCCGTCGGGCCCGGTCCCCTCCCACCAGTGCTTCGGCAGCACCACGAGGTCGCCGATGATGTGCGGCAGCTCGCGGTTGCCCTTCTGGTCGAAGCCGAACTCGATCTCCCGGTCGTTCAGCGCCACCGCTTCCTTCACATTGGCGAAGTAGCGGTTGTAGTTGGGCGTGTTCTCCTTGAGCACGCCGAACGACCACACGACGTCCTCGGCGGTGATCGGCGTGCCGTCGTGCCATTTGGCGCGCGGATCGAGCCGGTAGGTGGCCGAGGAGTAGTCGTCCGGATACTTGAAGGCCTCGGCGATCATCGAATGGCTGACGCTCGGCTCGTCGGTGGATTGCTCCATCAGCGTGTCGTAGAGCAGCCCGCCGCCGAAACCCTGCACGGCGAAGCCTGCCGCCGCGGCGCCGCGCACGATATAGGGGTTGAAGCTGTCGAATGTGCCGGTCGCGATGCCGGCGAGAGTGCCGCCCTTGGGCGCCTCCGGGTTCACGTAGTCGTAGCGCTGGAAATTTTCGCCATACTTGGACGCCCCGATCAGCGAGGACGTGGTGCGCCAGGCGTCCTCGGCCGCCACGGGCTGGATCGAGACGGACAGCACCAGGCCTGTCAGGGCTGCTCCTGCGAGAAATCCGATTGCGCTTTGCGTCATCCGTGCCTTGCTCCTTTCGCCTCGGCCATCCTACGCCGGGGTGCGGACCCTGTGGATAAAACTTCGTCGATGCCGGCTCCGAAGTCGCCTCGATCCTGCGAAAAAGCCGGGCAGAACCCGGCTTTTTCGTGATCCTTCGAATTACAATTTTGTCATTGAGCCGGCTGCGGCTCGGCCGGCTTCGCCTCGCCGGCGGCCGGTTGGGCCGCTCCGCCCTCGGCCGGCTTGGCGGCGGCGTCGGTGGCCGCGCCGCCCTCGGCAGGGGCGGCCGCACCCTCGGCCGGCGCCTCGGGAAGCGGCGCCGGGCTGTCGGCCAGCGGGCGCAGATAGGCGATGAGGGTGGCCCGCTCGTCGTCCTTCTTGACGCCGGCAAAGCCCATCGCCGTGCCCTTCACATAGGCCTTCGGGCCGGCCAGGAAATGGTTGAGATGGTCGTAGTCCCAGACGACCGAGCCGCCCTGCGAGAACTCCTTCATGGGTGCCGAATAGGCGAAGCCCTCATGCGAGGCGATGGGCCGGTTGACGATCGCGAAAAGGTTCGGTCCCGTCTTGTTGGCGCCGCCCTTCTCGGCCGTGTGGCAGGTCAGGCATTTCTTGAACACCGCCTCGCCGGCGGCCGGATCGGCTTTGGCCAGAAGCGTCGCGATCGGCACCGCCGCGGCGGCCTCGCCGCCGCCCGCCGCGCCTTCCTCGGGCTCCGCCGCCTCGATCGCGAAGCCCGGCTTCTCCGGTATGGGGGCTGCGAAGATGGCGTCGCCGATCAGGCTGATCGAGAAGACCACGAAAACCACGCCGAGCAACGCGCCGATCAGCTTGTTGATTTCGAAAGAGTCCATGTCGGCTAGGCTCCCTCTCCGGCCGCCCCGGAGCGTTGCGCTGGTCGTGGTCGCGGCTCGTCGCTCGTCCCCCGAGGCCGCCGGTCAAATCGCGCCGGAAACTAGGTCTTTTGCTATTTCGTTGCAACACCTATAAGGGCGGCGCCAGTGAGACCTTTTGACACTTTTCCGAGCCTTCGCACAGCCGATCTTCGATGTCCGTCCTCGTTCTCATTCCGGCCCGCATGGCCTCGACCCGCCTGCCGGGCAAGCCGCTCGCCGACATCGCCGGCCGGCCGATGATCGTCCACGTCGCCGAGCGGGCGGCCGCCGCGGGGCTGGGCCGCGTGGTCGTCGCCACCGACACCGTCGCGGTGGCCGAGGCGGTTACCGCCCACGGTTTCGAGGCGGTGATGACGCGCGCCGACCATCCCTCCGGCTCCGACCGCATCTTCGAGGCGCTCGGCCGGCTCGACCCGACAGGCGAGGTGGAGACCGTCGTCAACGTCCAGGGCGATCTGCCGACGCTCGAGCCCAGCCTCGTCGAGGCAGCGCTCCGGCCGCTTGCCGAGCCGCAGGTCGATATCTCCACCCTGGCGGTCGAGATCGAGCGCCAGGCCGAGCGCACCGACCCCAATGTCGTCAAGGTCGTCGGCTCGCCGGTCGCCCCGTCGCGGCTGCGGGCGCTCTACTTCACCCGCGCCACCGCGCCCTGGGGCGAGGGGCCGCTCTACCATCACATCGGCCTCTACGCCTACCGGCGTGCCGCCCTGGCGCGCTTCGTCGCCCTCGGCGCCTCGCCGCTGGAGACCCGCGAGCGGCTGGAGCAGCTGCGGGCGCTGGAAGCCGGCATGCGCATCGACGTCGAGATCGTCCGTTCGGTTCCCCTCGGCGTCGACACCCCGGAGGAGCTGGAGCGGGCCCGGGCCCTCCTGGCCCCCGCGGCGTGATCGGATCGAGACTGGACCTGGAAGGCGACGATGTCCCAAGAGACCAACAGGATTTCCTACCAGGGCGAACCGGGCGCCAACTCCGACACCGCCTGCCGCAACATGTACCCGGCGATGGAGCCGCTGCCCTGCGCGACCTTCGAGGACGCCTTCAACGCGGTCGAGACCGGCAAGGCCGATCTCGCGATGATCCCCATCGAGAACACCATCGCCGGCCGCGTGGCCGATATCCACCACCTCCTGCCGGAGTCGCGCCTCCACATCATCGGCGAGTACTTCCTGCCCATCCACTTCCATCTGATGGTGCTGCCGGGCACCCGGCTGGAGTCCATCAAGTCCGTTCACAGCCACATCCATGCGCTCGGCCAGTGCCGCAAGATCATCCGCCGCCATCGGTGGAAGTCGCATGTCGCCGGCGACACCGCGGGTGCCGCGCGGCTGGTCGCCGAGGAGGGCGACCCGACCATGGCAGCGCTGGCGCCGCGCCTGGCTTCCGAGCTCTATGGGCTCGACATCCTCGCCGAGAACGTCGAGGACACCGAAAACAACATCACCCGCTTCGTCGTGCTGTCCAAGGAGAAAGCCTGGGCGCCGCGCCTCGATCCGCAGCGCCGCATGATGACCACCTTCATCTTCCGCGTCCGCAACGTGCCGGCGGCGCTCTACAAGGCGCTTGGCGGCTTCGCCACCAACGGGGTCAACATGACCAAGCTGGAGAGCTACCAGCTCGGCGGCAAGTTCTTCTCCACCCTCTTCTATTCCGATATCGAGGGCCACCCTGACGACCGCCACGTCGCGCTCGCCTTGGAGGAGCTGACCTTCTTCTCGCGCGAGGTCCGCATCCTCGGGGTCTACGAGGCCCATCGCTTCCGCGACTCGCAGAGCGAGGACGACTGACCCGGCAGCGGACTGCTCTAGCGCTCGGCTTCGGCCCAGCGGCGGATCAGGCTGTGGGCGATGGCGCCGCGCGGCGGCGTGCGGATGCCGTCGGCATGGGTGCCGTCGAGCGCCGTCAGCACCTCGTCGCGCCCGAACCAGCGGCAGGCTTCGAGCTCGCTGTCCATGCCGACCTCCGTGCTCAGTGCCTCGCCGTAGCAGCCGATCATCAGCGAATGCGGGAAGGGCCAGGGCTGGCTGGCGTGGTAGACGACCCGTCCGAGGCGGACGCCCGCTTCCTCCAACGTCTCGCGGCGCACCGCATCCTCGATCGTCTCGCCGGGCTCGATGAAGCCGGCCAGCGCCGAGAACATGCCCGGCGCGAAGTGCGGGCTGCGCCCCAGCAGGCAGCGGTCGCCGTCGAGCGCCAGCATGATCGCGACCGGGTCTGTGCGCGGGAAATGCTCGGTCCCGCAGGCCGGGCAGCGGCGCTTGATGCCGCCCGCCCGCATCTCCGAGGCATGGCCGCAGCGGCTGCAGAAGGCGTGCGAGGCATGCCACGAAAGCAGCGCGGCACCCTGTGCCAGGGCGCCGAGGTCGGCGGGCGAAAGCAGACCTTGCATGTAGACCGAGCGGTAGTCGATCGCCTTGACCTCGACCGGCAGCGCCTCGGCGTCGAGCCCGCCCGGAACGGCGAGCACCGGCCTCCCGTCCGCATGCCCGAGCAGCACCGCCCCTTCGAAGGCGGCGCCGAGCGCGGCAGCCGAAGCGCGGTCGTGATAGGCCTGGAAGCCGGCGCCGTCCTGTCGCATCTGGACGCGGCCGTCCCGCAGCAGCATGAGCCGGGCGAGGGGGTCGTCCAGCGCCCGCATCGCCGCATCGTCAGCGCGTTTCTCCGACAGCCGCTCGATGACGTTGCCGGCAAAGCCCACGGACCGGCTGGGCTCGTCGGGCGGCACATCGAAGAAGGGGAAGCGCATCGACGTCAGAGTGCGGCGCGGACCTTGGCCGCGAAGCTGTTGAGGTCGGACCGCCGGTACGGCTCGCGCACCCCGTGGCCCCACACGGGCCCGGGCCAGCCGGGATCGCCCTCGTCGCGGGCCACCACGTGCACGTGCAGCTGTCGCACCACGTTGCCGAGCGCACCGCTGTTGATCTTCAGGCAGCCGGTGGCCTCCTTCAGGCCTTGCGCCACCAGGTTGGTTTCGAAGGTCAGCATCGCCTGGTCGAGCGGCGTCAGGTCGTGCACCTCCGCCACGCCGGAGCGCTGCGGCACCAGCAGCAGCCAGGGCCAGCGGCGGTCGTTCATGACGCGCAGTTCGCACAGGCCGAGCCACATCACCGGCTCGCTGTCGGCCTCCAGCCTCGGGTCGAGCTCGAATCCGGCCTTCTCGCCCGGCAGCATGACGGTTCCTCGCGTTCGCCATTGACGCTAGAGGCACGCCCAGTCGCCTGCAAGCGTTTCCTTGGGCAACCACGCTGGTCCCGCCACGGTCGCTATGGCGGCGGGGCTTGCTTTTCGGTTGCCGATTGCCGATATGGGACGTGGGAGGTTGGCGGTGGACGCTCCACTCGCCAACCGGGTCAGGTCCGGAAGGAAGCAGCCCTAACGAGCCCGGAACGGGTCATTGTTCCAGCCTCCCGCCGTTTTCCCGCCGCCCGCGCCTGGCCTATCGCGACATCGAGGCGTCGCGACGCCGCCGGCATTTCGGGCGGCGGTCAGGCCCAGGAATGCCAGTGCAAGAGGCGGTCGGATGAGCGAAGCCGGAAACGACGGGCCGAAAGCTGTCGGCGCCTATCGGGTGCTGGCTCGCAAGTACCGCCCGGCCGATTTCTCCGGTCTTGTCGGCCAGGAGCCGATGGTCCGCACCTTGACCAACGCCTTTGCGGCAGGCCGCATCGCCCAGGCCTGGATGCTGACCGGCGTCCGCGGCGTCGGCAAGACCACGACCGCCCGCATCCTGGCCCGTGCCCTCAACTACAAGACGCCGGAGATAGACCGCCCGTCCGTCGACCTCGCCGCCATCGGCGAGCATTGCCAGGCCATCATGGAGGGCCGCCACCCGGACGTCGTCGAGATGGACGCTGCGTCCCACACCGGCATCGACGACATCCGCGACATCATCGAGCAGGTGCGCTACGCGCCGGTCGCCGCCCGCTACAAGGTCTACATCATCGACGAGGTCCACATGCTCTCCACGCAGGCCTTCAACGGCCTGCTGAAGACGCTGGAGGAGCCGCCGCCCCACGTGAAGTTCATCTTCGCCACCACCGAGATCCGCAAGGTGCCGATCACGGTCCTGTCGCGCTGCCAGCGTTTCGACCTGCGCCGCATCGACGCCGCGCTGATCAAGGCCGATCTTCGGCGCATCGCCGCCCTCGAAGGGGTCGAGGCCGAGGAGCCCGCTTTGGCGATGATCGCCCGCGCCGCCGAAGGCTCCATGCGCGACGCCCAGTCGATCTTCGACCAGGCGATCGCCCACGGCTCCGGCACGGTCGCCGCGGAGGCCGTGCGCTCTATGCTCGGCCTTGCCGACCGTGCCCGCATCGTCGACCTTTTCGAGCATGTGATGAAGGGCGACGTGGCGGCCGCTCTCGCCGAGTTCCGCGCCCAGTACGACGGCGGCGCCGATCCGGCGACCGTGCTTTCCGATCTGGCCGAGTTCAACCATCTGGTCACCCGCCTGCGTTTCGTGCCGTCTGCCGCCGACGACCCGGCGCTGTCGGAGGAGGAGCGCCGGCGCGGCCTCGCCTTTGCCGAGACGCTGCCGGTCAGAGTCCTTTCCCGCAGCTGGCAGATGCTGCTCAAGGGCATTCCAGAGGTGCAGGAGGCGAGCCGCCCGTACAATGCCGGCGAGATGGTGCTGATCCGCATCGCCCACGCCGCCGACCTGCCGACGCTGGACGAGGCCCTGAAGACGCTCGAGGCCATGCCGTCCGCGCCCGCCGGCGAGCGCTCCCCGCCCCGTCAGCAGCCAGCCGGCGGGGGCGGCCCGCCCGCCGGCAACGGCGCCGCCATAGCCACCCAGCGCATGCCGGCAGGCTCCGGCGGCGGCCAGGCGATGCGCCTGGTCGAAACGCCGGTCGTCCACGAAACCGCCCTGCCAGATCCGGTCGCGCCGCTGCCGGAAGTGGCGGCCGCGGCGGTTCCCATCGCCGCGCTGGCCGACATCGCCGCGCTCGCCGAGCGTCACCGCGACATGGCGTTCAAGGTGCAGCTGAAGCGCTGCGTGAGGCCGGTTCGCATCGAGGACGGGCGCCTGGAGATCAGCCTCACCCCCGATGCGCCGAAGACGCTGATTTCCGACCTCAACGCCAATCTGCAGCGCTGGACCGGTCGCAGGTGGGTCGTCTCCGTCTCCCGGGAGGAGGGCGGTCGCACGCTGGCGGAAGAAGAGGCCAGCCGGCGCGAGACGGCTTTCTCCGATGCCGCCAGCGATCCCGCGGTGGCCGCGATCATGGCCCGCTTCCCCGGCGCCAGGATCATCGACGTGCGCATACCGGAGGCTACCGCCACGGACGACGACCGGTCGCCCGCCGATGCCGCCGGCGACGAGGATGAAAGCTAGCGTCCCCGACGCCGGCCAAACGAAGAGGACACCGCGATGAAGGATCTGCTCGGCCTGATGGGCAAGGCGAAGGAGATGCAGGCCAAGTTCCAGGCCATGCAGGACGAGGTCGCCAACATCGAGGCAACCGGCCAGGCCGGCGGCGGCCTGGTGCACGTCACCCTGTCCGGCAAGTTCGAGATGAAGGCGCTGAAGGTCGACCCCTCGCTTTTCAAGGAGGACCAGGTCGAGATCCTGGAAGACCTGGTGCTGGCAGCCCACAACGACGCCCGCGCCAAAGTCGAGGCCCAGATGCAGGAAAAGACCAGGGAGCTCACCGCCGGCCTGCCTATGCCGCCCGGCATGAAGCTGCCCTTCTGATCCCGGTGCGCCGATGCTTACCGGCCTCCTGGCGCTCGTCACCGCTGCCGCCTTCGCAGGCGCGGCCTTCTACGTGAACTTCGCCGAGCAGCCGGCGCGACTCGCCCTCGACGACCGCGCGCTGCTCGCCGAGTGGAAGCCGAGCTACAAGCGCGGTTTCATGATGCAGGCCAGCCTGGCCGTCGTTTCGGGCTTGCTCGGGCTTGCGGCATGGTGGTCGAGCGGCGAGGCCGCGTGGCTGGTCGGCGCACTGCTCATTCTCGCCAACTGGCCCTACACGCTGATCGTCATCCGCCCCACCAACGACGCCCTGAACGCCACCGAGATCGCCGCCGCGGGTCCGCCGACGCGCGCCGCGGTCGTCCGCTGGGGAGCCCTGCATGCCGTGCGCACTGCGCTTGGAACCATGGCCACCTTGTCCTTCCTGAGCGCGGCGCTTTAGCCCTCCGGGGCACGTCGTTCAACTTTAGCGACAACCTGCTGCAATCGGTGATCGAGCCAGCCATTTTTTCGCCGCGAATGGCCACGTTCCTGCCGCAACTTGAAAAAGTGACCGGAGGGGTCATGAGGGGATCTGGGAGCGCGGCGCGCTGGACGATGCGTGGCTGTTTCGGCCTTGGCGCCGCACTGGCCATGCTTTCGGGATGCACGCAGAGCGCTGACAAGCTGACCGAGACGCTGTCGGTCAGCGCGGCTGGCGCCAAGCCCTATTCCTACACACCCAAGGACAAGGAATGCCTGGCCCGCGCGATGTTCTTCGAGTCGCGCCGCTCCAGCCGCGAGGGGTTGGTCGCCGTCGGCACCGTGGTGATGAACCGCCTGCAGTCGGGCGAATATGGAAACAGCGTCTGCGGCGTGGTCGGCGGGAAGGGGCAGTTCGCTCCAGGCGTGCTGTCGCGCCCGATGGATTCGAAGGCGCTTCCCGACGTGCAGAGCGCCGCCGAGGCGGTGCTCGAGGGCGAGCGCCATCCCAAGGTGAAGGACGCCATGTTCTTCCACACCGCCGGGCTGAAATTCCCCTACAAGAACATGCACTACGTGCTGGTCGCCGGCGGCAATGTCTTCTACGAGAAGCGCGGCCGCAAGCGGATGCCGGCGCCGCAGCCAGACGCCGTCGAGGTCGCCTCTGCCGCGCCCGCCTTGCCGGGGGTCGCCCGGCTGGCCTCCGCTCCGTCGCCGCGGCCGACGCTGGCCGCCGACGCAGCGGATGCGGCCGCCGCCGCGCCTGTGATGTCCTACGAGGCGAGCCCGGCCGCGGCCGACGCCATCGGCGCCCTCATCGCGACGCAGGACCGCCCGCTGGAATAGCCGCTGCGGCGCGACGGTTTCCAAGCGGCCGGAAAGGCCCTAAACCGGCAGCCATGTCCAAGCGAGTCGCCGGCCCCGAGATCGAGCGCCTGATCCAGCTCCTTGCCAAGGTGCCCGGCCTCGGGCCGCGTTCCGCGCGCCGCGCCGCCCTCCAGCTGATCAAGAAGAAGGAGCAGCTGCTGGTGCCGCTCGCCGCTGCCATGGCCGAGGCGGCGGAGAATGTCCGCGTCTGCACCACCTGCGGCAACGTCGACACCACCGACCCGTGCGGCATCTGCGTCGACCCACGCCGCGACCCGTCCACGCTGATCGTCGTCGAGGACGTCGCCGACCTCTGGGCGTTGGAGCGGGCGGCCGCCATGAATGTCCGCTACCACGTCCTCGGTGGCACGCTCTCCCCGCTCGACGGCGTCGGGCCCGACCAGCTCAACATCAAGCGGCTGGTCGAGCGCGTCGCCGAAGGCTCGGTTCGCGAGGTGGTGCTCGCCGTCAACGCCACAGTCGAGGGCCAGACGACGGCCCACTACCTCACCGACCAGCTCGAAGGCTTCGACGTCAAGGTGACGCGCCTCGCCCACGGTGTGCCGGTCGGCGGCGAGCTCGACTACCTCGACGAGGGCACGCTTGCGGCCGCGCTGAGGTCGCGCACGGTCTTTTGAGCCAGGGGAGGCGGCGGCAGATGACGACACGGATGATCGGCGGCGCGCTTCTCGCCCTCTGGCTGGTCCTGGTGCCCTCCGCATCGGGCGGCGCGGCGCCGATCGACGAACAGTTTCGCACCTGGCTCGCCACCGACCTGTGGCCCGAGGCCAAGGCGCGCGGCGTCTCCAAGGCGACCTTCGACGCCGCCTTCGCCGGCGTCCGGCCCAATCTCGATCTGCCCGATCTGGTGCTGCCCGGCGCCGCCCCCGCCACGCCGAAAAAGCAGCATCAGGCCGAGTTCGGCTCGCCCGGCGCCTATTTCGAAAAGCTGCCTGCCGTCACGGCCGGCGGTCGCGCCCGCGCCGGGCAATATGCGTCGGCGCTGGCGGCGATCGAGGAGCGAACCGGCGTCCCGGGGCCGGTCGTGCTGGCCATCTGGGGCCGCGAATCGGGCTTCGGCGCCGCCAAGATCCCCTATGATGCCTTCGAGGTGCTCGGCACCAAGGCCTTCCTGGCCACCCGCAAGGACATGTTCCGCGAAGAAGTTCTGGCCGCGCTGCTCATGGTCGAGGAGGGAAAGGCGACGCGCCGTGCCATGCGCTCCTCCTGGGCCGGCGCGCTCGGCCAGCCGCAATTCCTGCCCACCTCCTTCCTCAAGCATGCGGTGGACTTCGACGGCGACGGCCGCGCCGACATCTGGGCCTCGCCGACCGATTCGCTCGCCTCGATCGCCGCCTACCTGGCCGACTATGGCTGGCAGCGGGGCCGCGACTGGGGTTTCGAGGTCACCGTGCCGGCGACCGTCTCATGCGCCTTGGAGGGGCCCGACCGAGGCAAGCGCATCATCGACTGGGCGAAGATGGGCATTCGGCGCGTCAACGGCCGCCCCTTCCCGGCCGAGCAAGCCCTGGCCCAGGGCTTCCTGCTGATGCCGGCCGGCCGCCACGGCCCTGCCTTCGTCGTCACCAAGAATTTCTACGTGCTCAAGGAGTACAACGAGAGCGATCTCTACGCGCTTTTCATCGGCCATGCCGCAGACCGCATCGCCTTCGGCGACAAGGGCTTCTCGGCGCCCTGGGGCAAGGTCGGCGGGCTCTATCGCTCCGACGTCGCCGCGCTGCAGCGGGGCCTCGAAAAGCTCGGCTACGACGTGGGCAGCGCCGACGGCCTGCCTGGCTTCAAGACGCGCCGCTCCATCGGCGACTGGCAGACGAAGAACGGCCGTGAGCCCACCTGCTTTCCCGACAAGGCGCTGGTCGGCGAGCTGGGCTGACGCTCAGGCGGCGTCTCCGCCGAGCCGGTCGCGAACCTCGGCGACGATCTCGAACGAGGCGATCCGCGCCTGATGGTCGTAGACCTGCGCATTGGCCATCAGCTCGTCGGCCTGCGTCCGCCGGAGCAGCGCCTCGATGCCGCTGCGCACCGTCTCCGCAGAGCCGACGATCGAAGCCCCCAGCACGTGCTCCAGCATCATTTGCGCCGCCGTGTCGAGCGTTTCGCGGAAGCCGGCCACCGGAGGCGGCAGCTTGCCTGGGCGGCCGGTCCTGAGCGCCACGAATGCCTGCTCGAACGAGCTGAACAGCATGCGGGCCGCCTCGTCCGTCGCCGCGGCGACGATGTTGGCCGCCACCATGGCGTGGGGGCGGTCGAGTTGCTCGGAGGGCCGGAATCCCGACCGGTAGAGGTCGAGCGCGCGGTCGAGGTCGGCCGGCGCGAAATGCGCAGCGAAAGCGAACGGCAGCCCGAGCAGCGCGGCGAGCTGCGCCCCGTAGGTGCTCGATCCGAGTATCCAGACGGGCACGGAGAGCCCCTCTCCGGGGATGGCGCGCACCGCCTGTCCGGCCGACGCCCGCCGGAAATAGCCGATGAGCTCGATCACGTCCTGCGGGAAGCCGTCGACGCTGGCGCCGAGGTCGCGCCGCAGCGCCCGCGCCGTGGCCATGTCGGTGCCGGGCGCCCGTCCGAGGCCGAGATCGATGCGGCCCGGATGCAGCGCTGCGAGCGTTCCGAACTGCTCGGCG
This sequence comes from Mesorhizobium sp., assembly GCA_040510195.1. GTDB lineage: Bacteria > Pseudomonadota > Alphaproteobacteria > Rhizobiales > Rhizobiaceae > JBEVJK01. The sequence goes on along the minus strand of JBEVJK010000058.1, from coordinate 22,145 downwards.
ATGATCAGCGGCGCATGGTTGGGCAGCATCACGCCGCCCGCGCCGACGCGGATGCGCGACGTTCCCGCCGCCACATGCGCGATCACCACCGCCGTTGCCGCGCTGGCAATGCCCGGCATGTTGTGGTGCTCGGCCAGCCAGACGCGGCGGTAGCCGAGCCGTTCGGCGTGGCGTGCCAGATCGAGCGTGTTGGCGAGCGAACGCGAGGCGTCGCTGCCCTCGGCGATGGGCGACAGGTCGAGCACCGACATCGGCGCCATGGCGGACCTCCAGGGTTGTCCGGCTATTTCGCCGCCGCGGCGGGTGCGGCGCCGACCGCCTGGCGGACCAGCGGCGCGACTTTGGTTCCGTAAAGCTCGATCGCCCGCATCACCTTGGCGTGCGGCACCGTGCCGATCGCCATTTGCAGCAGGAACCGGTCGTTGCCGAACAGCGCATGCTGGGCGACGATCTTCTCGGCCACCGTCTCGGGGTCGCCGACGAAAAGGGCGCCGCGCGGCGAACGGGCCTGGTCGAAATGGGCGCGGCTTGTCGGTCCCCATCCCCGCTCGCGGCCGATGCGGTTCATCACCTCCGCCTGCGGGGCGTAGAAATCGTCTGCCGCCTGCTCCGTCGTGTCGCCGACGAAACCGTGCACGTTGAGGCTCGTGGAAAGCCGCGCCGGATCGTGGCCGCTGCGCCGCGCCGCCACCCGATAGAGCTCGAACAGCGGCGCGAAGCGCGCCGGCTCGCCGCCGATGATGGCGAGCGCCAGCGGCAGCCCCAGCATGCCCGCCCTGGCGACGGATTGCGGCGTGCCGCCCACCGCGATCCAGATCGGCAGGCGGCGACCGGGCCGCGGATAGACGCCGCGATCGTGGATCGCCGCGCGGTGCTGCCCGGACCAGGTCACCGTCTCGCTCTCGTTCAGCGCCATCAACAGCTCGAGCTTCTCGGTGAACAGGTCGCCATAGTCCTCGAGATTGTAGCCGAACAACGGGAAGCTCTCGATAAAGGAGCCTCGCCCGGCCATGATCTCGGCCCGCCCGCCTGACAACAGGTCGAGCGTGGCGAACTGCTGGAAGACGCGAACCGGGTCGTCGGAGGACAGCACGGTCACCGCGCTGGTGAGCTTGATGCGCTGCGTGCGCATGGCAGCCGCCGCCAGCGCCACCGCCGGGGCCGACGCCGCATAGTCCGGCCGATGGTGTTCGCCGAGCCCGAACACGTCGAGCCCGACCTGGTCGGCGAGCGCGATCTCCTCGATCAGGTTGCGCAGCCGCTCGCCGGGGCCGATCGCTCCGGGGCCGGGCGTCGGGCTGACGTCGGCGAAGGTGTAGAGACCGAGTTCCATGGATGGGGCGCTTTCCGTCGACCTTTGTCCCCTACAGGTAGAGACCTGTTCGCCCTTCTGCCAGTCTCGCTCGACAGCTCCTTGTGTTCCCATGCGGCAACATGTGCCGGTATTTCGACAGGAAAGTATCGCTTAGCGGCTTGAACTCTGGCGCTCCATCCGTATGTAAGCGGCGCGACATGACTTCAGGGAAGTGAACTTTGGCAGTGTATCGGGAAAAAGACATCTTCGAGCGCCGCAACGCGGCGACCGAGGCGAAGAAGGCCTTGCTTCAGAAATTCAAGACGCGGCCGGACGAAAATCATCCGGACGTGATCGCTCGCAAGCAGGAGCGTGAGAGAATCCTCAAGGAGCGCGAAGAGCGCGAGGCGGAAAAGAAGCGGCTGAAGGAAGAGCGCCAGGCGCGCGAGGCGGCGGAGCGCGCGGTGCGCGAGGCCGCCGAGGAAGCGGCCCGTAAGGTCCGCGAGGAGGCCGCCGCCGCCGAGGCGCGCATCCGCGACGCCGAAGAGAACGAGCGCATCGCGCGCGTGCTCACCGACGAGGCCGAGCGCAAGGCCAAGCGCGATGCCCGCTATGCGGCACGCAAGTCGCGCGTCGGACGCGCCCCGCCCGGCTTCAAGGCCTGACGCGCGAGACGCCGCCGGCCGGGCTTAGCCGACCAGCTTGAGCCCGCCGATCCCGGCGACGATCAGGGCTATGCAGGCCAGCCTCGCCACGGTCGCCGGCTCGCCGAGCAGGGCGATGCCGAGCAGCGCCGTGCCGACGGTGCCGATGCCGGTCCACACCGCATAGGCCGTGCCCACGGGCAACGTCTTCAGCGCCAGGCCAAGCAGGCCGAGACTGACGATCATGCTGGCGACCGTCGCGACCGTCGGGACGAGCCGGGTGAAGCCGTCGGTGTATTTGAGGCCGATCGCCCAGCCGATCTCGAACAGGCCGGCGAACAAGAGATAGATCCAGGCCATTTCGGGACTCGCAGCGTCGAGGTTGGCGGGTCGTCCCGGCCGGTTGCCGAGAGCGCGTCAGGGACGTCCCTGCGCGCCGGACGGCATCATGCCGCCCCTCGCGTCCGGCCGCCGGAGCGACCGGACCGAGTTGAGGTTCGAAGCTTCGAGCCTATTTCTTCTTGGTCGAAGCGGAAGCCGATTTTGCCGCTGGCTTTTTCGCGTCCTTCTTCGGCTTCTTGGATTCCTTGCCCACTTTCATCTGACCTTTTGCCATGATTCGCTCCTCCGATTTGGCGCGCGAATCATGCCAGATGTCGGCAGTTGTTCAAGGGGCCGGCAACATAAGCCGGCAATCTTCACCAGGATGGTCACACCTTCTCGACCATCGTGACCGTCTTGTTGTCGTCGGTGGTGATCTTGACCTTGTCGGCGGCCATCGCGCCGTCGAGCTTTGCGTCCCTTTCTGCGGAGCTCCCACGTCGGCCCGACCTAGGCGGCGTCAGGCCTCCTCGCCATCGACCACGCGCAGCCTGAGCTGCCCCGTCTTGGAATCGGCGCTGCGCGCTTCGGCGCCGGCGACCCGGCGTTCGACCGGAGGTTCGGGCTCGGCCTCCTGGGCACCGCCGGAGAACTCCAGCGCGGCGATCCTGTTGCCGCGCTTGCTCACCTTGCCCGACGAGACCAGGATGTCGTCGATGTCTCTCGCCGCCTGGCCGAAATGGCCCTGCAGCTTCCGCACGCGGTCGTCCAGCCGGCCGACATCCTCCATGAGGCGCACCACCTCGCCTTGGATCAGATGCGCCTGCTCGCGCATCCGCGCATCCTTGAGGATCGCCTGCACGACCTGGATCGATAGCATCAAGAGCGACGGCGACACGATCACCACGCGCGCCCGGTGCGCGCGCTGCACGACCATCTCGAAATTTTCGTGGATCTCGGCGAACACCGATTCCGAAGGCACGAACATGAAGGCCGTGTCCTGCGTCTCGCCGGCGATGAGGTACTTCTCGGCGATGTCACGGATGTGCAGCTCGACGTCGCGGCGGAACGCCTGCGCTGCCGCCCGCTGCCGCTCCGGACCCTCTGCCGCGCGGATGGCGTTCCATGCCTCCAGCGGGAACTTGGCGTCGATGATCAGCGCCGGCGCGTCGTTGGGCATGTGGATCACGCAATCGGGCCGGCTGCCGTTGGACAGCGTCGCCTGGAAGCGATAGCCGCCGAACGGCAGGCCGTCGGCCACGATGGCCTCCATGCGCGACTGGCCGAAGGCGCCGCGCGTCTGCTTGTTGGAAAGGATCGCCTGCAGCTCCACCACCTGGCCGGCGAGCGACTGGATGTTGGTCTGCGCGGTGTCGATCACCGCCAGCCGCTCCTGCAGCCGGGTCAGGCTCTCATGCGTGGTGCGGGTCTGCTCGCTCATGGTCTGGCCGATGCGCCCCGTCATGGCGTCGAGCCGCTGGCCGATCGACTGGGTCAGCTCGGCTTGGCGGGCGCCGAACACTTCGGCCACCGCGCCGAGCCGGCCCTGCATCTCCGCCTGCGCCTGCAGGATGCCGGCCATCCTTGCGTCCATCTCGCGCGCCCGGTCCGACGCATCCATGGCGGCCGCCATGCGCGCCCGCGCGGCGCGCCACAGCCCGGCCGCCAGCGCGACCATGAGCAAGAGGAAGCACGCGGCGACCCCGCCGAGCACCATACCCAGCGAGATTGTCGTGGCGCCGAGCCTGAGCGCCGGTTCGCCGAGCAGCAGAAACACCTCATCCATGTTGGCCACCATAGCCGATTCGCGGCCCGCGTGAAGATCAAAACGTGAACGCGTCGCGACCGCCCGTTGACGCTCCGCCCGCGAGCCCTTAGGTGAGGCCTCGCCATGTCGATCAAGCCGCTCGTCATCCTTCCCGATCCGTTGCTGCGCCAGGTTTCCAAGCCGGTGGAGCGCGTCGACGACGCCGTGCGCCGGCTCGCCGGCGACATGCTCGAGACCATGTACGAGGCGCCTGGTATCGGGTTGGCCGCCGTCCAGGTCGGCGAGCCGCTGCGCATGGTGGTGATCGACCTCGCCAAGGAAGGCGAGCCGCCGGCCCCGCAGGTGTTCATCAACCCGCGGATCGTCGCCCGCTCCGACGAGCGCTCGGTCTACGAGGAAGGGTGCTTGTCGATCCCGGATTACTACGCCGAGGTCGAAAGGCCGGCCGCCGTGACCGTCGACTACCTCGACCGCGACGGCCATGCGCAGCAGGTCGCCGCCGAGGGGCTGCTCGCCACCTGCCTGCAGCACGAGATCGACCACCTCGACGGCGTGCTGTTCATCGATCATATCTCCAAGCTCAAGCGTGACATCGTGGTGCGCCGCTTTCGCAAGCTCGCCAAGGACCGTCCGCCGAGCCGCATGGTCGGCTGAGCGGCCCGAGGGGAAGGCATGCCGCTCGACGTCGTCTTCATGGGAACCCCGGACTTCGCCGTGCCGACCCTTGTCGCAATAGCCGCCGCCGGTCACCGCGTGCTGGCCGCCTATACCCAGCCGCCGCGCCCCTCGGGGCGCCGCGGGCTGGCGCTGCGGCTCTCGCCGGTGGCCGAGGCAGCCTCCCGGCTGGGCATTCCGGTGCACCATCCGGCGTCGCTGCGCGACCCGGAGCAGCAGGCCGGCTTCCGCAGCCTCGCCGCCGACGTGGCCGTGGTGGTCGCCTATGGCCTTCTCCTGCCGGCACGGATCCTCGAAGCGCCGCGGCTTGGGTGCTACAATGGCCACGCTTCGCTCTTGCCGCGCTGGCGCGGCGCCGCCCCGATCCAGCGGGCGATCATGGCCGGCGATGCGGCGACGGGCATGATGGTAATGAAGATGGACGAAGGTCTCGACACCGGCCCGGTGGCGCTCGTCGAACCGCTGGCGATCGGCCCCGACGAGACTGCCGGCGAGCTCGCCGGCCGCCTGGCCACCGCCGGTGCTGGGCTGCTGGTGGACGCGCTGGCCCGCTTGCAGGAAGGCGACCTGCCGCTGACGCCGCAGGCGGTCGACGGCGCGACCTACGCCGCCAAGATCGCCAAGGCGGAGGCTCGCATCGACTGGCGGCATCCTGCAAAGGATGTGCATAATCGCATTCGCGGGCTGTCGCCATTTCCGGGAGCGTGGTGTGAAGGGAGTTTCGGCGCGGGCCTGGAGCGCCTCAAGGTGCTCCGCTCGACGCTGGCGGAAGGCGAAGGAGAGCCGGGAGATCTCCTCGACGGGCCTCTGACGGTCGCTTGCGGCGCTGGCGCCGTGCGGCTGCTGGAGGTTCAACGGCCGGGTGGGCGGCCGATGGACGCGCAGGACTTCCTGCGCGGTGCCAAGCTTGAAGAAGGAATGAGACTGTCATGAGCATGATGTCGATCCGGGCGGCGACGCCCAGGGACCGCGCGGCGATCCGCAGCGTCGAGGAGCATGCCTTCGGGCAGGAGACCGAGGCCGGGCTGGTCGACGCGCTGGTTGCAGCCGGCGACGCGGTGGTCGAGCTGGTGGCCGAGGAAGAAGGCCAGGTGGTCGGTCATATCCTGTTCTCGCGCCTGCACGTCATGGACGGCGACCGGCGCTTCTCGGCCGTCGCGCTGGCGCCGCTGGCCGTCGAGCCGTCCTTCCACGGCACCGGCATCGGCGGCGCCCTGGTGGGCGAGGCGCACCGGCGCCTCAAGGCCGCCGGCGAGACGCTCTCCGTCGTGCTGGGCGATCCGGCCTATTATGGCCGCTTCGGCTACACGCGGGCGCGAGCCGAAGCGTTCGAGAGCGGCTATCAGGGCGACGCGCTGCAGGCGCTGGCCTGGGGCGAGGCGCCGCGCGCCGGCCGCCTCGACTACGCTGCCGCCTTCGGGCCGGCGGTCGCGGCCTGAGCGGCGCGCGGCCTGCCGCGCCTGCGATGCCGCGCTACCGCCTCGACGTCGAATATGACGGCAGCCTTTATGCAGGCTGGCAATGGCAGGCCGGCCAGCCTTCCGTGCAGGCCGCGATCGAGCGGGCGCTGGCCGCCTTCTGCGGCGACTCCGAGGACGCCCTGCGCGGCGCCCTGCGGGGCGCCGGCCGCACCGACGCCGGCGTTCATGCGACCGGTCAGGTGGCCCATGTCGACCTGACGCGGGACTGGCCGGCAGACACGGTGCGCGATGCCCTCAACGCGCACCTCCAGCTCTCCCGCGACGCTGTCTCCGTGCTGGCCGTCAGCCAAGTGGCCGACACCTTCGACGCCCGCTTCTCCGCCACCGGCCGCCACTATCTCTACCGGATCGTCAACCGTCGGCCCCCGCTGACCCTGGAGCGCAAGCGCGCCTGGTGGGTGCCGAAGCCGCTCGACGCGCCCGCCATGCAGGCCGCCGCGCAGCGTCTGCTCGGCAAGCACGACTTCACCACCTTCCGCTCCGCCCACTGCCAGGCGCTGAGCCCCGTCAAGACCCTCGACCGCCTCGACGTCGTGCGGGCCGACGGCGACGCCGTCGAGTTCCGCGTCTCGGCACGGTCCTTCCTGCACAACCAGGTGCGCTCGATGGTCGGTTCGCTGAAGCGCGTCGGGGAAGCGTCCTGGACCGCCGACGACCTTTCCGCGGCACTGGCCGCGCGCGACCGCGCCCGCTGCGGCCAGGTGGCGCCGCCCGGCGGCCTGTACCTGGTCCGCGTGGATTACGACGCCCCGGCCTGAAAAAATCCGCGCGTCCCATGTCGGGCGCGGCGCGCCCCGGCCGTCCTTGCAGCGAGGGCCCGAACGATCGAGCCTGAGTTCGATGTGAAAGAGAAGGAACGCGTCATGAAGGTCATGCAGCATCTCTGGTACGAGAAGGACATGGAGGCGGCGATCGGCTTCTACACCTCGCTGATCCCCGGCTCGGCGATCCAATGGGTGACGTCGCTGCCCGCCGAAAGCCCCAGCGGACCGCCCGGAAGCGTCAAGATCGCCGGCTTCAAGCTTGGCGACCAGCAGTACCAGGCGATCGAGGCAGGGCCGCTCGACCCCTTCAACCACAGCTTCTCCATCATCGTGGAATGCGACACCCAGGCCGAGATCGACCGCCTGTGGGACGCCTTGAGCGAGGGCGGCTCGACCGAGCAGTGCGGCTGGCTCAGGGACCGTTGGGGCCTTTGCTGGCAGATCGTGCCGAGGCAGCTGGGCGAACTCATGGGCGGCGGCGATCAGGCCAAGGCCAAGCGGGTCGCCGAGGCCATGCACAAGATGGTGAAGTTCGACATCGCCGGGCTCGAGGCCGCCGCGAGGGGTTAGCCGATGGGCTGCGCGGCGTTTCGCGGCGTTGGCCAGGTCTCCGTCACTTCGGGCTGGACTGGCCGCTCCAGATAGGTCGAAAGCACCACATAGCTCCGCGTCGCCAGCACGCCGGGCGTCTCGTAGAGCCGCGCCAGCAGCCCTTCGAGCGCTCGCGTGTCCTCGGTGCGCACCTTGAGCAGCATGCAGGTGTCGCCCGCCACCGAATGGATCTCCTCCACTTCCGGGTGCTCGGCGATCGCCATCAATTCGGGCGTCTTGCCCCAGCCGCGCGTGTCGACATGCACGAAGGCGAGCAGCGGCTTGCCCGCGGCGCGGGGATCGACCAAGGCCGCGGTGCGGCGAATGGCGCCGGAGCGGCGCAGGCGCTTCACCCGCTCATGCGCGGCCGGCGCGGAGAGTCCGGCTCGCTCGCCGAGCTCGGCATAGCTGACGGTCGCGTCCTCGACCAGCACGCCTAACAGCCTTCGGTCGGCGGCGTCGAGCTCGCGCTCCGGAACGCGACCTCGCCGAATGCCATCTGTTTCCTGATCCATATCGAAATTCACCCTTGTCGCAGAATGTGCTTCCGCCATACTGCCAAAATGACGAAGGTCGATCAACCTCTTCCGGCCATCGCCGCGCTGCCGGTCGCCGCGCTCGCTTTGACCTTCTGCGTCGGCGTCATCGGCGCCAACTCGCTGGTGCTCGGTCCGATCGCGCCAACCGTGGCGGGCGCCTTCGGCGTCTCCGTGACGGCGGTGATGAGCGCCGCCGGCGCCTTCGGTCTCGGCACGGCGGCCAGTGCGCTCTTCCTCGCCCGCTTCATCGATCGCATGGGCGCCTCCCGCCTGCTGCGCCTGTCGATGGCGCTGCTCGCGGTCGCCCTGGTGCTGGCGGCGCTCTCGCCGGCCCTTCCCGTGCTGGTCGCCGCACAGCTGGCGGCGGGCATCGCCTCGGGTGTCGCGCTGCCGGCGATCTATGCCAGCGCCGCCGCCGTCGCGCCGCCCGGCCGCGAGAGCCGCACCATCGGCGTCGTGCTCACCGGCTGGACCTTGAGCATGGTGGCAGGCGTCTCGCTGTCGGCGGTGCTGGCCGATCTCCTCGACTGGCGGGCCGTCTATTTCACGGTTGCGGCGCTGGGGCTCCTGGCCGCACTGGCGCTTTCCGGCATCGACCTCCGCGAGCGCCCGCCGGGACCCACGGCGCCGCTGCCCTTTGCCGCGCTCAGCGTGCCGGGCGTGCCGCGCCTGCTGGTCTCCTGCGGGGCCTTCATGACCGCCTTCTACGGCGTCTATGGGTATCTGGGCGATCACGTTCACGCAGCGCTCGGGCGGCCGGTCAGCGCCAACGGCTTGGTGGCGCTGGTCTACGGCATCGGCTTCGGCGGCGCCGCGCTGCTCGACGGCATCGCCGACCGCCACGGCGCCCGCCGCCTGCTGCCATGGGCGTTTGCGGCGGTGGCTTCCGTCTATGCGGGGATGGCGCTTGCCGGGGGCAGCTTCGCTTCCCTCCTTGCCCTCGTCTTCGTCTGGGGGCTCGCCAACCACCTCGGCCTCAATTTGCTGATCATGCGCCTCACCGCCGCGGATCCGGCCCAGCGGGGCACGATCATGGGGCTGAACAGCGCGGTCACCTATGTCGCTGTGTTTGCCGGCACCGGCGGCTTCGGCCTGCTCTACGGCGCGCTCGGCTTCGTCGCGACCGCGCTCGCCGCGGCGGCTGCGACGCTCCTGGCGGCAGTCGTGGCGCGAAGCTAGCCCAGGCTAGAGCGTCGGCACGCCGAGCAGGTACTGGAAGAGGAGCACCACGACCAGCGAGGCGGCGAACATGCCGACGAACACCGCCGAGGCCAGCGCCGGTCCCTTGCCCAGCGCGCCGTTGGTGAGGCGCCAGCCGAGCACCAGCGACAGCGCGAAGAAGCCGAGCGACACCGCGCTCGCAATCTCACGCCAGGCGGCCGGCGCCAGCATGTTGAGCAACGAGGCGGGCAGCATCAGCCAGGCGATCACCGCGGTGCCCCAATTGCTCGCCACCACGTAGTGCACGAAGCGGTCGGCGATGCCGATCGGCCGCGCCGCCAGCGCCATGCCGCCGATCGGCAGCACCCAGGCGCCGAGATCGGCGACGGCGAGCCGCAGAAACAGCGACAGCCGCGACGCGGTCATTTCGGGGAGCTGGCTGAGGTCGTTGGCGGCCGTCACCCAGATCACGGCGAGCGCCGGCAGCGCGACCACTATGGCGAAGAACGAGTTCCAGAACCCGTCGGCCGACAGATCGAACTGGCGAATGGCGTCCTTGCGCCCGATCATCAGGCGGAAGGCGGCGCTCAGGAACTGCTGGATATCGTCGGCTGAAGGCATTTGCGTCGCTCAGCCGAACCAGTCTTCCAGGAAGCGTTCGTAGATCTGCGTCAGCACCTCCAGGTCGGCCAGCGCCACGCGTTCGTCGACCATGTGCATGGTCTGGCCGACCAGGCCGAAATCGACCACCGGGCAGTAGTCCTTGATGAAGCGTGCATCCGAGGTGCCGCCGGAGGTCGAAAGCTTCGGCCGCCGGCCGGTCACCGCCTGGATCGAGCCGGCCAGCAGGCCGACCAGCCGCTCGTCGCGGGTCAGGAACACGTGGCTTACCCGCGCCCGCCAGGCCAGTTCGAACTCGATCGGCGACGCTTCGCCCCCCGGCAGCCGGCGCGCCGTGGCGGCACGATCCAGCCGGTTGTGGATTTCGCTTTGCAGGCTTTCCGCCGTCCAGCTGTCGTTGAAACGGATGTTGAAGGCCACCGTCGCGCGGGCCGGAATGACGTTCGCCGACGGGTTGCCGACGTCGATCGAGGTGATCTCGAGATTGCTCGGCTGGAAATCCGCGGTCCCATGGTCGAAGGGCTCGGCGATCAGCGCATCCGCCAGCGCCACCGCGGCGTGCACCGGGTTGTCTGCCAGATGCGGATAGGCCACGTGCCCTTGCCGGCCGAGCACCGTGACGATGCCGGACAGCGACCCGCGGCGGCCGGTCTTGATCATGTCGCCGAGGCGCTCGGGGTTGGTCGGCTCGCCCACCACGGCGCCGTCCCAGCGCTCGCCCTTGCCGGCTGCCCAGCGCAGCAGCTTGTCGGTGCCGTTGATCGACGGACCTTCCTCGTCGCCGGTGATCAGCAGCGAGACGGAGCCGCGCGGCCTGCCGTGGCGTTCGAGGTGCCGGGCGACGGCGGCCACGAAGCAGGCGATGGCCCCCTTCATGTCGACCGCCCCGCGTCCGTACATCATGCCTCCCGCTGTCTCGGCGGCGAAGGGCGGATGCGTCCAGGCGGCCAGGTCGCCCGGCGGCACGACGTCGGTGTGGCCGGCGAACATCAGATGGGGGCCGCCGTCCCCCAGCCGCGCGTAGAGGTTCTCGACGTCCGGCGTATCGGGCTCGGAAAACATCGGCCTTTCCACTGCGAAGCCGAGCGGCGACAGCATGTCGGACAGCGCTGCCAGCGCCCCGCCTTCGGCCGGGGTGACCGACGGACAGCGGATCAACAGCGCGAGGGTGGCGGCGGGGTCTGTGGGCGCATTCATCGGCCGAGCCTTAGCGGAAAGCGCCTTTGCTGTCACGACGCCAGCGCTGCGCGACTGGCGGCGCTGCGGGCCCTCAGCTGCGGTCGGCCGGCGCGTCGCTGCGCGGGCCGTAGGCGTTGGGGCCGCGGTCGCCGGGAAACAGGCAGAGCAGCAGGAAGGCGGCGATCGACACGATCGGAACGAACAGCGACAGCGCCAGGATGCCGGGCTTGGAAAAATCGTGCAGCCGCTTGACCGCCAGCGCGACGTTGCACCACAGCGAGGCGACGAACAGCACGGCGAAGAGCGACGCCCACATCTGCGCCTCCGAGCTGTCTTCCGGAACCAGCATGAAACGGTAGAGCGGGAAGGCCTGGGCGATGGCGAGCAGCATGCCTGCCAGGAAGTAGGCGGCCCGGCTGAGACGTCCGGAAATGCTGAAGAAGAGCCAGGTGAGCGGCATCGGCTGCGGGCTGCCTCAGTCTCGCAGGAGCTCGTTGATGGACGTCTTGGCCCGCGTCCTCTCGTCGACGCGCTTGACGATCACGGCGCAGTAGAGGCTTGGCCCAGGATCACCGTTGGGTAGCGGCTTGCCGGGCAGCGAGCCGGCGACCACGACCGAATGGGGCGGCACCTCGCCGTAGAAGACCTCGCCGCTGGCGCGGTCGACGATCTTGGTCGACTTGCCGATGAAGACGCCCATGCCGAGCACGGAGCCCTCGCGGACGATGCAGCCCTCCACCACCTCCGAGCGGGCGCCGATGAAGCAGTCGTCCTCGATGATGGTCGGGCCCGCCTGCATGGGCTCCAGGACGCCGCCGATGCCGACGCCGCCGGACAGATGGACGTTCTTGCCGATCTGCGCGCAGGATCCCACGGAGGCCCACGTGTCGACCATGGTCCCGCTGTCGACATAGGCGCCGAGATTGACGAAGGAGGGCATCAGCACGACACCGGGCGCGATATAGGCGGAGCGGCGCACGATCGAGGTCGGGACGGCCCGGAAGCCGGCCTTCTCGAACTCGTTGGCGCTCCAGCCGTTGAACTTGGACGGCACCTTGTCCCACCACACGGCATCGCCCGGGCCGCCCTTGATGATCTCCATCGGGTTGAGCCTGAAAGACAGCAGAACCGCCTTCTTGAGCCATTGATTGACCGTCCATGCGCCGTCGGCCTGCCGCTCCGCGACCCGCGCCTGGCCGCGGTCGAGCAGGTCGAGCGCGGCCTCCACAGCTTCCCGAATCTCGCCCCGCGTCGAAGGCGAAATGCCGTCGCGCTCGTCGAAAGCCCGTTCGACCGTCCTTTCGAGGCTGGCCAGATCGGTCTTCGGCATGGCAAACGCTCCTGAGAAGGGGCTGTTAAGGCCCCGGGAATAGGCTGCTTCAAGAAAATCGCGCGGACCCTATGTCATGCTCAAACGGGGGTCAATCGCGCCATGCGCCGCCCGGGCGGCGCATGCGGGACAGGACGGGACGGACGATGGAACCGATGGACAAGGCCGGCTGGTCGCCGCTGCCTCACGCCGAGGAGGACATGGAGCGCGCCAGGCTGGCGCCCGACACGCCGCAGACGCGCGCCCCGACCTATCGCCTCGCCTGGACCGACGACGATTTCATGACACGCCGCGAGCTGCGCCCGGTCCGCCTGCAGCTCGAGCTCATGAAGACCGAGATGACGCTCGCCGAACGCGGCATCCGCTCGACGGTCGTCATGTTCGGCGGCGCCCGCCTTCCCGAGCCGGGAGGCGAGGCCTGGGCGGCCAAGAATGCGGTGCAGAAAAAAAACCTGGAGAAGAACAGCAAGTACTATGCCGAGGCGAGGGCCTTCGCGCAGCTCTGCTCCCAGCAGTCGGCCACATCGTATTACCGCGAGTTCGTCGTGGTCACCGGCGGCGGTCCCGGCGTCATGGAGGCCGGCAACCGCGGCGCTGCCGACGTCGGCGCGCCGTCGATCGGCCTCAACATCGTGCTGCCGCACGAGCAGGCGCCCAACGCCTATGTGTCGCCCGAGCTCTGCTTCAACTTCCACTATTTCGCCATCCGCAAGATGCATTTCGTGATGCGCGCCAAGGCGATCGCGGTGTTTCCGGGCGGTTTCGGCACGCTCGACGAGTTCTTCGAGACGCTGACGCTCATCCAGACCGGGCGCATGGAGAGGGTGCCGATCATCCTGTTCGGCAAGGCGTATTGGGAGCGCGCGATCGACCTCGATTTCCTGGCCGAGCAGGGCACCATCTCGCCCGGCGACCAGGACATCATCGAATATGCCGAGACGGCGGCCGAAGCCTGGGCCGTCATCGCCCGCTTCTACGGTCTCTAGCAATTCCAACTGCGGGCTCCCGCCCGTGCCCTCGTGACGCAGCCGGGCGCGATGGAAAGCGCCTGCGCTTTGGGCTAACCCTTGCCGCATGAGAACCTTTCCGTTGCCTCGTCTCGTCGCGGCCGTCCTGCTGGCGGCCGCCGCCGCCTTTCCCGTCGCCGCCCAGGCCCAGACGGCGCATGACCAGGCGGCGGCCGCGCCGGCGAGCAAGATAGGAGAGCTGGAGGTGAGCGGCGGCTGGGCGCGGGCCATGCTGCCCGGCCAGCCGATCGGCGGCGCCTATCTGACCATCGTCAACCGCGGCGGCGAGGCCGACCGCCTGGTCGGCGTCGTCTCGCCTGCCGCCGGCAAGGTCGAGATCCACACCATGAAGATGGAAAACGACGTCATGGTCATGCGACCCCTGACGGAAGGGCTCGAGATCCCGGCCGGCGCCACGGTGACGCTGGAGCCCAACGGCCTCCATCTGATGTTCATGGACGTGCGCGAGCCCTTCCAGGCCGGCGGCTCGGTTCCTGTCACGCTGGACTTCGCCAAGGCGGGCCGTCTGGAGCTTTCGCTGCCGGTGCAAGCCGGCACCGGCCACGAGGGCCACGGCGGCGGCTGAAGCGGGGCGGGGGCGTCAGGCCGGCCGTCTCAGCGCGCTGCGCGCCTCGTCCAGCTTGACCGGCTGGTCTGGGATGGTGATGGCGAACACCGTGCGTCCGCCGACGCTCTCGACCAGCTCCAGCGCGCCGCCATGGGCGCGCACCAGCTCCTGGGCGATGGCCAGTCCCAGCCCCGTACCGCCACTGCGGGCCGAGCCGCGGAATGCGGCGAACAGGTTGGCACGCGCCTTCTGCGGCAGGCCCGGACCGGTGTCGGTGACCAGGATGCGCGCCACGCTGCCGCTGCGTTCCGCCAACACCGACAGGCGTCGCACCAGCGCCGGCTCGCGGTCTGCGGCCATCGCCTGCACCGCGTTGCGGCAGAGATTGGTGAGCACCCGGAACAGCTGGTCCGAATCGGCGTCGACCTCGAAGCCGGGCTCGACCGCGTTCTCGAACTCGATCCCGCCGGCCGGATCGATGCCCAGCAGGCCGTGCACCTCGTCGACCAGCAGCCTGAGCTTCAGACGGCGTCTCGCCGGCGCCGCCTCCTGGGTCCTGCCATAGGCCAGCACGCCCTCCGTATAAGCGATGGCGCGGTCGAGCGTGCGCACCAGCTTGGGGGCGAACGACTGGACCGACGGGTCCCTGACGGTCGCCAGCCGGTCCGACATCAGCTGCGCCGAGGCGAGGATGTTGCGCATGTCGTGGTTGATCTTCGACACGGCGAGACCGAGATCGGCCAGGTGCTTCTGCTCGGCCAGCATCTGCTGCAAGCGCGCCTGCATGCCGGCCAGCTCGCGTTCGGCCACGCCGATCTCGTCGCCGCGGTCCTCCGGGCGGATGACCCGGGCCGGGTCGTCCGGCACCTCGGTGAAGGCCAGCATGGAGCGTGTCATCTCGCGCACCGGGCGGATCATGATCCAGTTGATGGACAGGAAGACGAGCGCTGCCGTGATGAGCGAGATGATCAGCGACAGGACGGCGACGTTGCGCGAATAGGTCAGCATCGCCTGGCGCAGCTTGGCGTCGGGGATGATCAGCTCGAATTCCTTGTCGCTGTCCCCGACCTTGCCGAAGACGCGCAGCATGCGGTCGCCGCCGAAGATCGCGGTGTCGAGCGCCCGCGCCATCGCCTCTATCGGCCCGGTCTTGGCCAGGTCGACATGCTCGTCGACGTCGGGCGGCATCTCCGCGATGACCAGCAGGCGGGCCGTGCCGCCGTCGCGCACGGCGATCGCCTTGGCGCCGAGCGACATCAGCACCTCGTCCTGCGTGCTGCGCGGCAGGTTGGACGACGGTATCAGCACGACGCTGACGGCGGCCGCGGTGCTCAGCCGCTCCTCCAGCCAACGCAGCCGGAAATTGGCGATCGAGGGGATGAAGATCAGCACCTCGGCGATCAGCACGAACAGAATCGTCAGCAGCAAGAGCTTGGTCGACAGCCCCCGCGACAGCGGGACCTTCCGCTGGTCGGGCACGCGCGGCGCCGCTTCGGCCCCGGGCTGTGTCATGAGCTCCATTCCCTTCGCGAACCGCCGCCGTCCCGTCGCGCCGCTCAGCCGAAGCGGCTGAGCAGGCGGACGAGGCGGCGGACCGACGCCTTGAGCGTCATCGGCGCAAAATAAGCGATCGCGGCGCGTCTGCCAATTTCGCCGGTGGTCGGATACGCCGGCAGCCAACCCGCCATGTCCTTCAGCGTCAGCCGCTGGCCGATCGCCAGGCCCCAAAGGCCGATCATCTCCCCGGCGCCGCTGCCGACGATCGACGCGCCGAGGATGCGGCCGCGGCGATCCGCGAGCACCTTGATGTGGCCCTCGGTCCGCCGCTCGGTGCGCGCCCGGTCGTTCTCGGAAAAGGGCCAGCGCAGCACGTGCGCCAGGATGCCGCGGGCCTCCGCCTCCGCCTCGCTCGACCCGATTTCGGCCAGCTCGGGGTCGGTGAAGGTCACTCGCGGGATGATCGTCGGGTCGACCCGGATGGGCAGGCGGAAGAGCAGGGCTCGGACGACGAGCGACGCGTGGTAGCCCGCGACATGGGTGAATTGCGGACCGCCGGCGACGTCGCCCACCGCATAGACGCGCCGGTTGGTGGTGCGCAGCCGGTTGCCGACGGCAATGCCCTTCTCGTCGTAGGCGATGCCGGCGACATCGAGCCCGAGGCCCTCGACATTCGGGCGGCGGCCGGCGGCGACCAGCAGGTGGGAGCCGTCGAGGCGGTGCTCGCGGCCAGCGGTCTCGACGAGCAGCCGGACGCCGCTCCGGCCCTGCTTGCGGGCCTCGACGACGGTCGCCGGCGCGAGCAGGCGAACCCCTTCACGCGCCAGTGCGCCGGTTACCACGGCGGCCGCCTCGGGGTCTGCGGTGGCAAGCGGCCGGGCCGCCTCGATGACCGTCACCTCAGAGCCGAGCCGGCGGAACGCCTGCGCCAGCTCCAGGCCGACCGGTCCGGCGCCGATCACCAGCAGATGGGCAGGCCGCTTCCGCAGCGCAAAGATCGTCTCGTTGGTGAGAAAGGCCACCTGCGCGAGCCCCGGGATGGGCGGGATGCGCGGTGCCGAGCCGGTGGCGATGACGAAGCGCCGCGCCCGTATCAGCCGGTCGCCGGCGGCGACGGTCCGCCGGTCGACGAAGCATGCCTCGGCGCGCATGACCTGCACCCCCAGCGCCGTGAAGCGGGCGGCCGAGTCGTTGGGCGCGATCTCGGCGATCGTCGCCTCAACGTGCCGCGCCACGGCCGCGAAGTCGACCGTCGGCTCGACGTCGGCAATGCCGAAGGCGGCGCCCTGCCTCAGCGTCTGGGCTTGGCGGGCGGCGGCGAGCAGCGCCTTCGACGGCACGCAGCCGAAGTTCAGGCAGTCGCCGCCCATCTCGCCTTTCTCGATCAACACCACGCCGACGCCGAACGCCGCTGCCGCGGCGGCCACCGACAGGCCGCCGGAACCGGCGCCGATGACGCAGATGTCGGGCGTTACGAGCTCGGCCATGGCAAGGTCCCGGTGGAGGATCAGCGTCCGGTCGAGCCGTCGCCGGCTGCGCCCGTTCCCCACCGCCTCTTTACGATGGCGGCGACGAGCGCAACAAGCGACAGCAGGGCGAAGGCGACCGTGATCTCGGGCGTCACCAGGTCCTTGACCTTGACATGCCGCCCGGCGGCGGCTGCGGCGGCGAGCACGCTGCCCAGCCCTTCGCCCAGCCAGGCATAGGCGATGGCGCCGGGCACGATGCCGATGGCGGTGGCGGCGACGAAGGTCTTCAGCCGCACGTGAAACAGGGCCGGTGCGATGTTGACGGCCACGAAGGGGATGAACGGCGCCAGCCTCAGCACCAGCAGGAAAGCGAAGGCGTCGCGCTCGAAGCCGTCGGCGAGCTTGGCGGAAATCCCGGAGAGCCGCTCCTTGAGTCCCTCACCGAAGGCGGTCCGTGCCGCCGAAAACAGCGCCGTGGCTCCCACGGTCGCAGCGACCACGGCAAGCGCCG
The DNA here is from genome assembly GCA_040510195.1 of Mesorhizobium sp. GTDB lineage: Bacteria > Pseudomonadota > Alphaproteobacteria > Rhizobiales > Rhizobiaceae > JBEVJK01. The sequence goes on along the minus strand of JBEVJK010000058.1, from coordinate 4,725 downwards.
CACCGAGGGCCCAGCCGAACAGGAAGCCGCCGATGATCGTCAGCACCGAGGCCGCCGGGAACGAGAAGGCGACCGCCGCAGCGTAGACCGCCACGTAACCGAGCGGGGCGGCGAACGGATGCGCCGCGACCAGGGCCTGGAGCATGTCCCGGCTGTCGGCGAGGGAGGCGAGGCTCAGCGCGCGCGTCCAGCCCAGCGCGCTCCCCGCCGCAAGGCCGGCTGCGATCAGCGCGATCGGCAGGAAGCGCCAGGCGCCGCGGCGTCTGGGCACGACCGTCCGCTCCTCGCTGCTTGCGGTCGAAGCCGCCGCCTTGGCCATGTCGCGTCCTTTGCCGGGGAGGCGGTCTGGGGCCGCCTTTCCCGCCTCAGATGAGCCACGGAAGGCTGCGAGGCAAGCCGTCCGGCGCCGCATCACCGGGTTTTGACCGCCCAACGACGGCCGGTCACCGTGCCGCGAGCCTGGCGCGACGCCGTTTGCAGGGGTTCGCTCCCACGATTGACTTCGCCGTCCCTTGTTCCTATAAGCCCGGCGACGCTCGGGCCGAGCAATCGGCGCGCACCTTTTTGCGTGCTCTGTCGGCCCCGGCGAACGCTCCTGTTCATAGCGACAGAACCAAGAAGGGCCGCACGCCGCGGTATCAAACAAATGAAGCGCACCTACCAACCTTCCAAGCTTGTCCGCAAGCGTCGGCATGGCTTTCGCGCCCGCATGGCCACCAAGGGCGGGCGGGGCGTCGTTGCCGCTCGCCGCAACCGCGGCCGCAAGCGGCTTTCCGCCTGAGAGGGCGACCAGACTTGCCGGAGACCGGCAAGCCCGGGGCGACGACCGCACCCGCCAAGCTTCGCAAGCGCGCGGAGTTTCTGGCCGTCCGCCGTGGCGAGAAGCGCCGCGGGCGGCTGTTCCTGCTCGAAGTGCTGGGGCGAGGCGACGCAAAACCGCCTCGCTTCGGCCTGACGGTGACCAAGAAAGCCGGCAACGCGGTGCAACGAAACCGGATCCGCCGCCGCCTGCGCGAGGCCGTTCGTCGACATGCCGCAGGTGACATGCTGGCCGGCAATGACTATGTGATCGTCGGGCGCGGGGAGATCGTGCGCGCTCCGTTCGCGACGCTGGTGTCCGAGCTGTCTCGACGCATCCGCGCAACGCGTTAGGGCCCCTGATGGAAAACAACCGCAACTTCTTCATCACCATCGCGCTGTCCGTGCTGATCCTGACGCTGTGGCAGGTCTTCTACATGAACCCGCGCATCGAGGCGCAGCGCGAGGCCGCGCGCGTCGAGGCGGAGCGGGTCGAGGCCGAGAGCAAGGCGGCCGTGCCCGCACCCCAGCAGACCCCCGGCGTCGCCCGTCCGGCCTCGCCCGGCGCCGCCGGCACCGTTCCCGGCAGCGCCGGCGTTCCCGGCACCGATGGGGCCTCGCAGGCGAGCCGCGACGCCGCGCTGGCGACGACGCAGCGCGTGCCGATCGACACACCGCGCCTTTCGGGCTCCATCAACCTCGTAGGCGCCCGGCTGGACGACATCCGGCTCAAGGACTACCGCCTGACGGTGGAGAAGAACTCGCCGACCATCGAGCTGCTCAATCCTGCGGTGCTGCCCAACGGGCAGTTCGTGGAGATCGGCTTCGACGGCAGCGCCACGACGGGTGCCGTCCCCGGTGCCGACACGGTCTGGACCGTCGAAGGCACGCCCACGCTCACCCCCGACACGCCCGTGACGCTGACCTTTACCAACGACAAGGGCCTGACGTTCAGGCGCACCATCGCCGTCGACCACAACTACATGTTCACGGTGGCCGACTCCGTCGCCAACGCCGGCACCCAGCCCGTGACCCTTTACAACTACGGTCGCGTCACCCGCTTCGACAAGCCGACGCATGCCAGCGCCTACGTGCTTCACGAGGGGCTGATCGGCGTCACCGGCGAGGAGGGCCTCGAGGAGGTCAGCTACTCCAAGATCGAGAAGGAGAAGGAGGTCAAGCCGGGCAAGTCGAGCAATGGCTGGCTGGGCATCACCGACAAGTACTGGGCCGCCGCCCTGGTGCCGTCAGAGACGCAGCCTTTCCAGCCGCGCTACGCCTATTTTGCCGACGCGCGGCCACGCTATCAGTCCGACTTCATCAGCGATCCGATCACCGTCGCGCCAGGCGCCAGCGCCGAGGTGGAGACCAAGGTGTTCGCCGGGGCCAAGGAGGTGGGCACCATCCAGGCCTACCAGGCGGACCGGAAGATCCGCGAGTTCGATCTGCTGATCGACTGGGGTTGGTTCTATTTCATCACCAAGCCGATGTTCTATCTCATCGACTTCCTCTACAAGCTGCTCGGCAATTTCGGACTGGCCATCCTGGCCACCACGGTGATCGTCAAGCTCATCTTCTTCCCGCTCGCCAACAAGTCCTACGTGTCCATGGCGAACATGAAGAAGGTACAGCCCGCCATGCTCGAGATCCGCGAGAAGTACGCGGACGACAAGATGAAGCAGCAGCAGGCGATGATGGAGCTTTACAAGCAGGAGAAGATCAACCCTCTGGCGGGCTGCTGGCCGATCCTCATCCAGATTCCGGTGTTCTTCGCGCTCTACAAGGTGCTCTACGTGACCATCGAGATGCGCCATGCGCCGTTCTTCGGCTGGATCCAGGACCTCGCCGCCCCCGATCCGACCTCGCTCTTCAACCTGTTCGGCTTGCTGCCCTTCGCCGTGCCCGCCTTCTTGATGATCGGGGTCTGGCCGCTGATCATGGGCGTGACGATGTTCCTGCAGATGCGGATGAACCCGACGCCGCCCGATCCGACGCAGGCGATGATCTTCAACTGGATGCCGCTGATCTTCACCTTCATGCTGGCGACCTTCCCGGCCGGCTTGGTGATCTACTGGGCCTGGAACAACTCCTTGTCGATCGTCCAGCAGGGCGTGATCATGAAGCGTCAGGGCGCCAAGATCGAGCTATGGGACAACCTCGCCGGGCTGTTCAAGAAAAAGCCGTCGCCGGCCGAATAGGCGGGGAGGGCAACGTGAACGACGCGAGTACCCTGGATCCTCAGCTCTTCGGCAGACCGTGGGTGTTCATCCGCGGCGTGCCGGCGATGAGCTTCCTGCCCCCCGAAGGGCCGCCCGAGATCGCCTTTGCCGGCCGCTCCAACGTCGGCAAGTCGTCGCTGATCAACGCGCTCACCGGGCAACGGGCCCTGGCACGCACCTCCAACACGCCAGGCCGCACGCAGGAGCTCAACTACTTCGTCCCCGACGGGTTCTCCGGCGAGGCAGGCGACCTGCCGCCGCTGGCACTGGTCGACATGCCGGGCTACGGCTATGCCCAGGCGCCGAAGGACGCGGTCGACCGCTGGACGGGCCTGGTTTTCGACTATCTCAAGGGCCGGGTCACGCTCAAGCGCGTCTATCTCCTCGTCGACGCCCGCCATGGGCTGAAGAAGAACGACGCCGAAGTGCTCGACCTCCTGGACAAGGCTGCCGTCTCCTACCAGCTGGTGCTGACAAAGGCCGACAAGATCAAGCCGCCGGCTCTGGAGCGGCTTCGCGAGACGACCGCCGAAGCGGTCCGCCGCCGGCCCGCGTCGTTCCCGTCGGTGCTTGCCACCTCCTCGGAGGTCGGCACCGGCATCGCCGAGCTGCGAGAGGCGGTCCTTGCCGCAGCCGCCAGCCGCTAGGGCCTCATGTCGTGACCGGCTTGAAGGTCAAGGCCAGCCCGTTGATGCAGTGCCGTTTGCCGGTCGGCGGAGGCCCGTCGTCGAAGACGTGGCCGAAATGGCCGCCGCAGCGGCGGCAATGGCATTCGGTTCGCGCCATGAACAGCGAATTGTCTTCCTTGAGCCCGACGGCTCCGGGCAGCGACTCCCAGAAGCTCGGCCAACCGGTGCCGGACTCGTACTTGGCCTTCGAGGAATAGACCGGCAGGTCGCAGCCGGCGCAGTGGAAGACCCCCTCACGCTTCTCGTGGAGCAGCGGCGAAGTGCCGGGCGGCTCCGTATCCTCCTCGCGCAGCACGGCGAACTGCGCCGCCGACAGTGTTGCGTGCCATTCGTCGGCAGTCTTGGCCACCTCGAAGGTCTCTGCTTGTGCAGGGCCGACCGCGCCGAAGCGGCGGGTCGCAGCGGCCACCGCAATGATGGCTGCGCCGCTGCCGGCGAGAAGCAGGAAACGTCGGTTCATCGTTGGCGAACTCCTCTTTGCCTGCCAGTCTAGTCGCCAGCGCTTTCACCGCGAAATCAACTCCGATTGAGAGCGGATAGACGCATCATGCGGCTCGCCGCGCAGCGCAGGCCTTTTTCAAGCGCCGCCGGCTTGCAATTTGGAACGCCAATCGCTAGGTAGCTGCTCACCATTGCGGCCGAGCCTTTTCGGCCGTCGGGGCCTTGCGGCCTATGCGCGCCCGTAGCTCAGCTGGATAGAGCACCAGACTACGAATCTGGGGGTCAGGAGTTCGAATCTCTTCGGGCGCGCCAATCTTTTCAACCACTTAGGCGTCCTTGTCTACGGCTTAGGGATCCTGGTTTGCAAACGGTTTGCAAACTCTGTGCTCTTTGCGTTCTCGAACAAGGTCACAGCCTCTCCGGCGAGAACGCGAGTGCGAGCTAAGTACTTGTCGAGGATCGTGGTCACCGTCTTGAGGGAGTGGCCCGTGATCGAAGCGATCATGGGCGTGGTGCATTTGGCCTCGCACAGCATCGTGATGGCGGTGCCGCGCAGGTCGTGGAAATGTAGGTCACTG
>JBEVJK010000057.1:0-18551 GCA_040510195.1 Mesorhizobium sp. | reverse complement strand
CGGGCAGACCGTGGTGTCCTTCGGCGTCTTCCGCGGCAAGGGCGAAAGCGATGTCGAGGTCAACGAGCGGGTCGGCGCGGCCGTCGCCGAGCTGACCGCCGCCCATCCCGAGGTGGCGATCACAAAGGTCGACGATTCGGTCACCTACACGGAGGGCAACTACGAGGCCGCATTGGAGACCCTGCTGGAAGGCGCGGCGCTTTCGGTCATCGTGGTGTTCCTTTTCCTGCGCGACGTGCGCGCCACACTGGTCTCGGCGGTGGCGCTGCCGCTTTCGATCATCCCCGCTTTCTGGGCGATCGACATGATGGGCTTCTCGCTCAACCTGGTCAGCCTGCTCGGCATCACGCTGGTGGTCGGCATCCTGGTCGACGACGCCATCGTCGAGATCGAGAACATCGTGCGCCATGTGAAGATGGGCAAATCGCCCTACCGCGCCTCGCTGGAGGCGGCCGACGAGATCGGGCTGGCGGTGATCGCGATCTCCGCCACCATCATGGCGGTGTTCGCCCCGGTGAGCTTCATGGGCGGCATCGCCGGCCAGTATTTCAAGCAGTTCGGCCTGACGGTGGCGGTCGCCGTGTTCTTCTCGCTGCTGGTGGCGCGGCTGATCACGCCGATGCTCGCCGCCTATTTCCTGCGCGACCATGCCCATGAGGAACCGAAGCCCGGTCTGGTGATGCGCGGCTACCTGGCGCTGCTCAGGGGGACGCTGCGCTTCCGCTGGGCGACGCTCGCCGCCGGCATCGCCTTCTTCGCCGGCTCCATCTACGCCATGGGAACCCTGCCGTCGGGATTCATCCCCAAGGAAGACGCCAGCCGCATCGTGTTCTCGCTCGAGCTGCCGCCCGGCAGCCGGCTCGACGACACGCGCCAGACCACCGACGAGGTGGTGCGGCTGATGAAGGAGGTGCCCGAGGTCGAGAACGTCTATGTCATCGGCGGCTCCAACCCGACCGGTACGCTCGAGCCGCGGCGCGCCACGGTGGTCGCCGACCTCAAGCACAAGTCCGAGCGCGACGTGCCGCAGCACGCGATCGAAGAGACGCTGCTCAGGAAGATGGAAGTCATTCCGGACCTGCGCGCCTATTTCGTCAACGACCGCGGCGAACGGCAGCTCGCCTTCGGCGTCATGGGACATGACGGCGACGTGCTGGCCGACCAGGCGCGCAAGATCCAGAGCGCCATGGCCAATACCGGCATGTTCCGGGCGATCAGCTCCAACGCAGCACTCGACCGCCCGGAGATCATCGTCGAGCCCGACCTGGAGCGGCTGGCCGAGCTCGGCATCTCCACCGCGGTCCTGTCGGAGACGCTGCGCATCGCCACCATCGGCGATATCGAGCAGAACCTCGCCAAGTTCACTGTCGGCGACCGGCAGATCCCGATCCGGGTGCAGCTCAACGAGGCGGCGCGCGACGACCTTGCGGTGGTCAGCGCGCTGCCGGTGACGACTCCGTCCGGCGTGACGGTGCCGCTGTCGTCGGTCGCCAAGATCCGCTTCGGCCAGGGTCCGTCGTCGATCGAGCGTTTCAACCGCGAGCGGCGGGTGGTGATCGGCGCCGACATGGCACTCGGCGCCGAGCTCAGCGACGGGCTGGCGACCGTCTGGGCGCTGCCGGAGGTGAAGTCGATGGCGCCCGGCACGCGCATCCAGGAGACCGGCGACGCCGAGATCATGGGCGAGGTTTTCTCCGGCTTCGCGACCGCCATGGGCACCGGCCTGATGCTCGTGCTCGTGGTGCTGATCCTGCTGTTCGGCTCGGTGTTCCACTCCTTCACCATCCTGGCTTCCCTGCCGCTGGCGATCGGCGGCGTGGTTGCCGCGCTGTGGCTGACCAATTCTGCCGTCTCGATGCCGGTCGTCATCGGCATCCTGATGCTGATGGGGATCGTGACCAAGAACGCCATCATGCTGGTCGACTTCGCAGTGGAGGAGGTCAAGCAGGGCGTGCCGCGGGCCGAGGCGATCATCGATGCCGGGCGCAAGCGGGCGCGGCCGATCGTCATGACCACCATCGCCATGTCGGCGGGGATGATTCCGGCCTCGCTGGCGCTGGGCGACGGCGGCGAGTTCCGCGCGCCGATGGCGCTGGCGGTGGTCGGCGGCCTTCTGGTGTCGACCGTCCTGTCGCTGGTCTTCGTGCCGTCCTTCTACACGATCATGGACGATGCGGCGAACGGCACGGCACGGCTCTTCCGGCGCCTGGTGCGGCCCAATGCGCAGGACGAGCCCGAGGCCGCGGCGACCGCACCTGCGGTCAACGTGCATGCGCTGGAGCGCGCCGCAGGGCGTTCGCTGCCGATCGCTGCCGAATAGCGACGATCAGACGAAGGGGCGGCCGATCTCGTATTTCTCGGGGATCAGCCGCTGCAGATAGGCCATGCCGGCGTCGGAGAGCTGGTTGCGGTCAGCCAGCAGGAAGTCGTCCGGCATGTGACGCGTCTTGCCGGCGACCGCCGACAGCGGCACCTTGCGGATGACCGTGCGGCCGCCTTCCTCCTGCAGCGCCACCGAGCCGCCGCCCTCGTCGGCGGTCGCCACGGCAAACTGGCCGGCCTCGAAGGCCTCCTTCGCATCCGTCTCGTTGATGGCACCGATGTAGCCGCGCGGCATGTAGCCCAGCGCGTCCACGCGGGCGCGCTTGCCGGGCAGCCCTTCGGCCAGGGCCCGCTCGAACGCCATCGTCAGGTCGCTGCCGGAAAGCTTGACGTTGCCATGCTGGTCGCGCTCGAGCTTGTCGGCCGGCACCAGGCTTTCGACGAGCGCCTTGCCGTCGGCCGTCGAGACGCCCTCCGAGACAGCGACGATGCAGCGCTTGTACTTCCCCAGAGTCTCGGACACGTCGTCGATGAAACGCTTTACCGAAAAGGGTCGTTCCGGCACGTAGAGGAGGTGCGGGCCGTCGTCCTCCTCGTCGCGCCAGGCGGCGGCGGCAGCGGTCAGGAAGCCGGCGTGGCGGCCCATGACGATGCCCACATAGACGCCGGGCAGGGCTCGGAAGTCGAGATCGACGCTGCGGAAGGCGCCGGCGACGAACTCGCCGGCCGAGATGAAGCCGGGCGTGTGATCGTTCTCCATCAGGTCGTTGTCGATGGTCTTCGGTGCGTGGACGAAGGCGATCTTGCCGCCGGCCGCTTCGGTCAGGATCTGCTGCGTGCCGGCCGTATCGTTGCCGCCGATATAGATGAAGGCGTCGGCGCCGATCTTTTGCAGGCCGGCCAGCACCTTCTCGCAATAGGCGGCGTCCGGCTTGTCGCGGGTCGAGCCGAGAGCGGCGCCCGGCGTGCGGCCGATCTTCCTCAGGCGCTCGGGGGGCACGTCGGAAAAGTCCACATAGTCGCCGTCGCGGATGCCGCGCACGCCGTGGCGCGCGCCGAGGATGCGCGCATCGGGGTGGCGCTTCTCGATTTCGCTGACGGCGCCGGCCAGGGTCTGGTTGATGACGGCGGTGGGGCCGCCGCCCTGGGCGATCACGAAGGTGCGTGGCATGGGTCTTTCCTCCGGCGGCTGCGTCGTTGGCGCCACCTTGGCGCGACTCGTTCCATGGCGCAATCCGCTTGACGGCGGGCGAACGGGTTTGGTACACCTATGATTGTATTTGAGAATTATTGCAATCTTGATTAGATGGTTCTGAAATGGGCAGCAGCAGCGGCAATAGTGGATGGAGGTAACGGTGTTGGAGTGACTAAGGGGGGTGGTCGACCAGCTACGGCGAAAAATCCTGTCGATGTCAGCGGGTATTGCGTTGCCGGCGTGATCGGAGGAGCTGTCGCCGGTGCTCTCTCGGGTGGGCCGTCTCCAGCCGGTGAATTGCGAAATGGCGCTGCCGGCGCTATCGCGGGCGGCTTGGCCTACTGTGGAAAATAACCGAGAAGGCATCTCTCCAGGTAGACCGGTGAGGTGGAGCGATGATGAGAGAAGTCATCCGAACGATGGTGACTTTGATTGCGTATGGCGATCGGCCAGCTGTCGAAATACATCGCGAGCTGGTTCTGAAGGTTCGCGTTGCCTTGCTTCCTGACCGAGTGCCGGGGCCAGGCCCGTTCGTCGGATAGCCGCGCGATGGTTCTGAACGCCTAGGCCACGACGATAGGTGCCTTGCTGGACACGCGGTTGTAGAGGTCGATGACGTCCTGGTTGATCATGCGCACGCAGCCCGAGGACAGCGCCTGGCCGATCGACCACCATTCGGGCGAGCCGTGCACCCGGTAGCCGGTGTCCTGGCCGTCCTTGTAGATGTAGAGCGCGCGGGCGCCGAGCGGGTTGTCGAGGCCGCCCGGCTGGCCGTTGCGCCACTTCTCCAGCTCCGGCTTGCGGGCGATCATATCCTTGGGAGGCGTCCAAAGCGGCCATTTCTTGCCATATTGGATGTTGGCGCGGCCCGACCAGCGGAAGCCGTCGCGGCCGATGCCGACGCCGTAGCGCAGGGCGTCGCCGCCCGGCTGAACGAGGTAGAGGAAGCGTTCCTGCAGATGCACCACGATGGTGCCCGGCGCCTCGCCGGTGGGGTCGACGACGATCTGGCGGCGATAGCGGGCATCGACCTTCTCGAACGGCACCTCGGGCAGCTGGAAGCCTTCGTCGGTCAACGAGGCATACATCAGCTCGGGACTCGTCACCGCGCGGTCGACGCTGATCTGCGGGCGGATGCCGCCGGTCGTCGTGGTGTCGATCTGCAGCGCGTCGACATCCATTGAGCGGGTGCATCCGGCGGCGCCGGCGACGAGGCCGAGGCCGCCGGCCAGCAGGCGGCGGCGGGTGACCAGGGCTTGCGAGAGGCCGGCAGGCGAAGCGAACTTGGAGTGCGACACGGAATCGATGCCTCGAGGGGTTGAACCGGCGGCAATCCTGACGATTCATGGTTGACAAAGGCTGAAGAAGAGAGGGCCCGCAATGGCCGAATGGTTCCGCAAGCATTTCCTGGAGGCTGGCCTGACGCTGATCGAAGAGCCCGAGGTGCACCCGATCTTCCGCGCCAACATCTTCCATCTCGAAGGCCGCGACCTCGACCTGGTGGTCGACACGGGAATGGGCATCGGCGACCTTTCGGCGGCGCTGCCGGCGACGCCGGGCAAGCCTCTGCTGGCGGTGGCCACGCACGGCCATGTCGATCACGTCGGCTCCCTGCACCAGTTCGCCGACAGGGCCGGGCCGGCGGTCGAGGCCGAGGCCTTCGCCACCATGGACGACCGCTTCACCTATGCCGACATGTTCCGGTCGCTGAAGGAGCCGGTGGCGCGGCCTCCGCACGAGGGCTGGAGCGCCAAAGCGTGGCGGCTGACGCCGGCGCCGCTCACCCGCCTGCTCGGCGAGGGCGATGTCGTCGACACCGGCGACCGGCGGCTGACCGTCTTGTCGCTGCCCGGCCACTCGCCGGGGTCCATCGGCCTCTATGACGAGCGCGACGGCCTGTTTTTCAGCGGCGACGCCATCTATGACGACGAGCTTTACGACGCGCTGCCCGACAGCGACCGTGCCGCCTACCGGGCGACCATGGCGCGGCTGGCGGAGCTGCCGGTGCGGCGCGCGTTCGGGGGCCACGGCGCGCCGATGAGCCCGGAGCGGATGCGCGCAATCGCCCGCTTCTATCTGGCCCGCGGCACGGGGGAAGCTGCCGGGTGAGGGTGCATCCGACCCAGAACGGGCGGCGCCAGGCCTTTACAAGTGCCTGAAGCTCTGGATTGATCGCACGCTGCGAACCGGAGCCTTTTCATGAGCCTCGAGACCTGGGCCGCCTTTGCTGCGGCGTCCGCCGTGCTGCTGATCATTCCCGGGCCGACCATCCTTTTGGTCGTCTCCTACGCGCTCGGCCAAGGCTTGAGGACGGCGCTGCCCATGGCGGCCGGCGTGGCGCTCGGCGATTTCACCGCCATGACGCTCTCCATGCTCGGCATCGGCGCGCTGCTCATGGCCTCGGCCACCGTCTTCACGGTGCTGAAATGGATCGGCGCGGCCTATCTCATCTATCTCGGGATCAAGCTGTTCCGCGCCGGCGGCACACTCGACGCAAGGCCGCGGACGGAGCGGACCCCGGCGGGCAGAATGCTGGTGCACGCCTGGCTGGTGACCGCGCTCAACCCCAAGAGCATCACCTTCTTCGTCGCGTTCCTGCCGCAGTTCATCGACCGCGGCGCCAACTTCCCGCTGCAGATGCTGGTGTTCGAGACGACGTTCCTGGTGCTCGCCTTCCTCAACGCGTTCGGCTACGCGCTGGTCGCCGCGCGGGCCGGTCGCGTGGTCAGCAATCCGCGCGCCGTCGGCGCCTTCAACAAGGCAGGCGGCACGCTCCTGGTGGGCGCCGGCATCGCCACCATTGCCGTCCGCTCGGGGAATTGAGGCGCGTACGGAGGCGCTTGCCGTGGCCGTGAAGGACGATCTGGGGCTGACGCTCTCCGGCGCCGAGCCCGCCGCGCTGGCGTCGTACCAATCGGCACTGCGGCAGCTCCAATGCTTCGTCGGCGACCCCGCGGGAGCGGTCGAGGCGGTGATCGAGGCGGCTCCCGGCTTCGTCATGGCGCATGTGCTCAAAGGGTATCTCTACGGCCTGTCGACCGAGCATTCGGCGCTGCCGACATTGCGCGCCTGCCACGAGCGGGCCGCTGCCCTGCCGGCAAGCACCCGCGAGCGTGCCCATGTGGCCGCGCTGGGCGCGCTCGCCGAGGGGCGATGGCACGAGGCCGGCCGCATCCTCGAGGAGCTCACGGTCGAGACGCCGCGCGACGTGCTTGCCTTGCAGGCAGGGCATCAGATCGACTTCTTCACCGGCCAGGCAATGCGCCTGCGCGACCGCATCGGGCGCGCCATGCCGGCGTGGCAGGAGGGCATGCCCGGCTACCATGCCGTTCTCGGCATGCACGCGTTCGGGCTGGAGGAGAGCGGCGACTACCCCGCCGCCGAGCGGGCCGGGCGGCGCGCTGTGGGGCTGGAGCCGCGCGACGGCTGGGCTCAGCATGCGGTGGCGCATGTGATGGAGATGCAAGGGCGGCAGCGCGACGGCATCGCCTGGATGCGCGCCAGTCCGGAAAGCTGGTCGACCGACAGCTTCCTGAAAATCCACAATTGGTGGCATCTCGCGCTTTTCCACTACGAGCTCGGGGAGCTCGACGAAGCGCTGGCGCTGTTCGACGGGCCGATCTTCGGCGACCGCTCGGCCTTGGCGCTGAACCTGGTCGATGCGTCGGCGCTGCTGTGGCGGCTCCACCTTGCCGGTGCGGATGTCGGCGAGCGCTGGCAAGCGGTCGCCGAGAACTGGGCGCCCAAGGCCAGCGCGGGCCACTACGCCTTCAACGACGCGCATGCCATGATGGCCTTCGTCGGCGCCGGGCGTGAGGAGGCGGCGGCCGAGCTCCTCTCGGCCCAGGAGGCGGCGATGGCCGGTCCCGGCGACAATGCGGCCTTCACCCGCGATGTCGGGCGGCCGGTGACCCTCGCCGTCAAGGCGTTCGGCGAGGGGCGCTATCGCGATGCGGCGCGGCTGATCGAGCCGCTGCGCGACGTGGCGCACAGCTTCGGCGGCAGCCACGCCCAGCGCGACGTCATCACGCTGACGTTGATCGAGGCGGCGCTGCGTGCCGACGAGAGGGAACTCGCCGCCCGGCTTTCGGCCGAACGGCAAGCGGCGCGGCCGGAAAGCCCGCTGGCACGGCTGTTTGCTTGCCGAGCTAAGGCAATTCCAGCAAAAGTGACGAGCGGTTTTGCGTCCGGAATTGCGCAAAAACAAAGAGATAGAGCAATTCCGCGATTCGAAGGAGAGCGGAAATGATCTAGCGCAAAGCCCGGAAACTAGCCGTCGGGGAAGAGCTTCCACTTCTTCGGCCGGAAGGCGATGCGCGTCTTCTCGGCGGCCGGGTGCGAGGTCGGGATCTCCAGCTCGACACGGTGGCCGCCGCCGGCCACCTCCAGCTCGACATGGCGGGTGCCGGCGACGCGGCGGCTGGCCGCCACCGTTCCGGCGATGCAGCCGCCCTGGCTGTCGAGGAGCTCGATGTCATGCGGGCGAAAGTAGAGCACGGCGCCGCCAGGCGGCTCGTCGGGCGCCTTGAGGCCGATGGCGCGGTCGGCGATCCACAATTCTCCCTCTTCCACGCGCACCGGCAAGGAGCTCGATTCGCCGATGAAGGAGAAGACGAAGGGCGAGTTCGGCGTGTCGTAGACCTCGTCGGCGGTGCCGACCTGCTCGATGCGGCCCTGGCTCATCACCACCACCCGATCGGCCAGCTCCAGCGCCTCTTCCTGGTCGTGGGTGACGAAGACCGTGGTGTGGCCGGTCTTGTCGTGGATCTCGCGCAGCCAGCGCCGGAGCTCGCGGCGGACCTGCGCGTCGAGCGCGCCGAAGGGCTCGTCGAGCAAGAGCACGCGCGGCTCGATGGCGAGCGCCCGGGCCAGCGCCACGCGCTGCCGCTGGCCGCCTGAAAGCTGCGCCGGGTAGCGCTTCTCGAGGCCCGACAGCTGGACGAGGTCGAGCAGCTCGCTGGCGCGGCGGGCGATCTCGCGGCTCGGCGGCCGGCCCTCGCGCCGAACCTTGAGGCCGAAGCCGATGTTCTCCGCCACCGTCATGTGGCGGAACAGGGCATAGTGCTGGAAGACGAAGCCGATATTGCGCTCCTGCACCGTCTTCAGCGAGGCATCCTCGTCGCCGAAATAGATGGCGCCGCTGGTCGGCCGCTCCAGCCCGGCAATCAGCCTGAGCAAGGTGGTCTTGCCCGAACCGGAGGGGCCGAGCAGCGCGATGAGCTCGCCCGAGCGGATGTCGAGCGTGACGTCGCGGAGCGCCGGGAAGCGATCGAACTCCTTGCGCACATTGGTGACGCGAACTTCCATGCCAGAACTGTCCCTCGTTCGCTCAATGGCCCCGCGTCGCCGCCAGCTCGGCGCCATAGCGGATTTCGAGCAATGTCTTCAAGACCAGCGTGACCAAAGCGAGGCCGGCGAGCAGGGAGGCGACCGCGAAGGCGCCGACCGCATTGTACTCGTTGTAGAGGATTTCGACATGCAAGGGCATGGTGTTGGTGAGGCCGCGTATGTGGCCGGAGACCACGGACACGGCGCCGAACTCGCCCATGGCGCGGGCGTTGCAGAGCAGGACGCCGTAGAGCAGGCCCCAGCGGATGTTGGGCAGGGTGACATAGCGGAAGGTCTGCCAGCCGCTGGCGCCGAGCGACAGCGCCGCCTCCTCGTCGCCATTGCCCTGCTCCTGCATCAGCGGGATCAGCTCGCGAGCGACGAAGGGGAAGGTGACGAACACGGTGGCCAGCACGATCCCCGGCACGGCGAACAGGATTTCGATGCCGTGCGCCCTGAGCCAAGGTCCGAGCGCGCTGCCGGCGCCGAAGAGCAGCACGTAGACGAGGCCGGAGATGACCGGCGAGACCGAGAAGGGCAAGTCGATCAGCGTGGTGAGGAAGGCCTTGCCCTTGAACTCGAACTTGGCGATCGCCCAGGCCGCGGCGACGCCGAACACCAGGTTGAGCGGGACGGAAATGGCCGCCACCAGCAAAGTGAGGCGAATCGCCGCCAGCGTGTCGTGGTCGGAAATCGCCTCGTTGAAGGCGCCGAAGCCGCTCTTGAAAGCCTCGATGAAGACGATGATCAGCGGCAGCAGGAGGAAGACGGCCAGGAAGGCCAGCGCGACGAGCGTCAGCGTGACACGGACCGGCGGGGTCTCGGTGACCGCGGAGCGGAAGCGTGACGGCTGCTCGGGCTGGAAGGACGGCAGGTCAACCATAGCGCTTGCGGCTCCATGCCTGCACCAGGTTGATGAACAGAAGCATGACGAAGGAAAGCGCCAGCATGATCGTCGCGATGGCGGTCGCGGCCGGGTAGTCGTATTCCTCCAGCCGGATGACGATCAGCAAGGGTGCGATCTCCGACACATAGGGGAGGTTGCCGGCAATGAAGATGACCGATCCATACTCGCCGACGCCGCGCGCGAAGGCGAGCGCGAAGCCGGTAAGGATCGCTGGCCCGAGCCCCGGCAGCAGCACGCGCCAGACGGTCTGGAAGCGGCTGGCGCCGAGCGTCGCGGCGACCTCCTCGACACCCCGGTCGATCTCCTCCATCACCGGCTGCACGGTGCGGACCACGAAGGGCAGGCCGATGAAGACCAGCGCGATCACGATGCCCAGCGGCGTATAGGCGACCTTGATGCCGAGCGGCGTCAGCAGCTGGCCGACCCAGCCGCGCGGCGCGTAGAGCGTGGTGAGCGCGATGCCGGCCACCGCCGTCGGCAGGGCGAAGGGCAGGTCGACCATGGCGTCGACCACGCGGCGGCCGGGAAAGCGGTAGCGGGTCAGCACCCAGGCGACGATCGTGCCGAAGACGACGTTGATGGCGGCGGCGATCAGCGCGGTGCCGAAGCTGATCTTGAGCGCCTGCAGCGTGCGGCGTTCGAGCGCGATGGAGACGAATTCGGTCCAGCCCAGCGACGCGGTGCGCCAGACGAGCCCGGAGAGCGGGATGAGGATGATGAGCGTCAGGTAGGCAAGCGAGAAGCCGAGCGTCAATCCGAAGCCCGGAATGACGCTCGGCGTCCTGAACCGCCACCCCGCCTCGGCGGGTGCTGTCGACATGGAGTCCTTTTGCTACTGGGCCGGCTTGTAGATCTGGTCGAATATACCACCGTCACCGAAATGGTAAGGCTGCGCCTTGGCCCAGCCCCCGAAGATCGGGTCGTCGATGGACACCAGCTTCAGCTCGGGCAGCTTCTGCAGCTCGCCCGCCGGCACCAGCTCGGGCTTGGACGGCCGGTAGTGGTGCTTGGCCGCCAGCCGCTGCCCGTCCTCGGAATAGAGGTACTTCAGATAGGCCTCGGCCACCTTGCGGGTCCCCTTGGCGTCGACATTGGCATCGACGACGGCGACCGGCGGCTCGGCCAGGATCGACTGCGGCGGGATGACGATTTCGAACTGGTCGGCGCCGAATTCGTCCTGCGCCAGATAGGCCTCGTTCTCCCAGGCGAGCAGCACGTCGCCCAGCCCGCGCTCGGCGAAGGTCACCGTCGAGCCGCGGGCGCCCGTGTCGAGCACCGGCACATGGCTGTAGATGTCGGCGACGAACGCCTTGATCTTGGCCTCGTCGCCGCCGAACTTGCCATTGGCCCATGCCCAGGCGGCGAGGTAATTCCAGCGGGCGCCGCCGGAGGTCTTGGGATTGGGGGTGATCACCTGCAAGCCTTCCTGGGTGAGGTCGCCCCAGTCCTTGATGACCTTGGGGTTGCCCTTGCGGACCAGGAAGACGATCGTCGAGGTGTAGGGCGCCGAATTGTTTTCCAGGCGCGTGCGCCAGTCGGGATTGATCTTCTTCGACTTCTCGACGATGGCGTCGATGTCGCTCTGCAGCGCCAGGGTGACGACGTCGGCCTCGAGGCCGTCGATCACCGCCCTGGCCTGCTTGCCGGAGCCGCCATGCGAGGCCTGCACCGTCACGTCCTCGCCCGTCTCGGCCTTCCAATGCTCAGAAAAGGCGGCGTTGAAGTCCTTGTAGAATTCTCGCGTGGGGTCGTAGGAGACGTTGAGGATCGTCGTCTCCGCAAAGGCCATTGCAAGCGTCCCGACCTGGACGGAACCGGCCACCAGGCCAGCAAGCAGCATGCGGGGGAAGGGTTTCATCTCTTCGACTCCGTTGTGTCGCGGATAACTCTAGAGATTATGTAGAGAATGATAATGCGGACGACGTTCGATTTGTTCCAGGCGTGGGCAAAGCTGTTCCAAAAACCCACGCTTCGACGGAAAGCTGTTGCGCAAGAAGCGTGTTTTCGCGAAGTCGACAGGTGCACACGCCGCGGCAGCGAATTTTTCCGAGCCTCGAAATAATCTGTCGGGGGAGGCGCCTGGACGCTTGCAAGCCCGGGGGGTTTGCTGCGAAGCTTCGAGCGGGAGGAACCAGGCATGTATCTCGGGCTCGACCTGGGCACATCGGGGGTCAAGGCGCTGCTGATCGACGGCGCCCAGCGCATCATCGGCCAAGCGAATGGCGCGCTGGAGGTCTCGCGGCCGCATCCGGGATGGTCCGAGCAGGACCCGGCGGACTGGATCGCCGCCACGGAGACCGCGCTCGATGCGCTGGCCGCCGCGCATCCGGCCGAACTCAAGGCGCTGCGCGGCATCGGGCTGTCGGGGCAGATGCACGGTGCGACGCTGCTCGACGCCGACGATCGGGTGCTGCGGCCCTGCATCCTTTGGAACGACACACGCAGCCACGTCCAGGCGGCCAGGCTCGACGCCGACCCTGAGTTCCGCAAGATCACCGGCAACATCGTTTTTCCCGGCTTCACCGCGCCCAAGCTGGTCTGGGTCAAGGAGAACGAGCCGGCGATCTTCGCCAAGGTCGCCAAGGTGCTGTTGCCCAAGGATTATCTGAGGCTCTGGCTCACCGGCGAGCACATTTCCGAGATGTCGGATTCGGCCGGCACCTCCTGGCTCGACGTCGGCGGACGCGCCTGGTCGGACGCGTTGCTCGCCGCGACGGAGCTCGACAGGACCCAGATGCCGGCGCTGGTGGAGGGCACCGAGCCCGCCGGCACGCTGAGGCCAGAGCTGGCCAGGCGCTGGGGCCTCGGCACTGGCATCGTCGTGGCCGGCGGCGCCGGCGACAACGCCGCCTCGGCCTGCGGCATGGGCACGGTGCGGCCCGGAGCTGCCTTCGTGTCGCTCGGCACGTCCGGCGTGCTGTTCGCCGCCAACGGCGCCTATTTGCCCAATCCCGCAAGCGCGGTGCACACGTTCTGTCATGCGCTGCCGAATGCGTGGCACCAGATGGGCGTGATCCTGTCGGCGACCGACTCGCTCAACTGGCTGTCCGAGGTGACCGGCCGGAAGGCCGGCGAGCTCACCGCCGAGCTGGGCGACGACTTGAAGGCGCCGAGCGGCGTCAGCTTCCTGCCCTATCTCAGCGGCGAGCGGACGCCGCACAACGACGCCGGCATCCGCGGCGCCTTCACCGGGCTGGCCCACCAGACCGGACGCGCAAGCCTGACGCAGGCGGTGCTGGAAGGCGTGGCCTTCGCCTTCCGCGACAGCCAGGAGGCGCTCCGCGAGGCGGGCACCGAGCTGACGCGGGTGACGGCGATCGGCGGCGGCTCGCGCTCGCGCTACTGGCTGAAGGCGATCGCCACGGCGCTCGCGCTGCCGGTCGACATTCCCGCGGACGGCGATTTCGGAGCCGCCTTCGGCGCCGCGCGGCTCGGCCTCATCGCTGCCGAAACGGCCGATCCGCTGTCCATCTGCACGCCGCCGGAGACGGCGGGGACGGTCGAGCCCGAGCTGGCGCATGCCGACGCCTATCAGGCCGCTTATCGGCGCTACCGCGCGCTCTATCCAGCCATCAAGGGAGTGACGACGTGACCACGGGCTTCTTCAAGGATATCCAGCCGATCCGCTACGAGGGTCCGGACTCGACCAATCCGCTCGCCTTCCGCTTCTACGACCCAGATGAAAAGGTGCTCGGCAAGCGGCTCGAGGACCATCTGCGCTTCGCGGTGGCCTATTGGCATTCCTTCGCCTGGCCGGGCGGCGATCCGTTCGGCGGCCAGACGTTCGAGCGGCCCTGGTTCGGCGACACGATGGAGCGCGCCAAGCTCAAGGCCGACGTCGCCTTCGAGATGTTCTCGCTGCTCGGCGCGCCGTATTTCTGCTTCCACGACGCCGACGTGCGGCCGGAGGGCAAGGATTTCGCCGAGAGCGCGGCGCGCCTCGACGAGATCGCCGACGTCTTTGCCGGCAAAATGAAGGAGACGGGTGTCAAGCTCCTGTGGGGCACGGCCAACATGTTCTCGCACCGCCGCTGGATGGCCGGCGCGGCGACCAATCCCGACCCCGACGTGTTCGCCTACGCCGCGGCGACGGTGAAGGCCTGCATGGACGTCACCCAGCGGCTCGGTGGCGAGAACTATGTGCTGTGGGGCGGCCGCGAGGGCTACGAGACGCTGCTCAACACCGACCTCGGGCGCGAGCAGGAGCAGGCGGGGCGGTTCCTCTCGCTGGTGGTCGACTACAAGAAGAAGATCGGCTTCAAGGGCACCATCCTGATCGAGCCGAAGCCCCAGGAGCCGACCAAGCACCAGTACGATTTCGACGTCGCCACCGTCTATGGCTTCCTGAAGAGGTTCGGGCTGGAGAAGGAGGTCAAGGTCAACATCGAGCAGGGCCATGCGATCCTCGCCGGCCATTCCTTCGAGCACGAGCTGGCGCTGGCTGGCGCGCTCGGCATTTTCGGTTCCATCGACATGAACCGCAACGACTACCAGTCGGGCTGGGACACCGACCAGTTCCCCAACAACGTGCCCGAGATGGCGCTGGCTTTCTACCAGGTGCTGCTGAATGGCGGCTTCAAGACGGGCGGCACCAATTTCGACGCCAAGCTGAGGCGGCAGTCGCTCGATCCGGAGGATCTGCTGGTCGCTCATATCGGCGGCATGGACTGCTGCGCGCGCGGATTGAAGGCGGCGGCGCGCATGCTGGAGGAGCGGGCGCTGCTCGGCCCGCTGGAGGAGCGCTATGCCGGCTGGGACTCGGCCGAGGGCAAGGCAATGCTTTCCGGCAAGCGGACGCTGGAGGAGATTGCCGGCCGGGTGGTCAAGGAGAAGATCGAGCCGGAGCCGCGCTCGGGCCGTCAGGAGCTCTTGGAGAACATCGTCAACCGCTATGTTTGAGGGGCGGAGGGGTCAGGAACCCGCCGGAGCCTGACCGGCGGCAGGCCGAAGCTCCTGGCGAAGGCGCGCGAGAACGCCGCGCCGGAGGAGAAGCCCGTGCGCGCGGCGATGTCGGCCATGGCAAGCCGCGTGTCGAGCACGAGACGGCGCGCGGCGTTCAGCCGGAGCCGCAGCGAGTAGGCGCCGGGCGTCTCGCCGATCGAGCGGCGGAAGATGAGCTCCAGCGCGCGCGGCGTGACGCCGACGCGGCGGGCGATCGCAGCCGTGGTGAGCGGCGCGTCGACATGCGCCTCCATCAACCGGATCGCCTGGGCGAGCCGCGGGTCCCAGCCGTCGAGCCGGCCGAGCGAGACGAGCGGCTGCGCGTCGGTCGCAGCCTTGGCCTGGTCGTAGATGAAGACGCTGGCGACATCCAGCGCCACGGCCATGCCAAGGCGCATGCGGATCAGATGCAGCATCAGATCGAAGGTCGGCGAGGCGCCCCCGGTGGTGAAGACGGGCCCATCGATGACGTAGCGGTCGGGGCGCACGTCGGCCTCCGGGAAAGCGGCGGCGAAGTCCTCCATGTCCTCCCAATGGGTGGTCGCGGCGCGACCCTCGAGCAGGCCGGCACGGCCGAGCAGCCAGGTGCCGGCCTCGACGCCGCCGACGGCGCGCGCCGACTGGGCGACGCGTCGGATGCCGCCGAGAAGCCCCGGCGCCGCGTGGTCGCGGGTACCGAAGCCGCCGATCATCACCAGCATGTCGGTCCGCGCCGACGGGTCGAAGCGGCCGCTGACCGCCACCGGCAGGCCGCTGGTGGTGACCGGCGCCTCGCCGTCGAGCGACACGGTCCTCCAGTCGAACATGGTCTCGCCCGAGATGCGGTTGGCGGCGCGCAGGGGGTCGACGGCCGACGCCACGCACATGATCGAGGAGCCGTCGAGCACCAGCAAGGTGACCGCCAGCGGCAGGCGCTCGGGCTGGAAGACGCTGGCGGTTTCGCTTTTCATCAATTCGATTTCGTAAATCGCGAAGCAGAATTTGGCAAGTCGGGCCACAGTGGAGGCTCTTCTCCGGGAGGATTCCGCCATGGGACTGACGCCGAGCCGCGACGTCTTCATCACCTGCGCCGTCACCGGGTCGGGCGACACCGCCGGCCGCTCCGACAAAGTGCCGGTCACCCCGCGCCAGATCGCCGACGCCGCCATCGAGGCGGCCAATGCCGGGGCGGCGATCGCCCACATCCACGTGCGCAACCCCGAGACCGGCAAGGGGGCGCGCGACGTGGCGCTCTATGAAGAGGTCCTGAACCTCATCAAGCGGTCGGGCATCGACGTCGTCGTCAACTTCACCGCCGGCATGGGCGGCGACCTGACGCTGGGCAGCCCCGAACAGCCGCTGCCACCGGCCGCGCAAGGCACCGACATGGTCGGCGCCACCGAGCGGCTGGTGCATGTCGCCAAGCTGCTGCCGGAGATCTGCACGCTCGACTGCGGCACGATGAACTTCGGCGAGCAGGACTACATCATGACCAACACGCCGGCCATGCTGAAGGCGATGGCCGCGCAGATCCAGGCGCTGGGCGTCAAGCCGGAGGTCGAGGTGTTCGACACCGGCCATTTGCTGCTCGCCAAATGGCTGCACGGCCAAGGGCTGCTCGACGACCCGGTCATGGTCCAGCTCTGCATGGGCATCCCCTGGGGGGCGCCCGACGATCTCGCGACGCTGCTTTCGCTGACCACGAACCTGCCCGCCGACTGGACCTTCTCGGCCTTCTCGATCGGCCGCAACGAGCTGCCCTACACGGCGGTGGCGCTGGCGGCGGGAGGCCACATCCGGGTCGGGCTGGAGGACAATCTCTGGTTGGACAAGGGTGTGCTCGCCACCAATGGCGCGCTGGTCGAGCGGGCGGTGAAGGTTGCCGAGGGCATGGGCTCGAAGATCATGGGCCCTTCCGCAGTGCGCGAAAAGATGAAGCTCAAGAAGCGTTGGTAGGAAGGCTCCGTTACGGAAACGAAACGGTCTGGAGGGGCACTGATGGTCGAAATCCGCAAGGCTGCCGCGATAGGCGGCGGCGTCATCGGGGCGGGCTGGGTGGCGCGGCTGGCGCTCAACGGCATCGACGTCAGCCTGTTCGATCCGGACCCGGAAGCCGCCCGCAAGGTCGGCGATGTGATGAAGGGGGCGCGTCGCGCCTATCGCCGCATGGTGCCGGGCGGCCTGCCCAAGGAAGGCCGCATCCGCTATGCCAAGACGATCGCCGAGGCCGTCGACGGCGCCGACTTCGTGCAGGAGAGCGTGCCCGAACGACTGGACCTGAAGCACAAGGTGCTGGCGGAGATCGACGCCCGCGCGCCGCGGGAGGCGCTGATCGGCTCCTCGACCTCCGGCATCAAGCCGACCGACATGCAGAGCGCCATGGCGAACCCGGAGCGGCTGGTGGTCGGCCACCCGTTCAACCCGGTCTACCTGCTGCCGCTGGTCGAGATCGTGGGCGGCGAGAAGACCTCGCCGGCGGCGATCGAGAAGGCGAGGGCGATCTACGCAGCAATCGGCATGAAGCCGGTGGTGATCCGCAAGGAGATCGAGGCGTTCGTCGGCGACCGGCTGCTGGAGGCGGTGTGGCGCGAGGCGCTGTGGCTGATCAAGGACGACATCACCACCGTCGAGGAGCTCGACGACATCATGCGCTATTCGTTCGGCATACGCTGGGCGCAGATGGGCATGTTCCAGGTCTACCGCATCGCCGGCGGGGAGGCCGGCATGCGGCACTTCATCGCCCAGTTCGGGCCATGCCTCGCCTGGCCCTGGACCAAGCTCATGGACGTTCCGGAACTGACGCCGGAGCTCGTCGACAAGATCGCCGACCAGTCGGACGCGCAAGCCGCCGGCCTTTCGATCCGCGAATTGGAACGGATCCGTGACGACAATCTGGTGGCCATCATGGAGGCGCTCTCCAAGGAGAACAGGGGCAAGGGCTGGGGCGCCGGGGCGCTCTACCGCGACTTCACGCGCCAGCTTTCGGGCAATGCCGCGAAGGCGGCCGGCAAGGCCGGGAAGGCCGGGAAGGCCGGCAGGAAGCTCGCCAAGGCCACCAAGAAGGACAAGTCCGGCAAGTCGGCAAAGAAGGCCAAGACCGCCGGCAAGGGCAGGAAGAAAGGGTAGGGCCATGGATTTCGGCCTTTCGGAAGAGCAGCAGCTCATCGTCGACACGACGCGCGCCTTCGTCGAGAACGAGCTCTATCCGCACGAGCTGGAGGTCGAGCGAAGCGGCCATCTGCGCCGCGAGCTGATCGAAGAGATCAAGGCCAAGGCGATCGCGGCGGGGCTCTATGCCGCCAACATGCCGGAAGACGTCGGCGGCGCCGGGCTCGATACGGTGACCTGGCTGCTCTACGAGAAGGAGCTCGGCCGAGCCAATTATGCGCTGCACTGGACATGCGTGGCGCGGCCGTCGAACATCCTGCTCGCCGGCACCGCGGAGCAGCGCGAGAAATACCTGTTCCCGTGCATTCGCGGCGAGAAGTGGGATTGCCTGGCGATGACGGAACCCGGCGCCGGCTCCGATCTGCGGGGCATGAAGGCGACTGCCGTCGAGACGGGTGGCGACTGGCTGCTCAACGGCACCAAGCATTTCATCAGCCACGCCGACATCGCCGATTTCGCCATCGTCTTCATGGCCTCGGGCGAGGAAGAGACGCCGCGCGGCAAGCGCAAGAAGATCACCGCCTTCTTCGTCGACAAGGGCACGCCCGGTTTCACCGTCCGCGACGGCTACCGCAACGTGTCGCACCGCGGCTACACCAATGCCATCCTGGAGTTCGACGACTGCCGGCTGCCCAAGGAGCAGATCCTGGGCGAGGTGCACCAGGGCTTCGAGGTAGCGAACTCCTGGCTGGGGGCGACCCGGCTGCAGGT
>JBEVJK010000056.1:0-5000 GCA_040510195.1 Mesorhizobium sp. | reverse complement strand
GCCGACCCCGGTCATCGTCATCGTCAAAAGCGCTCATACGCCCCAAGACGCCCACCAACTTTTGCCCGCGTTAACCCTAGCCCGGGCGCGGTTAAGAAGCGGTTGAAGGGAGCGAATGGCGAATAGCGAATAGGGGGTTCCAGTCTCGCCAGCGGGAGGTGTCCTCTTCTACTCGCTATTCGCTATTCGCTCCTCCGAGTCATCCATCCGTCATCTCCCGGCGCTTTTCTCGGCGCCCTCCGAAAACCAAGGACCAGCACGATGCGCAACAGGACTGAGCAGGACCGACCAAGCTTCCGTGACATCATTGCCGAGCGCTATTCGCGCCGCGCGTTCCTTGCAGGCGCTGCGGCCGGATTGAGCGCCGCCAGTGCACCGGGCTTTGTCGGCTCGCTTTTCGCCGGCCAGGCGGTGGCCCAGGCGGCGGCCTCGAGCCTCGGCTTCAGCGAGCTCAAGCGCGTCTATGACGAGCACGCCCATGTGGCGCCGGGTTATCGCGCCGATGTGGTGGTCGCCTGGGGCGATCCGCTCAAGCCGGGCGCTGCCGCCTTCGAGCCAGCCAAGCTCGACGCCGACAGCCAGACACAACGGTTCGGTTATAATTGTGATTACATCGCCTTCATGCCGCTGCCCCCCGGCTCGACGGCGAGCGATCACGGGCTGCTCTGCGTCAACAACGAATATGTCTCGCCGCATGTCATGTTCGAGGGCCTGAAGGAGAAGGATTCAGGCAAGAGCATGAGCGGCGACCAGGTGGCCCTGTGCAACGCGGCGGTCGGCCATTCCATCGTCGAGGTGCGCAAGGTCGGCGGCAAATGGACGACGGTGCCCGACAGTCCCTATAACCGGCGGATCACCCTCGACACCGAATGCATGATCGGCGGCCCCTGCGCCGGGCATGACGCCATGAAGACCGCGGCCGATCCGACCGGCACCAAGGTGCTCGGCACGAGCTACAATTGCAGCGGCGGGGTCACGCCGTGGGGCACCGTGCTGACCTGCGAGGAAGGGGTGTCCGACACGTTCGGCGGCGACCCGAGCAAGGCGCCGGGCGCCAAGACGCTGGAGCGCTATGGCTTCGACGGCTCCGACACCTATGGCCGCGCCCGCTTCGAGGACCGCTTCAACATCGACAAGGAGCCGAACGAGCCGAACCGGTTCGACTGGGTGGTGGAGATCAATCCCTATGAGCCCAACTCGGTGCCGGTCAAGCGAACCGCGCTCGGCCGCATGGCGCATGAGGCCTCCACCGTGGTGGTCAATGGCGATGGGCGGATCGTCGTCTATATGGGCGACGACGACTATTTCGAATATGTCTACCGCTTCGTCTCGGCCGATCCGTTCGATCCGAAGAACCCGCAAGCGACCCGCGACATTCTCGATCGCGGCGTGCTGTCGGTGCTCAAGGCCAATGCCGACGGCACGCTCAACTGGCTGCCCCTCACCCATGGCGCGGGTCCGCTGACCGAGGCCAATGGCTTTGCCTCGCAAGCCGACGTGCTGCTCAGGACCCGCGAGGCGGCCGACCTGCTCAAGGCGACGCCGATGGACCGGCCGGAGGATATCGAGACCAATCCGGTGACCGGACGCGTCTATGCGGTGATGACCAAGAACAAGAAGATCACCGGCGAAAAGCTCAACCCGCTCAACACGCGGCCCGAGAATCTCTATGGGCATATCATCGAGCTGATCCCGCCGGGCGGCGAGGGCGCGAAGGCGGACCACGCCGCCGATGTCTATCGCTGGGACCTGTTCGTGCTGGCGGGCAATCCCAAGGACCCGAAGCAGGGTGCGAAGTTTCATCCTGAGACCACCGACAATGGCTGGTTCGTCAATCCCGACAACCTCACCTTCGATCCCAAGGGACGGATGTTCGTCGCCACCGACGGGGCCAATGATTTCGGCCTGCCCGACGGCATCTACGGGGTCGATACCGACGGTCCGGCCCGCGGCCTACCGAAGCTCCTGTTCTCCTGCCCGCATGGCGCGGAGGCGACCGGCCCGTGCTTCACGCCCGACGGCAAGACGCTGTTCGTGTCGGTGCAGCATCCGGCCGAGGATGCCGACAGCCTCGACAAGGTCGAGACCCGCTGGCCCGATTTCGCCAACGCCATGCCGCCCCGCCCGGCGGTGGTGGCCATCCAGCGCGAGGATGGCGGCGATGTAGGTGAGTAGAGCGAGTAGCGAGTAGCGAGTAGCGAATAGTTGGGACGAGCGCTCCTCGCGCTATTCGCTATTCGCTATTCACTATTCGCTAAGATTAACCACCCCTTCCTCCGCTCGGATAAAAACCCGACCGGCCATTGAGGCGTCATCAAGCTTTCTGGCGTAGGCTCGATGATGGATGGAAGGGCCAGCCATATGAGAATCATCCGAGCCGCGATCTATCTTGGGGTCATTGCATTCCTGCTGCCGTCACCGCCGCAGCAGCCGGCGGCACAGCACGCCGCGCTCGGCACGCCGGGCGCGTCCCCTGCCCCGCAGGCTTCCAATGCCGACCTGCTGGCGGCGGCGCTGCTTGCGGCCGACGACGTGTCGGGGTTCTGCAGCCGCCAGCCGGCGGTGTGCGACACGGCCCGGAGCCTGCTCGTGACACTGGAGGCCAAGGCCAAATACGGCATGCGGCTCCTCTTCCAGTGGGCCGATGCCCCAGCGCCATCGGCGGCGGCGTCCGGCGCCGAGGCGAAGCTCGGCGATCCGATCACCACCAGCACCGTCGCCGGCAGCCAGAGACCGGTGAAGGATGCCTTGCAGCCGGCCGATCTCAGGCCGAAATGGCGGGCGCCGAAGCGGTCGGGAGAGAGCTGACCGGCGCGCTTGCCTGAGATGGCTCGGGCCTCTATCTGATAGGCCATGGACGCCACGATTGCCGCCCGCCCGGCCGGCCTGCCGGCCTTCGACACCATCGTCGAGGATTTCGCCTATCTCGACGATTGGGAAGAGCGCTATCGCTTCCTGATCGAGCTCGGGCGCGCGCTTGGCGAATTTCCCGAGACGGAGCGCACGGCCGCGAACAAGGTCCAGGGTTGCGCCAGCCAGGTGTGGTTCGCGTTCCGCCAAAGCCGCGACAGTCATGGGACACCCCTGGTGAGCTTCCGTGGCGACAGCGACGCGCTGATCGTCCGCGGCCTGATCGCGCTGCTGGTGTCGCTGCTGTCGGGGCGGCCGGCGCGCGAGGTTGCCGAATTCGACACGCTCGGCGCGCTGCGCCCGCTCGGACTCGAGGAGCATCTGACGCCCCAGCGCTCCAATGGCCTAGCCTCCATGGTGAAGCGGCTGAAGGCCGAAGCCGTCAAGGCCACCGCCACCTGACGGCCTGGCGGCTGGCCTCAGTCCGTAATGCAGCGCGAGGCGGGCCAGCGCCAGGCGCAGCACCACCTTCCCCGACCGTGACGGCCAGCCGAGACGGCGCTCGGCCGCCTCGAGACCACGCTCGAGACAGCAGACTTCGAGCAGGATGGTGGCAAGCCCCTCCCCGGCCGCCTTGAGCGCCCGGTCGAGGCGCGTGCGGGCCTGCAGCACGCGCTCGGCGCCCGGCAGGCCGTCGGGCGGCAGGCCGGAGCGGCGGCCGCCGGTCGTCGATACCGCGCCCTCGATGCCCCACAAGGCGGTCACGCGCGGCGACAGCTGGGCCAGCTCGAAATCCTGCCGCAGCCTTTCGCCGGCGGCGAATTCCTCCTGCGAGATCAGCGGCCGCCCCTCACCGTCATGCCGCTGCGCCAGCCACAGCAGCGGTGACTCGGTCCGCCGGTGCTCGCCGCGCAAGGTCGGCGCCCTGCCGACAAGCCGATTGCCGCTTGGCACCACAAGATCGAGGCGGCGCATCTCCGCCACGACCGAGGCAGGGACCGACGAGGCGCCGCGCACCCGCTTGTCCTTGCGGGTCACCACGACGAACTCGTCGCCACGCCTGACCAAGGCCCGCTGCCCGGTGTCGAGCAGTCGCGTGACACGCCTGACCGCGCTTGCCAGACCCGGTGATTTGTTCCTGTTTTGTTCCAGCATCGTCAATGTCCTCGCCGCCATGAAGAGGGAGGGTTTTCCTCCCAAACGCGAGGAACGTCAACTAAGAAGTGCCTATACATAAGAACTCAACGCAGAGTAGCGTTGATTGGCCAGGAAACGTCGGTCGCTGGCACGCAAACATCGTAGCAAAGGATCATCGCGGCCGCTTTGCCGTCGCGCGACAACGGCAGTTTCAGCCAGAATTGCACGAGATGTTCTTTGGAGACCCTGGGGCCGCGAACGACACCTTGCGCCGGGCGGCCCGACTTCGCCACCCGCTCATAGGAGGCCGCCCAGTATTCGGCAGTGCGTCCGTTATCGATCTCATCAAGATAGAGCCCGGTTATTTCCCGATCGTAGATCTCGCGCAAACGCGTTCCGGCAAGCCGCACCTTGAGCTTGCCGGTCCCGTCCTCGCTTTCGATCAGGCTCACTAGCGGCAGCAGGCGTGGGAAGTGGGCCGGGCTGATGTCCGCCCGATCAGGCATGCGTCGCCCGGCCGCCTTCTCCGACCAGTAATCGAAGAGTTGTCGCTGCTCGGGAATCACGAGCTGCGCCCGAAAAGCCCCTTGCGACATATCCCGCGCCATGGGGGCCGCCCTCCCTCCGCGAATCGGCACGTCGAACCGTCTGTCAACTTATGAATCGACGCAGCCTTCACCGCAAGGTCGCAAGCAACACAAAGCGCTTGAAATCGTGGAGAGATTGACGTTCGACGCCGTCACTTGCCACGCGGGCGCTGGCCGAGCCCCATCTGCCGCGCCAGCTTGGAGCGGGCGACCGCATAGTTTGGGGCGACCATCGGACAGTCCGGCGGCAGACCCCATTTCTCGCGATAGCGCTCCGGCGTCAGGTCGTAATGGGTGCGCAGATGGCGCTTCAACGACTTGAACTTCTTTCCGTCCTCGAGGCAGATGATGTAGTCCGGCGTCACCGATTTCTTGATCGGCACCGCCGGCCTCACCTCCTCGGGCACGACCTCGCCACCGGTCGAC
>JBEVJK010000055.1:0-3105 GCA_040510195.1 Mesorhizobium sp. | reverse complement strand
CCAGCGCCGGCTTCCCCGAGGCGTTCCGCAGCGGCGCCTTCGTGACGCAGCGCGGCTCGTGGAACCGCTCGCAATATGCCGGCTACCGCGTGCTCTACCTGCCCTTCGCCGACGGCAAGCCCTCGGGCCAGCCGGTCGACTTCCTCACCGGCTTCTTCCGCGACGAGGCGGCGGGCGAGGTCTATGGGCGGCCGACGGGGCTGGCGGCCCATGCCGACGGCTCGCTCCTCGTCGCCGACGATGCCGGCAACACGATCTGGCGCGTCGCCGCCGCGAACTGAGCGGCGCCATCGAAAAGGGCCGGCCTTCCACTGGAATGAGCCGGCCCTTCTTTCGATCTCGCGTCCCGACGCGTCAGTCGATCCAGCCGCGCAGCTCGCGCCGTACCATGTGCTCGATCACGTCCATGCCCGGCTCGGAATCGTTGAGGCAGGGGATGTGCGCGAACTTCTCGCCGCCGCCGTGCAGGAAGATCTCGCCGGCCTCGCCCGCGATCTCCTCCAGCGTCTCCAGGCAGTCGGAGACGAAGCCGGGATTGAACACGGCGATGCGCTTCACGCCTCTCGCAGCCAGCGCCTCCACCGTCTTGTCGGTGTAGGGCTGCAGCCATTCCTCCGGCCCGAAGCGCGACTGGAAGGTGGTCATCAGCCGCCCCTTCGCCCAACCGAGGCGCTCGTCGAGGAGGCGCGAGGTCTTCTGGCAATGGCAATGGTAGGGGTCGCCCTTGCGGAAGTAGCTCTGCGGAATGCCGTGGTAGGAGGCGATGACGTGCTCGGGCTCGAAGTCGAGCGTGGCCAGATGCGTCTCGATCGAGCGCGCCAGCGCGTCGATATAGACGGGCTCGTCATGATAGGCGGGCACGGTGCGCGCCGCCGGCATCCAGCGCTGCGCCTGCAGATGCTCGAAGAACTTGTCGTTCACCGTCGCCGTGGTCGAGGCCGCGTATTGCGGGTAGAGCGGGAAGCAGAGGATGCGCTCGCAGCCCTGGCTCATCAGCGCGTCCATGCGCTCGGCGATCGAGGGCTGGCCGTAGCGCATCGCCCAGTCGACGACGACGCTCGCCTCGCCGGCCATGCGCCCCGCCAGCTTCTCGCCCTGGGCGCGCGTGAAGGTGCGAAGCGGGCTCTCGTTGCGCTCGTGATTCCAGATCTCCGCGTAGGCCTTGCCCGACTTCGTCGGCCGCGTGTTGAGGACGATGCCGTAGAGGATCGGGAACCAGGCCGCGCGCGGCCATTCGATGACGCGCTTGTCCGACAGGAACTCCCGGAGGTAGCGCCGCATCGGCTTGTAGCTGGTGCCGTCGGGCGTGCCGAGATTGACGAGGAGCACGCCGATCTTCTTGGCGCGCACCCGCGGATGCGTATCCGGCAACGGTCCGACCGCGGTGCTGCGGGCGATGTCGGCGTGGACGTTCATGGGCGGCTTCCGGTTCGAAGGCGGGACGGGCGGACGGCTCGGCCGGGGCCGAACGCCGAACGGCGGCCCGTGTCCGGACCGCCGTCGTCTCATATGGAGCAAAGGCCGGCTCGCGCCATGCGGCGGGTCGGCGCGAGCCGATCGGCGCGCCCTCGTCTGGCAGAATCAGGCGCGGCGGCTGAACTCGAAGCGGCTGCCGGCGGAGTTGACGCAGGCGAGCCGGTCCGCCGCCATCTGGTTGCAGGTCACCGACACCTGCTCGTTGCGCGACTTGGAGCGGTAGATGATGCTGGCCTGCGTCGGATTGGTCTTGGTGTAGTTGCCGTCGGCGAGCGTCGCGCCGGTGCCGGTTTCGCGCGAGGTGAAGCGGCCGCCCGCGAAGGTCGCGGTGTAGGCGACGGGGCCGCCGATCGACGACCAGTTTCCCTCGATGCCGGCCGGCGGCTGGGCGAGGGCGATCGCCTGGGGCTGTTGCTGCGTCTGGCAGCCGGCGAGCGCGAGGCCGAGGCCGGCGAGCGGGACGAGGAGGAGGGGGCGACGCATCGGCGGGAAATTCCTCGAGGAAGGACGGATGATTCGAATTTTAAAGGATTTCCGGCGTGGAGTCATGACCGCGCACGTCCGTCGGCGGCTCGTGCACCGTTTCCGAGCCTTTTGCCGCGAGTCACGTCCGGCGGTCGATCGCCACTAGAGCATCGGTCCGATCGCGTTGTCGGCCCGCCGGGCGGCGATCACGGAATGGATCGAGCCGATCGTCTCGATGGAGCGGATGCGTCCGTCGCTGGTGAAGCCGAACCAGTACATGGTGGTGCCGGTGACGAGCGAGCCGTTCTGCTCGTCCTCGCGCGTCCAGTCGCAGCGGCTGGCCGCCTCGTCGCCCTCGACGATCGTGCCGCGCGGCTTGTAGGAAATGTAGGTCGCGCGCTTCAGGAGCTCGTTGAGGAAGGCCTTGGCCTCTTCCTCGCCGTTCAGCCGGTACTCGCCCTCCATCCGGTCGAACCACGCGGCGTCGATGATGCCGGCATTGTTCTTGTTGGAGAACACCGCGCCCGGCGCGAAGTAGCGGGCGATGGTGCCGGACGTGCCCGACATCACCGCATCCATGATTTCCTTGACCACCGCCCGTCGTCTCTGGGCATCTGTCGAGAACTCGCCCATATCGTGGTCGCTCCTGTAAGCGCATCAAGCGCTTGCCACTCCGATGGTAGTGCGGAGCGTCGCAATGACCAGCGTTCGGAGAAAAAGCCGCGGCGTGCCGAGGCCTTTTCCCTATGTTTTATCCGTTGGTTGCTATCGGACAAGGATATTTCGGAACTGCCAGGGGTCTTTTTCGTCGAGATCCTCCGGGAAGAGGCCGGGACGGTCCGTCAGCGGCGTCCAGTCGGTGTAGTAGCCCTTCACCGGGCCGAGATAGGGACGCTGGATTTCGAGGCAGCGCCGATAGTCCATCTCGTCGGCCTCAACGATGCCGGCTTCCGGGTTCTCGAGCGCCCAGACCATGCCGGCCAGAACCGCCGAGGTCACCTGCAGGCCGGTGGCGTTCTGGTAGGGCGCGATGCGCCGCGTCTCTTCGAGCGAGAGCTGCGAGCCGTACCAGTAGGCGTTCTTCTCGTGGCCGTAGAGCAGCACGCCGAGCTCGTCGATGCCCTCCACCAGCTCGTTCTCGTCGAGCACGTGGTGCTCGGGCTG
>JBEVJK010000054.1:0-44098 GCA_040510195.1 Mesorhizobium sp. | reverse complement strand
CAGCGGTTCATCGAGATCGTCGAACGAGAGGTGGGCGTCCCCGTCCGCGTGGTCGGCGTGGGTGCGGAGCGCGACGACTACCTCGTGTGGACGTCGTGATCCCCCGGTACTCCACGCCCGAGATGGACGCGGTCTGGTCCGACGTCCGACGATTCGGGCGCTGGCTGGAGGTCGAACTGCTGGCGACCGAGGGCCATGCGAAGCTCGACGTGGTCCCCGCCGCCGACGCGGCGGTGTGCCGTGATCGCGCGCCCGTCGTGGACGAAGCGTTCGTCGAGGCGGTACTCGAACGGGAGGCGGTGACCGACCACGATGTCGCGGCGTTCGTCGATGTCGTCCAAGCGGCGATCGGCCAACCCGCGGGTTCGTGGATCCACTACGGCCTCACGTCGTCCGACGTCGTCGACACGGCGCTGTGCTGGGCGATGACCGACGCCACCGACCTGCTGCTCGAGGCCTCGACCGACCTGCTCCGCTCTCTCGTGTCGCTCGCCCGGACCCATCGCGACACCGTGATGATCGGTCGCACGCACGGCATCCACGCCGAACCGACCACGTTCGGCGCCAAGGTCGCGCTCTGGGCCGCCCAGGTCGACCGAGACCGCACCCGCCTGCGCGCCGCGCGCGACTCGGTCGCCGTGATGAAACTCAGCGGGGCGGTCGGCACGTACTCGAACATCCCGCCTGCGGTCGAAGCGTTCGTCGGTGACGCGCTCGGGCTCCGACCGGTGGCCGCGACGCAGGTGATCGCCCGCGATCGTCACGCCGAATTCCTCTATGCCTGCGCCTCGTCGGCGGCGACGTGCGAGCTGGTGGCGGTCGAGCTGCGCCACCTCCAGCGCACGGAGGTGTCCGAGGTGCTCGAGGGGTTCAAGCCCGGCCAGAAGGGTTCGTCGGCGATGCCCCACAAGCGCAACCCGATCTCGGCCGAGACGATTTCGGGCCTCGCGCGCGTAGTTCGCTCCAACCTGCTCGCCGGACTGCAGGATGTCGCGCTGTGGCACGAGCGCGACATCTCGCATTCGTCGGTCGAGCGGATCATCGGCCCCGACGCCACGGTGACGCTCGATTTCGCCCTGTCTCGCCTCGCCGGGGTGATCGACAAGCTGGTCGTCTACCCCGAGACGATGCGGCGCAACCTGGAGCGGTTCCGCGGGCTCATCCATTCGCAGCGCGTGCTCCTGGCGCTGACCCAGGCCGGCGTCTCACGCGAGGACGCCTACCGGCTCGTGCAGAGGAACGCCATGAAGGTTTGGGAGGAAGGGGCCGATTTCCTTGAGGAACTGCTGGCCGACAAGGACGTTCGCAAGACGCTGTCGGAGGCCGAGCTGCGCGACAAGTTCGACCTCGGCTATCACACCAAGCATGTCGACACGATCTTCTCCAGGGTGTTCCGCGGCGAGGACATCTCCGGCTGAGGCCGGACCGGCGGAACCGGCACCCTGCTCCGCTCGTTTATGACCAGTCAAGAGCGGGAGCACGAGCATGAACAGCATCGAGGACAACAGCGAACCCAGGCGCAGCCGGTCGGGCTGGTTCAGCGCCGCAACCATGTTCGCGGCCGGCCTGATCGTCGGCTGCCTCTTCATGGGGGACTTCTTCAGCAGCTCGAAGGCCGTCGCCAAGGACGAGCCGCGAATCACCATTCCGCGCAACTGACGCGTCGGCTATGCGAGACGGGGGGCACGTCGGATCATCGTGCCCCAGGGGTCGGAGACCGCCTCGCCGCCAGTAAAATCGTCGGACAGCAACTCTACCCAGGCGAGGCCGCTGCGGTCGTCGGCGCGCCGGCCGGCGCCGCGGCTTTGCCAGCTGTTGGCGCCGACGTGGTGGTGATAGCCGCCCGATGACAGGAAAACCGCGCTTCCAGCCAACCGGTGGACGGTGTCGAAACCCATCTCCGAGTTCCAGAAGGCCTCGGCTTCTTCCGGATCGCCGACCCGCAGATGGACATGGCCGACGACGCTTCCCGGCGGCGCTCCTTGCCAGCCGCCATCTGCCTCGGGCAGGCTGCCGACCAGCCCGCGAATGTCGAGCGGAAGCGTGGCGATCGCCACGCTGTCGCCGTTCCAGGTCCAGGCATCGCGAGGCCGGTCGGCATAGATCTCGATGCCGTTGCCTTCCGGGTCGGTGAGGTAGAGCGCCTCGCTGACGAGGTGGTCGGACGCCCCGTCCACCGGAATGCGGCGGTCGATGGCGCGCTTCACCCAGCGCGCCAGGTCGGCGCGCTCCGGCAACAGGAAGGCGGTGTGGAACAGCCCGGCGGAGCGCGGATCGTCCGGGCGCGCCGCGGGGGCCGCCTCGAGGACCAGCAACGGGCGCCCGCCGGCCCCGAGCGTGATCGCGCCATCCTGGCGCCCCATCTCCTCCAGCCCGACCACGTCGCGGTAGAATTCGGCGAGCGCGGGGGCATTCTTCGCCCTCAGGCCGATTCGGCCGACGCTGACCGGCGTCGTGGCGGCAAAAGGCAGCGTGGTCATGAGCGGCTCCTGGTGTCTCTGCATCGAAGGTCGGCGCGCGGCGCGCCACTTGCAAGCGGCCAAACAGCGAACAGCGCGTTCACCGCCCCAGGCATGGTTGCAGAGCGCGCCGGCCAGAGCTACATGCGGCGCCATGAAGGTCAAGGACGCCGACATCCTCATCGTGCCCGGCTACACCAATTCGGGACCCGATCACTGGCAGAGCCGGTGGGAGAGGAAGCTGTCGTCCGCCCGGCGCGTCGAGCAGGCCGAATGGTCCAAGCCGGTGCAGGAGGACTGGACCGCCAATGTGGTCAAGGCGGTGAACGAGGCCGAGCGCCCGGTGGTGCTGGTGGCCCATTCGCTGGGGGTGCCGACGGCGATCCACGGCATCCCCGACTTCAAGCGACCGGTTGCGGGAGCCTTCCTGGTGGCCCCGCCGGACGTCTCCAATCCCGACATCCGTCCTCGCCACCTGATGACCTTCGGCCCCTACCCCAGGTTGCCGCTGCCGTTTCCCTCGATCACCATCGGCAGTCGCAACGACCCCTATTGCCCCTACGAGGTGGCGGAGGACATAGCGGCAGCGTGGGGTTCGCTGTTCATCGACGCCGGCGAGGCCGGGCATCTCAACAGCGAGTCAGGGCACGGCCCATGGCCGGAAGGGTCGATGACCTTCGCCCAGTTCCTGTCACGGCTCTAGCCGCGCGCGATCGACTCGCGGACGTTGCCGAGCAGCGTCCTGGCGCCAAGACCGATCAGGGCGTGCTCGGAGCCCATCGCCAGCAGGCGGAAGCCCATCGCCACGAAGCGGCCGGCAATGGCCGGGTCG
The DNA here is from genome assembly GCA_040510195.1 of Mesorhizobium sp. GTDB lineage: Bacteria > Pseudomonadota > Alphaproteobacteria > Rhizobiales > Rhizobiaceae > JBEVJK01. The sequence continues at coordinate 40,807 of JBEVJK010000054.1, read as the reverse complement.
ATGACGTAGGTCGCCGCGTGCTTGCCGCTTTCCCGGGCGCGGCCGGCGATCGAGGTCACCGTATCCATCATCGCCTCGAGCGTCGGGTTGATGGTGCTGCCCTTGGACCAGGCGATCGAGAAATCAGACGGGCCTACGAAGATGCCGTCGATGCCAGGCGTCGCCAGGATGCCGTCGAGCGCATCGAGGGCGGCCTGGGTCTCGATCATGGCGAAGGCGAGCGTGCGCCGGTTGGATTCGGCCAGCCAGGCGGCGTGGTCGCCCTTGCCGTGGCGCGGGAAGCCGTAGGTCGGCCCCCAGGAGCGCTCGCCGACCGGCGGATACTTCATGGCGGCCGCAAAGGCCTTGGCGTCGGCGACCGAATTGACCATTGGCGCGATCACCGCCTCGGCGCCGAAGTCCAGCGCCCGGCTCGCCATGTCGAAGCGGCCGACGGGAATGCGCACCAGAGCATGCTTGCCGGCGGCGAGGACCGGCAGCAGCGAGCGCAGCACGCTGTCTTCGTTGTGGCCGCCATGCTGCATGTCGAGCGTCACGGCATCGAACCCCTGCGCCGCCACGATCTCCACGGTCAGCGAATCGGGGACACCCGACCACGCCGTCAGAAGCGTTTCGCCGGCAGCCAGGCGAGTTGCGAGCGTCATCGGCCAGCCTTTCAGCTTGAAAATTCGATCTCGTGGCGACGGTCAGCCGTTGCGGACCTGCTCGGCGGCCTGGGCCATCAGCTCGTCCATGGTGCGACGGATCTGGTGATCGGACTGGTCGACCCCGGCGGCGTCGAAATCGCCGCGCACCTTGCGGAACACGTCGTGATCGCCAGCCTCCTCGATGTCCGACACCACCACCTCGCGGGCATACGCTTCAGCGTCGGCCCCGGTCTTGCCGAGCTTCTCGGCCGCCCACATGCCGAGCATCCGGTTGCGGCGGGCGACGGCCCTGAACCGCTGCTCCTCGTCGAGCACGAACTTGGCCTCGAATCCTGCCTCACGATCCTTCATCGACGTCATGGCAATTCTCCAATGTGTCGCCCGGCGGCAGGCGTCTCGATCATGGCAGAAACCAAAAGGGCGCCCTGAGGTCAAGCCGGGGTCGCCCACTTCCGCGCCGCTACCGGGGCCGAAAGCCGTTGATGCCAAAGAATTGACGATTGAGCAATCGCTCCGATTGCGCTAGAGACCGGCCGTGAGAACCTCCGCCGCATTCAGCTGCCGTGCCAGACCAGGCAGCGCGCGCGCATCCTGCGCCCCTGAACACAGAGAAATTCGATGAACCGTCGCCGACGCATCTACGAAGGCAAGGCCAAGATCCTTTATGAGGGTCCCGAGCCAGGCACGCTGATCCAGTTCTTCAAGGACGATGCCACGGCCTTCAACAAGAAGAAGCACGAGGTGGTCGACGGCAAGGGGGTGCTCAACAACCGCATCTCCGAGCACATCTTCGGCCATCTGAACCGGATGGGCATCCCGACGCACTTTATCCGCCGCCTCAACATGCGCGAGCAGCTGATCAAGGAGGTCGAGATCATCCCGCTCGAAGTGGTGGTGCGCAACATCGCCGCAGGATCGCTGGCCAAACGGCTTGGCATCGAGGAAGGCACCGTGCTGCCCCGCTCGATCATCGAGTTCTACTACAAGGCCGATGCGCTCGACGACCCGATGGTGTCGGAAGAGCACATCACCGCTTTCGGCTGGGCCAGCCCGCAAGAGATCGACGACATCATGGCGCTCGCCATCCGGGTCAACGACTTCCTGTCGGGCCTGTTCCTGGGCGTCGGCATCCAGCTCGTCGACTTCAAGGTGGAATGCGGCCGGCTCTACGAAGGCGACATGATGCGAATCGTGGTGGCCGACGAGATCTCCCCCGATTCGTGCCGGCTTTGGGACGTCGCAACCCAGGACAAGCTGGACAAGGATCGGTTCCGTCGCGACATGGGCGGGCTGGTGGAGGCCTATCAGGAGGTCGCCCGCCGGCTCGGCATCATGAACGAGAACGAGCCGCCGCGGCCGACGGGGCCGGTCCTCGTCTCGTCGGACAGCGGCAAGGGCCGCCCCCACTGACCTTCGCCCGACGAACGGGAGCTTGCGATTGATCAAAGCGCGCATCACCGTCACGCTGAAGAGCGGCGTGCTCGACCCGCAGGGCAAGGCGATCGAGCATGCCCTGGCCGGCCTCGGCTTCGCAGGCGTGGGCCAGGTGCGGCAAGGCAAGGTTTTCGACGTGGACATCGAGGGCGACGACGCCGCCAAGGCCGAAGCCGACCTCAAGACCATGTGCGAGAGGCTGTTGGCGAACACGGTGATCGAGAACTACACCGTCGCCCTTACCTGAGGTTGGGTCCAGATGAAGTCGGCCGTCGTCCTCCTGCCTGGTCTCAACCGCGACCGCGACATGATTGCGGCGCTGACGAAGATCTCAGGCACGCCGCCGGTCACGGTCTGGCAGACGGACACGGACATTCCCCCGGTCGACCTGATCGTCATCCCCGGCGGCTTCTCCTATGGCGATTACCTGCGCTGCGGCGCGATCGCGGCGCGCATGCCGGTGATGCGGGCGGTCGCCGAGAAGGCCGCTGCCGGCGTGCCCGTCATGGGGGTGTGCAACGGCTTCCAGATCCTGGTCGAGGCCGGGCTGCTGCCCGGCGCGTTGATGCGCAACAGCTCGCTCAAATTCGTCTGCCGTGAGGTCAAGCTGCGGGTCGAGAACGCCAACACCCAGTTCACCCGCAACTACCGGCCTGGCGCGGTGATCCGCTGTCCGGTCGCCCATCACGACGGCAACTACTTCGCCGATGCCGAGACCCTGGCGCGGCTGCAGGGCAACGGCCAGATCGTCTTCCGATACGCGGAGGGCACCAATCCCAACGGCTCGCTCTCCGACATCGCCGGCATCGTCGACGAAGGCGGCAACGTGCTCGGCCTGATGCCGCATCCAGAGAACCTCATCGAGGAGGCGCATGGCGGAACCGATGGCCGCCCGCTCTTCGAGAGCGCGCTCGGGCTGGCCGCCTGACCCCCTTCGCCTCGACCAGCCAGCCAGGAGCTCCGATGCGCATCGAAACCGGCCTCGTCGCGGTCTGCCTCATCGCCGTCGTCCTGCCGCTCGCGGCTTGCCAATCCGGCACCGGAAAGACCCAGCCGGGCGGCGGCAAGAGCGCCTCGCTTGCGGTGATGGAGCAGGTGGCGATCGCCGCGCACAAATGCTGGTTCGCGTCCAAGGACGCGGCCTTCCGCCCCTACCGCATGGCCAACGAGCTGAACTCCTTCAGCGGCAGGCCGCGCTTCCTGCTGGTGCCGGCGAAGAACTACGAGGCGCGCCCGCTGCTGGTCGTGCAGGCCGAGGGCGGCTCGCGCAAGGTCGACGTGTTCGGGCCGCTGCTCGACGAACCCCTTGGCTCCCGCATCTCGGCCGACGTCGCCCGCTGGGCGAGCGGCAATACGGGCTGCGGCAGCACGGCCTGAGGCCTGGCCGCCGCTGACCGCGATCGGTTCCTTCAGAGAGGCGAGCGCTCGTGTGAAAGGCTAGCTCCAGACCGGCTTGCTGGCCTCGTCGTCGGCCTCGGCGCGGCTGATCCCGATGTCCTTCAGCTGCGCGTCCGTCATTTCCAGAAGCATCAGGCGGCCGCGCCGCTTTTCCAGCTTCTCCTCGACGACCTGTAGGACCGCCAGAATCCATCCGGTGACGCCGGACGAGCCGGCGGAAGACTGAGACTGGACGACGCTGCGCGGCGCCGGCTGCTCGATTGCAACAAATGTCGGCATCTCCAACTCTCCTATGCAGCAAGTTCATTCGCTCGATGACAGGTACAATCCTATGCCTTGACTCGCACAATGAATCAAATTACTAAATTGTCATGATGACAAATTGGCGTCCCGATCTCAGCCAGGGCGTCGGTCCGCTCTATCTCAAGCTGGCCGCCCGGATCGAGGACGACATCCAGTCCGGCGTGCTGCCGGCTGGTGCCAAGCTGCCGCCGCAGCGCAACCTCGCCTTCGACATCGGCGTCACCATCGGTACCGTCGGCCGCGCCTATGCGCTGGTGCGCGAGCGCGGGCTGGTCAGCGGCGAGGTCGGCCGTGGGACCTATGTGCTCGGCCGCGGCGCCGCCGACGAGGCCGGTGCGGGCGCGACGAGCGACGCCGGGGCGCCGAGCGCGATGACAGACTCGCTGCGCACGGCGCGGCCGGTCGCCGGCAAGATCCGCATGGACAGCACCGCGGCGCCCGATGTCGGCCAGGGGCCGACGCTGGAGCGATTGATGTCGGAGCTCATCAAGGAGCATCCCCATGAGGCGGCGACGTACACCCGTCAATGGCCGGCCGCCTGGGTGGAGGCGGGGCGCAGCTGGCTCTCCGCCGGCGACTGGAGGCCGGATGCCGGTGGCATCGTGCCGACGCTCGGCGGACACGCAGCCATCCTGGCGGTGATCGCTGCGGTGACCCAGCCCGGCGACAAAGTGGCGTTCGAGCAGCTCACCTTCGCCTCGATCGCGCGCAGCACAAACCTGATCGGCCGCCGCGTCGTGGCCATGGAGACACCGGACGGGACGATTACGCCCGACGCCTTCGAGCGCCTCTGCGCCCAGCAACACCCCAAGCTGGTTTTCCTGATGCCGACGGTCCAGAACCCGACGCTGGACATCGTATCCGAGGCGGATCGGCATGCGATTGTCGCGATTGCTCGCAAGTACAATGTGTGGCTCCTGGAGGACAATATCTACGGCAGCCTGCTGGACGACGGCCCGGTCATGCTGGCCGAGCTGGCGCCGGACCGGACCTTCCACCTGGGCGGGCTCTCGAAGGTGGTGTCGGCGGGGGTGCGCGGCGGCTGGGTCTGGTGCCCGTCGAACTTCGCGCCGCGGGTGATGACCGCGCACAAGATGATCACCGGCGGCTTGCCCTTCATGCTGGGCGAGCTGGCTGCCCGGCTGGTGATGTCGGGCGAGGCCGGCGCGGTGCGCAGTCGCGTCAAGGCCGAGATCGCGGCGCGCGAAAGGCTGGCGCGACGGCATTTCGAAGGCCTCGACTTCGTCTCCCATCCGGCGACGCCATTCCTGTGGATGAAGCTTCCCGATCCGTGGCTGTCCGGCAATTTCAAGAAGGCGGGCGAGGACGAGGGCGTGCTGGTCGACGACGAAGACGAGTTCAAGGGCGGCCGTTCCGAGCAGGCGTTCCACCGCATCCGCGTGTCTTTCACCGTCCCCAAGGGTCACGCGGAGGTCGAACGCGGCTTCGCCGCCATCCGACGGCTCGTCGACAGCGGCGACGTCGGGCATGTCAGCTACAGCTGAGGCTTGGCCGGCAACGCGGCACGGCTCGTCGCCGCCTGTGATTTTCGCCGTCTGCCGGGTGTCAAGCACCGCGCGCATGCGCTAAGAGCCGGGCTGGCCAGCGAACCGACCGGAAGCCACCCTGCGATGACCCCACCCAACGATGTCGAGATCACGCCCGCGCTGGTCGAGGCGCACGGCCTGAAGCCCGATGAGTACCAGCGCATCCTCGAACTGATCGGTCGCGTTCCGACCTTCACCGAGCTCGGCATCTTCTCGGCCATGTGGAACGAGCACTGTTCCTACAAGTCGTCGAAGAAATGGCTGCGCACCCTGCCGACGACCGGGCCGCAGGTGATCCAGGGTCCCGGGGAGAACGCCGGAGTGGTCGACATCGGCGACGGCGATTGCGTGGTCTTCAAGATGGAGAGCCACAACCACCCTTCCTATATCGAGCCTTATCAGGGTGCGGCGACCGGGGTCGGCGGCATCCTTCGCGACGTGTTCACGATGGGCGCGCGGCCGATCGCGGCCATGAACGCGCTGCGCTTCGGCGCGCCGGACCACCCGAAGACCCGCCACCTGGTGGCCGGCGTGGTGTCAGGCATCGGCGGCTACGGCAATGCCTTCGGCGTGCCGACGGTGGGCGGCGAGGTGAATTTCGACGCCCGCTACAATGGCAACTGCCTGGTCAACGCGTTTGCCGCAGGCCTCGCCAGGACCGATGCGATCTTCTATTCCAAGGCGGAAGGCGTCGGGCTGCCGGTCGTCTATCTCGGCGCCAAGACAGGGCGCGACGGCGTCGGCGGCGCGACCATGGCGTCGGCCGAGTTCGACGACCGCATCGAGGAAAAGCGGCCGACTGTTCAGGTCGGCGACCCGTTCACGGAAAAATGCCTGCTGGAAGCCTGCCTGGAGCTGATGGCCTCCGGCGCCGTCATCGCCATCCAGGACATGGGCGCGGCGGGCCTCACCTGCTCGGCCGTCGAGATGGGCGCCAAGGGCGACCTCGGCATCGAGCTCGATCTCGACCGGGTACCGGTGCGCGAGACGCACATGTCGGCCTACGAGATGATGCTCTCGGAAAGCCAGGAGCGCATGCTGATGGTGCTGCGGCCCGAGAAGCAGGCGGAGGCCGAGGCGATCTTCACCAAATGGGGCCTCGACTTCGCCATCGTCGGACATACGACCGACGACCTGCGGTTCCGCGTGCTGCAGACAGGAGCTGCGGTCGCCGACCTGCCGATCAAGGAGCTCGGCGACCAGGCGCCCGAATATGACCGCCCCTTTGTCGAGCCGGCGCGACCGGTCCCGCTCGCCGCCGACGACGTGCCGCAGGCCGACATCGTCGACGCGCTGCTCGGGATGATCGGCGGCGCCGAGCTGTCGAGCCGGCGCTGGGTCTGGGAGCAGTACGACACGCTGATCCAGGGCAATTCGCTGCAACTTCCAGGCGGCGACGCAGGCGTGGTCAGGGTCGACGGCCACCCGAGCAAGGCGCTCGCCTTCTCCTCCGACGTCACGCCGCGCTATTGCGAGGCCGATCCCTATGAGGGCGGCAAGCAGGCCGTTGCCGAGTGCTGGCGCAACCTGACCGCCGTCGGCGCGCTGCCGCTCGCCGCGACGGACAACCTCAACTTCGGCAATCCCGAGCGGCCGCAGATCATGGGCCAGTTCGCGCGGGCCGTCAGCGGGATCGGCGACGCCTGCCGGGCCCTCGACTTCCCCATCGTTTCGGGCAACGTGTCGCTCTATAACGAGACCAACGGGCGCGGCATCCTGCCCACCCCGACGATCGGTGGCGTAGGGCTGATCAGGGACCGGGCAAGGATCGCCCGCATCGGCTTTGCGGCGGAAGGCGATCTCATCCTCCTTTGCGGCGCACCAGACCTGTTGGGCACGCATCTCGGCCAGTCGATCTATCTGCGCGACATCCATGGCCGAAGCGACGGCCCGCCGCCGCCCGTCGACCTCGCACACGAGAGGAAGGTGGGCGATTTCGTGCGCAGCCTGATCGAGACCGGCATCGCCACCGCCGTCCACGACCTCTCCGACGGGGGCCTGGCGGTGGCGCTCGCCGAGATGGCAATGGCAGCGGGCATCGGCGCGACGATCGACCTGCCGGTCGAGGGCGACCCGATCCCGCAGCTGTTCGGCGAGGACCAGGGCCGCTACGTGGTGACGGTGCGGCCATTCGCCGGAGAAGGCGGTTTCGACGCCTTCATGGCCCGGGCGGGCACGGCAGGCGTCTCGGCGATCTCGATCGGCACCACCGGCGGGGCGGAATTGAAACTCGGGAGAGCGCGTGCGATACCTGTCCGGGAGTTGAAGGCAGCCCACGAATCGTGGTTCCCGCGCTTCATGGACAGCTGAGGAGACCGCCCATGGCGATGGACGCGCGCGACATCGAGCGGCTGATCAAGGAAGGCATACCGGACGCCAGGGTCACCATCCGCGACCTCGCCGGCGACGGGGACCACTACGCCGCCGAGGTCGTCGCGGAGAGCTTCCGTGGCAAGACACGGGTCCAGCAGCATCAGATGGTCTACGACGCACTCAAGGGGAACATGGGCGGCGTCCTGCATGCGCTGGCCCTGCAGACGAGCGCCCCCGAATAGCCTCCGGCGGGGGCGCTTGGAAAGCGCGGCTGTTGCCACCACATGTGTCCTGGTGTTAGCAGTAACCCAAGACACGCCGGACCTTGCCTCCGGCCGAGCGAGGTATTGACGCCATGAGCGGTATCACCGACTACATCGACAGCGAAGTAAAGAGCCAGGACGTGGTGCTCTTCATGAAGGGCACGCCCGGCTTCCCGCAGTGCGGCTTTTCCGGCCAAGTGGTGCAGATCCTCGACTATCTAGGCATCGACTACAAGGGCGTCGACGTGCTGACCTCCAACGATCTGAGGCAAGGGATCAAAGAGTATTCCAACTGGCCGACGATCCCGCAGCTCTACGTGAAGGGCGAGTTCGTCGGCGGCTGCGACATCATCCGCGAGATGTTCCAGGCCGGCGAGCTGCAGAGCTTCCTCGACGAGAAGGGGGTCGCCCAGAAGGGCGCCGCGTAAAGCATTGCCTTCGAGGGCCGGCCGGATTCAGGCACGGCCCCTCCGCGGCTGAAGATGCGCCGGCCTCCCGGCGCGTTTTCGTTTTCAGAACGAGCCCGACCATGGATCAGCCAGCACCACCCCTCAAGGCGGGCAGCGCCTTGCCCTTGCCGCGCTGGGAGTTCATCTCGCTCGCCGCCGCGCTGATGGCGCTCAACGCGCTGGCCATCGACATCATGCTGCCCGGGCTGCAGCAGATCGGCGCCAGTCTCGGCGTCGACAACGAGAACCACCGCCAATACGTGATCAGCGCCTACATCTCCGGATTCGGGCTGGCGCAACTGGCCTATGGGCCGATCTCGGACCGGTTCGGCCGCCGCGGGCCGCTGCTCGTCGGGCTGTCGATCTACGTGGCGGCCGCGCTGGCGGCCGCGCTCGCGCCAACCTTCGGCGTGTTGCTTGCGCTGCGCTTCGTGCAGGGGATCGGCGCGGCGTCGACGCGCGTCATCGCCGTCTCGGTGATCCGCGACGTGTTCGGCGGCCGCGCCATGGCCGAGATCATGTCGCTGGTGTTCATGGTGTTCATGGTGATCCCGGTGATCGCCCCGTCCGTCGGGCAGCTCGTGATGCTGTTTTCCGAGTGGCACATGATCTTCGTCCTGATGGCGATCGTCGCCTTCGCCATCACCATGTGGACCGCGTTGCGGCTGCCCGAGACGCTGCATCCTGAATACCGCCGGGCCTTCACCGTGCGCTCGGTGCTGGGCGGCTTCCGCATCGTGCTGACCAACCGGGTCTCGCTCTGCTACACGCTCGCCACCACCATCGTGTTCGGCGCCCTGTTCGGCTTCATCAACTCGGCCCAGCAAATCTATGTCGGCCTCTACGGGCTCGGGGTCTGGTTCCCGATCGTGTTCGCCGCAGTGGCCGGGATGATGGCGGTGTCGTCCTTCGTCAATTCGCGGCTCGTCGGCCGCTTCGGCATGCGGCGCCTGTCGCATGGGGCCTTGGTCGGCTTCACCTTGGTCAACACGGTGATGTTCGTCCTGTCGATGCTCGGCCCGATCCCGCTGCCGATCTTCGTCGTCTTGTTCACCATGGCGATGCTGCAGTTCGGCTGGATCGGCTCGAACTTCAACTCGATCGCGATGGAGCCGCTCGGGCACGTCGCCGGGACCGCTTCGTCGGTCACCGGCTTCGTGCAGACGCTCGGCGGCGGCCTCATCGGGGCGGCGATCGGCCAGGCCTTCGACGGCACGGTGCTGCCGCTGGCCGCGGGCTTTTGCGGGGTTTCATTCGTGGCGCTCCTCATCGTGCTCTACGCCGAGCATGGCCGGCTGTTCCAGGCGCACAGCCGCCCCCTGCCCTGAGCCGCGCGGCGTCAGCCGGGAAGCGACAGCGCGGAGAAGTCGAACAGCGTGCGGTCGAGGAGATGGGAAGGCCGCGCATGAGCGAGGGCGCGGATCATGGTGTCCTTGCGGCCCGGCATGCGGCGCTCGATGTCGTCGAGCATCGCCTTCATGGCGTTGCGCTGCAGGCCGTCCTGGCTGCCGCACAAGTCGCACGGGATGATCGGGAAGCGCATCAGCGAGGCAAACCGGGCGAGGTCGGCCTCGGCGACGTAGGCCAGCGGCCGCAGGACGAAAAGGTCGCCCTCGTCGTTGATCAGCTTGGGCGGCATGGCGGCCAGCCGGCCGCCGTGCAGAAGATTGAGGAGAAAGGTCTCCAGGATATCCTCGCGATGGTGGCCGAGGACCAGCGCCGAGCACCCCTCCTCGCGGGCCACGCGGTAGAGATGGCCGCGCCTCAGCCGGGAACATAGCGAGCAATAGGTGGCACCTTGCGGGATCTTGTCCGTAACGATCGAATAAGTGTCCTGGAACTCGATGCGATGCGGAACCCCGAGACCTGCCAGGAAACCGGGCAGGACGTCCTTGGGAAAGCCGGGCTGGCCCTGGTCGAGGTTGCAGGCCAAAAGGTCGACCGGCAGCAGGCCGCGCCATTTGAGGTCGAGCAGCGCCGCCAGCAGGCCGTAGGAGTCCTTGCCGCCGGACAGCGCAACCAGCCATCGCGCGCCCGGGCGCAGCATGGCGAAGTCGTCGATCGCCTGGCGGACCTGGCGCAGCAGGCGCTTGCGCAGCTTGCCGAACTCGACCGAGGACGGCGCTTCACGAAACAGCGGAAACGACGAGCCGACGTCCGCCGGCTCGGTCGGATCGGCCTCGATGTCATGGACGGCGGCTGTCGAATCCATCACTTGCTCTCCGTGTCGCCGAGCCGTCCCGGCTTGTCAGGGCGGCCGACTTGCCGCTAATAGCCTATCGCCGCCGCTGGAAGAACCGTCCGAGGGCGCCCTTTGCGCGAAAATCCGCTGATTTCCATCGTCGTGCCGGTCCTCAACGAGGAGGACACGATCGGCCGTTTCCTGGAGGCCTGCGTGCCCGTGCTGCAAGCCACGTGCCGCGACCTGCTGGCCGGCGGCGCCTACGAGATCCTTTTCATCGACGACGGCAGCACCGATCGTTCGGCACAGGCGATCGTCGCTGCGGCGCGCCTCGACCCGGCGGTCAAGCTGGTCCGCTTCTCGCGTAATTTCGGCAAGGAGGCGGCGCTCGCGGCAGGCTTCCGGCATGCGTCGGGGGACGCGGTGATCCCGATGGACGTCGACCTGCAGGATCCGCCGGAGCTCATCCCCCTGCTGGTCGAGAAATGGCTGGCGGGAGCCGAGATCGTCAATGCGACCCGCCGGCGGCGCGACACCGATACCCGGTTCAAGCGGCTGACGGCCCGGTTGTTCTATCGTCTATACAACCGACTGGCCGACTTGCCGATCAAGGCCGATGTCGGCGACTTCCGACTCCTCGACCGGGCGGTCGTCGACGCGCTCAACGAGCTCTCGGAAGGCGCGCGCTTCACCAAGGCGCTCTACACCTGGGTCGGCTACCGGAACGTCGAGGTCCCCTACGACCGCCCCGTCAGGGCCGGCGGCACGTCCAAATGGCCGCTCCGGCGGCTGTTTCGCTTCGCTCTCGACGGGCTGATCGGCTCGACCACGGCGCCGCTGCGCATCTGGAGCTATCTGGGCCTGCTGATCGGCTTCGCCGCCATGGTCTACGCGGCAATCGTCGTCGCCAAGACGATGATCTTCGGCGTCGACGTGCCCGGCTATGCGTCGACGCTCGTCGCCGTGCTGCTGCTCGGCGGGCTCAACCTCCTGTCGCTCGGCATTCTCGGCGAGTATGTCGGGCGCATCGCCCAGGAGGTGCGCAACCGGCCGCTCTACGTGGTGCGCGAGACGCACGGCCTGGTCGGTGGGGAGCCGAAGCGCCCGACCCGCCCCACGGCGGGCGTCGCCGGCTCCCGGCGACGGCATTGACGGGCGCGCCGCAACGGCGGCCCCTGGCCGTCAAGATGGTGCGCTTCGGCCTCGTAGGGGTCGCCAACACGGCGATCGACCTCGCGGTCTTCACCGTGCTGGTGCTGGTCGGGATGGGCGCGCTGCCTGCCAATCTGGTCGCCTGGGCGACCGCCGTCAGCTTCTCCTACCTGGCCAATTCGCGCTGGTCGTTCGAGGCTTCCTCCGAGGTCGGGCCGGCGCGCTCGGCGCTGCGCTTCTTCTCGCTCGGCGCCTTGATCTCGCTCGGCCTGTCCAGCGGAGCGCTCGTCGTGCTTGCCGGAACGATCGGCGTGATGCCGGCGAAGATCGTCGGCGTGGTGGCGGCGGCCGTGCTCAACTTCCTGGCGGCCCGCTGGGCGATCGAAAACCGGCTGCTGCCTGGAAGCGGCCGACGAGACTAGGCAGAGGCGCGGCCCTGCGCTAAGGTTTTCGCTTGAATGGCAGCGGCGTCCCTCCCGTGACGCCCACGACGAAGGAGCCAGCTGCATGACCCATCGGCTGCTTTAGGCCCGGCTGCATCAGGGCCGGCCGTTTCCGACGGCCGCTACGGGGCCGCTCCGCCGGGACTTCCCACCAGGCTTATACAGGAAGCGATCCGAGGCGGGCGAAGCCAATCCCGCTTGAATCGAGAACTTCAAGGAATAGCACCATGACGCGTCGCTTGGACCATGCGCGCATCTTGATGTACAGCCACGATACGTTCGGCCTCGGCCATCTGCGTCGCTGCCGGGCGATCGCCCATTCGCTGGTCGAGGATTTCCGCGGCCTCAACGTGCTCATCATCTCGGGCGCAACGATCGCCGGCGCCTTCGACTACCGGGCGCGGGTCGACTTCGTGAAGATCCCGAGCGTGATCAAGCTCAGGAACGGCGAATACACCTCGATGGAGCGTCACATCGACCTCCAGGAGACGCTGGTCATGCGCCAGTCGATCATCCGCGGCACCGCCGAGACTTTCCAGCCGGACATCTTCATCGTCGACAAGGAGCCCATGGGGCTACGGGGCGAGATCGAGGAGACGCTGTCTTACCTGAAAACGCGCGGCACCACGCTGGTGCTGGGGCTGCGGGAGGTGATGGACGCGCCGCGCCTGCTCGAAGCCGAATGGGCCAAGAGCGACATGATGCGCAAGATCGGGCTGTTCTACGACATGATCTGGGCCTACGGCCCGCCGGAATTCTACGACCCGCTGACCGGGCTCGACGTGCCCGCCGCGGTGCGCAGCAAGATGAAGTTCGTCGGCTTCCTGCAGCGCAGCCTGTCGCACGAGCAAAGGCCGGGGCACCGGCCGGCCGGAGACTATATCCTCGTCACCACCGGTGGCGGCGGCGACGGCGCCGACCTCATCCACGACGTCATCCACGCCTATCAGCAGGATCCGGCGCTCACCCACAAGGCGCTGGTGGTGCTCGGCCCGTACATGCCGGCCAAGAAACGCCGCAAGCTGATCAAGAAAGGCAGCTCGATTCCGTTCATCGAGATGATCGAGTTCGACAACCGGATGGAGGAGCTGATCGCCGGGTCCAAGGCGGTGGTCGCGATGGGCGGCTACAACACCTATTGCGAGATCCTGTCCTTCGACAAGCCGGCGCTGATCGTGCCCAGGGTGCGGCCGCGCGAGGAGCAGCTGATCCGGGCCCGCCGCGCGGCCGAGCTCGGGCTGGTCGACATGCTGCTGCCGGAGCAGGCGGAGGATGCGCTCCGCTTTGCGGCCGCGCTCAGGGCACTGCCTACCCGCAAGCGTCCGTCGGAGACGAACCCCGATTTGAGGCTCGAAGGGCTGCCGCACATTTCCGAGATCGTCGGGGACTGGTTGGAACAGCGCTCGCGCCGACATTTCAGTGTCATCGAGGCCTAGGCTGAGCAAGAGCTTGAACGGGCGCCGCAAGATCGTGGTGGTGCTGAAGGGTTATCCGCGCCTGTCGGAGACCTTCATCGCGCAGGAACTGCTCGGCCTCGAGCAGGCCGGCCTGGAGCTGGAGCTGGTCGCGCTGAGGCGGCCGACGGACGGCAAGCGCCATCCGGTGCATGACGAGATCCGCGCGCCTGTGCGCTATCTGCCGGAATACCTCCACCAGGAGCCGCTGCGGGTGCTGCGGGGGCTCGCCGCCGGCCTGGGGCGGAAGGGCTTCGGGGCGGCGCTCAAGCGGTTCGCCGCCGATCTCGGCCGAGATTTCAGCCGCAACCGCGCCAGGCGCTTCGGCCAGGCGCTGGTGCTGGCTGCCGAATGGCCGGCCGACGCGACCTGGGTGCACGCCCACTTCGCCCATACGCCGGCCTCGGTGGCGCGCTATGCGAGCCTGCTTCTCGGCCTCCCCTGGACCTGCTCGGCGCATGCCAAGGACATCTGGACCTCGCCCGACTGGGAGCTGGCGGAGAAGCTTGCCGAGGCCCGCTGGACCGTCACCTGCACGCGCAGCGGCTACGAGCGGCTGAGCAAGCTCGTCGCCGCCGAAGGCCACGTCCATCTCTGCTATCACGGGCTCGACCTGTCGCGGTTCTCCCCTGCCGGCGGCGCGCAGAAGGCGCGGGACGGCAGCCAGGAGGCCGATCCTGCCGTGATCCTCAGCGTCGGCCGGGCGGTCGAGAAGAAGGGCTACGACGTCCTGCTCGAGGCGCTGGCGCTGCTGCCGGTCGACCTTGCCTGGCGGTTCGAGCACATCGGCGGCGGCGACCAGCTGCCGGCGCTCGAGGAGATGGCCGAGGCGCTCGGCATCGCCGACCGCGTGCGTTGGCTCGGCGCGCAGGCGCAGGAGGCGGTGCTGGCCCGCTACCGCGAGACCGACGTCTTCGCGCTGGCCTGCCGGGTGGCGGCCGACGGCGACCGCGACGGCCTGCCCAACGTGCTGGTCGAAGCGGCGAGCCAGCGCCTCGCCTGCGTATCGACGGCGGTGTCCGGCGTTCCCGAGCTTCTTACCGACGGCGAAAACGGACTGGTCGTGCCGCCCGAGGCCCCCCAGGCCCTCGCCGAGGCGCTGGAGCGGGCAATCCGCGACCCGGCGCTCCGCCAGCGCCTCGGTGAAGCCGCCGAAGCACGCGTCCGGACGCATTTCGACCACCGGGCGAGCGTCCGCGAGCTGACGCGCCTGTTCGAACGGGAATGGCAGGTCGCCCGATGAGCGATGCGCCGCGGGTGTTCTTCTACGTCCAGCATCTTCTCGGCATCGGCCATCTGGCGCGGGCGAGCCGCATCGCCTCGGCGCTGTCGGCGGCGAAGTTCGCGGTGACGCTGGTGACCGGCGGCCCGCCCGTTCCCGGCTTCCCGCCTGCCGGGCTGGCCCAGGTGCCGCTGCCGCCAGTCACGGCGCTCGATCAGGCGTTCTCCGGGCTCGTGGACCTCGACGGCAACCCGGTGGACGAGGCCTATCGCGAGCGGCGCCGGGCTGCCCTGATCGCCGCCCTCGAAACCTGCCGGCCCGACATCGTGATCATCGAGGCCTTTCCTTTCGGACGCAGGCAAATGCGTTTCGAGCTCATGCCGCTGATTGCGGCCGTGGAAGCCATGGAGCCGAAGCCGTTCCTTCTCGCTTCGGTGCGCGACATCGTCCAGGAGAGGGTAAAGCCGGGGCGCCACGAGGAGACAGCGGCGCTCGTAGCACGGCACTTCGACCTGGTGATGGTGCATGGCGACCCTGCGTTTGCGCCGCTGGAGCTGAGCTTCCCGCTGGCCGGGGAGATCGAGCCGAAGATCGCCTATACCGGCCTGGTCGCGGGTCCTGCCGTGCCACCGTCGGCGGAGCGCTTCGACGTCGTCGTGTCGGCCGGAGGGGGTGCTGCGGGAGCCAGCCTCGCGGCAGCCGTGCCGGACGCGGCCCGACGGTCGGGCAGCGCGCAACGCTGGCTGCTGGCGGCCGGGCCCAACCTTCCAGACGCCGACTATTCGGCGCTCGAGCGGGCGGCGCCGGCAAACCTCACGGTGTGCCGCTTCCGCCGGGATTTTCCGAACCTGCTCGCCGCCTGCGGGGTTTCGGTCTCGCAAGCCGGCTACAACACGGTGTGCGACGTGCTGGTGGCGGGATGCCGCTCGGTCCTGGTGCCCTTCACCGCGGGCGGCGAGACCGAACAGGCGGCACGCGCCTGGCGCCTGGAGCAGCTCGGCCTGGCGCGGGTGCTCCCCGAGCAGGGCCTGACCCCGGCGCTGCTCGCCGAGGCGGTGGACGACGCGCTTGCCAGCGGCCGGCCGCAGCCGCACGCGATCGATCTCGACGGCGCGGCGCGCACTGCCGAGCTGCTCAACGGTCTCCTGGAAGCGCGAGGCGGCCCGGCCTAGACCTCGCCGAGGAGCATGAAGCGCGTGTAGTTCTTGGTCGGAAGCGCGCCGGAAAAGGCGACGGCGGACAGCCCGGCCAGCCCGGCGAACTCGTCCAGCGAGGCGCAGCAACTGACATGCGTCGGCTCGCGGACATAGTCGTTCGATTGCAGCAGGACGCGGGTTCCGCGCGGCAGGAGGGCCAGCCAACCACGGACGTCGTCGATATGCTCGCAGCTGGTGTTCACCACGAGATCGGGTCGGCCGGCGGCATAGTCGAGACCGTACATATCGCCCGTCAGCGCCCGGAAGCGGTCCTTGGCGTGGCGGTTCAGCGTCATCGCCACCGCCGCCACCCCTGGATCGATATCGATGCTGACGATCTCGCCGATCGCGAACCGCCGGTCTTCGAGCAGCATTCCCGCCAGCACGCCGTACCAGCCGCCGAGGATCCAAACCTTGCCGAAGCTGCCGCCGAAGGTCTCGACTAGCCGGTCGCGCGCCCACAATTTGGACGCCACCTGCTTGTGGTTGAAGGCGGTGGCGATGTCGGCCTGCGGATGTTTGGCGATCACCCGGGCCAGGCCCGCCACGAGCGGGCTCCCGGCGTAATCGGCAATGCCTCGCGTCAGGTCGAAGGCACGGTCGCGCCAGTCCTCCTCGGCATGCGGCTGGGTAGCGTCGTTCATGGCGCTGTTGTATGTTGCGCCGTTCGGCAACACAACGCATCTGGCCCCCGATGGATTTCAAGACGTTCGAAGCCGCCTCGCCGCCAGAAGATGCGGGGGGGCTCCCTCACCTGTCCGGACCGGCAGCGGAGATCCGGCAGGTCATCGCCGCCCACACCCTGCGCGACTGCCCGCACATCGTCGAGATCGGGGGGCATCTCCGGCCGATCACCGGCTATCTGACCCACCACCCGCTTTCCGTGCTGTCGGTCGACCCCAAGACGCCGCCGCTCGAGGCCGACACGCTCGACGGCCGGCCGTGCCGCATCCGCCATCTGGCGCGCAAGTTCCAGGAGGTCGACTACGACGCGCCGTCCGGAAGCTACGGCTTGGTCCTGCTCGGCTATTCGCTGAAGCCCTTCGGCGCCCGCGACCCGCTCGGCGAAACACTGTTTCGCCTGGTCGACAATGCCAAGAAGGTGGTGCTCGAATATCCGCCGGCGCTGGAGCGTGCCTCCAGCCAGGTTCCGGCGATCATCGGCCGTCCCGGCATCCAGACCGAGCTGTCGATCGAGCTGACCCTCGACGACGCGGCGATCGCGGGTTCTCCTTATGCCCGCCGGCGCCTGCTCGTGCTCAGGCCTGCCGGCTGACCAGGCGCGGTCGTTCATGGAAAAGAGCCTCGCGCGCTACATCTGGACCCACACCTGGCGCCAGCAGATATGGATCCTGGTGGTCGTCGCCCTGTCGATGATCCCCTACTTCATGTCGTTCGACCTGCCGAAGCTGATCGTCAACGGCCCCATCCAGGGCGACGGGTTCGAGGGTCCCAACGCCACGCAGCCATTCCTACAGCAGGTCTGGAACGTGCCGCTGATCGGAGAGATCCAGCTCTTCGAGGGATTCCAGCTCGATCGCGAGCAGATGCTCTTCGCGCTCAGCATGGTGTTTCTGCTGCTGGTCGTCATCAACGGCCTCTTCAAGCTCTACATCAACACCTACAAGGGCCGGCTGGGCGAGCGAATGCTCAGGCGCGTCCGCTTCCAGCTGGTCGACCTCGTCCTTCGCTTCCCGCCCTACCAGTTCAGGCGGGTTAAGCCGGCCGAGATCGCCACCATGGTCAAGGACGAAGTGGAGCCGCTCGGCGGCTTCATCGGCGACGCCTTCGTCCAGCCGGCGCTGCTCGGCGGCCAGGCGCTGACCGCGATGGTCTTCATCATGGTCCAGAACTTCTGGCTGGGGACGATCGCCATGGGCATCGTCGGCATCCAGCTGGTGCTCATCCCCCGCATGCGCCGGCGGCTTCTGAGGTTGGGGCGCGAGCGGCAGCTGACGGCGCGCGAGCTGTCCGGACGGGTCAGCGAGATCGTGGAAGGCATCGGCGCCATCCATATCCACGACACGTCGAACTACGAGCGGGCCGACATCGCCACCCGGCTCGGGCGCATCTTCAAGATTCGCTACGACCTCTACCAGTGGAAGTTCCTGGTCAAGTTCATCAACAATTTCCTGGCGCAAGTGACGCCGTTCCTCTTTTACCTGATAGGCGGCTACCTGGCGCTGCACGGGCGACTCGACGTCGGCCAGCTGGTGGCCGTGATCGCCGCCTACAAGGACCTGCCCGGACCGCTCAAGGAGCTGATCGACTGGGACCAGCTGCGCCAGGACGTGCAGGTGAAGTACGCGCAAGTGGTGGAAGGCTTCAGCATCGACCGGCTGGTCGATCCGAAGATCCAGACGCTTACCGTGGAGCAGGCGCCCTCGCTGGGAGGATCGCTCGCAGCGGTCAACCTGTCGCTGATCGACGACAGCGGCGCAAAGCTCATCGAGCGGGTCTCGCTAGAGGTCCAGCCCGGCGAAAGCGTGGCCATCGTGGGCGCGGTCGGCAGCGGCGCCGAAGCCTTCGCCGAAGCCTTGGCGCGCCTTGCCTGGCCGGAGAGCGGCAAGATCGTGGCCGGCAACGCCGACCTTCTCGAGCTGCCGGAGTCGGTGACCGGCCGGCGCATCTCCTACGCCTCCTCCGACGCCTATCTGCAGCAGGGCACGCTGCGCGACAACCTGCTCTACGGGCTGAGGCATGCGCCGCTCGCGGCCATCGGCTATGACGACGAGCGCGCCATGAAGCGCATGTGGGACATCACCGAGGCGAAACTCGCCGGCAACCCCGATTACGATGTCAACGCCGACTGGGTGGACTACGCCGCGGCCGGGGTATCCAGCCCGCAGGAGCTGTTCGGCGCCATCCGCCACGTGCTCGACGCAGTGATCCTGTCGCGTGACATCCTCGACCTCGGGCTGCGCTCCACCGCCGAACCGGCGCGTCACCAGCAGCTGGTCGAGCGCATCGACGAACTGCGCCACGCGCTTCGCGAGCGGCTGGAGAAGGACGGCCTGACCGAACTGGTGGTGCCGTTCGAGCCGGGCGCCTACAACCGCGAGGCGACGGTCCGCGAGAACCTGCTGTTCGGGGCGGCGACGGGGCCCGAGCTCGCCGACAAGGGCCTCGCAGCCAACCCCTATTTCGCCTCGGTGCTCAAGGAGCTGGGGCTCGACGAGATCCTCTACGGGATGGGCCTCGAGATCGCCGAGCAGGCGATCGAGCTGTTTAGCGACCTGCCCCCCGACCACCCGTTCTTCCAGCAGCTCGCCTTCATGACGCCCGAAGAGCTGCCGGTCTACGAACAGCTCCTGCAGAAGCTGAAGGGGCGGCCGTTCGACAGCGTGTCCGAAGAGGACCGGGTGCCGATGATCACCCTGTCCTTCGCCTATGTCGAGCCCCGCCATCGCTTCGGCCTGCTCACCGAAGATCTGATGGAAAAGGTCGTCGCGGCTCGGGCGCGCTTCTATGAAGGCTTGCCGGACGAGTTGAAGAATGCGATCGAACCCTATGATCCGGAACGCTATACCGCCGCGGCCAGCGTCATGGACAACGTCCTGTTCGGCCGCATCGCCCACAACCAGCCCGAGGGGCCGGATCGCATTCGGGGCATCGTCAGCGAAGTCCTCGACGAGCTCGGCTTGTATGACGACGTGCTCGACGTCGGTCTAGGCTTCAATGTCGGCGTGGGGGGGCGGCGGCTCACCGGGGCGCAGCGGCAGAAGCTCGACGTCGCTCGCGCCCTCCTCAAGCGCCCGGACTTCCTTATCCTCAACCGGCCGTTGTCGGCTCTCGACCAACGGTTGCAGGATCAAATCGTCAAGAACGTGCTCGAGGAGGCGCATCGCGGCGACCGCGAGCCGGCGGTGATCTGGGTGCTCACCAACCCCGCAATGGCGCAGTTCTTCGACCGCGTCGTGGTGTTCGAGAACGGCGAGATGGTCGGCGACGGAAGCCACGAGACACTTCTGGAAAGAAACGGTATCTTCAAGGCCATGCTGGCATAGTGGCCGGCGGTCAGCGCCGAGTTGGCAAGGGTTTCATCGATGCTCCTCAAGGACGAAGTGGGAATGCTGAGGCGAGTGCCCCTGTTCGCCGGCGTCGAGCCCGCCAAGCTGAAGCTGCTCGCTTTCACCTCCGATCGGGTCAGCTACAATGCTGGCCAGACGCTGTTCCACCAGGGCGACGAAGGGGACGCCGCCTACGTGATCCTGTCGGGCAGCGCCGACATCCTGGTGGAGTCGGATGGCAACCAGATCAAGGTGGCCGAGCTGGAGCCGAACGCCATCGTGGGCGAGATCGCCATCCTGTGCGACGTGTCGCGTACGGCGACCGTCAAGGCGACGGCGCCGCTCGAGGCGCTGCGCATCCGCAAGGATCATTTCCTGCGCCTCTTGCGCGAATTCCCCGAGATGACCATCGAGATCGTGCGGGTGCTGGCAGACCGCCTCAGCCATACCACGGCGGAGCTGACGGCTGCCCGCAGCGGCAACAGGCACTAAGGTCCCATGCGGCCACCGCGACCCTCTGCTTCCAAACAGTTGAAAAACGCTCAGAATGCGTGTCTCGTCTAGCGGCGGCAAAATGGCATCCCCGCCGAGCCAGGGAAAGCCGCACAGAGGCTTGATGGACGACGACACGTTCCACGTCCGGTTCTGGGGCGCCCGCGGCAGCCTGCCGGTCTCCGGACAGCGGTTCGTCCGCTATGGCGGCAACACGGCCTGCATCGAGATGCGCTGCGGCGGCCACGCTTTGTTCTTCGACGCGGGGTCCGGCATCCGCGAGGCCGGCGAAGAGCTCAGGAAAGGGAAGCTCAGGGACTTCGACCTGTTCTTCACCCACTGCCATTACGACCACATCATCGGCCTGCCCTTCTTCATCCCATTCTACGACGCGGGTGCGCGGGTGGTGATCTGGTCCGGTCACATGGCCGGACGCATGTCGACGCTGGAGATGGTCAGCGAGTTCATGCGGCCGCCCTGGTTTCCGGTTCGGCTCGAAGTCTGCAAGGCCAATCTGGACTGCCGCGACTTCCGCTCCGGCGACGTGCTGAGGCCGCGTCCAGGCGTCGTCTTGCGCACGGGCGGCCTCAATCATCCGGGCGGCGCGATCGGCTACCGGGTCGAATGGGGCGGCCGCGCGGTGGCGCTGATAACCGACACCGAGCACGAGCCCGACCGGCTCGATCCCACGGTGCTCGAGCTGATCGAGGCGGCCGATCTGGTCATCTACGACTGCACCTATACCGACGAGGAGATGCAGCGAAAGCGGGGCTATGGGCACTCCACCTGGCAGGAGGGCGTGCGCCTCTGCGAGGCGGCGGGAGCCAAGCGGCTGGCGCTCTTCCACCACGATCCGGCGCGCACCGATGCCGATCTCAGTGCGATCGAGGGGGCGGCGGTCGAGCGCTTCCCGGGAGCGTTCGCCGCCCGCGACGGCCAGGTTCTGGAGTTCAAGCGCAAGCGCGTCAAGGCCTAGCGCGGGGCTGGCAGAGGACGCGGGCCGAACGCCAGCGGGCGGCCGGGTGGCCGGTCGTGGCGGCGAAGGCGTCCTCCAGGAAGCGCCAGCAGGCCTCGTCATGCACCAGGTGATGGCCGAGCAGGCCGATCGGCGCCGGCTTCACCTGCTCCAGCTGGCCGACGATTTCGACCACCAGCGAGGCGGGGTCGCGGCAACTCCGCGTGCCGTGCCAGTCGATGATGTCCACGGTCGCGTTGAGCACCGCCAGCGGCGCCGGCCTGGCCGGCCCAAAGGTCGAAAGCATCTCGAAGCCCAGTTCCGGCAAGGCATCGATCAGCCCCGGATCGATGCGGTTCCAGGGCGGAACGAGCATCGGCAGGAGCGCCTCGCCGTGAAGGTCCGAGAGGTGTCGGAGGCCGCGCGCCAGATCGGCCAGGACCACGCGACGGGGACGGTGAGGCCCGAGCTCCTGCTTCTTGTCGTGCGGCGGCGCGTGGTTGGCGTGCGACCAGCCATGCACGGCGACTTCGACGTCGGGCCGGCCGGCCAGGCGCTCGGCGAGCGGCTCACCGCTTTTGGAAGGCACCACCGCGAGCGTCAGCGGCATGCCATGACTTGCCGTCATGGTCAGCAAGCGGTCCAACGCCTCGGTTGGCGCCACCGCATCGTCGTCGCGCAACCAGAAATCGACGGCGCGGCCGGCATCGGCAAGCCGGTCGAGCGCGTCCCGCAAGGGCTGCCAGGTCGGGTGCTCCCTCATCGACCCACCGCTTCGGCGAGGATGGCGTCGAGCCGCAGCGCCGCGGCATCGAGCGAATGGTCGGCGAGCACGACGCGGCGCGCTGCCGCGCCCATCGCACGACACCGCAGGGGATCGTCCAGGAGGGAAGCCACGGCGGCGGCAAAGGCGGCGGCGTCGCCCTCGGGCGCCAGGAGCCCGGTCGAACCGTCGCGCACCACCTCCGGCACCCCGGCCACCCGTTCGGCAACCACCGGCAGGCCTGCGGCCTCAGCCTCCAGATAGGCCAGCCCATAGGCCTCGCCGCGCCCCGGCCAGGTCAGCAAGGCGGCAGCGGCCATTGTTTCGGGCATCGCTTCGGGCGGCCGTTCGCCCAGGAACCGCAGTCGCTCGCCGGGCAGGACGGCAAGCGCCGCGTGGACGGCAGCCCGGGCCGGGCCGTCGCCCACCACGGTGAGCGTCCAGGACCGGTCGAGGATGCGCGAGAGCGCTTCCGCGAGGCCGCGATAGCTGTCGAGCTTGTCGCCCGGCCGCATCATGGCAACCGCGATCAGCGCGCCGGGGTCGCGCTCAGCGTCGCCAGCCGATGCGAAGGGCGCAGCGTCGATGAACGGCGGCAGCGTCGCAAGGCTGAGGCCGCCCAGCCCCTCCAGCCCGCGCCGGTCGCGGGCCGTCAGGCATATGTTGACCGCAGCGCCGACCAGGCCCGCTGCCATATCGGCCTGGGTCTCGCGCCATGCCCCGACGCCGCGCCGCGCCGAGAACGAGGCCTCGGCGGTCACATAGGGGATGCCCGCCGCGGCGGCGAGCGGCGGCCCCAGCCAGTCGGGCGACTTGTAGTAGGGATGGTAGGCAAAGAAGAGGTCGGGCCTGCCGTGGCCCGCCCACAGCGCCTCGATGCGCGACCGCTCGGCGGCGGCGGCCCGGCGGATCGCGGCATAGTGCGCGGCATCGGGCTCGGTGCAGAAGCTGCGGAGCTCGGATGCCAGGGACACCTGGTGACCCGCCTTCTCCAGCGCACGGACGATGAGCCGCGCCATCTGGCGGTCGCCCGAGGGGACCGGGTGGCGAGGCGATTTGAGCGGGGCGTAGAAGGCGATGCGCATGGGCGGCCCGAGCCTATCGGGCGAAAGGCCGCTCCTGTCAATTTGAAGTCCGGGTGACCGGCAAATGTGCTACGCCATGGCCATGGACCAGACCGCCCTGCCTGCCTCCGGTCTCGAAGACGTTCCCGTGCTCACCCGGTTCGAGGGGGTGGCCGACATCGCGGCCTATCGGCCGCTGCCCGACGACTGGGTGCTGGCGACCGCCGACATCGTCGGGTCGACGCAAGCGATCGCCGACGGCCGCTACAAGGCCGTCAACATGGCCGGCGCCAGCGTGATCTCGGCCTTGCTCAACGGCCTCGGCCGGCGCGACCTGCCATTCGTGTTCGGCGGCGACGGGGCCCTTGTCGCCCTGCCCGGGGCGCTTGCTGAGGCGGCGACGGGGATCCTGTCGGCCGTGCAGGCCTGGGTCGCCGACGAACTCGGGCTGACCATGCGGGCGGCGATCGTGCCGCTCGCCGACATCAAGGAAAGCGGCTTCGACGTGCGGGTGGCCCGCTTCCAGGCCTCCGACGAGGTCACCTACGCCATGTTCGCCGGTGGCGGCGCCAGCTGGGCCGAGGCAGAGATGAAGGCCGGTCGCTACAGGATCGAGCCCGCCCCTGCCGGCACGCGACCCGACCTGACCGGGCTCTCCTGCCGCTGGAACCCGATCCAGTCGCGGCGGGGCGAGATCGTGTCGATCATCGCCGTGCCGACCGGCCCCGACAGCCTGCCTGCCTTCCAGGCGCTGGTCGGAGACATCATCGCGCTGGCGGCGGAAGCCGAGCGCGGCGGCCATCCGGTGCCGCTTGACGGGCCGGAGTACAGCTTCCCGCCACCGGGGCTGGCGATGGAGGCGGCGGCGGTCGCGCCGCCGGGCAAGCGCCTGTGGCCGCGGCTGTCGATCCTCGCCCAAATGGTGATCGTGCTCATTTCCGACCGCCTGCACGTGAAGCCGTTCGGCTTCGACGCCGAGGTCTACAAGCGCGACACGGCACAGAACTCCGACTTCCGCAAGTTCGACGACGGGCTCAAGATGACGCTCGACGTCGACGCCTCGGTGCTGGAACGCATCCGATCGCGGCTGGCGGCCGCCGAACGCGACGGCGTGGCGCGATTCGGCCTGCATCGCCAGGATTCGGCGCTCATGACCTGCCTCGTCGCCTCGCCGATGCAACGCAACCACGTGCACTTCATCGACGGCGCCGCCGGCGGCTACGCCATGGCGGCGGCGGCGCTCAAGGCAAAGGCGTCGTAAGGTCCTCGCCGGCCCGGCGAAGGGCGGCGTTCACCATGCCCGGCGACCTGCCGCTTCGGCCAGTCTTGCATCGCTTCCTTCAGACACCCACTTTGGGTAGGTTCGCCCGGGGCTTGGAGTTTCAGTCGACGGGTTGAGGGAGTTCGAGGGCTGGCCGCGTCGTCTCACACGCGAGTCCGGCCGTACGTGCGGAGCGTCATGGACAGCACACGATCCGAGATTTCCGATATCCTCATGGACAAGGTGGCCGACTGGCTGACCAAGTCCTCGCTCGCCGGCGACGACCTCGAAACGATGGTGCGCGGCTTCTGCGAGCGGCTCGCCGCCGCCGGCCTGCCGCTGGTCAGGGTGCATCTCTCCTTCTCCATGCTGCATCCGCTCTACGACGCGCTCGGCTTCACCTGGGAGCGCGGCCGCGGCATTGAGGTCCAGGGCTTCCGCAAGGCCTCGGGGCTGCCGTCGGACCGGTTCCTCAACAGCCCCTATTTCTACCTGCTCAACAACCGCCTGGAGCATCTCAGGCGACGCATCGACCTCGACGCGCCATCCGAATTCCCGATCTTCGACGACCTCAAGTCAATGGGCGTCACAGACTACATGGCCTTCGTGCACTCGTTCAGCCTGGAATCGAGCCAAGGGATGATAGGCTCCTGGGCGACCGATGCGCCGAACGGCTTCTCGGAAAGCGCCATAGCCGCCCTGCTCAGGATCGAGAACCACCTGGCCGTCGCCGCCAAGATGGCGGTGCTCAACAAGCTCGCCGACAATATGCTCACCACCTATCTCGGCGGCGATGCCGGCAAGCGCGTGCTCAACGGTCAGATCAAGCGCGGCGAAGGCGACACGATCCGCGCGGCGCTGGTGATGGCCGACATGCGCGGCTCGACGCGGCTTGCCGAGACCGCCGGACGGGAAGGCTACATCGACACGCTCAACCAGTTCTTCGACGCCATAGCCGCGCCGTTCAACCGCAATGGCGGGCAGATCCTGTCGTTCCTGGGCGACGGCTTCCTCGCCGTCTATCCCTGCGAGCGGCACCGCGGGCCATCCGAGGTGGCCTGCCAGGCCGCGCTCGCCGCCGCCTTCAAGGCGAGGGCTCGGGTGGCCGAGCTCAACGACCAACGGAGACGCGACGGGAAAGAGGAGATCGGCTACGGCATCGGGCTGCATGTCGGCAACGTGATGTTCGGCAATGTAGGGCTCACCGACCGCCTGACCTTTTCTGCCTTCGGGTCGGCGGTGAACGAGGTGCAACGGCTGCAGCTCTTGACCAAGAAGTATCCGCAGCCGCTGATTGCCAGCAAGGACTTCTCCACCTATGCAGGCGGCGGTTGGCTGACACTGGGCACCGAGAAGCTGGCCGGGGTCAAGCAGAAGCACACGGTCCTTTCGCCCGACATGTCGGACCTGGCGGCCCTCGAAGAGGAAGCCGGCCTGGAAACGCCCTTCGACCGTATGTCGGATGCCGAGCAGGTCATGCTGCTGCATCGCGATTCCAAGAAGATTGAACTTCGGGACGGTGGGGCCAAGAAGCTGCAATGACAAGAAAGGGGTGGGGCCTGGTGAGAGGGATCGTGACGGCGGCGTGCCTCGGTGCGTCGGGCGGGATGGCGGCCGCCGCGTCGCAGGTGCTGGTCGACGGGTTCGACGGCTCGGGCTTTTCCGAGGCGGGCGGTCTCTACTACAAGGACAATTTCGAGCAGAGCGCCGGCACCGTCGAATTCCAGCGCGGAGTGGCCAGAAACGGCGGCGGCGCGCTCAAGCTCAGCGTCAAGCCGATCTGCCCGGCGAACCGCGATTCCTGTAGCGAGCGGGCGGAAATCTGGGAGAAGACCGCGCTTCGCGTGCCCTACGACCAGGGCGTCTGGTACGGCTTCGCGGTGAAATTCGCCGAGCCGATCCCCACCGACGACCACCGCTACCTGATCGCCCAGTGGAAGCGCGAGATCGATGCCGGCGCCGACGGCGATTTCAGCCCTTTCCTGGCGCTGCGGGTGCGCAACGGCAAGCTGTTCGCCACCGTCGAGACCAACTATTTGGCGCCGAACACGGCGAGCGCCGCGTCCGGCAATGGCGGCTGCGCGGGCGGCGGCACGCCGGTGTGGCTGCGGCCCGACTCCAACCAGATGCGCGCATTGGTGGCAACCGACGCCAGATGGGCACCGGAGGACGGCGCGCTCTATGCGTCGTGCACCGACGCCATCAAGGTCATCGACCATGGCAACAAGCTGCCCGACCCGGCCTCCGGCTGGATCGACTTTTCGATCTACACGCGGCCGGGACCCGACGGCAGCGGTCGGATCGAGCTCTTCGCCAACGGCAAGCCGATTGTCACGGTCACCGGGCGAATCGGCCATGCCGACAAGGGGCTCGGCAAGAACCAATACTTCAAGTTCGGACCGTACCGGGCCGCGCACACGACCGAGTGGACGCTCTACTACGACGACTTCCGCCGCTCGCCAAACTGCGCCGACGTGTTGAAGGAGGCGCCCTGCCCGGCCGTCCCCTGAAGGTGGTTGCAATGGCGCCAGGAGGCATCATCTCAGCAACAGATTGGTCCTAGGCACGTTATTTCCTCTGCGATAGTGTCTGCCGGTCGGGTGAAATCCGCGTGGAGGGCGCGGCATCCGAACGCGGGGATCTGAAGGCATGAATTCACGCGCCGACCTGTTGAGGATCGAGGAACTCGGCATTTCCTTCGCCATCATCGGCGGGCCGATCCATGCCGTGCGCAAGGCGAGCCTACGCGTGCTGCCGGGCAAGGTGACGGCGCTGGTGGGCGAATCCGGCTCCGGAAAGTCGGTGATCAGCCAGGCGGTGATGGGCATCCTGCCCAAGACGGCGCAAGTCAGCGGCAAGATCCTGTTCACCGATCCCAAGACCGGCGAGACGGTCGATATCCTCACTTTGCCGCGCGACGGGCCCGAGATCCGCGCCATCCGCGGCAGCCGCATCGGCAAGATCTTCCAGGAGCCGATGACCTCGCTGTCGCCGTTGCACACCATCGGCAATCAGGTGAGCGAGGTCCTCAAGATCCACGACGACATGGACCAGGAGGCGCGCCGGGCGCGCACCGAGGAGATGCTCGGCCTAGTCGGCTTCCCGGACCCGCACCGCGCCTACGACATGTACCCGTTCGAGCTGTCGGGCGGGCTCAGGCAGCGTGCCATGATCGCCATGGCGCTGATCTGCCGACCGGCCCTGCTCATCGCCGACGAGCCGACCACCGCGCTGGACGTGACGATCCAGGCGCAGATCCTGCAGCTTCTCAGGGAGCTGCAGACCAAGCTCAACATGTCGATGCTGCTCATCACCCATGATCTCGGCGTGGTCGCCAACGTCGCCGACGAGGTGGCCGTAATCTACCACGGCGAGATCCTCGAGGCCGGCACGGTGGACGACATCTTCCGCCGGCCGACCCACCCCTATCTCAAGGCGCTGATGGCGGCTGTGCCGCATTTCGACATGAAGCCGGGCGAACGGCTGAAGGCGCTGCGCGAGGTGCCGGTCAACGTCAAGGACCTGCTCGGCAAGCGCGATTTCGTTCACGAGCCGGGTGGCAGCGAGGTGCTGCTGTCGGTGCGCAATCTCACCAAGTCGTTCACCACGCGGAAATCTTCCTGGTTCGGCAAGGGCAACACGCTGGCGGTCAAGGCCGTCGACGACGTCGGCTTCGACATCCGCCGCGGCGAATGCCTGGGGCTGGTGGGCGAGAGCGGCTGCGGCAAGACCACCGTCAGCAAGATCCTGATGCGGGCCATCACGCCGGATTCCGGCTCGGTGGTCTACAACGGACCGCACGGTCCCATCGACGTGCTGGGGGCGGAGGGCAGCGAATTGCGCGAGCTGAGGTCGAAGATCCAGATGGTCTTCCAGGACCCGGTCTCCTCGCTGTCGCCGCGGATGACGATCCAGAACATCCTCTCCGAGCCGCTGGAGATCCATGATCGAGGGGACGCTCGCTCGCGTCAGGAAACGGTGGTCTCGCTGATGGGCGCGATCGGGCTCGACCGCCGTTACATCAACCGCTATCCGCACAGCTTCTCGGGCGGCCAGCGGCAGCGGATCGGCATAGCAAGGGCGCTGGCGCTCGGCCCCGATTTGTTGATCTGCGACGAGCCGGTCTCCGCGCTTGACGTTTCTGTCCAGGCGCAGATTCTTAATCTTCTCAAGGATTTGCAGAAGGAACTTGGACTGACTTATCTGTTCATTTCCCACAATCTGGCGGTGGTCGACTACATGGCCGACCGCATCGCAGTCATGTATGCGGGCAAGATCGTCGAGCTGGCGCCACGCGAGATCCTGCTGCGCAAGCCCGTCCATCCCTACACCCGGTCGCTGCTCGCGGCCGTCCCTTTCCCCGACCTCGACCGGCCGCTCGACTTCGAAGCGCTGAGGATAGAGGCCGCCGACCGGCAGGCCTGGGCGCCGCAGTTCCGGCCGGACGACGGGGACGGCGACGGGCTGGCGCCGGCCGATCTCGGCGGCGGCCACTATGTGCTGGCCCGCCGTTCAGCCAACGCAGCGGAGTTGCGGCCATGATCACCCGTCGAACCGCCCTTGGAGTGATGGCAGCCGCGCTCGCCCCGGGCGTGCTGCGAGCAGCCCCGGCCGAGCCGGAGTTCTTCAGCGAGAAACTTGCCGCCGGCGAGCTGCCGCCGCTCGCCGAGCGCCTTCCCAAGCGGCCGCTGGTGGTCGAGCTCGCGGCACTCGGGCGCTCGCCGGGCCGCTCCGGCGGCGAGGTGCGAAGCCTGATCGGCAGCCAGAAGGACATCCGGTTGATGACCATCTACGGCTATGCCCGGCTGGTCGGCTTCGACGAGAAGCTGGCGTTCCGCCCCGACATCCTGGAAAGCTACGAGTCCGACGGCGACCGCGTCTTCACCTTCCATTTGCGGGAAGGCCACAAATGGTCGGACGGCAGCCCGCTTACCACCGAGGACTTCCGCTACACCTGGGAGGACGTGTGGCTCAACGAGGATCTGTCTTCCGGAGGCGTGCCGCGCGCCATGCTCGTCGACGGCAAGCCGCCTCGCTTCGAGGTGGTGGACCCGCTTACCATCCGTTACAGCTGGGACGGGCCCAACCCCGATTTCCTGCCCAGCCTCGCGGCTCCGCAGGCGTTGGGCCTGGTTCTGCCTGCCGAATATATGCGGCAATTTCACAAGAAGTACCAGGACGAGGACAAGCTCAAGGAGCTGATGAAGAAGAACAAGGCCAAGAAGTGGACGGCGCTCCACATTCGCATGGCCCGCCAATACCGCCCGGAGAACCCGGCATTGCCGACGCTCGACCCCTGGCGCAACACGACGAAGCCGCCGGCGGAGCAGTTCGTCTTCGAACGCAACCCCTATTTCCACCGAGTCGACGAAACGGGCCAGCAGCTGCCCTATATCGACCGCTTCATCCTCAACGTCAGCTCCTCGTCGATCATCCCCGCCAAAGCCGGTGCCGGAGAGACCGACTTGCAGGCGATGGGCATCGATTTCACCGACTACGCCTTCCTGAAGGATGCCGAGAAACGCTACCCGGTGAAGGTCAGCCTCTGGAAGCGCACGCTGGGGTCGCGGCTGGCGCTGCTGCCCAACCTCAACACCGCAGACGCGGCTTGGAAGCCGCTCTTGCGCGACGTGCGAACGCGGCGGGCGCTGTCGCTGGCCATCAACCGCGAGGAGATCAACAAGGCCGTCTTCTACGGGCTCGGCACCGCGAGCGCCGACACCGTGCTGCCGGACAGCCCGCTCTTCCAACCGGCGTTCGCCCAGGCCTGGATCGCCTTCGATCCCGACCAGGCAAATGCGCTGCTCGACGCGGTCGGCCTTACCGAGCGCGACGACGACGGCATCCGCCTGCTGCCGGACGGGCGCGCGGCGCAGGTCGTGGTGGAGACGGCGGGTGAGAGCACCCTGGAAACCGACGTGCTGGAGCTGGTGACGGACCATTGGCGCCAGGTGGGCATCGCGCTCTTCATCCGCACCTCGCAGCGCGACGTGTTCCGCAGCCGGGCCCTCGGCGGCCAGATCATGATGTCCATGTGGTCAGGGCTCGACAATGGCGTGCCGACGGCGAACATGAACCCCGGCGGGCTGGCGCCTACGGTGAGCGACCAGCTGCAATGGCCGCTGTGGGGTTCCTACTACGAATCCAACGGCCAGGTGGGTGAGCCTCCCGACCTGCCCGAGGCGGCTCGCCTGGTCGAGCTGCTCAAGACGTGGCGGGCGTCGGCGGTCGAGGTCGACCGGACCAAGGCGTGGACCGAGATGCTTTCCCTCTACACCGACAACGTGTTCTCGATCGGTATCGTCAACGGCACCCAGCAGCCGGTGCTGGCGACCGCCAGGCTGAAGAACATGCCTGACGCGGCGCTGTACGGTTTCGAGCCCACGAGCTATTTCGGCGTCTACCATGCCGATACCTTCTGGCTGGACGATGAGGCCAGGGCGTGATCCGTTACATCCTCTGGCGCATCGCCGTGATGATCCCGACGCTGCTGATCATCTCGGCTCTCGTCTTCACCATCATCGAGCTGCCCCCAGGCGACTATTTCGAGAGCTATGCCGCCGAGCTCAGGGCGCAGGGCGAAGGCGTCGACATGGATCAGCTGGATGCGCTGCGGGCCGAGTACGGTTTCGACAAGCCGCCGGTGATCCGCTACTTCTACTGGGTCGCCGGCATGCTGCAGGGCGACTTCGGCTATTCCTTCGAGTACCAGCTGCCGGTGACCGAGGTGGTCGGGGACCGCATGTGGCTCACCGTCCTGGTCTCCTTCGTCACCATCTGCTTCACCTGGGCGATCGCCTTTCCGATCGGCATGTATTCGGCGACGCACCAATACAGCTGGGGCGACTACGGCCTGACCTTCCTAGGGCTGCTCGGCATCGCCATTCCGAACTTCATGCTGGCGCTGATCCTCATGTACTTCGCCAACATCTGGTTCGGCACCTCGATCGGCCACCTGATGGACCAGAAGTTCCTCGGCGAGCCGATGAGCTGGGCCAAGGCCAGGTCGATCCTCGAGCACCTCTGGATTCCCGTGGTCATCGTCGGGACGGCGGGCACGGCGGGTATGATCCGGCGGCTCAGAGCCAATTTGCTCGATGAGCTTCAGAAGCAGTATGTGATGACCGCCCGCGCCAAGGGCCTCCACCCCTTCCGCACGCTGGTCAAGTATCCGCTGCGCATGTCGCTCAATTTCTTCATGTCCGACATCGGTTCGATCCTGCCGGCCATCATCTCGGGCGCCGAGATCACCGCCATCGTGCTGTCGCTCGAAACCACCGGGCCGATGCTCATCAAGGCCCTGCAGAGCCAGGACATGTATCTCGCCGGCTCGTTCCTGATGTTCCTGGCCTTCCTGACGGTGATCGGCGTGCTGATTTCCGACCTGGCGCTGGCCGTGCTCGATCCGCGCATCCGGCTGCAAGGCGGCAGCACCAAATGAACCCGCCGCTGCCGCCCATGAAGTCGCCATTGCCGGAGCCGGGTGCGCCGCTCGGCCACTTCGTCTCGTCCGCCCCGTTCGACCCGCTGTCGGTCGAGCAGATGACGGAGGAGCAGTCCCGCGTCTACCAGGCCTCCCAGCTCAGGCTGATGTGGTGGAAGTTCAAGCGCCACAAGCTGGCGCTCGCCTCGGCGATCTTCCTCGGCCTGCTCTACCTGATGATCCTGTTCTGCGAGGTGCTGGCGCCCTACAATCTGCACACGCGCAACATGGACTTCATCTATGCGCCGCCGCAACCGGTGCATCTCTTCCACGAGGGCAGCTTCGTCGGTCCGTTCGTCTACGGGCGGGAGATGACGCTCGACATGGACACGCTCAAGCGCAACTATTCGCGCACCGACGAGGTGCAGAAGCTGCGGTTCCTGTGCAGCGGCGACCCCTACTACTTCTGGGGCCTCTGGAAAGCCGACTTCCATTTGGTCTGCCCCGCCGTGGACGGCCAGTTCTTCGCGCTCGGCACCGACCGGCTGGGCCGCGACGTCCTGTCCCGGATCATCTACGGCGCGCGCATCTCGCTGACCATCGGGCTCATCGGCATCACCTTCTCCTTCATCCTCGGGATCGTCATCGGCGGGCTTGCGGGCTATCACGGCGGCATGCTCGACCTGATCGTGCAGCGCATCATCGAAGTGCTGCAGTCGATCCCGTCGATCCCGCTGTGGATGGCGCTGGCGGCGATCATGCCGGTGACGTGGAGCCCGATCCTCATCTATTTCGGCATCACGATGATCCTCGGCCTGCTCGACTGGACGGGGCTGGCGCGGGCGGTCCGCTCGAAGCTGCTGGCGCTGCGCGAGGAGGACTACGTGCTTGCCGCGCAGCTGATGGGGGCGCGGCCGAGCCGCATTATCGGGCGGCACCTGATCCCGGGCTTCATGTCGCATCTGATAGCCACGGCGACGATCGCGGTGCCCGGCATGATCCTGGGCGAGACGGCGTTGTCGTTCCTCGGCCTGGGGCTCAGGCCGCCGATCACCAGCTGGGGCATCCTGCTCACCGAGGCGCGGGGGGTCAGCGTGATCGCCTTCTATCCCTGGCTGCTGTTCCCGATGATCCCGGTGATCCTGGTGATCCTCGCCTTCAATTTCATGGGCGACGGGCTGCGCGACGCGGCGGATCCCTACAAGTGAGCTTCGCGTCCGCGTGAGCCGACTGGACAGCTTCATCCGGCGCATCACCGCCCAGCGCAACGTGCTCAACGCGGTGACGGCCGAGATCGAGGGGCTGGACGGGCCTGTCCTGGAGCTCGGGCTGGGCAACGGCCGGACCTTCGACCATCTGCGGGAGAAGCTGCACGGACGCCGCATCATCGCCTTCGACCGCGTGGCTGCGGCGCACCGCCTGTCGATGCCGGAGCCCGACGACCTGGTGCTGGGCGACATCCGCGAGACGGCCACGGCGATGATCGGCATCGGCGCGGCGCTGGTGCATGCCGACATCGGCACCGGCTACGAGGAGGTCGACGCGCAGACGCTGACCTGGCTGCCCGACCTGGTCGCCGGGCTGCTGGCCCCGCACGGCGTGGTGGCGAGCGGCCTGCCGCTCGAACACCCTGCGCTGGCGAGGCAGAAGCTGCCGCCCCACGTGCCCAGGGAACGATATTTCGTCTACCGGCGCCTGCCTCTTGTTTAAGGGATCGTGAAGACCGGCACCTCGCGCTCGATGCCGCGCAGTGCGGCATTGTGCGAGACAGGCCGCAGCGCCCGCTGCTGGAGCAGATCGGCGGCCTTGCTGTCGTTGACGACGGCGCCGGTGACGAAGATCGCCTGCGAGTCGGCGAGATCCTGCACGCGGGAGGCGATGTTGACGGTCTGGCCGAAGTAATCCTGACGTTCGTTCATGGTGACGGCGATGCAAGGGCCGGCATGGACGCCGATCTTGAGCAAAAGGTCGTCGCGACCGCTCTTGCTGTTGAGGTCGCGCATGGCGTCGCGCATCCGAAGCGCCGCGGCGATGGCCCGGTCGGGCGTTGGGAACGTTGCCATGACGGCGTCGCCGATCGTCTTCACCACGGCGCCGGCCTCGGCCGCCACGATCTCGTTCAGCACCCGGAAATGCGCTCGCACCATGTCGAAGGCGACGAGGTCGCCGACGCGCTCGTAGAGCGCGGTGGAGGCGCTGAGATCGGTGAACAGGAAGGTCAGGCTGGTGATCTGCAGCCGCTGGTCGACGGAGAGCGTGTCGGTGCGGTAGAGGTCGCGGAAGGTCTGGTTGGTGAGCAGCCGCTTGGCCGTCAGGAAGGGCCGCCGTTTGCCCAGCATGCCGTGCAACGCGTCGCCGGCGACGCAGACCGTCGGCAGGACGCGCGTGTCGGTGCGGTTCTCCAAGGCGATGCGCAGCGGTCCCGGGCGCATGTCGAGCGTCTGGTTCTGCAGGTGGTCGCGGTCGATGGCGAGCGTCAGGCTCTGCCGCTCGCGCGTCGGCTCGCCCTTGACCTGGATGAACTGGACGCAGTGCGTCACCGGCTCGAAGATGATGATGAACTCCTCCGGCAGCTGGAGGGAGATCGTCCCTTTCTCGCCGGCGGGCAGCTCGACAAAGTCGAGCGCGAAAGTGTCGATCACCGGCTGGAAGTCGAGCTCGTCCGGCAGGTCGACGCCGGAGCTCCAGTAGATCTGACGGAAATACTCGGCGACCGGCAAGTCGTGCGGGCTGTGGGCGGCGATCCGCCTGACCCGCGGATTGATGGTGAAGGTCACCTCCACCATCTCGTCGAGCGTCGGCACGTAGCCTTCCTGGCACAGCGAGCAGACATATTCGTCCTTCTGGACAGTTTTCAGCGTGGTGTTGGAGTCGAGCACGCCGCCGCAGCCCGGGCAAAGCACGTTCCACGAGACGTCGAACATGCCGACCTGTGCGGCATGCAGGAAAGCGGCGATGGAGCGCTCCTCGTCGAGGCCGTTCCTGGCGGCGAAGGCGAGCGGGTTGATGCGGCAAAGATGATGATCCGGCCCTTTCGCCACCAGCGTCTCGATGGCGTCGATGGCGGCGGGGTCGACGTCGGTGACGTCACGCAAGAGCGAGAGAAGGTCGATGTCTGCGGTCATGGCCGAACCTCCAGGGGGCTGGACAGAGGCAGCGGCACCCGCCGTCCGGCGAGCGACGGCGGCTCCGGTCTTTCGCGCAATCTATACCCCAGTCGCGGGCTCGACACCTCCCGAAACGCGCGGGTGGCTTCACGTCTCCTGACATTTCCCGTGAACGGCGCCCCCGCCGAGGGCGGTCAGCCCGAGGGCAAGCGGAAGAAAAGCGGCACGGTGTGGAGCGCCGGGCCGCCCGCGCCGGCGGGCGCCGGCATCTCCAGCATGAGCTCCCGGTCGATGCGGCCGAACAGGGCAAGCGCCTGGCGACGGCAGACCTCGTCGCTCTCGGTGCTGCAGAGATAGAGCGCGCCGTCGCGGGCGATGTCCTCGGCCGTCACCCAGGGCGTCAGCGCCAGCGAGGCCTGTTGGATCGCATAGGGGCGGTCAGTCGCGTAGAAGGCGGCAGCGTTGGCGATCATGCCATCGCCCGCCGCGATGGCGAAGCGCCGGCCGGTGGCGCGGTGCCACTCGTCCTGGGCGGCATCGGCGATGCGGTCGACCGGCAGCGCGCTGGCGCCGCGGGCGGTAGCCAATGTACGCCGCTCGATCAGCGGCGAGGCCGACAGCACCGCCGCGGTGTAGATGGCGAGCGCGATCAGCGCCCGATCGAGCCGCAACGGCCCAGGTGCGGGCGCCAGCAGGGCTACCAGCAGAAGCGGGATGAAGACGAAGAAGGGGATGGACCACAAGGAGGAAAGCTCGGCGTTGAGGACGAGCCCAAGCACCAAGGTGAGCGCCGCGGGCACCAGCGCTGCCGCAATCAGCGCCCGCCCGCCGATGCTGCCCGTCAGCGCCTGCCAGCCGCGGCCGAGCTCGGCGCGGCGGGGAAAGCGCGGTACGGCAAGAAGCACGGGGATCAGCGCCGGAACCATGTAGAGGAGCATGGCGGGGAAGAATTCGGCGGCATCGACAAGGGTGTCGGCCCAGCTGCCGGTGCCCTGCTCGGCGGCGTAGCGGACGGTGAGAAAGTCGGTGTGGACCATCCACAGCGCGTGCGGCCCGACCGTCGCCGCAAAGGCAAGCAGCGCGACGAACGGCAGCCTGGTCGCCCAGAGCGGACGTGCCTCGCGATCGAAAAGCGCATGCGTCGCCAGCGCCGCCAGGAGCAGCACCGAGTGGTACTTGGCCAGGATCGCCAGCCCGGCGAAGACGCCGAGCAGAAGAGCGTCGAACGTCGAGCGGCGCTCGAAGAGGCGGAGATAAAGCAGGAATGTCAGTGCCCACAGCGGCACCATGGCCGAAGTGGCGTTGTAGTTCTGCGCCAGGAAGGTCAGCGGCGGCAGGAAGAAGGCGGCGATGAGGATGAGCAGCTGGCGCGGGCGGTCGAAGAAGCGCGTTGCGATGCGCCACATGGCAAGCAGCGCCAGCGCGATGCTGGTCATGGAGAGCAGGTAGTAAGCCGCCTCGTTGCGCGGGAAGACAGAAAACCAGGCGGCGGTCAGCCAGGCGAAGAAGGGCGGATGCTTGTAGTAGCCGAACTGCCAGCCGATGCCCCAGGCATAGTTCTCGACCATGTCGCCGAAGGTGTCGAGATTGTAGGTGCTGACGACGGCGCGCAGCGTCCAAAAGGCGACGAAGGCGGCGACGAGCAGCGCCACCGGCAGCGCGACCGGGCCGGTCGCGGTCTTGCCTTGCAAGGTGGACGTCGGCTGCAGCGGCACGGGCCTCTTGCCTCCCCGGCGACAGCGGTGGATGGGCGGCAGGCCGGTCGCCGAGGCTCCGGCCAGCCGCGCCCGGTCAGGAAGAACCGGTCAGCGCGAGTAGAACTCGACGACCAGGTTCGGCTCCATCTGGACGGCGAACGGGACGTCCGACAGGCCGGGCACGCGCGCGAAGGTCGCAGTCATCTTGGAATGATCGGCGTCGATGTAGTCCGGCACGTCGCGCTCGGCGAGCTGCACGGACTCCAGCACCGAGACGAGCTGCTTCGACTTTTCCTGCACCTCGATCACGTCGCCCGGCTTGCAGCGGTAGGACCCGATGTTGACCCGGCGGCCGTTCACCTTGACATGCCCGTGATTGACGAACTGCCGCGCCGCGAAGATCGTCGGCACGAATTTGGCGCGGTAGACGATGGCGTCCAAACGCGATTCCAGAAGGGCGATCAGGTTTTCGGAGGTGTCGCCCTTGCGGCGGTTGGCCTCCTCGTAGACGCGGCGGAACTGCTTTTCCGACACGTCGCCATAATGGCCCTTGAGCTTCTGCTTGGCGCGAAGCTGCAGGCCGAAATCCGACATCTTGCCCTTGCGGCGCTGACCGTGCTGGCCAGGGCCGTACTCACGCTTGTTGACCGGCGACTTGGGGCGGCCCCAGATGTTCTCGCCCAGCCGGCGGTCGATCTTGTACTTCGCGGATTCGCGCTTGCTCATCGCATTCCCTTTCAAAAACGATGCGCCCGCACGCCATGCGGCGCCCGGGCAAAGGAAACGCGCCCTCCTCTGGCCCCTTTCGGAGACCTGACAGGGCCGCCCACGCACGCATTGCGCAACGACCCACGGGACACGTAAACGACAACGCCGGGCATCGCTGCCCGGACGTCGCGGCCTACCTAGTGGGTCGGCGAGGCCCTGTCAAGCGGCGTGCGGCGTCAGCCCTTCTTCTCGGGCAGGCCCTTGCGCTTGGTCTCGGCAAAATCCTCGAGCTGCTTCTCGCTCATCGACTCGTACATGCCTTTCGATGCGCCCTTGAGGTCGCTCTTCTTCGTCTCGCCGCGCTTGGCCGACAGGGCGGCGCCCGCGGCCTTCTGCTGTGCTTTCGACTTGGCCGGCATGGCTTTTTCTCCTTCGCCGTTTCCGACCGGAAACGCTCAGGCAGGAGCCGAGTTCCTCAGCCGCCCGAAAGCGTCAGGCCAAAGCCCTGCATAAGGCGGGCAGTGGCGAAGTCGGGCCGCCCCGAGGTGAAGATCGCGACGTCCGCGCCATGCGGCGCCGCCGGGCCAGCGGCCGGACTGGCGGCCAGCGCCTGGGCGCGGCGGGCGATCGCCTCGGCCGGGTCGAGCCAGTCGACCGGCCACGGTGCCAGGCGCCGGAAGAGGTTGGCCAGGAAGGGGTAGTGCGTGCAGGCGAGCACGACGATGTCGGTGCGCCTTCCTTCACGTTCGACGAAGCAGGGCGCGATCTCGGCGGCGACCAACCGCTCATCCAGCGGCTCGCCGCGGATATAAGCCTCGGCCATGCGGGCGAGCGTCGCGCTGCCGACCAGGCGGACATGGCATTGCCGGGCAAAAGACTGGATCAGGTCGCGCGTGTAGGCCCGCTTCACCGTGCCCGGCGTCGCCAGCACGGAAACCAGCCCCGAGCGCGTGCGCTCGGCCGCCGGCTTGATCGCCGGCACGGTGCCGACGAAGGGCGTATCCGGATAGGCTTGTCGCAGGTCGCCAAGCGCCAGCGTGGAAGCGGTGTTGCAGGGGATCACCGCGATCTCGGGCCGGTGCTCCCTGATGAGGCCGCCGAACGTTTCGATGAGGCGCGCCCTGAGCGCCTCCTCCTCCCAGTCGCCATACGGGAAAGCGGCGTCGTCGGCCACATAGACGAAGCGCCGCTCCGGCATCAGCACGCGCGCCTCGCGCAGCACGGTCAGCCCGCCGATTCCGCTGTCGAACATCAGGATGGGCCGCTCGGTCATTTCGCCTTCGCCTGCCTGTCCGCCTTGCGGTCGGCCGCCGCCTTGCGTTCGGGATAGCCGGCGCCACGCGGCTCGGCCGGCGAGAAATAGTCGAGCGAGGCGACCACGCCGCGCAGCACCTTGATCTCCGAGGCCGCAAAGCCCGGCCGAGTGAGGACGCTGCGCAGATTGTCGACCATCCTGGGCTTTTTCGAGGGCGGGCGGAAATAGCCCCGCGCCTGAAGCGCCTCCTCCAGATGGTCGAACAGGCCGGCGAGCTCGGCCTTCGAGGCCGGGGGCATGGCGGGGCCGGCAAAGGCCGTGTCGGTCTCGGCCTCCAGCCCCGACTTGCGCCATTCATAGGCCATCAGCAGCACCGCCTGGGCGATGTTCAGGGATGCGAAGCCGGGGTCGACGGGAAAGGTGACGATCTCGTCGGCGCGGCTCACCTCCTCATTGTCGAGGCCGAAGCGTTCGCGGCCGAAGAGGATGCCGGTCGGCTGGCCGGCCAGCGCGCGAGCCCGCAGGATGCGCGCCGCCTCGACGGGGGCGCACACCGGCTTGAAGCCGTCACGCTCGCGCGCCGTCGTGGCAAACAGGAAGGACAGGTCGGCGATCGCCTCGCCGAGGGTGCCGAACAGCCGTGCCCGATCGATCACGTGGTCGGCCTTGCTCGCCGCGGCGCGCGCCTTGTCGCTCGGCCAGCCGTCGCGGGGATTGACCAGGCGAAGCTCGGCGAGGCCGAAATTGGCCATGGCGCGCGCCACCATGCCGATGTTCTCGCCGAGCTGCGGCTCGACGAGGATGATGGCCGGCGTCGCGCCCGGCGCTTCCATTGTGCCTGGCATCGGCAGTCTCTCCGGCCCGTCAGACCATTTGCGCTCACCCGACGCGATGCTATACGGGCCGCACCCCGGTTGAAACACGCCGGCGCGGCGAAGGCCCGCGCCGCCAGAACAAGGCAGGTTCCATGGCGAAGATCAAGGTCAAGAATCCCGTCGTCGAGCTCGACGGCGACGAGATGACGCGGATCATCTGGCATTTCATCAAGGACAAGCTGATCCACCCTTATCTCGACATCGACCTTCGCTATTACGACCTCGGCATCGAGCATCGCGACGCCACCGGCGACCAGGTCACCATCGACGCCGCCAACGAAATCAAGCGCTTCGGCGTCGGCGTCAAATGCGCCACCATCACGCCCGACGAGCAGCGGGTTGAGGAGTTCTCGCTGAAGAAGATGTGGCGGAGCCCCAACGGCACCATCCGCAACATCCTCGGCGGCGTGATCTTCCGCGAGCCGATCATCTGCAAGAACGTGCCGCGCCTGGTGCCCGGCTGGACCAAGCCGATCATCGTCGGCCGCCACGCCTATGGCGACCAGTACCGCGCCACCGACTTCCGCTTCCCGGGCAAGGGCAAGCTGACGATCAAGTTCGTCGGCGAGGACGGGCAGACGATCGAGCACGAGGTGTTCGACGCGCCGTCCTCCGGCGTCGCCATGGCCATGTACAATCTCGACGATTCGATCCGCGACTTCGCCCATGCCTCGCTGAACTACGGCCTGCAGCGCGGCTATCCGGTCTACCTGTCGACCAAGAACACCATCCTGAAAAGCTATGACGGGCGCTTCAAGGACATCTTCCAGGAGGTCTACGAGAGCGAGTTCGAGGCGCGCTTCAAGGAAAAGAAGATCTGGTACGAGCACCGGCTGATCGACGACATGGTGGCGTCGAGCCTGAAATGGTCGGGCGGCTTCGTGTGGGCGTGCAAGAACTACGACGGCGACGTGCAGTCGGACACCGTCGCGCAGGGCTACGGCTCGCTCGGCCTGATGACGTCGGTGCTGATGACGCCCGACGGCGGCACGATCGAGGCCGAGGCCGCGCACGGCACGGTGACGCGCCACTACCGCGAGCACCAGAAGGGCCGCGAGACCTCGACCAACGCGATCGCCTCGATCTTCGCGTGGAGCCGCGGGCTCTCCTACCGCGCGCGCTTCGACTCCACCCCCGAGGTCGAGCGCTTCGCGCACACGCTCGAGAAGGTCTGCGTCGACACGGTCGAGTCCG
>JBEVJK010000053.1:0-78566 GCA_040510195.1 Mesorhizobium sp. | reverse complement strand
GCCGATGAACGCCACATAGTCGTCGAGCAAGACGTCGGCGGGGGGTCCGCTGGTGATGCTGGATTGAGCGCTGGCAGCAGTGGTGGCCGCACACATCACGACTCCAGTCACGATCGCAAGTCTCAGCATTGGCGTCATCCAGCCATCGAGAGCACCATCATGGCCAGTCTCAGGCAAAAATCTTAACGATCAGCCGTCTGCGCCGTGATAGAAGCGAAACGGTGCAGCGGGGCGCAGTGCCTCGGCATCGACGGGCAGGTCATCGGCCAGGATCAGCTTCTGCATCGACAGCTCGATCTCGCTGAGCGCGTTGGGCCCGTGGACGCGGTGCAGGCGTCGGCCGTCGGCGTCGAAGAAGATCGGAAGGTCGTCCTGGTCGCGCACCTCGAACAGGCCCGGCGGGTAGCCTTTGCGGGTGCACGGTCTGGCGGACGCGGAAAGCGCGGTGCGGAAAGCCGTTTGCTTCGACGCTAGGGTGGGAGGCTCGGGCGCTGAGGGGCGTGTTACGGTTTCCTGGTCCTGAGCTACCTCCCCACCCTCCGTGTTACGGTTTCTGGCTCTGTAGCCCAGTTGTTTGTGAGCCTTGCAGCAGTAAGCCTGATTGGAGCGCGAGACGGGGCTTTCGCAGTCGGGCAGTGCGCAGACCTTCAGAGGGCTCATGGCAGTGGGCCCAGCAGTTTCACCATGGCGGTGATGGCAGCGACCAGTCCGCCGACAGCGACGATGGTCGCCACCGTGAACTGCCACGGGATGAACCGTGTCTCGCGGCTCATCTTGGACGCCTCGGCGACCAGCTTGCGCGTCTCCTGGGCGAACTTGTCGGTATCCGCTTGCGCCTGGGCGATGCGCGCCAGCTGCTCGCTATATTGCTCATGCTTTAGGCGACGTCCTTACTGGGCTGGCCGGTGAGCCGGGCGCGGACCCAGGCATCGGCAGTGGGGACGTGGACGAGGCGCTCGCGGCCGATCTTCATCGACGGCAAAGGGCCGCCAGCGGCGTTGTTGGGGCTGTTTGGATCGAGCCAGTCATAGGCCGTCGGCAGGCTGATCTTGTAGCGCTTGGCGAACTCGGCGAGCCGCATCGTCTCGGCCATGAAGTCCGGCGGCGATGACGACGAAGTGGATGGGCTCGGGAAGGATTGGTTGGCAGCGGCCGTATCGGATTGGCTGACGGCGGCAGGAGATTTGGATTTGGTGGTGGTCGGCATGGGTCGCTCCGAAATTGGAGCATCCCAACAATCACATTTTTTCAGACCTTGGCACTGGACATAAAATCGAGCGATGATTTTTCGTCATGGCGAAACGCC
Source organism: Mesorhizobium sp. (assembly GCA_040510195.1). Taxonomy (GTDB): domain Bacteria; phylum Pseudomonadota; class Alphaproteobacteria; order Rhizobiales; family Rhizobiaceae; genus JBEVJK01. The sequence continues at coordinate 77,260 of JBEVJK010000053.1, read as the reverse complement.
ATCCACGGGCAAGTAAGTTCGTGCACAAAATTTATGTCGATCGAAGGTCGGCGTTACACGGCGCGTACACGACCGATCTTTGTGCGATAAAATAGAACAATTGTAAATAGTTAGCTGGTCGGAGTGGCAGGATTTGAACCTGCGACCCCATCGTCCCGAACGATGTGCGCTACCAGGCTGCGCTACACTCCGCGACCAGAGGCGGGGTATATAACTGCCCCCCACTTTTACCGCAAGCACCAAAGGCTTATGCCCATCATCAAAAACAGGAGCTTGCCGGCAACCGTGAATTGCCGTCTAGATGGGGCTTCGAAGGGGCCGGCTGCGTGCGGCGAAAAGGTGCGGCAAGCCTCTGAAGTTCAATCGGAATTTCGCCTGGGTTCCGACCAGTCGAGGAGAGGTAGGCCGTGACCCTTAAGCCTGTCGGCGATGCGAGGCCGAACACGTTCCGCTTCGAGACCAATGCCCTCGTGAAAGCCTCCGGCTTCCGCGAGTACGATGCGCGTTGGTGGTTCGGACATCCGGGCTCTGACCAGCCGCCGGAGCTCAACCTCATGGGGGCGCAGGCGCTCGGCATGGGGCTTGGAACGCTGATCCGGCGCCTTGGCGTCGGCCCCGAGATCGTCACCGGGCACGACTTCAGAAGCTACTCCATGAGCATCAAGCTGGCGCTCGTGTCCGGTCTGATGGCGGCCGGCGCGCGCGTCAAGGACATCGGCCTGGCGCTGTCGCCCATGGCCTACTTCGCGCAGTTTGCCCTGGAGGCGCCGTCCGTCGCCATGGTCACTGCCTCGCACAACGAGAATGGCTGGACCGGTGTCAAGATGGGCGCCCGCCGGCCGCTCACCTTCGGCCCCGACGAGATGAGCGCGCTGAAGGACATCGTGCTCGAAGGCGACTTCGATCTCGCCGGCGGCGGCAGCTACGCGTTCGTTCGGGATTTCCGCCAGACCTATCTCGACGACGTCACCGCCGGCCGCCGGCTGAAGCGCCGCCTCAAGGTGGTCGCCGCCTGCGGCAACGGCACCGCCGGCGCTTTCGCGCCCGAGATGCTGGAGCGCATCGGTTGCGAGGTCGTGCCGCTCGACACCGAGCTCGACTTCTCCTTCCCCAACTACAACCCGAACCCCGAAGACATGGCGATGCTGCACGCCATCCGTGACAAGGTGCTGGAAACCGGCGCCGACATCGGGCTCGGCTTCGACGGCGACGGCGACCGGTGCGGCGTGGTCGACAACGAGGGCAACGAGATCTTCGCCGACAAGGTCGGCGTCATGCTGGCGCGCGACATCTCATCGCTCCACCCCGGCGCCACCTTCGTGGTCGACGTCAAGTCCACTGGCCTCTTCGCCACCGACCCTGTGCTGAAGAAGAACGGCGCTGTGACGGACTACTGGAAGACCGGCCATTCCTACATCAAGCGGCGCGTCTCCGAGCTCGGCGCCATCGCAGGCTTCGAGAAGTCCGGACACTTCTTCTTCAACCCTCCGATCGGCCGCGGCTACGACGACGGGCTGATCACCGCCATCGCCGTGTGCGAGATGCTCGACCGCAATCCCGGCAAGTCGATGGCCGACCTCTACCGCGACCTGCCGCTGACCTTCGGCACGCCCACCATGTCGCCGCATTGCGGCGACGAGGTGAAGTATGGCGTCGTCGAGCGCGTCATGGCCGATTTCCGCCGCATGAAGGAAGAGGGCCGCGCGCTCGCCGGCCAGGAGATCCGCGACCTCGTCACCGTCAACGGCGTCCGCGTCGTCGCCGAGGACGGCACATGGGGGCTCGTGCGTGCCTCCTCCAACAAGCCGGAGCTGGTCGTCGTGGTCGAAAGCCCGGTCTCCGCCGACCGCCGCCGCGAGATGTTCGAGGCCGTCGACCGGGTGCTCCGGAAGAACCCGGAAGTCGGCGCCTACAACCAGACCTTCTAGCGCCTCGGCGCTCGAGCCCGTTGCGAACCGAACGGAAACGATCATGCTTGAAGACAAGACCTTGATGCGGGATGCCGAACCGGGCGACGATGCGCCGGGGGCGGGGACTGACGAGAGTGGCGGAATGTCCGAACGAATCGTGAGTTTCGTGATGAGCGGCGGCATCGGCTCCCGCCTGTGGCCGCTGTCGCGCGAGGACAACCCCAAGCAGTTCCACGACCTGTCCGGCAACGGCTCCATGCTGGTCAAGACGCTGCGCAGGCTCGGCGCCCGCAAGGGCGGCGAAACGCCGATCTATCTGATCGCTTCGGAGCGCCATGCCGACCGCGTGAGGAGCGACATCGCCTCGCTTGACCTCAAGGGCGGGCGGGCTCTGTTCGAGCCGGCCGGTCGCAACACCGCCGCCGCCGTCGCGGTCGCCACGCTGCAGACGATAGACGCCTATGGTGCGCAGTCGCTGGTCCTCGTCGTGCCGTCCGACCATGAGATCTCGACCGACCGCCAGTTCTGGTCGAGCGTCGAGGCCGGCGTGCCGGCCGCCAAATCGGGCCGGCTGGTGGTGTTCGGCATCCGGCCGACGCAACCCGAGACCGGCTACGGCTACATAGAGGTGGCTGCCGACGAAGGCACGGTGTGCGACGTCGCCCGCTTCGTGGAGAAGCCGGATCTGGAGACCGCCAAGGCCTATCTTGCTGCCGGCACCTTCTTCTGGAATTCGGGCATCTTCCTGTTCGAGGCGGGCGCCATGCGCGACGCGTTTCGCAAGTTCCAGCCGGAGATCTGGGAGTCCACCCTGTCGGCCTGGCGGGCGCAGGTGAGCGACGTGTCCGGCGTCTACATGCCGCTCGACCGCTACAGCGAGATCCCCTCCGATTCGATCGACTATGCGATCATGGAGAAAGCCCAGGGCATCGCCAGGGTGCCGGCCGGCTTCCGCTGGAACGATCTGGGCTCCTGGCAGTCGCTGCTCTACGTCAGCCCGTCAGACGAGGCCGGCAACGTGGTCGTCGGCGATGTCGTCGCCATCGACTGCGAGAACTCCTACCTTCGCTCCGAGGGCCGCCTGCTGTCGGCGATCGGCCTCAAGGACGTCGCCATCGTGTCGACCCCGGACGCCACCTTCGTGGCGCCGGTGAGCCACAGCCAGAACGTCAAGAAGATCGTCGAGCAGCTCGAGAAGAGCGGCCGCCTGGAGACCAAGTTCACGCCGGCCCACGACCGGGCGATCGTCAGCGGCGGCTGGGTGAAGCGGGTCGGCCACTGGCTGTTCGACGAGACGCTGCCGCTGTGGTCGACCATCGGTGTCGACGAGGTCTATGGCGGCTATCACGAGGCGCTCGGCTTCGACGGCCGGCCGATGAGCAAGCCCAAGCGCATGCGCACCATGGCCCGGCAGATCTACGCCTTCGCGGTCGCCAAGGAACGCGGCTGGACCGGCCCGGCCGACCGGGTCATCGAGCACGGCATCGACTTCATCGTCCGCAACGGGCGCACGCCGCGCGGCGGCTTCGTGCGCACCCTCAACGTCGACGGAAGCGTTCTCGACCCGGTGGAGGACGCCTACGACCATTCCTGCGTGCTTCTCGCCCTGGCGCACGCCCATAAATCGGGCAATCCCCGGGCGCTGGCGCTCGGCGAGGAGACCTTCGCCTTCATCGACGCCCACCTGGAGGATGCTCGCCTGACCGGCTTCCTCGAGACGCCGGAGGGCAAGGGGCTGCGCCGTTCCAACCCGCATATGCATCTGCTGGAAGCGTTCCTGGCCTGGCATACGGTGACCGGCGAGCGCTCCTACCTCAGGCGCGCGGCGCGCATCATCGACCTCTTCCGCAGCCATTTCTTCGACGCCGACAGCTGGACGCTGGGCGAATTCTTTGACGACGAGTGGCGGCCCGCGCCCAACGGCCAGGGCGACTGGACCGAGCCCGGCCATCACTTCGAATGGGCCTCGCTGCTGGTCGATTTCGCCGGCAAGAGCGGTCAGGGCGACCTCGTCAAGTTCGCCCGCAAGCTCTACGCCTCGGCCATCGCCAACGGCCTCAACCGGGCGACGGGCCTGGCTTATGCGGCGGTCTCCCGGCAGGGCATGCCGCTCGACCGTCTGTCGCGCAGCTGGCCGCAGTCGGAGGCGATCAAGGCGGCGATCGCGCTCGACGGCACCGGCGGCCCCGAGATGAAGCCGGAGATCGAGGCCCGCGTCGGGCGTCTGTTCCGCTGGCACATCGACCCGGCGCCGCAAGGCCTGTGGATCGACCAGATCGACGAGCGGGGGCGGGCGGTGGCGACCGAGGTGCCGGCCTCGATCTTCTACCATCTGGTCTCGGCGCTGACCCAGTATCTCGACAGCGAGGTGGCCGGCTGAGCGGGCTCTAATACGGGCTCGCCACGTCGCCTGTCTCGACATAGACCGCCTTGAGCTGCGAGTAGTGCGCCAGCGCGGTCAACGAGTTCTCGCGTCCGATGCCGGACTGCTTGGCGCCGCCGAACGGCATTTCGGCCGGCGCCAGGTTGTAGGTGTTGATCCAGCAGGTCCCCGCCTGCAGCGCCGAGATCACCCGATGCGCCCGCGGCAGGTCGCGGGTGAACACCCCGGCCGAGAGCCCAAACTCCGTGTCGTTGGCGCGGCCGACCACCTCTTCCTCGTCGGCGAAGGAAAGCACGCTCATCACCGGTCCGAAGATCTCCTCGCGAGCGATCCGCATCTCGTCGCGGACGCCGGTGAAGATGGTGGGCTCGACGAAGAACCCGCCCTCGAAGCCTTGCAGGGAAGGAACGCCGCCGCCATGCGCCAGCACGGCCCCCTCCGCCTTGCCGACGGCGATATAGCCCAGCACCTTCTCCTGCTGGGCTTTCGACACCAGAGGCCCCATCTGGGTGTCGGCATCGAGCGGATCGCCGATGCGGATCGCCTTGGTGCGCTCCCCGAGCCGCTCGACGAAGCGGTCGTGCAGCCTTTCCTGGACGAAGACGCGGGTGCCGTTCGAACAGACCTGGCCGGTCGAGTAGAAGTTGCCGAGCATGGCGCCGCCGATGGCGTTCTCGAGGTCCGCGTCGTCGAAGACGATCAGCGGCGACTTGCCGCCGAGCTCCATGGTCGCGTGCTTCATCAGCGAGCCGGCAAGCGCCAGCACCTTCTTGCCGGTGCCGACCGAGCCGGTGAGCGAGACTTTCGCCACCGCGGCATGGCCGGCGAGCGCGGCGCCGACGTCGCCGAACCCCTGGACGACGTTGAACAGGCCGTCCGGCAGCCCGGCCTCGCTGTAGATCTCGGCCAGCGCAAGCGCCGAGAGCGGCGTGTTCTCCGACGGTTTGAACACCATCGCATTGCCCATGGCGAGCGCCGGGGCCGACTTCCAGCCCGCGCCCTGGATCGGATAGTTCCAGGCACCGATGCCCACGCACACGCCGAGCGCCTCGCGCCGGGTGTAGGCGAACGGTCCGCCGAGGTCGATGTAGTCGCCGTTGAAGGCGGCGACGGCGCCGCCGAAGAACTCCAGGGCCTCGGCTGCCGAGGCGGGGTCGGCGACCAGCGTCTCCTGGATCGCCTTGCCGGTGTCGAGCGTCTCCAGCCGCGCCAGCTCGGCGTTGCGCTCGCGCAGCAGCGCTGCCGCCCTGCCGAGCACCCGGCCGCGCTCGACCGGCCTCAGCCGCGCCCAGGCGGGCTGCGCCTCGCGTGCTGCTTCCACCGCCAGCTCCACCACGTTGGGCGTCGCGGCATGCAGCGTCGCGATGGTCTCGCCTGTCGCCGGATAGATCACCGGCAGCGGCGCGCCCTGCTCGTCCTCGACATAGCGGCCGTTGATGTAGTGCGAGGCCTTCGGCTGCGACTTCATGCTCATCTCCGGGTTCGCGCCATGATGGCCTAGCGGTCCGAATTCCGCCAGCGCGGATTGACCCAGGGCTCCAGGTTCGAGGGCGCCAGCATGCCGCGTCCGAGGATGTGGTCGGCGGCCTTCTCGCCCGCCATGATCGACGGGGCGTTGAGGTTGCCATTGGTGATGCGCGGGAAGATCGAAGAGTCGGCGACCCTGAGCCCCTCGACGCCGATCACCCGGCATTCGGGGTCGACCACGGCATGGCGGTCGTCTGCCCGGCCCATCCGGCAGGTCCCGCACGGATGGTAGGCGCTCTCGACATGCGCGCGGATGAAATCGTCGAGCTGATCGTCGGTCTCGCAATCGCGCCCCGGCGCGATCTCCCGTCCGCGATAGGGGTCGAAGGCGGCCTGGCCGAAGATCTGGCGGGTGAGCCGGATGCAATGGCGGAAATCCGCCCAGTCGTCTTCATGCGCCATGTAGTTGAAGCGGATCGCCGGCTTCTCGGCCGGGTCGGCCGAGCGGAGCGTCACCGACCCGCGCGACTTCGAGCGCATTGGCCCGACATGCGCCTGGAAGCCGTGCGACTTGGCCGCCGCCTTGCCGTCGTAGCGGATGGCCACCGGCAGGAAATGGTACTGGATATCGGGATACTCGACGCCGGCGGCCGAGCGCAGGAAGGCGGCGCTTTCGAAATGGTTGGTGGCGCCGAGCCCCGACTTGAAGAACAGCCACTGGGCTCCGATGAACGCCTTGGAAAACAGGTTGAGCTTGGAATAGAGGGTGATCGGCAGCACCGATTCCTGCTGAATGTAGAGCTCCAGATGGTCCTGCAGGTTCTGTCCAACGCCCGGCCGGTCCGCCTTGACGGCGATGCCGTGCTCGCCGAGATGCGCCGCCGGGCCGATCCCGGACAGCATCAGCAGCTTCGGCGAATTGATCGACGAGGCGGCGATTACCACTTCGCGGCGTGCCTTGATGAGCTGGAGCTGTCTGCGGGTCTCGATTTCGACGCCGACCGCGCGTTGGTTCTCGATCACCACGCGCCGCGCCAGGCCATTGACCAGGCTCACATTCTTTCGCTTGAGCGCCGGCCTGAGATAGGCGTTGGCGGCCGACCAGCGGCGGCCGAGATGGATGGTCTGTTCCATGACGCCGAAGCCTTCCTGCTTGGCGCCGTTGTAGTCGGGGGTGGTCTCGAATCCAGCCTGTCGCCCGGCCTCCACGAAGGCCTTGAAGAGCGGGTTCCATTGCCGGCCGCGCCAGACGTGCAAGGGGCCGTCGCGGCCGCGCCAGCCGTCGTCGCCGCCATGCGAGGTCTCCATCCGCTTGAAGTAGGGCAGCACGTCGGCGAAGGCCCAGCCGGCGGCGCCCATCTCGGCCCAGTGGTCGAAGTCGCGCGCATGTCCCCGCACAAAGACCATGCCGTTGATCGAGGACGAGCCGCCGAGCACCTTGCCGCGCGGCGTCGCCAGCACGCGGCCGTCCAGATGCGGCTCGGCCTCCGTCGAGAATCCCCAGTCGTAGCGGCTCATGTTCATGGGGAAGGAGAGCGCTGCCGGCATCTGGATGAACGGCCCGTAGTCCGAGCCGCCATGCTCGATCACGATCACCGAATGGCGCCCGTCCTCCGACAGCCGATAGGCCAGCGCCGAGCCGGCCGAGCCTGAGCCAATGACGACGAAATCCGCCTCCATGGCTACTCGCCGCGCGGAAAGCGCTTGCTTTCCTCCAGCACGTTGAGGTCCATATGGTTGCGCATGTAGCGCTCGGACGCCCTTGGCCGCGGCTCGAAGTCCCACGGCGTGTGGGTGCCCTCGCGCAGCGCCGGATAGACCGTCCAGCGCCGCGCCTGGCTATCGCGCACGGCGCGGTCGAAGGCTTCGAGGTCCCACCGCGCCTCCACCTTGGCCATGAAAGCGGCCACCAGCGGCGCCTGGGCAGGGTCGGCCGCCAGGTTGACGAGCTCCTGCGGATCCGATTCCAGATCAAAGAGTTGCGGCGGGTCGATCGCGCAGTGGACGAACTTGTATCGGCCCTCGCGCAGCGCCACCATCGGCGCCGCCGATCCTTCCGCCGCATACTCCATCGGCACGCCGCCCGCCCGCCCGCCGCCGGCGATGACCGGCAGCAGGGACTGCCCGTCGACGAAAGGCATCACCATGGCCAGGTCGATGCCGGCGAGGTCGCAGAGCGTCGGCGCGATGTCCAGGTTGGAGGTCGGCTCGCCGACCGGCCCCGGCTCGACGCCGCCGCCGGCGATCAGCAGCGGCACCCGCGCCGAGCCCTCGTAGAAGCACATCTTGAACCACAGCCCGCGCTCGCCTGCCATGTCGCCATGATCGGAGCAGAACACGACGACCGTGTCGTCCAGCATGCGCGTCGCCTCGAGCACGGCGAACAGCTCGCCGATCTTCTCGTCGACATAGGAGATGCTGGCGAAATAGCCGCGCCGGGCGCGCCGCACGTCCGCGGTCGTCACCTCGAAGCTCTCATGGTCGCAGGCATCGAAAAGGCGCTTTGCGTGCGGGTCCTGGGCCTCGTAGGGGATCGCCGGCACCGCCGGCTCCAGCGCCGCACAGCCTTCGTAGAGGTCCCAGTGGCGCCGCCGTGCCACATAGGGGTCGTGCGGATGCGTCAGCGACACCGTCAGGCACCATGGCCGGCGGTCGGCGGCCTCGCTGTCGCGTGCCAGCTGGTAGAGCTTCTGGGCAGCCAGGAACGCCACCTCGTCGTCATATTCGAGCTGGTTCGTGGTCTCGGCAATGCCGGCGCCGGTCACCGACGAGAGCGTGTGATACCACCAGTCGATCCGCTGGTGGGGCTGGCGATAGTCGGGCGTCCAGCCGAAATCGGCCGGGTAGATGTCGGTGGTCAGCCGCTCCTCGAAGCCGTGCAGCTGGTCCGGCCCGACGAAGTGCATCTTGCCCGCGAGGCAGGTTGCGTAGCCGGCGCGCCTCAGATGGTGGGCGAAGGTCGGGATGTCGGAGGCGAACTCGGCCGCATTGTCGTAGACGCCGCTGCGCGAAGGCAGCTGCCCGGTCATGAAGGCGGCGCGCGCCGGCGCGCAGAGCGGCGATGCCGTGTAGTTGGCGGCGAAGCGAGCCGATCGTTCGGCCAACGCCCTGAGGTTCGGCACGTGCAGGAAGTCGGCCGGACGCCCCTCGGGGAACAGGGTTCCGGCAAGCTGGTCGACCATCAGGATGAGGAAGTTCGGGCGGGTCATCGGGCTTTCTGGGCAAGGGTGGTGGCGAGATAGTCTTCGACGAGCGCCACGGCGCTGTCGGCGTTCGGCGTTCCGTCCTTGAGCGCGCGGCGGATGTAGAGCCCGTCGATCAGCGCCGCGATGCTTTCGGCGGTGAGCTCGGCCTCGCATGGCGGCAGAAGCCCGCCGAGCGCGCTCTTGAGGTTGGAATGGAGGCGCCGCGCGTAGATGCGCAGGAGCCGCCGCAGCTCCGGCGAGCGTTGCGCCTCGACATAGAAGGCAAGCCAGGCGGCTATCGTGGAGGGGCGGAATTGGCTCTCCGAGAAGTTGACGGCGATGACGGCAGCGACGCGCCGCCGCTGATCGGCCCCCGCCGCCCGCAGTGCGGCGCGTGCATCGGCTCCGAGTTCCGCCAGGATATGGCGCATCGTCGCCTGCAGCAGCTCTTCCTTGGCCCCGAAATAGTGGTGCGCCAGCGCCGAGGAGACGCCGGCACGGCCGGCGATGTCCGACATGGTCACGTCGAGAGAGCCGCGGGCGCCGATCGCCGAGATCGTGGCGTCGATCAGCGCCTTGCGGCGCAGCGGTTCCATCCCCGTCTTCGGCATTCCCAAGCCTCCCGGAACGCACCGTATTTTTAGTTGACTGATCAATCAACCAAAATGTGAGAGGCCGCGGCGGGCCGTCGCCTTGAAGCCCGGCCTCGCCGTGAATAGGTTTGGCTCACGACGAGGAGACCGACATGACCGCCTGTATCGTGGGCTGGGCCCATTCCCGTTTCGGCAAGCTGGAAGGCGAGACGCTCGAGAACCTGATCGTCACCGTCGCGCGCGAGGCGATGGCGCATGCCGGAATCGGTCCCGAGGATGTCGACGAGATCGTGCTGGGCCATTTCAACGCCGGCTTCTCGCCCCAGGATTTCACCGCGAGCCTCGTGTTGCAGGCCGACGACCGGCTTCGTTTCACGCCGGCGACGCGGGTGGAGAACGCCTGCGCCACCGGCTCGGCTGCGGTCCGCCAGGGCATCCGCGCCATCGAATCGCGCAGCGCCAATATCGTGCTCGTCGTCGGCGCCGAGCAGATGACGACCACGCCCGGCCCGGAGATCGGCCGCAACCTGCTGCGCGCCTCCTACCTGCCCGAGGACGCCGACATCCCGGCCGGCTTCGCGGGGGTCTTCGGCAAGATCGCCGATGCCTATTTCCAGCGCCATGGCGACCAGTCGGACGCGCTGGCGGCGCTCGCCGCCAAGAACCACAGGAACGGCGGCGACCAGCCCGATGCGCAGATGCGCAAGGACCTGGGCTACGAATTCTCCCGCCAGGAGAGCGAGAAGAACCCCTTCGTCGCCGGGCCGCTCAAGCGGACCGACTGCTCGCTGGTCTCGGACGGCGCGGCCGCGCTGGTGCTGGCCGACATATCGACCTCGCTTGCCATGCGCCGGGCGGTGGCCTTCCGCGCCAACGAGCACGTGCAGGACTTCCTGCCGATGTCCAAGCGCGACATCCTGCTCTTCGAGGGCTGCGAGGAGGCCTGGACCCGTGCCCTGAAACGCGCCGGCGTGACGCTCGACGACCTGTCCTTCGTCGAGACGCACGACTGCTTCACCATCGCCGAGCTCATCGAATACGAGGCGATGGGCCTGGCCAAGCGGGGCGAGGGCGGTCGCCTGGCGCTCGAAGGCCAGACGGCCAAGGACGGCCGGCTGCCGGTCAACCCTTCGGGCGGACTGAAGTCCAAGGGCCATCCCATCGGCGCCACCGGCGTCTCCATGCACGCCCTCACCGCCATGCAGCTCACCGGCGAGGCGGGCGGCATCCAGGTCGAAGATGCGCGCCTGGGCGGCATCTTCAACATGGGCGGCGCGGCTGTCGCCAACTACGTCTCGATCCTGGAACGGATCAAGTGAGGCCGGCGATGTTCTCTACTGGACGTTGATGCATTCAGAAAACCGACCGTATGCAAGACCTAAAAATCTTTAAAGAAAGAACTGTTATAGAAATTCTTCGTCAGGTAGTAGGGCTTATTCCCAGCAAATGATTGTCCGATGCGCGAATCCCGCAGTTTTTGACCTGCATTCATCATGGCAAGAGCGACTTTGCCACTGAATCGCACTTTGAAATCGCCGAGCCGCGTAAAATCTTTGCCCGCCTCATTCCTGAAAAACTTAACTCCATCCTTTACATCCTTACTGACGTCGCGCGCGAAGTTTGCGAATCCGACCTTCATACTAGCAGCGTCCATTTTCCGTCCTTTCGATCTACGGTTAATGTCCGAGCACAGTAGTCGCCTCTTCTCGTCTGGCTGTCTTCAACGTGACAGCGAGTGCAGTTTTCCCTTGAGAATTTCCTTTGCCACACAGCATCCGAAAAGCTAGGTCCATCGCCGGTCGAGCCGGAGTTTCTTCATGACCGATCCCGTGCTGGTCGAGGTGCTGCGCGGCGACCTCGTCGAGAGCGTCCACCGCGGTGCCGTCGCCGTCGTCGACACCAACGGCCGCGCGCTGTTGACGCTTGGCGATACCGACCGGCCGGTCTTCCCGCGTTCCGCCGTCAAGGCGATCCAGGCGCTGCCGCTCGTCGAGTCGGGTGCCGCCAACGCCTTCGGCTTCGGCGAGCGCGAACTGGCGCTCGCCTGCGCCTCGCATGCCGGCGAGCCGGGCCACACCGCGCTGGCGGCCTCCATGTTGGCGGCAGCGGGCCTCGATCGTTCGGCGCTCGAATGCGGCGCCCACTGGCCCTCCAACCACGCGGCTACGATCGCTCTGGCGCGCGCCGGCAAGGAGCCGACCAGCCTGCACAACAACTGTTCGGGAAAGCATGCCGGCTTCCTCTGCGCTTGCCGCCATCAGGGGCTGCGCCTGGCCGGCTATGTCGGCTACGACCACCCCTTCCAGGCCGAGCTCCGTGCCGTCATGGAGGCGGTGACCGGGGCGCCCCACCTGGCGGAGAACGCTGCCGTCGATGGTTGCTCCATCCCCACTTATGCGGTGCCGCTGGCCAGCCTGGCGCTCGGCTTCGCCCGCATGGCGACGGGCGTCGGCCTGCCTCCGGCCCGCGCCGCCGCGGCGCGCCGCCTGCTTTCGGCCTGCATGGCCGAGCCGTGGCTGGTCGCCGGAACCGGTGCGGCATGCACCAGGCTGATGGAGGCGGCGCCCGGCCGCATCTTCGCCAAGGTCGGCGCCGAGGGCGTCTACTGCGCCGCGGTGTCCGAGCTGGGCTTAGGCGTCGCGCTGAAATGCGACGACGGCGCCGGCCGCGCCGCCGAGACGGCGGTCGCCGCGGTGCTTTCCCGCCTGTTCGCCGGCGACCCCACACTTGCCGCGCGCCTCGATGCGCTGGCGCGGCCGCCCGTCCCGAGCCGCAAGGGCGAGATCGTGGGAAGGATAAGACCGGCCGGCGCACTTCTCTTCAGCGCGCCGGCCGCCTCCGTCGAATCAGCCCACCCGATTCCGTTCGACGGTAATGTTGGCGGGCCTGCCGCCTGAGCCCTGGGCGAGGTCGCCCGTCGCGGGCTCCGCCCAGCGATGGCCCACGATGGCGCCGTTGACCGCGCCCTCGATGATGTTGTCGGCGATGACCGCCGCGCCCGTGCCTTCCACCACCGACACGCCGATGCCGGTGCCGCAGCGGCGGACGACGTTGCCCGTCGCCACCACGTTGCGCATGAATTCGCCCCAGCCGATGTTGATGCCGATGTTCGGCGCGCTTTCGACGACGTTGCCGGTCACCGCGCAGTCGGCTTCGACAGCGATGCCGATGCCGAACCCCGGCGGATCGGGCCGGTAGGGGCCCTCGGTCGACAGGTTGCGCACGATGTTGGACGAGCACACGCCCATCCGCCCGCCATGGTCGAAATTGACGATCGAGATGCCGTTGGCGGCGCCGTCCACGATGTTGGCGTTGATGACCGCCCCTTCGAACGCGAACTCGGCGTAGATCGCCGTTTCACCCGAGCGCAGGCAGGTGTTGGTGCCGATCTGCAGGTTCGAGGCGCCGTTGGCGCGGATCGCCGAGAAGGCGCAGTCGCTCACTTGATTCGAAGCGACGGTCACGGCGTTGGCGCGGAAGACGTTGATGCCGTTGCCGTTCTGCCCGGTGCCGCCGGCCCGGGCGGCGATCTGCGAGACGCGGTTGCCGACCACCAGCGTGCCGTCCTCTTCCGGAGCGCTGCGGTGCACGAGGATGCCGCCATTGCCGCAGCCCGTCACCGCGTTGCCGTTGATCTGCAATCGCCCTGCGGCGTCGAGGGAATAGAGCCCGGCATCGGCCGCGCCGGCGATCTCAGATCGCTCGACGCGGCCGGCCACCCACTTCAGCGACAAGCCATGCTTGCCGCTGCCCACTATCTCGCATGCGTCGATCGCCAGATGGGCGACGCGACGAAATTCCAGAAGACCGTCCACCTGGTCGGACAGCCAGCGCTGCGCCCCGTCGAAGGCGATGCCTGAGATCTCCAGGCGCTCGGCGCCGTCGGCAAGGAGCAGATGCCCGTCGCCGCCATAGACGATGCGCGTCGCGCCCGGCACGCCGATCCAATGCAGCCGCCGCGGCAGCGCGAGGTTCGACACGACATAGGTCCCCGCAGGCAGGAACAGCGGCGCGCTCCGGCGCTCCGCCTCGGCGAACATCGCCGCAAACGTCCGGCTCTGGTCGGCCGGCACATCCGGCAGGGCGCCGAGCTCGGCCGCATCGATCATGCCGCGGACTCCATACGTTTGCGCAGCACGATCGGCGGCCGAGCTCTCCCCGCCCGGGACCGTAAAACCCAATGCAGCGGCTCCCGCCCCTGCCAGCAGTCGGCGCCTGTTCAACAACGGCACAGCTCCCGCTTCGCTCGCAAAGAGCAAAGCAGGTTCCGTGCCAGTTCCAAATAGCTTGAGAAATGTCGGCAGCCACCCTAGATTCGAAAAATGAGCAGAGCTTTCACACGAGAAGACGACAGCGAGAACGTGCTGGCGGACATCGGCGAGCGTCCGGTGAGCCAGCATCGCAATCTGGTCACCCCAAGCGGCCTGGCGTCGCTCGACGCCGAGGTGGGGGCGCTGCGCGCCGACCTGGCGCGAGCGGAGGCGGAAGGCAACCGCGAGCGCATCGCGCTGGTCTCGCGGGACCTTCGCTACTGGAACGCCCGGCGGGAAACGGCCGAGGTATCTGTCCCAGATCGGGACAGCAAAGTGGTGCGCTTCGGCATGACGGTCGTCATCGAAAACGAGGACGGCAAGCGCCAATCCTGGACGATCGTCGGCGAAGACGAGGCGGATGCCGCCCATGGCCGCATCTCGCATGTGGCGCCGGTCGCCCTGGCGCTGTTCGGCAAGTCTGTGGGCGACGTCGCCACCGTCAACGGCAAGGAATGGGAGATCGTCGACCTCTCGGTCGATTTCCCTGCTTCATCAGCCAGTTAGCCGCGTTTCCGGAATCAGGGCTAAAGCTGGCCATCGACAGGTTGGACGTGGTCGCGCAGAAACGCCGCCGCACCCGTCTCGTCCAGCTCGCCGGCCGCCACCATGAGGACGAGCTGGATGATTTCCTCCTGTTCGGCCTCGATGCTCAGCCCGTTGAAATAGAGAAAGAGGTCGGCCGCCGCGAAGGTTGTCCGCTTGTTGCCGTCTATGAACGGATGGTTTTTGACGATCCCGAACAGGTAGGCTGCCGCAAGGTCGCATAGATCGGGTTCGCCATACGCCTCCTTCTGGAGAGGGCGATAAAGGGCCGATTCTAGCAATCCTTCGTCGCGGACACCGGCCGCTCCACCGTGCAGGCGCAGCTGCTCGGCGTGGAGGGCCTCCACGAACTGCCGAGAATGAAACTCGGTCACTTGGCGAGCACGCGGTAGGCGACCTCGTACTTCTTCATGCGCTCTCGCGCAATTTTCATCTTTTGCTCGATGTCGACGTCCTCGTGCGGACGCAGAAGACGGATATCGCCATCATCCTCCACCACGGTCAGCTCGTCGCCCGCCCGCAGGTTGAGGCGATTGAGGAGCTCCTTGGGCAGGATGACGCCTTCCGAGTTGCCGATCTTGCGGAGCTTCACATTCATCGTTCTCTCCAGTGTTATAACTAAAGATATAACATGGGGCGAGTTGCATTGCATTCCAAATTCTAGAGGTTGGCCAGCAGCGCCGGCGTCGGCCAGCCATCCACCGGCAGGCCGAGGCGCATTTGCTCCTTGCGGACCGCTTCGCGGGTGCCGGTGCCGAGAATCCCGTCGATCTTGCCGACATCGTAGCCGAGGTCGGAGAGCTTCTGCTGCAGGTGCTTCATCGTCTCTCCCACCAGGCCTTCTTCCGGGTTGCGGCGGTCGAACGCCGGCGCGCCGGCGAGCCGCGCCGCCAGATGCGCCGCAGTCAGGGTGTAGATGAAAGATTGATTCCACTCAAGGTAGACATCGTAGTTGGCGTAGCTGAGGAAGGCCGGACCCTTGTGGCCCATCGGCAGCACCAGTCCGGCGGCCAGCTCGCTCTCGGGCAGCGGGCTGCCGTCGCGTTGGGTGACGCCCCAGGCTGCCCATTGCGAAAGCGGCAGCTTGTTGGTGCGCCCCGTCTGCTCCCAGGGCAGGGTATCGGGGATGCGCACCTCCTCCAGCCACGGTTCGCCGGCCCGCCAGCCGCGCGACTTGATCTTGTTGGCGGTCGTCAGGATGACGTCCGGCACGCTGCCGCGAAGGTCCACCATACCGTCGCCGTCGCCGTCGACGCCACGCGCCAGATAGTCGGAGGGCAGGATCTGCGTCTGGCCGATCTCGCCGGCCCACGCGCCCTTGGTGCCGGGCGGCAGCACGCCGCGGTCGATCAGCGTCAGCAGCGGCACCAGCTGCGGGCGGAAGAGCTCGGGACGCCGGCAGTCATGCGCCAGCGTCACCATCGCATCGAGCGTGTCGAAATCGCCCTGCACCGCGCCGAAATCGGTCTCCAGCGCCCAGAAAGCGGCAATCACTGGCCCGGGAACACCGAACTCCTGCTCACCGCGAGCGAAGACGTCGGCATATTTCTGAAGGTTGGCGGCGCCCTGCTTCAGCCGGTAGCTGTTGATCATGCGGTTCGAGAATTCGGCGAAGGTCTGCGTGAACACGGTCTGAGCGCGGTCGCGCGCCAGCACCCTCTGGTCGACGCGCGCCCCGGCAAGAGCTGCGAGCCCAGCCTCGCCTACGCCCGCAGCGCGTGCTTCGTCGGCGACCGCGGCCTTCCAGACATCGAAATCCGTGCCGCAGTCCGCTGCCCGCGCATTGCCGCTCGCAATGCCTGCGATCAGCGCCGCCAGCGCTGCCGTTCGCAACCTCATCGGCCCGTTCTCCCGCTCTTCCTGCCTGCGAGCCTTCGCTTTGCCCAACGGCTGTGGCGAAAAGCGGGCAGAAGCAGACTATGGCCTCAGTGCGTGTTGGCTTTCAGCCACTTCCTCCACGACGCCACGCTGCCGTTGAAGACGTTGATGTCGGCATTGCCGCTGATCCCCGGCACGACGCCCGTGCCGGTGTACTGCCAGAAGGTGAAGGGGTGGCTGCCATATTTTTCCTGCGGGTGCCCTGCCACCGAACGCAGCCAGTAGGGATAGCCTTGGAAAGTGGACAGGTCGTTGTCCTCGAAGAAGTCGATTGAGGTGTAGATGATCGGCTTCTTGCCGTAATGGCGCTCGACGAGCTCAAGAAACGTCCGCATCTCCTTGCGCACCGTCGCCGGCGACGGCCTGAGCTTGCAGGTTGGCGAGAGGGGGTTCCACTCCATGTCCAGCACCGGCGGCAGCGCGGCCTTGTCGCGCGGCACGTTGCGGATGTACCAGGCAGCCTGCTCGGATGCGGGTCGGCAGAAGTAGTAGAAGTGGTAGGCGCTTCGCGGCACGCCGGCCAAGCGCGTGCCGTGCCAATGGTGCTCGAAGCGATCGTCCAGCCGGTCGCCGCCCTCCGTCGCTTTGACGAAGGCGAAGGAGATGCCGCTGGCCTTGGCCTTACCCCAGTCGACAGAGGTCTGGTACTTGGAAACGTCGGTGCCGTGCACGGCATAGCGCCATGGCGTGCCGCCGCGCCAGTCATGCGGGTCGTTGTCGCCGAAGCGGGGATAGGTCGTCGCGGTCCCGACGACGGACGTCTCGGTGCGGCTCGCCACCGGTGCGAGGTCCTCCACCGTCGTACAGGCGGCCAGCAGCGCCAGCCCCGTCAAACCCACCCACGCGCGCATCCAGATACCTCTCCTTCATGCGGGCCCGCCGGCCGGAGCATCGCTCATTCCGCGCCGGCCGGAAAGTCCCCTTGCCGCGGCGTCATCGCCGAACATCGTTGATTTTCGGTTGAGAGCGCTCGACAGCCGGCGGATTCTCAGCCAGCAATGGCGGCACTTCGAATCGTGCTCCGTGTGCACGAGGGGTGGGCAGATGCGCATCTTTCTCAAGATCGTGGTGGTCCTGGCTGCCTTGTCGCTGATCGCCGTGCTGGGCCTGGCCGCCTGGCTGACCGCCGCTCCGCCGGCGCTGATCCGCGTGGCCTCGGGCTATACCGCCAAGATCGTCTGCTCCAACGTCTTCGTCGCGGGACGCAAGCCCGATGCAGTGCTGAGGGTCGACGTTCAGGCGCCTGGCCATCCCGTCCTCAAGCTGATGCGGGTCGAGGTCGACCAAGAGCGCCGCACCGTCGAGGCCGCGCTTCTCGGCCTTTTCGGCAAGTCGGTCGCCGTCGCCCGCGACGGCCTTGGGTGTGCCTCGGTGCCCGACGGCCAGGTGGCGCGAGCCGCCTCGATCGCTTTGCCGGAACCGGCTGCCGCAGCGCGGCCCGACGCGCTTTGGCCGGAGGGCAACCGCGTCGAGCTCTCCCAATCCCCCGACCTGATGGCGATCCTCAACGATCCGGCCATGACCGGCCCCGACATGCGGGCCCTGGTGGTGGTGGAGAACGGGCGGATCGTCGGCGAGCGCTATGCCAACGGCTTCTCCGCCGAGACGCCGCTGCTCGGCTGGTCGATGACCAAGACGGTGACGGCGGCCCTGGTCGGGACGCTGGTCGCGGACGGCCGCCTGGCGCTCGAACGCAAGGCCCTGCTGCCGGCCTGGGAAAAGGACGGGCGCGGCGCGATCAGCATCGCCGCCCTTTTGGCCATGCAGAGCGGGCTCGCCTTCAACGAGGACTATGGCGACGTCACCGACGTCACCCGTATGCTCTATCTGGAACCCGACATGGCCGCCTTCGCTGCCGCCAAGCCGCTGGTCGGCAAGGTCGGCGCGACCTGGAGCTATTCCAGCGGCACCTCCCAGATTCTGTCCCGCCTCTGGCAGCAGGCTTTCGACGATCCGCAGGCGGCGCTGGCCTGGCCGCGCAAGGCCCTGTTCGGTCCGCTCGGCATGGCCAGTGCCGTGCTGGAGACCGACGAAGCCGGGACCTTCGTCGGCTCCTCCTACCTCTACGCCACGGCGCGGGACTGGGCACGCTTCGGCCAGTTCCTGCTGCAGGATGGGATGTGGGACGGCGCCCGGATCCTGCCGGCCGGCTTTGCCGGCATGATGCGCGAGCCGGTGGCAGCCTCGAACGGCGACTATGCCAAGGGCAGCCTCTGGCTGCGCGACGACAATGCCAGGCCGGGGAGCGAGCCGCCTTTGCCGACCGACACGTTCTGGCTGCTCGGCCATGACGGGCAGTCGATTGCCGTTGTGCCGTCGCGTCGCCTGGTCGTGGTGCGCCTCGGGCTCACGCCCTCCCGGCTCGGCTATTCGGCCACACCGCTGGTGGCCTCGCTCGCCGCCAGCATCGACTAGGGTCGGGCCTTGCCGGGCGTGCGGACGATGGCGTGCACGGCATAGCCGCGATGCAGCGTCGTGAAGGAAAGCTCGGCTCCCCGACGTCGGCATTCGGCCTCCAGTACCCCCAGCAACGCGTCCCGCGGCGCCACGTGAAAGGCCGTGAGCCAGCGCCGCAGGCCGAGCCTGAACCAGCGTGGCAGCGCCTCCTGGCGGCCGAAATCGGCGATCGACAGCGATCCCCCGGGCGCCAGCCGGTCGAGCGCTGCGGCGATGGTCCGCTCCCAGGCGGGAATCATCGACAGCGCATAGGAGACGAAGATGCGATCGAACTCGGTGCGACCGAAAAGCCGTTCGGCATCGAAGGCCGTCGCGTCGCCGACGGCGAGGCACACTCGTCCGGCCGTCTCGGCCCGGCCAAGAGAGCGGGCGGCTGTCGCCAGCATCTCGGCCGAGATGTCGAGGCCGTAGAGCGCGGCGGTGGGGTAGCGCTCTGCCGCGAGCACGAGGTTGCGGCCGGTGCCGCAGCCGAGTTCCAGCACGCTGCCGCCGGCCGGCACGTCGAGATGGCGGACCAGGCGATCGCGGCCCAAAAGGTAGAACTTTCGCGTGGCGTCGTAGACATGGCGCTGCCGCCGATAGACCGCGTCCATCAGCGCGGCATGCCGCATGCTGGCTTCGGCGCCGGTCATCGATCGTTTTTCACATAGAGGTGGAAGCCGCCGTAGATCGCCGAGCGGTCGCGGGCCGACAGGGCATGGGAGGCGTCTTCCTCGTAGGTCCAGGCGTCGAGCACATGCGCGGGGATGCGGCCGGGCAGCAGGCTGGGTGCGGCCGCAGTGCGGAAGATGACGCGGGCGCCCGGCGCGGCGGTGCGCGTGATCTCCGTCCACAGCTCCGTGAGCTGTCGGTCGGTCATCCAGTCCTGCGCGTCGAGCAGAACGAAGCGATCGACCGCCGCCGCCGCCTTCTGCCTGAGCAGCGACGTCACGTCCCGCTGGTGGAGCCGCACGCGCCCGGCATGGCGGCGAATGGTATCGAAATGCGCCGGCTCCAGGTAGGCGGGCAGGGCAGCGTCGCCGACGCGCGGGTAGCGCCGGGCGAAGGCCTGCCATGCGAAGTAGTTCTGGTCGAGCGGGAAGCCGCAGCTGAGCTTCTCAAGCCTCGCCTTGAGAACCTCGGCCATGTCGCTACCGGCCGACAGCAGGCGGTCGTACTGGGCCGGCGGGATGCCGAGCCCGAACAGCGAAGCCTTGCGGCCGAGCGCGAACCGGATGAGAGGACGCTCGAAGAGCGGCGCGATCTCGGCCTCGAAGAAGCGCCGTTGCGCGCTCAGCGTGGGCGCCTCCATGATCCGCGAAACGTCGACGCCATGCAGGCGCGCCACGCGGTGACCCGCCGCGATGAACAGGCCGAGCAGGCCGGTTCGGTAGAAGTTGCGGGTAAAGACAGCGATGCGCCGGCGGCCTCGCCATGTCCTGGCATCCCAGTAGGCGCGCGTCGCGCGGTCGAGATGCGGCGCCAGGAATCGGTCATAGGCCGCGACGTTCGCCGCGTGACCGTCGCCGCCGAAGAAGCGCATCAAGTCGGCCTGCTGGGGCAGGCGCGCCACCGCAGCGAGCTTGAGCCGGTTGAGCGCGATGTGGGCCGGGTTGAGGTCGACAGCGTCGATCGCCGCCGGCCCGCGCGTCAAATAGGCCAACACGTTGCAGCCGCCCGACGCGATGGCGACGATCCGCTGACCCTCGGCGAGCTTCATCGCCGCCATGTCGACCTCCGGATCCTCCCAGATCTGGGGATAGACGAGGCCGGAGAAGAGCCAGGTGAAGAGGCGCTCTGACATGCCGGCCCGACTGAGCGCCCGGTTCTGGTGCACCGCCTTGGCGAGGCCCCGGCCGTCGGCCAGAGTGACGTGGGAGGCGAAGTCGGACATGGCGAATCCCCTGCGTTTCCTCTGCGAGGGGACCTAGCGAATGCCGATGACAGAGGGGTGACAGAGGCGGTGACGGGCGACCCGCGTGCCTGCCGCCGCTCACTCAAGCTGCGTCGTGCCTGGTGCTTTTACGCGACGAGCACAGCATCCAGACCATCAGGAACGATCCAGGAGCGTAGGCAGTCAGGAAGTCGACCTCGACGAACGAACGAACGAGCAGCATCGCCAGCAGGCCCATCAAGGCCGGTGCGTCGCGATCCTGGCTCGTCAGCACGGCCTTCGTGTACCTGGCGGCGATGAGGACGATCATGAGCAGGAAAAGGGCCAGCCCGACGGCGCCGATCTCGACAGCGGCCTCAAGGTACAAATTGTGAAAATGAAACCCGCTCTTTGAGGCGATGTAGAAGAGCTCCCACAGTTCTTCGGCCTTGGATCGACCCTCTACCCACCAGGCCTGATACCCGTATCCCAGGATCGGCTTCGCGGAGATCTCGTTGAGACCTTCTGCCCAGATGTAGGTTCTCCCAGTCAGCGTGGCGTCCCTGCCCCATCAGGCCGAGGAACAGGTCGAGCCCGCCCTCCAGCGCAGCAAAAAGGACGCAGGCCGACGCCGAGAGAGCGAGCACGCCTGCGCGCACCATGGGAGGGAAGCGCATGCACAGCATGAGGCCGAGAAACGTCGCGACGCCGCCGACCAGGCTGGCGATCGAGGTGGCCGATCGACACCACGCAAGGGCGACGCCCGCAGCGACGAGCGCGGCAATAAAGAATATGCGGGTCGGGAGTGAGAGGCGCATCGCCAGCAGCGCAACGAGCGAAAAATAGATGCAGAGCGATGAGAAGAAACCGAGCTGGTTCTTTGAGCCGAAGGCCCCCACGAACGTGTAGGAACCGTCCAAAGCGTCTACCGAATAGCCGCCCACGACAAAAGAATAGATGACAACGAAGAAGGACCCGATAGCCGCTCCGATCGCCAAGGAACGCAAGCTCGCCACGCGGGCAGCGATCACCGCGCACAGGATATGGCTGGCGAATTGAAGTCCTCCCCGCAGCGTGAACGACGGCGCGTCCGACCAGATCACCGAAGCGAGGCACCAAAGAGCGATGCCGAAAGGGAGGAGCAAATCCTGCCACGCGCCGAGGGTCATTCGGTAGCTGACGAGGATCAGCGGCAACCACAACGCATAGTAGATGAGGATCGGAACCTGACCCAAGCGGATGGAATAGGCAAAAATGAAGAAAGACGCAGCAATCGCGCTGACGGCATAGAAGCCATTGACCTGCGGATCGATCAGGGCACTTTTCCGGAGTCGCAAATCTTATCTCGCTCTCGCCCGTGCGCCCTCTTGGTTTCCGGGGGGCGACGGCGATGGCGCCGCGGCCAGGCAGTCGCGGCCTTCGCGAAAGGTGTCGCCCCTGCTGGAGGCTTCGTTCTCGGGCATTTGCGGCGACCTCTCGGCAATGAGGATCGGCTATGGACGCTGGCTATAGCGTGGAGTACCTGTCGGGGAAAGCGACCTTTGGCACTCGATGCGATCCTGGCGGAAGCCGCGGGCAGCCGACGCGGTAGCCACCGCGCCGCGCTCTCGCATGACCGCCGCCGCCAGGTCCGGACCGGAAGGGCACCGTGGCAGCGCGACCCGGCTTGGTTCTCTTGTTCTACCGCAAGCGCGAGCGAGACAAGTTCGTGCGCTTCGACCGCCACTTGAAGCCGCTTCTCCGGCCGCTGTTCCAGAAGCTCCATCGGCGACAGAAACTTTCGGGCTTCGACGTATCGTTCGGCCTGCTCGTGACCTCCCTACGAAGACGTGGTGTCGAGGTCAGGATCAACGATGAAGCGTATGCGCGGCAGCATCCCGACCACCCGGTCGGCCTCGTCGGCGACACGTCGCTTCTCGAAGGCTGGTCGCTGCCCAATCCGGCGCTGCTCGGGCGGTCGCTCTACGATCACCCGCTGCAGGCTCCGCGCCTGATGGAAGATCCGCGGTTCAGGAAGTACCTCGTGCTTGCCGATTGGATGCGGGCCATGTTCGAGCCGGCCTACGGCGACACGCTCGCCTCATGGTTCGCCGGCATCGACATCAACCGCTGGGACGACACGCGTGGACTGGCCAAGGACATAGACGTTCTCGTCTACGACAAGATCCGCTGGGATCGCTACGTCCTGGTTCCCGGTCTTCTGGAAAAGCTGAGGGAGAAGATTGCCGCAAGAAACCTTCGAATCGCCGAGCTTCGCTACGGGCTGCACGATCATGCGACCTACGAGAACCTGCTGCGGCGATCTCGTTTCATGCTTTTCCTGTGCGAGCACGAGACCCAGGGCCTGGCCTATCAGGAAGCGCTGGCGTCCAACGTGCCCGTCCTCGCCTGGGACTTCGGCATCTGGGCCGATCCGCTGTGGAAACTCGCGGGCACCAGCACCATCCCGGCGAGCTCGGTCCCCTTCTTCTCGGATGCATGCGGCGAGACGTTTCAAACTCTGGCCGGCTTCGACGCCGCGCTCGATCGCATCCTGGAGCGCGAGGTCGACTATCGGCCGCGCGCCTTCGTTGCCGCCGCGCTCTCGATGGACCGCTCGTCCGAGATCTATCTGCGCGAATACTTCTCGTTGAGCGCGGCATCCTCCGGCGGGTAGCCAACCTCGCCGAACCCTCCTGCTGTCGGCGTCGTCACGATCACCGCTTCCCCGGCATCGAGGACCGTCTGGTCGCAGGCCTTGAGCGTTTCCAGCCGCCCGTCCTTGCGTCGGACTTGCGTCGTTCCGACGTCACCGTCGCCCCCACCTGCCGCGCCGCGAGGCGGCCGGCTGCGATGCGACGACAGGATGGCGCATTCCATTCGCTCCAGGAAGCGGATCGTGCGGCGGGTGCCGTCGCCGGCGCTCCAGCGGCCCTTGCCGCCCGACCCGGCGCGGATGTGGAAGTCCTCGAGCAGGACCGGAAATCGGAGTTCGAGGATCTCCGGGTCGGTCAGGCGCGAGTTGGTCATGTGGGTGTGCACGCCCGAGGTGCCGTCAAAGCCCCGGCCCGAATTCATCCGCCCCGCCGGCGAGCCCGAGCAGATGGTCTCATAATACTGGTAGGTGGCGTTGCCGAAGGTCAGGTTGTTCATCGTGCCCTGGGCGTTGGCAAGCGCGCCCATCGCGCCGAACAGCGCGTTGGTCACGTGTTGCGATGTCTCCACGTTGCCCGCCACCACGGCAGCCGGATAGGCAGGCTTCAGCATCGAGCCGTCGGGGATGACGATGTCGATCGGCCTCAGGCAGCCGGCGTTCATCGGGATCTGGCCCTCGACCATCACCCGGAAGGCATAGAGCACTGCGGCGCGTGCCACCGGTTCCGGCGCGTTGAAGTTGTTCTTCATCACCGGCGAGGTGCCGGTGAAGTCGACGGTCGCCTGCCGCCTCGCGCGATCGACCGAGATCCGCACCTTGATGATCTGGCCGGTGTCCGTCGGGTAGGCGTACTCGGCTACGTCCGGCAACCGGTCCAGCACGCGGCGCACGCTTTCGGCGGCATTGTCCTGCACGTGGCCCATATAGGCGTTGACCACGTCCAGCCCGAAATGAGCCACCATCTTTCGCAGCTCGGCCACGCCCTTTTCGTTGGCGGCGATCTGCGCCTTGAGGTCCGCGATGTTCTGATGCGGGTTGCGGGCAGGGTAGGGGTGGTCGGTCAACAGCTCATGGAGCTCCGCTTCGCGGAACCGGCCGCGGGCGACAATGCGGAAATTGTCGAACAGCACCCCCTCCTCGTCGACGGTGGTGGCGAGCGGCGTCATCGATCCCGGCGCAGTCCCGCCCACATCGGCATGGTGTCCGCGCGATGCGACATAGAACAGGATGCCGCCCCCGGCTTCGTCGAAGACCGGCGTCACGACGGTGATGTCCGGCAGGTGCGTACCGCCGTTGTAGGGCGCGTTGAGCGCAAAGACGTCGCCGGGGTGGATGTCGCCGGCATTCAACCGGATGATCGTCTCGACCGAGCGGTCCATCGAGCCGAGATGCACGGGCATGTGGGGGGCGTTGGCCACCAGCGCCCCGTCGCGGTCGAACACCGCGCAGGAAAAGTCGAGCCTTTCCTTGATGTTGACCGAGTAGGCCGTGTTCTGCAGCGTCACGCCCATCTGTTCGGCGATCGACATGAAGAGGTTGTTGAACACCTCCAGCATCACCGGGTCTGCCTCAGTTCCGAGCGCCGCCTGGCGCCGCTTCTTGTACGGGCGGCGCAGCAGCACATGGTCCTTGGCGGTGATCTCCGCCTGCCAGCCGGGCTCGACCACGATCGTCTGGTGGCTTTCGATGATGAGGGCCGGCCCGGCGATCCGCTGTCCCGGCGTGAGGCCCTCCCGCCGGTGGATGCCGGCCGCCTGCCAGCGGCCTTCGCAGAAGATCCGCCTGCTGTCGCCGGCCTCCGCCGCGCCGGGAGCGAGCGGCCTGTCCTCCTCGTCTCGGCCGTGGCGGCGCCTGTCCACGCCCTCGACGGCAACCGCCTCGATGATCATCGGCTTGTCGTCGTAGATGAAGCCGAACTGTGCCTTGTGCGCCTCCTCGAAGTCGCGCCTGGCCCGTCCGATGTCCTCGCCCTGCAAGGGCACCGGCAACGCCGTGTCGGTGCCGTCGTAGCGAATGTGCAGGATAGGCCTGAGTGTCGTGTCGCCCTCGCCGATCCCTTGCTCGCCAAGCTCTTTCAGGACGGCTGCGGCGAGTTCGCCGATCAGCCTCGACATGGCCGGCACGGACGTCTCGGCGAGCGGCTGGATCAGTGCCTGCTGGCGCGAAGCGAACACCGAGGAAAGCCCGATGCCATAGGCCGAAAGCAGGCCAGAGAACGGATGGATGAGAACCGCCTCCATGCCCAGCGCGTCGGCCACGAGGCAGGCATGCTGGCCGCCGGCCCCGCCGAAGCAGTTGAGCAGGTACTCGGTGACGTCGTAGCCGCGCTGCACCGAGATCTTCTTGATGGCGTTGGCCATGTTCTCCACGGCGATGGTGATGAAGCCTTCCGCCACCGCTTCCGGGCTGCGGCCGTCGCCGATCTCGGCGGCGAGCGCCGCGAACGCTTCTCGGACGACCGCAATGTCGAGCGGCTCGTCCTGGCCGGGCCCGAAGATCGCCGGGAAGAAGTCGGGCTGCAGCTTGCCGAGCATGAGGTTGGCGTCCGTGACCGCCAGCGGGCCGCCGCGCCGGTAGCAGGCAGGCCCGGGATTGGCGCCCGCCGAATCCGGACCGGCGCGGAACCGCCCGGCCTCGAAGTGCAGGACCGACCCGCCGCCGGCCGCCACCGTGTGGATGCGCATCATCGGCGCCCGCACGCGCACCCCCGCCACCTCGGTGTCGAAGGCCCTCTCATAGTCGCCGTCATAGTGGGCGACGTCGGTCGAGGTGCCGCCCATGTCGAAGCCGATCACCTTGTCGAAGCCGGCGAGCCTTGCCGTCTCCACCATGCCGACCACCCCGCCGGCCGGCCCCGAAAGCAGCGCGTCCTTGCCCTGGAAGAGATCCGCCGCAGTCAGCCCGCCCGAAGACATCATGAACATCAGCCGCGGCGCCTCGGCCTGCATCGCTCCGGTTTTCATGCCGAGCGCTTCGGCCACCTGGCGCACATAGCGGGACAGGATCGGCGACAGATAGGCGTCGACCACCGTCGTATCGCCGCGGCCGACCAGCTTGACCAGCGGCGATACCTCATGGCTGACCGAGACCTGGGCAAAGCCCATGTCGCGGCACAGGCCGGCCACGACCTCCTCGTGGGCCGAGAACTTCCAGGCATGCATGAACACGATGGCGACTGCGTCTATGCCGTCGGCCTTGGCTTGCTCGATCGCCGGCTCGATGCCGGCGAGGTCGAGCGGCGTCTCGACCGTTCCATCTGCCCGCACCCGCTCATCGACCTCGATCACCCGCTCGTAGAGCAACTCGGGCAGCAGGATTTCCTTGGCGAAGATCTCCGGCCGCGCCTGGTAGGCGATTCGCAGCGCGTCCCGGAAGCCGCGCGTGATGAGAAGCAGCACCCGGTCGCCCTTGCGCTCCAGCAGCGCATTCGTCGCCACGGTCGTGCCCATCTTGATGTCGCCGATCGCGCCCGCCGGGATCGCCTCACCGTCCGCCACGCCGAGCAGCTCGCGGATGCCGTGGATGGCGGCGTCGCGATACGCCTCGGGGTTCTCCGAGAGCAGCTTGCGCGGATGCAGGCGCCCTTGCGGGTCGCGGCCGATGACGTCGGTGAAGGTGCCGCCCCGATCGATCCAGAAATCCCACTTCGTCGCCATCGCCGTTCCGTTCCGCATGGACATCGCTTGCCACAACGCTTATAGACTTTACGAGAGTTTGTCGACACTTTATCGACGTTTTATCGAGGAGCGATGTAATGACCGTCCAGCCCGAGCCGGTGGGCCCCGTGGTGTCTGCCGCGCATCTCGCCGATGGCGCGATGCCGGCGCTCTCTGAGATCGAATTCTCCCTTACCGTGCTCGGCAACGGCTTCCAGCGATGGATCGTCCGCTGCATGGCGGCCGCCGGCCATCCGGGGCTGGCGGCGGTCGACGTGCTGATCCTGCATGCGGTCAACCATCGGGACCGCGACAAGACGCTCTCCGACCTCTGCATGATGCTCAACATCGAGGATACGCATGTGGTGGCGTACGCGCTGAAGAAGCTGCAAGGCCTCGGGCTGGTCGCGACCGGCCGGCGTGGCAAGGAAAAGGCCGTTGCGACCACCGAGGCGGGCGCGACGGCCTGCCGCCGCTACCGCGAGCTGCGGGAGGCGTTGCTGGTCAGGAGCATTCGCGACCTCGGCTTCGACGAGGCGGCCGTCAGCGACGTGGCGCGGCTGCTGCGCGCCCTGTCGGGCCAGTACGACCAGGCGGCGCGCGCGGCCGCCAGCCTTTGACGCTTGAGCCGAGCCGTCGGAAAACCGTTTAAGCACGCAATGTTAAGCCCGGTTAGTGGAAGTGACGCCGCAATCGGCGGCGGCCGATGCTATGGTAAACGTGGCGGGCCGCACCAGGGACGGCTTGCGCTGAAGACAAGGAGGATCCGATGAGGAAACTTGTTCTTGTGTGCGTTTCGAGTATCGCGTTCCTGGCACTGGCCGCCTGCAGCGACAACAAGTCGGAAGGGACCACCCCGCCGGCGACAACGGAGACGCAGCCCGCGCAGCCGCCGGCAACCGCCCCGGCCGAGCCGGCCAAGCCGGCCGAGCCCGCGCAGCAATAGACGCTGCCACCGCCTCGCGCGCCGGCGCTGCTCTTTCGCGAGCGGCGTCGGCCGTGGCAACAAGCCGTCTCGCCTTGGCGCGGCTTTCGCCTTAGAAAGCGGCCATGTCCATCTGGCAGCGAATAGGCGAGTTCGTAGCGCGAGTCTCGGGTGCGGCGCGAATCGGCGCCAGCGATCTCGTCGAGGGAGTGCGCACGATGTTCGCCGGCGATCCCGACCTCAGGCGTCGGGTCGCCTTCTCCGTGGCCATGATCGCGCTTTCGGCCAAGATGGCAAAGGCGGACGGCGTCGTTTCGCAGGCCGAGATTAGCGCCTTTCGGGAGATTTTCGAGGTGCCGCCGGAGGAAGCTCGCAACGTCGCCCGCCTCTACGACCTGGCCAAGGCCGATGTCGCCGGCTTCGAATCCTATGCGGCGCGGATGGCCGGACTCTGCGGCTCGGGCCGAGTCAATTGCGGCATCCTGGAAGACATCCTGGACGGATTGTTCCACATCGCCAAGGCCGACGGAGTGCTGCATGAACGGGAGGGAACGTTCCTCAGGCGCATCGCCGACATCTTCAGGATCGACGAGGCACACTACGAACAGATCGTGGCGCGCCATCTGGACCTCGGCGAGGCCGACCCCTATCGCGTGCTGGGCGTGGCGCGCAACGCGCCGCTCGACGAGGTGCGGCGACACTATCGGCGCCTGGTGGCCAGCAACCATCCCGACCGCCTGATCGCCCGCGGCCTGCCCCAGGAGTTCATCGCCATCGCCACTTCGCGGCTTGCCGCCATCAATGCCGCCTACGAGCTGATCGAGAAGGGCCTCAGGGCGGCATGACAGGCTTCGCCCCCGACCATCCCGGTGCCGAGGTGCGCGTTTCGCCCAATTTCGGCATGCGTCGCGAGGCGGTCCGGCCGGAGCTGATCGTCCTTCACTACACTGGCATGGAGACCGGCGAGGCGGCCGAAGCCTGGCTCTGCGACCCGATCAGCGAAGTGTCGTCCCACTACCTCGTGCACGAGGACGGGCGGATCACCCAGATGGTGCGGGAGGCCGATCGCGCCTGGCACGCCGGCCGCAGCTCGTGGCGCGGCGAGCGCGACGTCAACTCGCTGTCGATCGGCATCGAGGTGGTGAACCCCGGCCATGCCTTCGGCTATCGCGATTTCACCCGGGCGCAAGTCGCGACGGTGATCGCGCTCTGCCGCGGCATCGCCGAGCGACATGGCGTCCGTCCTGAAGGCGTCCTGGCGCATTCGGATGTGGCACCTGGTCGCAAGGTGGACCCCGGCGAGCGGTTCCCCTGGTCCGAGCTCGCGGCGGCCGGCGTCGGGCATTTCGTGCCGCCGGCGCCGCCGCAGGGCGGTGCGTTCCTGGCCGAGGGCGACCGCGGCGAGGCCGTCGAATCGCTCCAGTCCATGCTCGCGGTCTACGGCTACGGCGTTGAGATCAACGGTAATTTCGACCGCCAGACGACCCAGGTCGTCGAGGCCTTCCAGCGCCACTTCCGGCAAAGCTCCGTCGACGGCATCGCCGACGGCTCGACCGTGCTTACGTTGCGGAACCTTCTGGAAAGTTTGCCCGAGAGTCTCGTTTGAGTCACCTCCGCTGTCAGCGGCGTGGTTACAGCACGTAACCCAATGTGACTTGGGTTGCCCTGTTTGGCGCAAGATCCGGGGCCACAGCGCCACCTGTTCAGTCAACGGTGGTCCTAGGCCCGGAGTTCAAAGAAAAACCTCCGCACGCATTCGCGAAGCGGCTTTAGAAGAGAAGCGGGAATACATGAAAAAAATTACGGTTGCGGTGGCCGCTCTGGCCGCCGGCATGACGACTTTTGCTGCCGTAGCCCAGCCGCGTGGCGGCGACCGGCCGATGGTCAAGGCGGCGGCAACGAAGAAGGGGGGCGCCTGTCCTTATCTGATGGGCTGCGGGGCGCCCTCGGACAAGAAAGCCGCTTCAGCCGGAGCCAAGGCCTTGTCACCGCGCGCCGGGGAAGCCCGGACGGCAGCCGTCGCCGAAACGCCTGCCGTGCCTGCCAAGCGCAAGACCGCTGCCCTGGCCCCGAAGCCGACCGCGAAGAAGAAGATGGCGAGCCCGGCGAGAAAGCCCAAGGTCGATGCCATCAAGACGGCCTCGGTTTCCAAGAGCCCGCGGCCGAAGCTTGCCGCCCGTGCACGCCTGCAGGCCTCCATGTTGCCCGGCGTCGACGACAAGCCGCTCGAGCTCGCGCCCGCCTCGACCAAGATGGTGGCGGCTTCCGCCGCCGGTGCGGTGCCTGCCGTCCGCTACGGAGCGATCGTCAGCCGCTATGCGGCCTCCTACGGGGTTCCCGAGCAGCTTGCCCACGCGGTGATTCGGGTGGAGAGCAACTACCGAGTTGATGCTCTCGGCAACGCTGGCGAGATCGGACTGATGCAGATCAAGCCGGACACGGCGCGCATGATGGGCTACACCGGCTCCATCCAGGGCCTCTACGACCCGGAGGCCAACATCAAGTTCGGCATCAAATACCTCGCCATGGCCCACAAGCTGAGCGGCGGCGCCACCTGCGGCACCATCCTCAGATACAATGCCGGCCATGCGGCCACGCGCATGAACCCGATCTCGGCCGCCTACTGCTCCAAAGTGAAGCAGCATCTGGCCGGCATCTGACCGGACACGCCGTTCACAAGCGAAGGCCCGCCTTCCGGCGGGCTTTTTCGTTTGCATTTCGCTGGGCGAGTCCCTTTATACGGCCTGCCAGCTGGCCGGGCGGCCGCACCCGCACCGGCCGAAAGGCCGCGGGTGAGGAAAGTCCGGGCTCCATGGAAACACGGTGCCGGCTAACCGCCGGCGGGGGCGACCCCAGGGAAAGTGCCACAGAGACCAAACCGCCACGAACTTCGTGGCAAGGGTGAAAAGGTGGGGTAAGAGCCCACCGCGCGACTGGCAACAGGAGCGGCATGGCAAACCCCACCGGGAGCAAGACCGAATAGGGGCGGCGCGAGGGGCGACCCTCGGGGCAGTTTCTGGCCCGCCGCCCGGGTTGGTTGCGTGAGGCGACGGAGCAATCCGCGCCCAAGAGGAATGGCCGCCACGTCGCGGCGCTTCGGCGCCAGGCCATACAGAACCCGGCTTACAGGCCAGCTGGCACTTTTCCCTCCGCTTCGGGGGAGGGGACGAGGCCTGTCGAGGCACGAAATTTTTTACCGCGCCTGCAGGTCGCGCCGTTCGATAGTCGCGCTCCTCTCGACATGACAATCAATTCGCCTTCTTCTGTCGCTGCCGCCCGGCGGCGCAGGAACCTTTCGGGGACCATCAGCGTCGTTCTGGACGGTATCAACGAGGAGCAAACCCGATGCGGCACCTACCGACCCTGGCCTTGTTGATCGCCGCTGCCACCGTTTCGGCGTGCCAATCGGTCCCGCAGTCGATGCGGACGATCCCCGTCCCGTACTATGATGGGCGCTGCTTCCATCGGCCTTTCGACGCCGGGTTCTGCGAGCAGCCGAGCAATTTCTTGATCATGGACGCCGTATTCGGAGGTCGGTGAGGCACCGCTGGCCGAGTTCTAACGCTTCGTTAGCCTTAATGGACGATAAACGGGAATCGCGCGCCCCGCTGCCGATCGGCGGGCGTTCGAATGTGCTCTGTGTGCCCCGTTCCCGTTGACGCCCATAAGGTCCCATGCTATCCCATAAGCCCAATCAGGCTTTCGTATCAGTGAAGGTGAAGCGTCCCGCCACCGGGGAGCTGCGGCTGCTTTCCGGGAGCGAGATTGCATGGCCTGGGCGGGAGCAGGCCGGGGAAGCGGCCTGCGGATGCGGGCCGTTTGGAGGGGGGCATGACAATGAGGGGCGCAGCGGCACGCGCTGCCTTGCGGGACGATGGAACGATTTCTGTCGAATGCACTGAACAGGATCGATGCGAAGGGGCGCGTCTCCGTCCCGGCCCATTTCCGCTCGGTCCTGCAGAAGCGCGGTGCGGTCGAGCTCTATGCGCTGCGGGCTCTCGACGTGCCTGCGCTGGACGTCGGCGGGCTCGATCTGCTCGACCGCTACGAGGAGCGGATCGCGCGGGAGGATCCTTTCATGCAGACCGCCGACGACATGTCTTTCTTCGTCCATGGCGATGGCGCCTTCCTGAAGCTGGATCAGGATGGCCGCATCATGGTGACCGACTTCATGCGCGAGCATACCGGCATCGTGGCGGAAGTGGCTTTTGTCGGTCGCGGCGCCTTCTTTCAGATCTGGGAGCCGGAACGGCTGAAGGCGCATGGCGCCTCCGTCCGCGATCGGCTGCGGCGGCTGAGGCAGGGGGCGGCGCCCGCTTCCGGTCCGGCTGGAGATACGGGATGATGACGGGCCACGGCGACCAGTTCGGCGCCGTTGGCGGACCGGCCCGTCACGTCCCGGTTCTTCTCGAGGAGGTGCTGGCTGCCTTGCAGCCGCTCGCCGGCGCGCGCATCGTCGACGGCACTTTCGGCGCGGGCGGCTACACGCGGGCGCTGCTGGCGGCGGGAGCCCAGGTCGTCGCGATCGACCGCGATCCCGACGCGGTCGCCTCCGGACGGGCGCTGGAGGTCGAGGCCGCAGGCCGGCTGCAGCTGTTTCACGCGACCTTTTCGGAGCTCGACCAGCACGCCGGTGCGGTGGACGGCGTCGTGCTCGACATCGGCGTCTCCTCCATGCAGCTCGACCAGGCGGAGCGCGGCTTTTCCTTCCGCGCAGACGGGCCGCTCGATATGCGGATGGAGAGATCCGGGCCGACGGCGGCCGACGTGATCAACCGCGGCAAGGCTGGCGACCTCACACGCATTTTCGGCCTGCTCGGCGAGGAGCGCCATGCCGGCCGCATCGCTCGGATGATCGAGCGCCGGGCGGCCGAGCGACCGTTCCTGCGCACCCGCGACCTGGCCGAGTCCATCGAGCAGCTGGTCGGGCGCAAGCCCGGCGACAAGATCCATCCGGCGACCCGCGTCTTCCAGGCGCTGCGCGTTTACGTGAACGACGAGCTCGGCGAGCTCGCGCGCGGGCTGGAGTCGGCCGAGCGAGCCTTGGCGCCGGCTGGCAGGCTGGCGGTCGTCACCTTCCACTCGCTGGAAGATCGCATGGTCAAGCGCTTCCTTGCCGATCGCTCGGCAGCGGCCGCAGGCTCCCGCCACCTGCCTGAAAGAGAAAGCCGCACGGCGACCTTCGAAAAGCCGGCACGCGCCGTGGCGCCCTCGGACGCCGAGGTCGAAACGAATCCACGCGCCCGCTCCGCGCGGCTGCGCTCTGCCATTCGCACCGACGCGCCCGCCCGCGCCACAGATCCGTCCGTGTTCGGACTTCCGAAACTGCCTGGCATTCCTCGGGCGAGAGAGAGGTGAGCCTTGTTTCGCACCAGTGACACCGTGCTGATCGCCGTGATGGTCGCCGCGGCGGCCTTCACCTACAAGACCAAGCACGAGGCCGAGAACCGCCGCGACGAGGTGCGGCGCATCGAGGCGGAGATCAAGCTGGAGGAGGACACGATCACGCTTCTCAAGGCGGATTGGAGCCTGCTGACCCAGCCTTCCCGCCTGCAGCGACTGTCGGAAGTCTATCAGTCGGAGCTGGCCCTGCAGCCGGTGGACGCGCACCAGATCGTCGGCCTCGATGCGCTGCCGGCGCGGCCGCTGACCATCGAGGACCTGACGGACGAGCGGCTGGGCGGCATGGCCGACAGCGGCCAGGATCCGACTGTGACGGGGGGAATAGTGCAATGATCGGCCGCTGGCGAAGCAAGCGGCACGTCGACGGGCCGGCCGGCCGGATCGTCGTCGACGGCGCCCGCAAGCGCACCGGGGGGCGCGCCAAGACCCGCGTGGTCATGACCATGGCGGCCTTCCTCGGCATTTACGGCGTCATCGCGGGCAGGCTCGTCTATCTCGGCATGCTCGACCCGAACGATTCGGGCGGTCCGGCGAGCCGGGTGACCGCCTCGCGGCCTGACATCGTCGACCGCAATGGCGAGGTGCTGGCGACCGACATCAAGACCGCGTCTCTGTTTGCCGAGCCGCGCCGCATCGTCGATGCCGACGAGGCGATCGAAAGGCTGTCGACGGTGCTGCCGGACATCGACTACGAGCAGACCTATGCCAAGCTGAAGAGCGGCGCCGGCTTCGTCTGGCTTCGCCGCCAGCTGTCGCCCAAGCAGCAGAACGACATTATCCGGCTGGGCATTCCCGGCATCGGCTTCCGCACCGAGAAGAAGCGCTTCTACCCGGGCGGGCCGACGGCCTCGCACGTTCTCGGTCTCGTCAACGTCGACAACCAGGGCATCGCGGGGATCGAGAAGTACATCGACGAGCAGGGACTGGCCGACCTGCAGGCCAGCGGTCTCGCCATTCCGACGGACCTGAAGCCGTTCCGGCTGTCGCTCGACATACGCGTCCAGCACATCGTGCACGACGAACTGGCCCGCGCCATGGAGAAGTACCACGCTATCGCCGCCGGGGCGGTGGTTCTCAACGTCAAGACGGGCGAGGTGCTGGCCATGGCCTCGCTGCCGGACTACGACCCCAACAACCCCTACAACGCGCAGGAGAAGGACCGGCTGAACCGCATGTCTGCCGGTACCTTCGAGATGGGGTCGACCATCAAGAGCTTCACCACGGCCATGGCACTCGATTCGGGCAAGGTGACGCTGGATTCGACCTTCGACGCCCGTCGGCCGATCACCATCGGACACCAGACCATCCGAGACTTCCATGGCAAGGGGCGCATCCTGACGGTCCCCGAGGTCTTCATCTACTCCTCCAACATCGGCTCCGCACGCGAGGCCGACGTCGTCGGCATCGAGGGCCACCGCGAGTTCCTGAAGCGCATCGGCCTCCTGGACCGGCTGGTCACCGAGCTGCCGGAAGTCGCCCGCCCGACCGAGCCCAAAGTCTGGAAGAAGGTGCACTCGATCACCATCGCCTTCGGCCACGGCATGTCCACCACCCCCTTGCAGACGGCCGTCGGCGCCGCAGCCCTCATGAACGGCGGCCGGTTGATCCCGCCCACCTTCCTGCCGCGCAGCCCGACCGAGGCGGACAGGGTGGCCACCCAGGTGGTCAAG
Organism: Mesorhizobium sp.; assembly: GCA_040510195.1. Taxonomy (GTDB): domain Bacteria; phylum Pseudomonadota; class Alphaproteobacteria; order Rhizobiales; family Rhizobiaceae; genus JBEVJK01. The sequence goes on along the minus strand of JBEVJK010000053.1, from coordinate 42,390 downwards.
GCGCAGACCAGCGCCGACATGCGCTATCTCTACCGGCTCAACGCCGAGAAAGGGTCCGGCAAGAAGGCCGAGGTTCCCGGCTTCCGGGTCGGCGGCAAGACCGGAACCGCCGAAAAGGTCGTCAACGGCCGCTACGCATCCGACAAGCGCTTCAACGCGTTCCTCGCCTCGTTCCCGATGGACGACCCACAATATGTGGTCCTCAGCGTCATCGACGAGCCCAAGCCGGAGAAGCCCGGCATGGGCGCCACTGCGGCCTCCAACGCGGCGCCGATCGTTGCCAATGTGATCCGCCGTTCGGCCTCCCTTCTTGGCGTGAAGCCCGAATTCAGTCATGAAAATGAGGCAACGCTTGTATCCTATCAGTGATTCTCCAGGCGTTCCGGGGACAATCGAGGGACGCCTGACGGCCTAAGACGATCGGGAATCCGATGAAATTGAACGATTTTTCCGGGATTCTGCCTGTCCGCGGGAGTGCGACGGGCAGCATCGCCGTTTCCGGGATCACGTCGGATTCTCGCCAGGTTGCCGGCAGCACCCTGTTCTTCGCCCTGCCGGGCTCCAAGGCCGACGGTGCCGCCTACGCCGACGACGCCGTGCGGCGGGGCGCCGTGGCCGTGGTGGCGGCCGCCAATGCCGTCCGCAAGCCGCTCGCCGTTCCCTTGATCGAAGTTGAAGACCCACGGCGCGCGTTGGCGCTGGCGGCGGCCAGGCTTTTCGGCCGCCAGCCCGCCACCCTGGTGGCCGTCACCGGCACCAGCGGCAAGACCTCGGTCGCCGCCTTCACCCGCCAGATCTGGGAGCAGGCAGGCTTCCCGGCGGCCAGCATCGGCACCACCGGTGTCGCCGCGCCCGGCCGCAACGAGTACGGCTCCCTGACGACGCCCGATCCAGTCGCCCTGCACCGCCTGCTGGCCGAGCTGCAGGCGGCCGGCGTCGAGCACGCGGCCATGGAGGCGTCGAGCCACGGGCTGGACCAGCGACGCCTCGACGGTGTCCGGCTGGCCGCCGGCGCCTTCACGAATCTCGGCCGCGACCACATGGACTACCATCCGACGGTCGAGCACTATCACGCCGCCAAGCTGCGCCTCTTCGAGACGCTGTTGCCCAAGGGCGCCCCGGCGGTGATCTTCGCCGACGACAGCTGGTCGGCCGCTACGGCGGAGGCTGCCCGCCGGGCCGGCCTCGAGGTCTTCACGGTGGGCCGCCGAGGCGAGGGGCTCCAGCTGAAGCGGGTCGAGCACGAGCGTTTCCGCCAGCGCGCCGAGATCAGCGCGTCGGGCACCATACACGAGGTGGACCTGCCGCTCGCCGGCGACTTCCAGATCTCCAACGCCCTGGTGGCCGCCGGTCTCGCCATCGTGACAGGCACGCCTGCCGCCACCGCGCTCCGTGCCTTGGAAACGCTGAAGGGCGCGTCCGGACGCCTGGAGCTGGTCGGCACCACTCCGGCCGGCGCGCCGGTCTATGTCGACTACGCGCACAAGCCGGACGCGCTGGAGAACGTGCTCAACGCCGTGCGGCCGTTCACGACCGGCCGCGTCGTCGTGGTGTTCGGCTGCGGCGGCGACCGCGACCGGGGCAAGCGGCCGATCATGGGCGAGATCGCGACTCGGCTCGCCGACATCGCCATCGTTACCGACGACAATCCGCGCTCCGAGGTGCCGGGCGAGATCCGCGCCGCCATCCTGGCCGCCGCGCCGGGCGCCGTCGAGATTGGCGACCGCCGCGAGGCGATACACCATGCCGTCTCCCTGCTGCAGCCCGGCGACACGCTGATCGTCGCCGGCAAGGGTCACGAGGAGGGGCAGACCATCGGCAGCGAGACCTTCCCCTTTTCCGACCACGCCGAGGTGCTGAGCGCCCTCAAGGAGCGTGCCGCATGAGCCTTCTGTGGACCACCGACGATCTTATCCAGGCGACCGGCGCACGCCCGTTCGGCCAGCTGCCGGCAGGCGTCTCCGGCATTTCCATCGACACCCGGACGCTGGCGCCTGGCGAGGCCTTCTTCGCCATCCGCGGCGAGCGCTTCGACGGGCACGACTTCGCCACCGCCGCCATCAAGGCCGGCGCCGGCCTGCTGGTGGTCTCGGAAGGCAAGCTGCCGGCGCTTGGACGCCTGACCGCGCCGATGATCGTGGTGCCCGACGTGTTGCAGGCGCTGGAGCGGGCAGGGGCGGCGGCTCGCGCCCGCAGCCGCGCCAAGGTCATCGCCGTCACCGGCTCCGCGGGCAAGACCACCACCAAGGAAGCGCTTCGCCATGCTCTGTCTGCAGTCGGCAAGGTGCACGCGGCCGACAGGTCGTTCAACAACCATTGGGGCGTGCCGCTGACGCTCGCCCGGACGCCCAAGGACTGCGATTTCGCCGTCTTCGAGATTGGCATGAGCAATGCCGGCGAGATCCGGCCGCTCGCCAGACTGGTGCGGCCTCACATCGCCATCGTGACGCTCATCGCCGAAGCCCATCTCGGCCAGTTCGACAGCCTCGACGACATCGCCCGCGCGAAGGCGGAGATCTTCGAGGGCATCGAGCCGGGCGGCTATGCCGTGCTGAACCGCGACGACCCGCGCTCCAAGCTGCTCGGCAAGCTTGCCCGGGAGGCCGGCGTCGACCATGTGGTTGGCTTCGGCGAGAACCCGCGGGCCCATTTCCGCCTCACCGGCTGCACGCTGTTCGGCGACAGCTCCACCATCACCGCCAAGATCGGCGGCACCGAGGTCTATGCCCGCATCGGCGCGCCCGGCCGACATATGGTGCAGAACGTGCTCGCCGTGCTCGGCGCCGCCTACCTGGCAGGCGCCGACCTGGAGAAGGTGGCGCCGGCGCTGGCGAACCTGACGGCCGAGAAAGGTCGCGGCAAGCGCACGCTCCTGCCGCATCCAGAGGGCGTGATCGCCCTCATCGACGAGAGCTACAACGCCAATCCGACCTCCATGAAGGCGGCGCTCGAGCTGCTCGGCGCCACGCCCGTTACCGGCACCGGGCGGCGCATCGCCGTGCTCGGCGACATGCTGGAGCTCGGCGCCCAGTCGCGCGCGCTCCATGCCGGGCTCGCCGACGCGCTCGTCGCCACCGGGACCGACCTCGTCTATCTCGCCGGGCCCGACATGGCAGCGCTCGCCGAGGCGCTGCCCGAAGGCTTCCCGGTCGTCCATCGCGCCACGGTCGACGAGCTGACCGCGCTTCTGGTCGAAGGGGTCGGGCCTGGCGATGCCGTCATGGTCAAATCGTCGAACCGTATGGGGTTTTCCCGGCTGGTCGACGCGCTCATCAATCACTTCCCGGCGACGAGCCGTGCGAACGAAGCGCGCCTGACAGCGCCGTGAGGGGAACCGCCGCATGCTGATGCTGCTCGTTGAGTTCGCCGACGAGGTCTCGGTCTTCAATGTCTTTCGCTATATCACCTTCCGCACCGGCGGCGCGCTGGTCACCGCGGCGCTGATCGTCTTCCTGTTCGGCCCTGCCATCATCGACTCCTTGCGCATCCGCCAGGGCAAGGGCCAGCCGATCCGCGCCGACGGTCCGCAGACCCACTTCAAGAAGGCCGGGACGCCCACTATGGGCGGCCTGATGATGCTGTGCGGCATCATCGGCGCCACGCTCCTATGGGCCAACCTGTCGAGCGTCTATGTGTGGGTCGTCTTGATGGTGACCCTGAGCTTCGGCGCCATCGGCTTCTACGACGACTATCTCAAGGTCACCAAGCAGTCGCATCTCGGCGTGTCGGGCAAGGCGCGACTGGCGATGGAGTTCGTCATCGCCTGCCTCGCCGCGTGGATCATCATGCGCAACGGCCAGGCGCCGTTCTCGTCCTCGCTGACCTTTCCGTTCATCAAGGACCTGATCGTCAACCTCTCCTGGTTCTTCATCCCCTTCGCGGGCTTTGTCGTGGTGGGCGCCGGCAACGCGGTGAACCTGACCGACGGCCTCGACGGCCTGGCGATCGTGCCGATCATGGTGGCGGCGGCCTCCTTCGGCGTCATCGCCTACCTGTCGGGCAACGCGGTCTTTGCCGAATACCTGCAGATCCACTTCGTGCCGGGCACCGGCGAACTCGCGGTCGTGCTGGGCGGCGTCATTGGCGCCGGCCTCGGCTTCCTGTGGTTCAATGCGCCGCCTGCCGCCATCTTCATGGGCGACACCGGCTCGCTGGCGCTGGGCGGGCTGATCGGCACGATCTCGGTCGCCACCAAGCACGAAATCGTCATGGCCATCGTCGGCGGCCTGTTCGTGGTCGAGGCCCTTTCGGTTATCATCCAGGTCGCCGTGTTCAAGATGACGGGCCGGCGCGTCTTCCTGATGGCGCCGATCCATCATCACTTCGAAAAGCTCGGCTGGACCGAGAGTCAGGTGGTGATCCGCTTCTGGATCATTGCCGTGATGCTCGCCCTGATCGGCCTGTCCAGTCTGAAGCTGCGGTGAGGAGACGAGCGTGATCCCGGCGCACGCATTCTCTCGAAAGAGGGTTGCCCTGTTCGGCCTCGGCGGGTCGGGCACGGCCACAGCGCTGGCGCTGGTCGCCGGCGGCGCCGAGGTTCTCGCCTGGGACGACAATCCCGACAGCGTGGCGCGCGCCGCCGAGGCGGGCATTGCCGTGGGCGACCTCCATCAGGCCGATTGGGCGGCCTTCGCCTCCTTCGTGCTGTCGCCGGGCGTGCCCCTCACCCACCCCAAGCCGCATTGGACCGTCGAGCTGGCGCGCGGCGCCGGCGTCGAGGTGATCGGCGACATCGAGCTGTTCTCCCGCGAGCGGCGCGCCTCGGCCCCGGAGGCGCCGTTCATCGCGATCACCGGCACCAACGGCAAGTCGACGACCACGGCGCTGGCCGCCCACATGCTCGCGAGCGCCGGTCGCGACACGCAGATGGGCGGCAATATCGGACGCGCCGTGATGACCCTCGATCCGCCGCAGGGCGGCCGACACTATGTCGTAGAGTGCTCTTCATACCAGATCGATCTGGCCCCCTCGGTCGACCCGACTGCCGGCATCCTGCTCAACCTCACGCCGGATCATCTCGACCGCCACGGCACGATGCAGCACTACGCGGCCATCAAGGAACGCCTGGTCGCCGGCAGCCAGACGGCGATCGTCGGCGTCGACGACGTGTTCTGCGCCCAGATCGCCGACCGCCTGGAGCGGGCCGGCCACGAAGTGATCCGCATCTCCAAGCGGCTTCCGCTGACCGACGGGCTCTTCGCCGACGGCGCCAGCATGATGCAGGCCGACCATGGGCGCTTCAGAAGCATCGCCACCCTGGAGGACATCGGCTCGCTGCGCGGCCAGCACAATGCCCAGAACGCGCTTGCCGCCATCGCCGCCTGCATGCGGGTCGGCCTCTCCTTGCGCGACATCCAATCGGGGCTCGACAGCTTCCCGGGCCTGGCCCATCGCATGGAGCAGGTGGGTCGCAAGGACCACGTGCTCTTCGTCAACGATTCCAAGGCCACCAACGCCGACGCCGCGGCGCCGGCATTGTCGAGCTTCGGGCGCATTTACTGGATTGCCGGCGGCCTGCCGAAGGAAGGCGGAATCGAACCCTTGCGGAGTTTCTTTCCACGCGTCGCCAAGGCCTATCTGATCGGTGAGGCTGCCCCTGTCTTCTCGGCCACGCTCGGCGAAACGGTGGCCTACGAGATCTCGGGCACGCTCGACGCCGCCGTCGAGCACGCAGCGGCCGACGCCGCCGAGGACGACAGCGAGGAGGCCGTCGTTCTGCTGTCGCCGGCCTGCGCGAGTTTCGACCAGTTCAGGAATTTCGAGGTGCGCGGAGATGCCTTCCGGGCGGCCGTGCAAGCCATTGACGGTATGCGGGCGATCGGAGGGACGTTCAGATGATGAGCCGCGTGGACAAGTCGCCCGTCGCCACCTGGTGGTGGACCGTGGACCGCTGGTTTCTGGCCGCCTTCCTGTCGCTGATGGGCCTTGGCATCGTGCTGTCTTTCGCCGCGAGCCCGGCAGTGGCGGAGCGCATCGGGCTGGACAGCTTCCATTTCGCGACCCGCCAGATCGTGTTCACCTTGCCCGCGCTGGTCGCCATGCTGGGCGTCTCCTTCCTGGAGGCGCGGCAGATCCGGCGCATGGCCCTGGTCGTCCTGTGCATCTCGCTGGTGCTGATGGTTGCCGCGCTCTATGTCGGGGTCGAGGTCAAGGGCGCGCGACGCTGGGTGTCGCTCGCCGGCCTGTCGATCCAGCCTTCCGAGTTCCTGAAGCCGGCCTTCGTCATCGTCTGCGCTTGGCTGTTCGCCGAACACGCGCGCCAGCCCGACATCCCCGGGAACCTGTTCGCCATGATCCTGCTCGGCATCGTGGTGGCGCTGCTGGTCGCCCAGCCCGACCTCGGCCAGACCATGCTCGTGCTCGGCACCTGGGGCGTCATGTTCTTCATGGCGGGCATGCCCTGGCTGTGGATCATCGTCCTCGGCGCCGTGGGCGTCGGCGGCGCCTTCGCGGCCTACACCATATTTCCGCACGTGGCGGGCCGCATCGATCGCTTCCTGACCGGCGAAGGCGATACCTTCCAGGTCGACATGGGGCGTGACGCCGTCATCCACGGCGGCTGGTGGGGAGTCGGGCCGGGCGAGGGGACGGTCAAGCGGGTCATCCCCGACAGCCATGCCGACTTCGTCTTCGCCGTCGCGGGAGAGGAATTCGGCATCGTGCTCTGCTTCGTGATCATGGCGCTCTTCGCTTTCATCGTGCTTCGCGGGCTGTCGACCGCCCTCAAGGAGGAGGACGACTTCACCCGGTATGGCGTCGCCGGCCTGGTCTCCATGTTCGGCTTCCAGTCCATCATCAACATGGGGGTGAACCTCCAGCTGATGCCGGCCAAGGGCATGACGTTGCCCTTCATCTCCTATGGCGGCTCCTCGCTGATCGCCATCGCCGTCTCGATGGGCATGGTGCTGGCCCTGACCCGCCGGCGGCCGGAGCGCCGCAAGCAGCCGGGGGTTCTCGCCTTCGCCGAGCGCGGGCTGGCCGCCGAGTAAGATGGCGGCGCGCACCATCCTGCTGGCGGCCGGCGGCACGGGCGGCCATCTCTTTCCGGCGGAAGCGCTGGCGCATGAGCTCATCGCACGCGGCTGGTCGGTGCAACTCGCCACCGACAACCGCGCCGAGCGCTTCGCCGTCAATTTTCCTGGCGCCTTGATCCATCCGATTGCCGCCGCCACCATCGGCTCCCGCAATCCGCTGACCTTTCTCAAGTCCCTCTGGACGATCTGGCAGGGCGTGCGGCAGGCCTCGGCGGTGATCGCCCGCGAGAAGCCGGCGGCCGTCGTCGGCTTCGGCGGCTATCCGACCGTGCCGCCCGTCTATGCGGCGACGAGACGCGGCGTGCCGACGCTGATCCACGAGCAGAACGCGGTGATGGGACGCGCCAACCGGGCACTCGCCGGCCGCGTCAGCGCCATTGCCGGCGGCTTTCTCGACGACCATTCGGGCGCCTTCGGCGACAAGACCGTGCTGACCGGCAACCCCGTCAGGCCCGCGGTGGTCGAAGCGGCCGAGGTTGCCTTCGCCGCCCCGGCGGCCGACGCGCCGTTTCATCTGCTCGTGTTCGGCGGCAGCCAGGGCGCCCAGTTCTTCTCGGAGACGATGCCGCCGGCGATCCGCCTGCTGCCGGAGGAGCAGCGCCGCCGCTTGAGGATCACCCAGCAGGCGCGCCACGACGACCAGGCCGCCGTCGAGGCCGCCTATGCCGAAATGGGCGTCGAGGCCGAGGTCTCGCCGTTCTTCGGTGATATGGCGGACCGCATGGCGACTGCCCACCTGGTCGTCTCGCGCTCCGGAGCCTCCACCGTCTCCGAGATATCGGTGATCGGCCGCCCGGCACTGCTGGTGCCTTATCCCCATGCGCTCGACCACGACCAGGCCGCCAACGCGGCGCGCCTTGAGGCGGCCGGCGGCGCCGAGTTGCACCAGCAGGCGACGCTTTCTCCCGAGCGCCTGTCCGCACTGATTGCGGCGCTGATGACCGACCCGGCCCGCCTCGCCGCCATGGCGGCGGGCGCCCGCTCCGCTGGAAAGCCGGACGCGGCGCGGTTGCTCGCCGATCTCACAGAGGCTATTGCCTCCGGCCGAGCGGTGGCGGAATTCAAGAAGGGGGTGCGGCCATGAAGATGCCGCAGACGATAGGGCTCGTCCATTTCATCGGCATCGGCGGCATCGGCATGAGCGGCATCGCCGAGGTGCTGTCCAATCTGGGCTATCGCGTGCAGGGCTCCGACCAGGCCGACGGCGCTAATGTCCAGCGCCTGCGCGACAAGGGCATTGCCTGTTTCGTCGGCCACCGCGCCGAGAACCTCGGCGATGCCGAGGTTGTCGTGGTCTCCACCGCGATCAAGAAGAGCAATCCGGAGCTCGCCGCCGCGCGCGAGAAGCTGCTGCCCATCGTGCGCCGCGCCGAGATGCTGGCCGAGCTGATGCGCTTCCGGCAGGCCGTGGCGATCGGCGGCACCCATGGCAAGACCACCACCACCTCCATGGTGGCCGCGCTGCTCGACGCCGGCGGCCTCGATCCGACGGTGGTCAACGGCGGCATCATCAACGCCTATGGCACCAACGCTCGCATGGGCGCCGGCGAGTGGATGGTGGTGGAGGCCGACGAGAGCGACGGCACCTTCCTGAAGCTGCCCGCCGACGTCGCGGTCGTCACCAACATCGACCCGGAGCATCTCGACCACTACGGGTCGTTCGATAAGGTGCGGGAAGCTTTCCGGCAGTTCGTCGAGAACGTGCCCTTCTACGGCTTCGGCGTCATGTGCACCGATCATCCGGAGGTCCAGGCGCTGGTGGCGCGCATCGAGGACCGGCGTGTGATCACCTATGGCGGCAACGCCCAGGCCGACGTCCGCTTCCTCAATCATCGCCCCGACGGGGCCGGCTCGCGCTTCGACGTGGCGATCCGCAACCGCAAGACCGGCGGCGAGACGCGCATCGACGACCTGTCGCTGCCGATGCCGGGCAGGCACAACGTGTCGAACGCCACCGCCGCGATCGCCGTGGCCCACGAGCTCGGCCTGTCGGCGGACGCGGTGCGCAAGGGCCTGTCCTCCTTCGGCGGCGTCAAGCGGCGGTTCACGCCGACCGGCAGCTGGAACGGCGTCCGCATCTTCGACGACTACGGGCATCACCCGGTGGAGATCAAGGCCGTGCTGAGGGCGGCGCGCGACTCTTCCGCCGGCCGCGTCATCGCCGTCGCGCAGCCGCATCGCTTCACGCGGCTGCGCGACCTGTTCGACGAGTTCTCGGCCTGCTTCAACGACGCCGACACAGTGATGGTCGCCCCCGTCTATCCGGCAGGCGAAGACCCGATCGACGGCATCACCTCGGAGGCGCTCGCCGCCCGCATCCGGGCCGGCGGCCACCGCGACGCGCGTTTCATCGCCGGGCCGGAAGCGATCGCGCCGGTGGTGCGCCAGCTGGCGCGCCCCGGCGACTTCGTCGTCTTCCTCGGGGCCGGCAACATCACCCAATGGGCCTACCAGCTGCCCAAGGAGCTCGGCGGGGAGGCGGCATGAGGGGCGATGCCCTCCTGACCAGCCTCGGCGACCGCCTGGCCGGCCTGCGCGGCCGCATCACGCCCAATGCCGAGATGGAGAAGATCACCTGGTTCCGCGCCGGAGGCACCGCGCAGGCGCTCTACCAGCCGGCCGACGAGGAGGACCTCGCCGCCTTCCTGCGAGCCGTGCCGATCGACGTGCCGCTCACCGTGGTCGGCATAGGCTCCAACCTCCTGGTTCGCGAAGGCGGCATCGGCGGCTTCGTGGTCCGCCTGTCGGCCAAGGGCTTCGGCGAGGTCGAGCAGGCCTCGCCCACCGCCATCCGCGCCGGCGCTGCCGCGCCCGACAAGCGCCTGGCCGCCGTGGCGCTGGAAGCCGGCATCGGCGGCTTTCACTTCTACCATGGCATACCCGGCGCCATCGGCGGCGCCTTGCGGATGAATGCCGGAGCCAATGGCGTCGAGACCCGCGAGCGGGTGGTGGAGGTGCGCGCGCTCGACCGGCAGGGCAATCTGGTCACCCTTTCCAACGCCGAGATGGGGTATTCCTACCGGCATTCGTCCGCCCCCTCGGGCCTGATCTTCACCTCGGCGCTCTTCGAGGGCTATCCTGAGGACCGGGCGACCATCAAGGCGGCTATGGACGCCGTCCAGCATCACCGCGAGACCGTTCAGCCGATCCGCGAGAAGACCGGGGGCTCCACCTTCAAGAACCCCGAAGGCAGCTCCGCCTGGCGCGAGATCGACAAGGCCGGCTGTCGCGGGCTGATGATCGGCGGCGCCCAGATGTCGCCCATGCACTGCAACTTCATGATCAACACCGGTACCGCGACGGGCTACGACCTCGAATATCTGGGCGAGACGGTGCGGGCGCGCGTGCTGGTCAATTCCGGCATCCGCCTGCAGTGGGAAATCAAGCGAATCGGCACCTTCAAGCCCGGCCGCGAGGTCCACGAATTCCTCGGTCAGCTGCTTTGACGGCCGCTCTTCACGCGAATGCGTGGCTGCCCTGCAGCAATTTGACGACGCCCGCGGGTGAAAAGATCAGTTTTGAATAGTCTCGGTCTGTTCAGGACTTGTCACGGAATCAACTCTCTGATTCTTTGGGTCATCAGCGTTTCCTGATTTGAGTCGTGCGGCGCGTTACGGCGCGTTGGGTCTGGGGGTCAAGCCGCCGGAGGAGTCCGATTCAACGTCCGGAAACCGGGGAACGGAAAACCCTGCGCGCTAGGGGTGGTCAGGGAATGCGGGACAAGCACGTGGCCGTGTTGATGGGAGGTTTCTCGTCCGAGCGACCGGTCTCGCTTTCGTCGGGGAATGCGTGCGCCGATGCGCTGGAAAAGGAAGGCTATAGGGTCACCCGCGTCGACGTCGGTCGCGACGTCGGCCAGGTGCTGTCGGAACTCGGGCCGGATGTCGCCTTCAACGCCCTCCACGGGCCGTTCGGCGAGGATGGCACCATCCAGGGCATCCTGGAGTATCTCGCCATCCCTTACACCCATTCGGGCGTGCTGGCTTCGGCGCTCGCCATGAACAAGGAGCAGGCCAAGCGCATCGCCCGTTCGATCGGCATTCCGGTCGCCGAATCCAGGGTGTTGAACCGCATGGCCATTCGCCGCGAGCACCCGATGAAGCCGCCCTATGTGGTGAAGCCGGTCAACGAGGGGTCGAGCTTCGGCGTGGTCATCGTCAAGGAGGACCAGTCGCATCCGCCCCAGGTGATCGCCTCGTCCGACTGGAAATATGGCGACGTCGTCATGGTCGAGCGCTTCGTCCACGGCCGCGAGCTCACCTGCGCGGTGATGGGCGACGTGGCGCTCGGCGTCACCGAGATCATCCCGGTCGGGCATTCCTTCTACGACTACGATTCGAAGTATGTGGCCGGGGGATCAAAACACGAATGCCCCGCAAAAGTTTCACCGAATATTTACCAAAAAATACAGACACTGTCGCTGAAGGCTCATCAAGCAATCGGCTGCCGGGGCGTCTCCCGATCTGACTTCCGCTACGACGACCGCCACTCGGAGAATGGCGAGCTCGTCTGGCTCGAGATCAACACGCAGCCGGGCATGACGCCGACGTCGTTGGTGCCCGAAATCGCCGCCGAGGCAGGACACTCGTTCGGCGATCTGTTGAGTTGGATGGTGGAGGACGCTTCGTGTTTGCGTTGAGGTCGGGGCAGGGCGGGCGGCGGGGCGCACCGAGAGGCGCGGCATTCGGCGTTTCCTCGCCGGTCGACGGCTTCGTCCTGCCGCGCTGGCTGCGTCGGCCGGCCCGGCTGCTGTCGCGGCTCGACGACGGCGAGTTCGCGCCGCCTCGCTTTGCGGCCACGATGGCGACGGCGCTTTATCTCGGCGGCTTCAGCCTCTACGGCGCCTATCTCGGCGGCCATGTGCCCGCCATCGCGCAAAGCGTGACCGCCCGGCTCGGCTTCGCCGTCGACGAGGTGCGGGTGGCCGGCCACCGCGAGACCTCGGAGATCGACATTCTGGACCGGCTCGGGCTCGACGGCTGGACCGCGCTCATCGGCTTCGACGCCGAGGCGGCGCGAGCCCGCATCGCCGAGCTGCCATGGGTCAGCTCGGTCGAGGTCCGCAAGATCTATCCCGACGAGATCGACGTGACGATCGGCGAGAGGAAGCCTTTCGCGATCTGGCAGCACGGCCGCGAGCTTGCCGTCATCGAGGAGTCCGGCAACGTCATCGCGCCTTTTTCGAGCGAACGCCACGCCACCTTGCCGCTCGTCATCGGCCTCGGCGCGCCAGAGGGCGCGGCCGGGTTCATCGCCACGGTCCGCCGCTATCCCGAGCTGTCGTCGCGCGTGAAGGGCTATGTCCGGGTCGGCGAACGCCGCTGGAACCTGCGCCTGGAGAACGGCATCACCGTCAAGCTGCCGGAGCACGATCCGGTCGGCGCCATCGAGGAGGTGCTGGCGCTCGACAAGGAGAATGGCCTGCTGTCGCGCGACATCTCGGCCGTCGATCTGCGGCTCAACGACCGGCTTGTCGTGCAGCTGACACCCGAGGCGGCGCTGCGTCGCGAGGCGGCGCTCAAGGAGAAGGCCAAGCCCGGCAAGAAGCTGGAGCGCAAGATATGAGCTGGCTCGGCAAGGGGGAACTGCCCGCTCGCCGCGCCGGCATCGTCACCGTGCTCGACATCGGCTCGAGCAAGGTCTGCTGCATCGTCGCCCGCATGAAGCCGGCCGAGCCCAGCCAGTTGCTGCGCGGCCGCACCCACAAGGCCCAGGTGATCGGCATCGGCCACCAGAAATCCCACGGCGTGAAGTCGGGCGTGATGATCGATCTCGACCGCGCCGAGCAGGCCATCCGGCTGGCGGTCGATGCGGCCGAGCGCATGGCGGGGCTGACCGTCGACTCCCTGCTTGTCAATGTCAGCGCCGGGCGGCTGAAGAGCGAGACCTTTTCGGCCACCATCAAGCTCGGCGGCCATGCCGTCGACGAAGCCGACATCAAGCGCGTGCTCGGCGCCGGCGCCAAGCAGGCGCTGAATGCGGAGCGGGAAGTGGTCCATTCGCTGCCCACCAACTTTACGCTCGACGCCGAGCGTGGCGTGCGCGATCCGCGCGGCATGGTGGGCGACACGCTGGGCGTGGACATGCACGTGCTGACCGGCGACGCCGCGCCGCTGCGCAATCTGGAGCTCTGCGTCAACCGCTCGCATCTTTCGGTCGAGCGCATGGTTGCGACGCCCTATGCCAGCGGGCTCGCCGCGCTGGTCGACGACGAGCTGGAGATGGGCGCGGCCTGCATCGACATGGGCGGGGGCACCACCACGATTTCGGTCTTCGCCGACGGCAAGTTCGTCCACGCCGATGCGGTTCCGATCGGCGGCAGCCATGTCACGATGGATCTGGCGCGCGGCCTGTCGACCCGCCTCGAGGATGCCGAACGGCTCAAGGTCATGCACGGTTCGGCGCTGCCCGGGAGCGCCGACGACCGCGACGTCGTCACCATCCAGCCGATCGGCAACGACGACGGCGAGGTGCCGCTGCAGGTGCCGCGCTCCGTGATGACGCGCATCATCCGCGCCCGCATCGAGGAGACGCTGGAGATCCTTCGCGACCGGCTGAACCAGTCCGGCTACGGCAGCGTCGTCGGCAAGCGCGTGGTGCTGACCGGAGGTGCCAGCCAGCTGGCAGGCCTGCCGGAGGCGGCGCGGCGCATTCTCGGTCGCAATGTCAGGATAGGCCGGCCGCTCGGCGTCGGCGGCCTGCCCGAGGCGGCCAAGGGGCCGGCGTTCGCCACCTCAGTCGGGCTGCTGATCTACCCGCAGCTCGCCGGCCTGGAGAACATTCAGGCGAGGGGCGGCGTGTTGCGACTGAAGATGACAGGCACCGGCGGGACCTTCCACCGGATGGGCCAGTGGTTGAGGGACAGTTTCTGAGTATTCGACGAGTTTGAAGGGGTGAGCCCCACGAGGCGCCGCGCGGCGAGGCGGCAGGAAAGGCGAAAAGGACGAGGACAATGACGATCAATCTGCAGAAGCCGGACATCACCGAGCTCAAGCCCCGCATCACCGTGTTCGGGGTCGGGGGCGGCGGCGGCAACGCCGTCAACAACATGATCACCGCCGGGCTGCGCGGCGTCGAGTTCGTGGTGGCCAACACCGATGCCCAGGCGCTGACCATGTCGAAATCCGAGCGGCTGGTGCAGCTCGGCGCGCATGTCACCGAAGGCCTCGGTGCAGGTTCTCAGCCGGAGGTGGGTCGGGCGGCCGCCGAAGAGTGCCTGGACGAGATCATGGACCACCTGTCCAACACCCATATGTGCTTCGTCACCGCCGGCATGGGCGGCGGCACCGGCACTGGCGCAGCACCCGTCGTCGCCCGCGCGGCCAGGGAGAAGGGCATCCTGACCGTGGGCGTGGTCACCAAGCCGTTCCATTTCGAGGGCCAGCGCCGCATGAAGACGGCGGATTTCGGCATCGAGGAGCTGCAGAAATGCGTCGACACGCTGATCGTCATCCCTAACCAGAACCTGTTCCGCATCGCCAACGACAAGACCACCTTCGCCGACGCCTTCGCGATGGCCGACCAGGTGCTCTATTCGGGTGTCGCCTGCATCACCGACCTGATGGTCAAGGAAGGGCTGATCAACCTCGACTTCGCGGATGTACGCTCCGTCATGCGCGAGATGGGCAAGGCCATGATGGGCACCGGCGAGGCATCGGGCGAGGGCCGCGCCATGGCGGCGGCCGAGGCGGCGATCGCCAACCCGCTCCTCGACGAGACCTCGATGAGGGGCGCCAAGGGCTTGCTGATCTCGATCACCGGCGGTCGCGACCTGACGCTGTTCGAAGTCGACGAGGCGGCGACCCGCATTCGCGAGGAGGTCGACCAGGATGCCAACATCATCCTCGGCGCCACCTTCGACGAAGACCTGGAGGGCGTGATCCGCGTCTCCGTGGTGGCCACCGGCATCGACAAGGCGGCGTCCGACATCTCAGCCCCGCCGATCGCGATCCGCCAGCCGGCCAAGCAGCCCCAGGGGCGCCCGGCCGCCGAGGCGCGGCCCGTCCCCGAGCCTGCCCGCGCTGCCGACCCGGTGGCCGAGGCGATCCGCGCGGCCGAGATGCAGGCGGCCGAGGCCGTCGCCGAGGTGCGCCACGCGGCCGCCGCGGCGCCGGCCGACGAGTTCCGCCCGCAGTCCAGGCTGTTCCAGCCCGTGCCCGGCGCGCAGCCGGTCCAGGCGCCGGTGCAGCAATATCAGCAGCCGGCCCCGCAGCCCGCCCCGGCCCCGGTACAGGCTCAGGCGCCGCAGGCCCAGCCTGTTGCGGCACAGCCGCGTATGCCGCGCGTCGAGGACTTCTCGCCGCTCGTGAAGGCCGAGGTCGAGGCCGCCCGTCGCGCACCGGAGCCGCAAGAGGACCGCGGGCCGATGGGCCTCTTGAAGCGCCTGACGACCGGCCTGTCGCGCCGCGAGGAAGAGCCGGCACGGCTCCAGCCTGCTCAGCCCCGCGAGCCGAAGCTTCGTCAGCAACCCGAGGCGCGGCGCCTGCCCAGCCAGGACCCGCAGCTCTACGCGCCTCGGCGTGGCCAGCTCGACGAGCACGGCCGCGTCGCTCAACAAGCCCGCCCGCAGGACGACGACCAGCTCGAGATCCCGGCCTTTCTGCGCCGGCAGGCCAACTGAGGATGGGGAATGATGATTTGGGCGTGGGCGGATGCGAGGCATCTGCCCTGCCTTGGGTCAATCCAATCAAGGCGTTGCGGCCGATTGCTGAAACAAATCATGAAGTTACACGGAGTTAGAAAGCGTGATTTTGTGAGGATGCGCCGGCCGCCTATGTTCCCGCCTGACGAAAAGTGAGTCCCGGCGCAAATAGCAGCACGGAGATGAGCATCGTCGCGCTGCCCGAGCCAACGCCTCGCCGGCCGCACGGGTGAATTTGGGGACTGACTTGAGCCACAACCAGACGACGATACGCTCCCGGGTCGCGCTCTCCGGTGTCGGCGTTCACACCGGCAAGCCCGTCAGCGTCGCATTGTCTCCCGCCGACACCGATACCGGCATCCTGTTCCATTGCGTCGGCACTGACGGGTCCGATCACGAGGTTCGCGCCCTGGTCTCCGAGGTCGCCGCGACCGACTTCGCCACCGTGCTGGGGGATCCGACCGGCCGTTCCGTGGCCACCGTCGAGCACCTGATGGCGACGGTCTTCGCGCTCGGCATCGACAATTTGTCGATCGACGTCGAGGGTCCGGAAGTGCCCATCCTGGACGGCAGCGCCACCGCCTTCGTCGAGGCGATCGACCAGGCCGGAATCCTGTCCTTGCCCGCCAAGCGTCGCTACATCCGGGTGCTCAAGCCAGTGCGCATCGAGGCCGGGGCTTCGTGGGCGGAGTTCCGCCCGCACGCAGGCACTCGGTTCGAGATCGAGATCGACTTCGAGAGCGCCGCCATCGGGCGTCAGTTCTTCGCTGCCGAGATCGATGCCGACCTGTTCCGCAACGAGATTGCCCGGGCGCGAACCTTCGGCTTCATGAAGGATGTCGAGCGGCTCTGGGCGGCCGGTTACGCGCTGGGGTCCTCGCTCGAGAACTCGGTGGTGATCGGCGATGACAACCGCGTCATCAACATGGAAGGCTTGCGCTATCCCGACGAGTTCGTGCGTCACAAGGTGCTCGATGCCATGGGCGACCTGGCGCTGGCCGGCGGCCGGCTGCTGGGCTGCTTCCGCTCCTATCGCGGCGGCCACAAGCTCAACGCGCTGGCCCTGCGGCGCCTGCTTGCGGACCGCGCCGCCTTCGAGATCGTCGAGGAGGGACGGCGCGAGCGCGGGCGCTCGGCGGAGATGGTCGCTGTGAACGCTCCGGGCTATGCACCCTGGATGAGCTGAGGCAGCCGCCTGCCATCGGCTCTTGCCACAAAAATGCGCGATTGCAGGACGATAGCGTTGCTGGGATCCTGGCAATCGTGGTCTATGCGCCGCAATTGCTGCTGCTGCCGCCGGAGGGGCGAAGTCTGAACATGCTCTTTGCTGATCGAGCCAGCGTTGCCCGGCGAGCCTTCAGGGCCGCCGCGATGCTTCCCGTCCTGCTGGGCTTCGCGTTTCTAGCCTCTTGCGCAGGCGAGCGCGACATCGACCTGGCCACCTATGTCGACCAGACCGATCCTGCGGACGTGCTCTACAACCAGGGCCTCGCCAACATGAACGCCGGGCGCCTCAACGAGGCTTCGAAGAAATTCGAGGCGATCGACCGCCAGCATCCTTACTCGGAATATGGCCGCAAGGCGCTCGTGATGGGCGCTTTCGCGGATTACCGCCAGGGCAAGTACGAGGAGGCGATCAACGCCGGCAAGCGCTACGTGCAACTCTACCCGACGGATCCGGACGCGGCCTACGCGCAGTACATCGTCGGCCTGTGCTATTTCCGTCAGATCCGCGACGTCACCCAGGATCAGAAGGAGTCCCGCCGCGCCATCGAGGCGATGGAGGAGGTGGTTCAGCGCTGGCCCGATTCGGAATATGTCGAGGATGCCAAGAGCAAAATTCGCTTCGCCCGCGACCAGCTGGCCGGCAAGGAGATGCAGGTCGGCCGCTATTATCTCGAGCGGCGCGAATACATCGCCGCGATCAAGCGTTTCCGCTATGTCGTCGAGAACTACTCCAACACCCGCCAGGTCGAGGAGGCGTTGGCCCGTCTGACGGAGGCCTACTACGCCATGGGCCTCGCTTCCGAGGCGCAGACCGCCGCGGCGGTGCTCGGCCACAACTACCCCGACAGCCAGTGGTACAAGGATTCCTACCAGCTGCTGCAGACTGGCGGCCTCCAGCCGCGCGAGGATGGCGGCTCGTGGTTGTCCAAGGCGGGCAAGATGATCGTCGGCGGCGCCTGACCGCGCCGACGCCCGCATGCTGGTCCAGCTGTCGATCCGCGATATCGTCCTGATCGAGCGGCTCGACATCGACTTCTCGGATGGACTTTCCGTGCTGACCGGCGAGACAGGCGCCGGCAAGTCGATCCTGCTCGATGCGTTGTCGCTGGCGCTCGGCGCGCGCGGCGACGCTTCGCTGGTCCGCCATGGCGCCACGCAGGGTCAGGTCACGGCGGTGTTCGACGTGCCCGGCAACCACGCCGCGCGCTCGCTTCTCTCGCAGAACGCCATCGACGACGACGGCGACATCATCCTGCGCCGCGTTCAGACGGACGACGGTCGCACCCGCGTCTTCGTCAACGACCGACCCTCCAGCGTCTCCCTGATGCGCGAGCTCGGCCGCGCGCTGGTCGAGATCCACGGCCAGCACGACGAGCGTGCACTGGTCGACGCATCGGCCCATCGCGCCCTGCTCGACGCCTTTGGCGGGCATGGCGGCGCCGTTCTCGCCACCGCCGAGGCATGGCGGCTGTGGCGGGCCGCCGACCAGGAGCTCGCCCGCCACCGCGCCAAGGTCGAGGCCGCCGCTCGCGAAGCCGACTACCTGCGCGCGGCCGTCGCCGAATTGGCAAAGCTCGACCCCCAGCCCGGCGAGGAGTCGGCGCTGTCGGAAGCGCGCACGGCCATGATGCGGGCCGAGAAGATCGCCACCGACATCGACGATGCGCGCGAGGTGCTCACCGGGCCCACGGCGCCTGCCCCGCCGCTCGCCAGCCTGCTGAGACGGCTGCAGCGCAAGGCAAGTGACGTGCCGGGGCTCCTCGACGAGGTGGTCAAGGCGCTCGACGAGGCGCTTGTCGCGCTCGACGCGGCCGAATCGGCTGTCGAGGCGGCCTTGAGGGCCACCGAATTCGACCCGGCGAAGCTGGAGCGCGCCGAGGAGCGCCTGTTTGCGCTGCGCGCCGCAGGCCGCAAGCATCAGGTGCCCGTCGACGAGCTGGCCGGGCTGCGCGACACCATGGCCGCCGACTTCGCCGACCTCGACGCCGGCGCCGAGCGGCTCGCCGTGCTGGAGCGGGCCGCCAGGGAGGCGAAGGCGGTCTACGACGCTGCCGCCGCCGAGCTGACCGAGTCCCGCCGCGCGGCGGCCGCCCATTTGGAGAAGGCGGTGATGGCCGAGCTTCCGGGTCTGCGGCTCGAACGGGCGGCATTCCTCGTCCAGCTCGCCAGCGAGCCCGACAAGCCGTCGGTCGCCGGCAACGACGATGTTGAGTTCTGGGTGCGCACCAACCCAGGCACCCGCCCCGGCCCGCTGATGAAGGTGGCTTCAGGCGGCGAGCTGTCGCGCTTCCTCCTCGCGCTCAAGGTGGCGCTGGCCGACCGCGGCTCGGCGCCGACCCTGGTTTTCGACGAGATCGACACCGGGGTCGGCGGCGCCGTTGCCGACGCGATCGGGCAGCGGCTGACGCGCCTTTCCGAGCGGGTCCAGGTCCTGTCGGTGACGCATGCGCCGCAGGTCGCCGCCCGTGCCCGCACGCACTACCTCATCTCCAAGACCGGCGGCGCCGACCGCGTCGCCACCGGCATCGCCGAGATGGATCGCCCGGCGCGCCAGGAGGAGATCGCCCGCATGCTGGCCGGCGCCACCATCACCGAGGAGGCACGCGCCGCCGCCGACCGCTTGCTCAGCGAGAACCCGGCGCTGGCGTCTTGAGCGGACGGCGCGGTTCGCTAGTGTAGCGCTCCGCCTATGCCTAAAGCCGGAATGACGATGACCACCGCCGAGAACCCCGTAGAAACCCTCACCGCCGAGCAGGCCGCCGTTGCGCTGGAGCGGCTTGCCGCTGAGATCGCCGAGCACGACCGCCGCTACCACCAGGAGGATCGACCCTCGATCTCCGACGCCCAATACGATGCGCTGCGCATTCGCAATGCCGAGATCGAGGCGCGGTTTCCCGAGCTGGTGCGACCCGATTCGCCGTCGCTCAAGGTGGGTGCGGCGCCATCCGGCACCTTCGGGCCGGTCCGCCACGCCCGGCCGATGCTGTCCTTGGACAACGCCTTCGCCGACCAGGACGTGCTGGATTTCGTCGCCGGCGTTCGTCGCTTTCTCGCCTGGCCGGCCGGAGAGCCGCTCGTCTTCACGGCCGAGCCCAAGATCGACGGCCTGTCGATGTCGCTCCGCTACGAGCGCGGCCGGCTGGTCACGGCGGCAACCCGCGGCGACGGGACGACCGGCGAGAACGTGACCGCCAACATCCGGACCATTCGCGAGATCCCCGAGCGACTGCCCAAGGACGCGCCGCAACTCGTCGAGATCCGCGGCGAAGTCTACATGCGGCGCGACGATTTCCTGGCGCTCAACGAGCGCATGGCGGAAAGTGGCCGGGTCTTCGCCAATCCCCGCAATTCGGCGGCCGGCAGCCTGCGCCAGCTCGACCCGGAGGTGACACGCTCCCGGCCGCTCAAATTCTTCGCCTACGCCTGGGGGGAGACGAGCGAGCCCCTAGGCAAGACCCAGTACGACGTGGTGCGCCGCTTCGGCGACTGGGGCTTCGCGGTCAACGACCGCATGGTGCGCTGCGCATCGCCGGAGGAGCTGCTGGCCCATTATCACGACATCGAGGCCGAGCGCGCAGAGCTGCCCTACGACATCGACGGCGTCGTCTACAAGGTCGACCGCCTGGACTTGCAGGAACGGCTCGGCTTCCGGTCGCGCAGCCCGCGCTGGGCGATCGCACACAAATTCGCCGCCGAGAAGGCGATGACGGTGCTGAACGGCATCGACATCCAGGTCGGCCGCACAGGGGCCTTGACGCCGGTGGCGCGGCTCGAGCCGGTGACGGTCGGCGGCGTGGTGGTGACCAACGCCACCCTGCACAACGAGGACTACATCAAGGGCATCGGCAATAGCGGCCAACCCATCCGCGGTGGGCGTGACATCCGCATCGGCGACACCGTGGTCATCCAACGCGCCGGCGACGTCATCCCGCAGGTTCTCGACATCGTCGAGGAAAAGCGGCCAAGAGATTCCAGACCCTATGTTTTTCCCGATCGCTGCCCGGCCTGCAACAGCCATGCCGTCCGCGAGGAAGGCGAGGCCGTCCGCCGCTGCACAGGCGGCCTGATCTGCCCTGCCCAGGCGGTCGAGCGGATTCGCCATTTCGTTTCCCGTCACGCCCTCGACATCGAGGGTCTCGGCGAGAAGCAGATCGAGTTCTTCTTCACCGCCAGCGACCCGGCGCTGAGGATCGCCGCGCCGGCCGACATCTTCACCCTGCGCCGACGGCAGGACGGAGCGAGCACCAGGCTGGAGGAGATCGACGGGTTCGGGGCCGTCTCGGTGAAGAAGCTCTTCGACGCCATCGACGCCCGCCGCAACGTCGCGCTCTGGCGGTTCGTCCATGCGCTCGGCATCCGCCATGTCGGCGAGACCAACGCCAAGCGGCTGGCGCGGGCCTTCGGCGACTTCGCCGCCTTGCAGGCCGCCGCCGAGGCTGCCAGCCCGCCCGGCGAGGCCGAGCCCAAGGGCAACGCGGCGTGGCAGGAACTGCTCTCGGTGGGCGGCATCGGCGGCGTCGTCGCCGAGGCGATCGTCGAATTCTTCCACGAGGACCACAATCGCGACGCCGTCGCCGCGCTGCTGCGGGAGGTCGCGCCCGATCCGGAGGCGCCCGTCGAGGCCGTGACGTCTCCTGTCGCCGGCAAGACGGTGGTGTTCACCGGCACCCTCCAGAAGATCACGCGCGACGAGGCTAAGGCGATGGCCGAGCGCCTTGGCGCCAAGGTCTCGGGGTCGGTGTCGAAGAAGACCGACCTCGTGGTGGCCGGCCCCGGAGCCGGCTCCAAGCTCAAGCAGGCGGCCGAGCTCGGCATCGAAGTGATCGACGAGGACCAGTGGTTCGAGCGCGTCGGGCAGCGGTGAGGCGCCGTCTTCAATCCGGCTGATCGTCCGCTCAGACGAATTCATGTGACAGGCGGCGCGCGGTCGCCTACTTCAGCCCAGCCAAGCCAGAGGAGCCTTTGATGTCCGCCAGCACCGAGGCCGAGCCCGCCGAGGAGCGCAGCTTCGGTGCCTTCCGGGAGGGCATGCGCGACGGCCTGCCCGTCATCGTCGCGGTGCTTCCTTTCGGTCTGCTCTTCGGTGCCCTGGCCGTCGAGAACGGCCTCTCGGTTGGGGAAGCTGTGCTGATGAGCGCCACCGTGTACGGCGGCGCCAGCCAGATGGTCGGCATCGAGCTGTTCGGCCAGAAAATCGCCCCCTGGCTGATCGTGCTGTCGATCTTCGCCGTAAACTTCCGCCACGTGCTCTATTCGGCGGCCCTCGGGCGCCGCATCGATCGCTGGCCTCTCCTTGAGAGGGCGGTGGCCTTCTTCCTGCTCAGCGACCCGCAATTCGCCGAAGCCGAGCGGCGACAGGAGGCGGGCAACCGCCTCAGCTTCGCCTGGTATTTCGGGCTTGGGCTGCCGATCTGGGTGACCTGGGTCGCCGAGACGGCGATCGGCGCCTATTTCGGCGGCCTGATCGCCGATCCGCATGCGTTTGGTCTCGACTTCCTGTTGCCGATCTATTTCCTCGGCCTGGTGATGAGCTTTCGCGGACGGCCTCTCTGGCTGCCGGTCGTCGCGGCGTCGGGGGTCGCTTCGGTTCTCGCCTTCCGCTATGTCGGATCGCCTTGGCACGTCTCGATCGGCGCCGCCGCCGGCATCGCGCTCGCCGCCGTTCTCGCGCCGGCCCGCCCGCCAGGAAAGCCGTGATGTCCTCGACGGTCTGGATCATCCTGGCGGGGGCTGCGCTCACCTATCTCACCCGGATCGGTGGCCACCTCGTGCTGTCGCGCTTCGAGCGGCTGCACCCGCGGGTCGAGGGAGCGCTGGACGCCGTGCCGGCGGCCGTGCTCACCACGCTGGTCGCGCCGTCCCTCCTCTCCGCGGGGCCGGTGGAGCTTGCGGCACTGCTCGTCGCCGGCCTCGTGGCGCTGCGTGGCGGTCTGATGACCATGTTCCTGACCGGCGCCGCCGTGCTGATCGCGGCGCGCTTCCTGTTCGGCTAGCTCTCACAGAGGCGCCGTGGCGGCTTCCAGCCAGGCCACGTCCGCGCCGTCGAGCAGCGGGGCAATCTCGGAGCGCACGCGGGCATGATAGGCGTCGAGCCATGCGCGCTCGCCCTCCGTGAGAAGGTTTGCCGCGATCAGCCTGCGGTCGATCGGTGCCAGCGTCAGCGTCTCGAAGCCCATCATCGGGATTTCGCCCCCGGGGATCGGCTCGGGCGGCGAGACGAGCACCAGGTTCTCGATGCGGATGCCATACTCGCCTTCCTTGTAGTAGCCGGGCTCGTTGGAGAGGATCATGCCCGGCAGCAGCTTTTCGGTGCCGGTCTTGGCGAGCCGCTGCGGCCCCTCGTGAACGGAGAGGTAGGAACCGACACCGTGGCCGGTCCCATGCGCAAAATCGAGCCCGGCCTGCCAATGGGCATGGCGGGCGAAGGCATCGAGGTCGGCCCCCCGCGTGCCGGCCGGAAATCGCAGCCGCGAGATGGCGATGAGGCCCTTGAGCACGATGGTGAATCGCTGCCTCATCTCTTCGCTCGGCATGCCGATCGCCACCGTGCGGGTGATGTCGGTCGTGCCGTCCTGGTACTGGCCGCCGGAATCGAGCAGGAACAGGCTGTCGGGCACGATCCGCCGGTTGCTCCCGTTGGAGACGCGATAATGCATGATGGCCCCATTGGGCCCGGCGCCGGCGATAGTGTCGAAGGAGATCTCCTTGAGTGGCATCTGAGTCGTCGCGCCCAGCCCGACGCGGCTCTCCTCGAGCCGCTTGACCACCGCGATCTCGTCCATGGTGCCGGGCTGCTGCCGGTCGAGCCAGGCGAGCAGGCGGGAAACGGCCGCGCCGTCGCGCCGGTGGGCGGCGCGCGCCCCGGCGATCTCGGCGGCGTTCTTGGCGGCGCGTGGCAGCCGGGCCGGGTCGGGCATCGCCACCACCGTCCCGCCATTGTCCTTGACCAGCAGCCTGAGCCGCTCGGCGGCGAGGGAAGGGTCGAGCCCGATCTTGCCCCCGGCCTTGGCGATGCCGGCAAGCTCTCCTTCCAACGTGGCGGGCGCCCTGAGGTCCGCGAGCTGGGTCAGATAGGCCTCCGTCTCGCGCGGCAGCTTGCGCTTGTCGAGGAACAGCAGCGGCAGCCCTTCGGCCGCGATGATGGCAAAGCCCAGCGCCAGCGGCGTGTGCGGCAAGTCGCTGCCGCGGATGTTGAACGTCCAGGCGAGTGAGGAGGGGTCGGTCAGGACGCTATGCGTGGCACCTTCCTTGGCGAGAGCGGCGCCGAGCCGGACGAGCTTTTCCCTGGCGAGCTCGCCGGCGTAGTCGAGCGGCTGGATCGCCACCGGCGCCAACGGCGGCGGCGGCTGATCCGACCACAGCCTGTCGATCGGATTCTCGGCGACCGGCACCAGCTCGGCCCCTACCTTGCCGGCGGCCGCCGTCAGCGCCTTCACCTCGGCGATGGTGTGCAGCCATGGGTCGAAGCCGATCCGCGCACCCTTGCCCAGCCTCTCGCGAATGAAGGTGGGCGGCGGCGACTCGATCAGGTGCTCGATCGCAAACAGCGTGGTGTCGACCTCGCCGCGCACCTGCAGCTGGTAGCGGCCGTCGACGAAGATGACCGCCTGGTCGCGCAGGATCAGCGCGACGCCGGCCGAGCCGGAAAAGCCGGTGAGCCAGCGCAGCCGCTCGGAGCGTTTCGCGACGTACTCGCCCTGGTGCTCGTCGGCGCGGGGCACCAGGAAGCCGTCGAGATCGTTGGCCGCCAGCCACTCTCTGAGCGCCGCGACGCGCGGCGGCCCGACCGAGGGATCGCTTTCGGCATCGAAGCTCTGGAACATTCGGGCTCTCCCTGCGCTGAGGCGAACGTCGTCAACGCTTAGCCCCGGCGGATGCCGCTTGCAACGTCACCGCTTGAGGTGCAGCGTGACCCAGCCCTCGCGGCGCAAGGTGCGGACATGCCGGAAGCGCTGCCCGACATAGGCGCTGAGCACCGCCTCGCGCTGCCGCTCCAGGATCCCCGACAGGATCAACGAGCCGCCGGTCGGGACATGCGCCGCCATCTGTGGCGCGACCCTGATCAGCGGCCGCGCCAGGATGTTGGCGACGATGAGGTCGAATGGCCGGGCGGCCGCCAGCGCCGGATGGTGGAAGCCGGCGGCGGTGACCGTGCGGACCCGGTTCCGGACCCCGTTTAGCTCGACATTGCCGGCCGCGACCCGCGTCGCCACCGGATCGATGTCGGTCGCCAGCACGCGGGCCGGCAGCAGCTTGGCGATGGCGATCGCCAGCACCCCGCTGCCGGTCCCGAGATCGAGCACGCGCCGCGGCCGTTCGCGCCGCGCCACGTCGAGGATCATCTCCAGGCAGCCGGCCGTGGTGCCGTGGTGGCCGGTCCCGAAGGCCAGCCCCGCTTCGATCTCGATCGCCAGGTCGCCCACCTGGCGCCGATGACGGTCATGCGCGCCGTGCACCAGGAAGCGGCCGGCGCGCATCGGCTTCAGCCCCTCCAGCGAGCGTGCCACCCAGTTGATATCGGGCAACGCCTCCCGCTCGACGACCAGATCGGGACCGATCTCCGCCGCGATCCTGACGACCTGTCGCTCGATCGCGTCAAGGTCGTCGAAGGCGTAGAGCGAGACCTCGTGGATCCCGGCATCCTCGTCGAAATCGGTGATGGCGAGCGGCAGCCCATCCTCCTCGAAGAGGGCATCGAGAGCGGAATAGAGCGTCTCCGCCAGGCGCTTGGGTGCCTTGACGTGGAAGCGGACCTGACCGCCGTCGGCGGTCATCCCTCGGCAGCCAGCCGCTTCAGCTTGGCCAGCGCGGTCTCGGCGTTCTCGCCATAAGCGATGGTGCCGGCAAACTGGCCGCCTCTCGAGAGAAGCAGCACGGAGGCAGTGTGGTCCATGGTATAGTCGCCGCCATCGACCGGGACCTTCTTGGCATAGATGCCGAACGCCTTGATCATGGCGGCGACGTCTTGCGGTTTGCCGGTGACCCCGGTGATGCGGTCCGACACCGCAGTCACGTAGTCGTTGAGCACTTTCGGCGTATCGCGCTCTGGATCGACGGTGACGAAATAGGCCTTGATGTCCTTGCCCTCAGGACCCAGCGTCTTCAGCCAGCCGTCGAGTTCTAAGAGCGTCGTCGGGCAGACCTCGGGGCAATGCGTGAAGCCGAAGAAGACGGCGCTCGGCTGGCTGCGAAACGCCTTCTCGGTGATGGCGCCGCCCTTCTGGTCCACCAGCGTGAAGGCCGCCCCGTAGGGCTCGCCGCCATGCACCGTGCGATACCACTGGAAGGTGATGAAGCCGACGCCGGCGGCCATGAGCACCAGGATGCCGATCAGGATGGAACGCATCATTTCGGGAAGGTCCGCGGGATGAGGAGGTCGCTCAGAAGCACCAGGACAGGCCGCTTTCGGCCATCGTCATGAGGATGGCGCCCCCGTTCTCGACCCAGGCCGCAAAGGCAAGGCCGGTCGCCGCGGCGAACGCCAGCACGCCGAGCGCGACCTTGGCGGCCGGTAGAACGAGCTTTCGAGGCGCCGTGTCCATGGCTAGCATGATAAGATAGCCGATGCCGTCAGGCAAAGGCGGTTTGTTGCCGCGCCCCATAACGTGAACGACATGAGGACTTCGACGATGATCCGTTTTCTCGCAGCCGCCGCACTCTTCGCGGCCAGCGCCGCCGTCGCGCATGCCGAGCCGGTGGGCAAGGTGGGCGTCGACTGGCTCGGCAACGACATCGTCGTCGAGGCGATCCGCGACCCGGGTGTCGAGGGCGTCACCTGCCACATCTCCTATTTCGAGCGCGGCATGGTCGATCGCCTCCAGAAGGGCAACTGGTTCGAGGACCCGTCCGACACCGCCATTTCCTGCCGCCAGACCGGGCCTATCAAGGTCGGCGAAATCGCCCTCGGCGCCGGCGGCGAGGAGGTTTTCAAGCAGGGCATCAGCCTGATCTGGAAGAAGCAGGTCGTGAACCGCATCTACGATAGGGCCAACGACACGCTGATCTACCTCTCGCATTCCCGGCAGGTCCAGGACGGCTCGGCCAAGATGGCGATCTCGACGGTGCCGCTGTTCGGCCAGGACGTCGTGTGGGAAAAGGGCAAGCCGCAGTGACCGTCGACGACGCGGGCGACCTGCGCTTCACCGATCCCGAGCCGCGCATTCATTCCACGGCGGAGCTCAGATCGTGCCGGCTGGGACGCTACTCCGCCGTGGGCGAGCGCTGCGTCCTGCGCGAGGTGACGCTGGGCGACTTCTCCTATTTCGAGCGCCATGCCGAGGCGATCTATGCCGAGATCGGCAAGTTCTGCTCGATCGCCGCCAACAGCCGCATCAACGCGCTGGAGCACCCGCTGGAGCGCCCCACGACGCACAAGATGAGCTATCGGCCGAACGAGTATTTCCGCTTTCTGGGCGTCGACCAGGGCTTCCGCGAGCGGCGCCGCGGCCGCCGGGTGACCCTGGGCAACGACGTCTGGATCGGCCACGGTGCGGTCGTCATGCCGGGCGCGACGATCGGCGACGGCGCCGTCGTCGGCGCCAACGCCGTCGTGACGCGGGACGTTGCGCCCTACACGATCGTCGCCGGCGTGCCCGCCGCTCCGCTCCGGCGCCGCTTCCCGGCCGAGATCGCCGCTCGCCTCTCGGCGCTCGCTTGGTGGGATTGGCCGCTCGAACGCCTCTTCGAGGCGATCCCCGACATGCAGGCGTTGTCGATCGAGGCCTTCCTGGTCCGCTGGGAGCGCAAGACCGGCTAGCTCTGTTCCTTCTGAAGGTAGGCCGCGAAGGCGTCCTTGAAGTCCGGATGCCAGCGCGACAGCGCCGGCCGGTTCTCGATGATGTCGCCGGCGGCCCACGCCATGCGACGCTCGTCGAGGCCGCGCGTCGTCTCGTTGTCGGGGCACAGGATGTAGAAATCGCCGCGCTCGAGGCTCTCGAGCATGAAGCCCGCCACCTGGTCCGCCGTCCATGCCCCGGCAGGCTTCTCGGTCGCCCCGGTCGTCAGCCCCGTAAAGGTGAAGCCGGGGATCAGCAGATGCGCCGACAGGCGCGCCCCCGGCATGTTGCGCAGCTCGTGGGCCAGCCCCTCCGTGTAGACCTTCAGCGCCGACTTGGAGACGTTGTAGGCGAGGTTGCCCGGCGGCGTCGTGATGCCTTGCTTCGAGCCGGTGTTGACGATCAGCCCCTCGGCCCCCTGGGCCAGCATGCGCGGCACGAAGGCCGCGACCCCGTGCACCGCGCCCCAGAAGTTGATGTCGATCAGCCGCCGCCAGCGGTCGAGATTTTCCCAGGGCTTGCCCGGATTGTCGCCGACGCCCGCATTGTTCATCAGGAAGGAGATCTCGCCGAACCGCGAGAACGCCGTGTCGGCCAGCCTTTCGAGCTCGTCGGCCCGCGAGACGTCGCAGGCGACTGCCACGGCGTCGCCAGCCTCCCCGTCGCCGGCGAGCGCGATCGCCGCCACCTCGCCGACGGCCTTTTCCAGCGCCTCGGGACTGCGATCCGCCAACACGACCTTCATATGCAGCGCCGCCAGCTGGCGCGCCGTCGCAAGCCCGATGCCGCTTGCCGCCCCGGTGATAACGGCGGCCCGGCCGGGTTGCAGGGCGGGGTGGGGTGCTTCGGCACTGGGCATGGGGCTTCTCCGCATGGCTTGGATCGGGGCCGCCGAATGTAGCGCGATTGTCCGCCATTGGAACCTGCGCGGCGAAAGGCGGTTTTCCTTGTGAAGGGATTCACACCGTCCCGAGGAGGGAACCATGAGACGCATCGCTGCGGCGGCCGTCGCTTCGCTGATCGCCCTGGCCGGTCCGGCCCTTTCCGACGACACCGCACCGGGACAACGGGCCGGTTCGACCGCCACCATGAGCCCCGACCCGGACCCCACGGCGAGCACGACCGCTTCCGGCTTCACGGTTGACCTCGCTTTGGCGGCCATCGCGGCCAACCCGACCACTGCCGAGCAGATCCCCACCATCGCCAAGGTGGGCAAGGTCAAGGTCATCCACCTCGCCGAGCTTTCCGCCGACGACGGCGAGCGGCCGCGCCTCGAAAAAGCGATCGCAGACGGCAAGGCCGGCATCGACGGCCTGCAGGCGGCCGTCCGGGCGAGCCGGCCGCTGAGCGAGGAGCTCGGCCGCCAGAAGGTCGAGCTGAAGAGCGTCGTCGCGACGCGCTTCGAGGCCGACGGTTCGGTGACGGTCTTCGTGCGCTGACAAGCCCCGGCGGAACCGACGTGACGCAGGCGGATTATAGCGGGTGAGGGCAGACAGATGCTTTTCGAGAAGGCTTTCACCAAGATCGCCAACCACGTCGCCTACGCGACGGGCACGCCGGCGGCGTTCGTCGTCTGCGTGGCCATCGTCGTCGTGTGGGCCGTGACCGGTCCGATCTTCGGCTTTTCCGACACCTGGCAGCTCATCATCAACACCGGCACGACGATCGTCACCTTCCTCATGGTGTTCTTGATCCAGAACACGCAAAATCGCGACGGCGCCGCCATCCAGGCTAAGCTCGACGAGTTGATCCGCGTCGGCCGCGGCCACAACCATTTCATCGGCATCGAGCACCTGACCGAGTCGGAGGTCGAGGAGATCAGGGACAAATGCGAGCGGGCCGCCAAGCGGGCCGATCGCGAACGCCAAAAGCTTCGCGACGAAGCCCGGCGCGAGGGAGAGGTCGAGGGCCGTCGAGAGGGCCGTGCCGAGGCACGCAAGCAGAGCAAGGCCGGCAAGCTCAAGGGCCGGACGAAGGCGAGCGCCTGAACGGCCTCACGATGGCCTGACGAAGCTGTCCAGCACCTTCTTCTGTCCGGCCTTGTCGAAATCGATGGTCAGCTTGTTGCCCTCGATCGCCGCGACGTTGCCGTTGCCGAACTTCAGATGGAACACCCGGTCGCCGATCTCGAAGAGCGACGGTTCGGCGGAAACCGACTTCGCCACCAGCTCGCCCTCGATGGTGCGCCCTTTCACCGAGCCTCGCCCCGCGCCATAGCCCGAATCCGTCTCCCCATAGCCGATGCGTTCGACATGGTGGCCGGAACGCGTCCCCCAGTTGCGGTCGGTTGCCTCGGTGCGGTTCTGCTGGGCGCGCTGCCAGCCCGGCGTTGCGTAGCTGTTGGAGAAGGCCGCGCCCTGCACGTCGTCGAACCGGGACGGGCCATAGGGGTTCGTCCGCCGCTTCCCGCGTTCGGCAAAACCGCTCCCATAGCCGTAGCCGCCATAGGCGCTGTCGGCCTCGACCACCTCGACATGCGCCTCCGGCAGCTCGTCGAGGAAGCGCGACGGAATGGTCGACTGCCACAGCCCATGGATGCGACGGTTGGAGACGAACCAGATGTGCAGCGTCTTCTTGGCGCGCGTCAGCCCCACATAGGCCAGCCGGCGCTCCTCCTCCAGGCCGGCGCGGCCGCCCTCGTCGAGCGAGCGCTGGTGGGGAAAGAGCCCTTCCTCCCACCCCGGCAGGAACACCGTCTCGAACTCCAGCCCCTTGGCCGAGTGCAGCGTCATGATGTTGACCGCGTCGAGCTCGTCGCTCTGCTCGGCCTCCATCACCAGCGCGACGTGTTCCAGGAACGAGCGCAGCGATTCGTATTCTTCCATGGAGCGGATCAGCTCCTTGAGGTTGTCGAGCCGCCCCGGCGCCTCGGCCGAGCGGTCGTTCTTCCACATGTCGGTGTAGCCGCTCTCCTCCAGGATGACCTCGGCCAGCTCCGTATGCGGGGTGCTGTCGAGCATCGCTTGCCAGCGCTCGAAATTGGCCGTCACCTGCCTGAGCGCGGCCCGCGGCTTCGGCTTCAGCTCGTCGCTCTCGGCGAGCTCGGCGGCCGCCTGCAGCATCGGAACGCCGCGCGCCCGCGCCGTGTCGTGCACTTGGCGGATCGTCGCCTCGCCGAGCCCTCGCTTGGGCACGTTGATGATGCGCTCGAGCGCCAGGTCGTCTGCCGGCTGGGCGACGACGCGGAAGAAGGCGAGCGCGTCGCGGATTTCCATGCGTTCGTAGAAGCGCGGTCCGCCGATCACCTTGTAGTTGAGGCCGATGGTGATGAAGCGCTCCTCGAACTCGCGCATTTGGAACGCCGCCCGCACCAGGATCGCCATGTCGGCAAGGCGCTCGCCATTGCGTTGATGGCGCTCGATCTCCTCGCCGACCGCCCGGGCCTCCTCTTCCGAGTCCCAGGCGGCATGCACGTTGACCTTCGCGTCCTCGGGGTCGGCCGCATCGGTGAACAGCGTCTTGCCCAGCCGACCCTCATTGTGGGCGATCAGATGCGAAGCGGCCCCCAGTATGTGCGCGGTGGAGCGATAGTTGCGCTCCAGGCGGATCACGGTGGCGCCGGGGAAGTCCTTCTCGAAGCGCAGGATGTTGTCGACCTCGGCGCCGCGCCACCCGTAGATCGACTGGTCGTCGTCGCCGACGCAGCAGATGTTGACCGGCGACGGCTCGCCGCGCGCAGCGTCCGGCCGCTGTGCCAGCAGCCGCAGCCACAGATATTGCGCCGTGTTGGTGTCCTGGTACTCGTCGACCAGGATGTACCGGAAGCGCCGGTGATAGTCCTTGAGCACGTCCGGATAAGCGCGGAAGATCCGGATCGGGTGGCAGAGCAGGTCGCCGAAATCGCAGGCGTTGAGTGCGATGAGCCGCTCCTGGTAGGCGCGATAGAGCTGGCGGCCACGGCCGTTGGCGAAGGCGCGCGCGTCGCCTTCCGGGATGTCGTCCGGGCCGAGCCCCTTGTTCTTCCAGCCGTCGATCATCATGGCGAACTGCCTCGCCGGCCATCGCTTGTCGTCGAGCCCGTCGGCCTGGATGAGCTGCTTCAGCAGCCGCACCACGTCGTCGGTGTCGAGGATGGTGAAGTCGCGCCTGAGCCCTGCCAGCTCGGCGTGGCGGCGCAACAGCTTGACCCCGATCGAGTGGAACGTGCCGAGCCACGGCATTCCCTCCACCGCTTCGCCGACCAGAACGCTGATGCGCTGCCGCATCTCGCGCGACGCCTTGTTGGTGAAGGTGACGGCCAGGATCTGCGACGGAAAGGCGCGCCCGGTGGCCAGGATATGGGCGATCCGCGTGGTGAGCACCCGCGTCTTGCCGGTCCCCGCGCCGGCCAGCACCAGCACAGGGCCCTCGGTGGTCTCGACCGCCAGCCGCTGCTCCGGGTTGAGCCCGTCGAGGTAGCGCGCGGCCGTGCCACCCTGCCGCGCCGCCATGGCGCGTGCGGCGATGCCGCCGGCCTTCGGCGGTTGAGCTTCGCGGCCGCCGGGCGACGGCTCGTCGAAGAAGGGGAGGTCGTCCGGGAAGCCTGACATCAGACCCCGAATGTAGTGATTCGGACGCGAAAGGCCAGCAAAGTTGCTCTTTTGTACCGGCCAATCGCGGGGCCTGCGGCACGCCGCCGGCCCCGCTGCCTCGTCCTATGGCTCGTCGCGCTCGTCGCGCAGGTTGGAGACCACCCTGCGGTTCTGCACCTTGCAGGCGTTCTCCGTGCAGGTCCGCACCTGGCGATCCTTGCCATAGCCCTTGGCCCACATGCGGTTCGCGTCGACGCCGTTGGCCACCAGATAGGTCATCACCGCATCGGCCCGCTTCTGCGACAGCGCCACCTGCTGCGGGTCGCCGCCCGGATCGTCGGCGAACCCCTGCAGCTTGACCAGCCACTTCGGGTACTTCCTCAGCCAGGCCGCCTGCCCGTCAAGGGTGGTCTTGGCGACCGTGTCGAGCTCCGCCGACCCGGACGTAAAATAGGTGCGGCGGCCCACATTGAGGATGAAATCCTCCTCGCTGCCCGGCTGCAGGTTCTGGAAGCCGGCCGCCGGCGCGTTGGTCACGTCGGGGCTCGCGGTCTCCATCGCCGTCTGCGTGCAGCCGGAAAGGAGCAGGAGAAGCGCGGCCGCCCGCAGGGGCCGCGCCAGGGAAATGCCGGCGCTCATCGTCGATCCTCCCGAACTCATTGCATCGTTATGTCGTCGGGAAGCTGGTTGGCCTTGTCGGCCTGATCGGCGATGTGCGGCAGCACCTGCACATAGGTACCGATCGGGGCGCGCTGGTAGAGATCGATGATGTCCTCGGGGAACATGCGGATGCAACCGCTCGACGCGTCGGTGCCGATGCTCCACGGCTCGAGTGTGCCGTGCAGCCGATAGCCGAGGTCGCCGCCGTTGCGATACAGGTAGAGCGCGCGCGGGCCGAGCGGATTGTCCGGCGCTCCGCCCGCGATGAATGGCGGCAGCTCCGGTCTCCGCTTCAGCATCTCCGGAGGCGGCACCCAGCGCGGCCACAAGGCGCGACGGTCGATCGTCGCGTGGCCATACCACTTGAACCCTTCCTTGCCGACGCCCACGCCGTAGCGGATCGCCGTCTTGTTCTCGAGAATGATGTAAAGGAAATGGTGCTGTGTATCGACGACCACCGTGCCGACCGGCTCGGTGCTGTAATACTTGACGATCTGCCGCTGCCACTTCTTGTTGACCTTGGCGAAATTCGTCTTGCGATAGGTGACGCCGTTGTCGACCGCAGTGCCGGCAAACCAGGAGCTGGCCGGCGACTTGACCTTCTTCGACATCTGCGAAGCAGCGTCCGCTCCGCCGCCGGTCCCGGCAACCGCCAGCGCGGCGAGCCCGCCAAGCAGAATCTCTCTACGACTAAGAACCATCGGCTATGTCCCCTCGGGCCGAAAAGCTGCCGAAACATAGATGAGAATTCGGCTCTGTCAAAACGAAAAGAGTTTTCGCAGAGCACCTTTCCCGCCGGGGAAGAGAGGCACTCAACAAACGTTGAGTGGACCGGGTGGCAGCGCTGCCTATCTTGGCTGTTTGGATCACGAACGACGGGAGCCGAGACATGCACGGACCGACCATCACCCAGGCGATGATCGACGCCTATGACGAATACACCCATCTGACGCTCGATCGCCGCGGTTTCATGGACAAGCTGACCAGGCTCGCCGGGTCGGGTGCCGCGGCGGCGGCGATCGCCCCCTTGCTGGCCGCCAATGCTGCGAGCGCCGCCATCGTGCCCGAGGACGACCAGCGCCTTGAGGCCGAGGAGCTCAAATGGCCGGCCGACGGCGGCGAGATGACGGGCTATCTGGTCCATCCCGCCAACCAGAGCGGCAAGCTGCCGGCCGTCATCGTTGTCCACGAGAACCGCGGGCTCATCGCCCACATCCGCGACGTCGCCCGCCGCGTGGCGCTCGAGGGCTTCGTCGTGCTGGCCCCCGATTTCCTGTCGCCGCTCGGCGGCACGCCCGCCGACGAGGACAAGGCACGCGAGATGTTCACCGAGCTCGGTGCGGAGAAGCCGGTGGAGGACGGGGTCGCCACCATCGCCTTTCTCAAGGACCACGAGCTGTCGACCGGCAAGGTCGGCGCCATCGGTTTCTGCTGGGGCGGCGGCACGGTCAACGCGCTGGCGGTCGCCTCGCCGGACCTGTCGGCGGCGGTGGCCTATTACGGCCGCCAGCCCAAGACGGAGGACGTGCCGAAGATCCGCGCCGCTCTGCTGCTCCACTATGCCGGCCAGGACGAGCGCATCAACGCAGGGATCGACGCCTATAAGGCTGCGCTGGAGAAGGGCGGCAAGGACTATCAGCTGTTCGTCTACGAGGGCGCCCAGCACGCCTTCAACAACGACACCTCGGCGGCCCGCTACGACAAGGACGCCGCCGACCTGGCGTGGAGCCGCACCGTCACCTTCCTCAAGGACAAGCTCGGCTAAGCTGCGGAGTCCCGGACGATGCGTCGGCCGGCGGCCGGTGCAGCGCCACGCCGGCCACCACCAGCGCGATCCCGGCAAGGTCGGTCGGGCTCGGGATCTGCGCCAGCACGAGCGCGCCGATCAGCGTCGCGGTGACGGGCAAGAGGCAGAGCATCAGCGCGAAGCTCGCCCGCGACAGCCTCGCCATCGCCAGCTGGTCGCAGACATAGGGGATGACCGAGGAGCAGATGCCGACGCCGACCGCCGCGCCGAGCAGCAGCGGCGAGCCGAACGCGGTCAGCGCCTCGCCGATCCCTACTGGAAGCACGAGCACGAAGGCGATGGCCATGGCGGCGCCGAGCCGCGCGATGCCGTCGGCCGCGCCGCTGGCGGCCAGCCGATGCCCGAGCACGACATAGCCGACGAACAGCCCGCCATTGGCCATCGCAAACGCCAGCCCGGCAGGGTTCGCCGCCCATTCGACGTCGATCAGGATCAGCGTGCCCGCCACCGCCGCCCCCAGCGCGGTCAGGTTGCGCGGGCTGCGCAGGCCATAAAGCGCAACGCCGATCGTGCCGACGAACTCGATCGCCGCGACGAGCGAGATGGGCAGCCGCGCCAGCGCCAGGTAGAAGCAGCAGTTCATCGCTGCCAGGCAGGCCCCGAAAGCCAGCAGCAAAAGCCGCTGACGCCGGTCGGCGGCAGCCAGCGTCCGCCACGGGCGCGTCCACGGGGCGAAGATGGCGGCGGCCGAGGCGATCCGCAGCCAGGCCACGCCGAGCACCCCGACATGCGGGAACAAGAGCACCGCGAAGGCGGGTCCCAGATAGTGGAACACTGCGCTCACGACGAAGAAGGCTTGCGGTGGCAGCTGCGCCGACAGGGGACGCGAGAGCCGGATGCGGGACGCTTCGATCATCCCCGCATCATTGCAGGCTGGCTCGGTCGTCTCTATATTGGATCGCAGACAGGAGCCTCGATGTTCCTGCGCTCTTAAGGCAATGACCCATGAAACGGCTGCGATACGAAAATGGGGCGCTCGATGCGGTCGACCTGCGCATCCTGCGGCTTCTGGTCGATGATGCGAGGATCAGCGTGGCGGAGATCGCGCGCAATGTGAAGATGTCGGCGCCGAGCGTCTCCGAGCGCATCCGACGCCTCGAGGAGGCCGGCACGATCGTGGGTTACACGGTCCGCATCGATCCTGCCGCCTTCGGCCTGCCGATGGCGGCCTGGCTGCGCATCCGACCGGTGCCGGGCCAGCTCGCCGCCGTGGCCGACATCATCCGCGCGATCCCGGAGATTGCCTCCTGCGACCGGGTGACCGGCGAGGACTGCTTCATCGCCCGGGTCCAAGTCGCGTCGGTCGCCGACCTGGAGCGCGTCATCGACCGCATCATTCCCTATGCGATCACCCACACGGCGCTGATCCAGTCCTCTCCGGTCCCGGGCCGGCTTCCGATGCCGGCGAACCTCGCGGAAGCCTGAGCGGTCAGCCGCTGCCCTGGCGCTTGGTGCGCGCCCGGTTGAGCACGGCGCGCCATCGGATCAGCTCCATCGGGATCGGGTCGTTGTTGTTGGCAATGTCCAGGATCTCGTTGTTGAGGTTCTTCAGCGTCCGCCAGAAATCGTAGTCCGTCAGGTTCGGATCGGCTGCAAGTCTTTCCGATAACTCATTGATATCGATCTTCATTTTCACGGCGCGGCAGCTTGCGGTGAAGCGCTCCCCTGATTCGGCATGGAACGAGTGTGGAGGAATTTGTCGCCGCGTTGAGGGGCGGGGCGAAAAGACCCGTTAATGATGCACTAACGCATGTCCTTAAGGTTAACGGGTGGTTAATTCAGCCGCTCTTGCGGCGGATGCCGATCGAGCGGCCGGCCCGCTCCGGCATCGGCAGTTCGGCATGCGCCGCAGCGAGGTTCTCGACCAGCGCCTGGACGTCGGCCGGGAAGGGCGCCACCTTGGGGCCAGTCATGTCGACATGCAGCGACAGCGATTCCGCCGTGGCGGCCAGCCAGCCGTCGACGTGGCGGATCTCCTGATAGGCCCTGATGCGCTTCTCGTCATGGTCCAGGAGCTGGAACGTCACGGCCACGCGGTCGGCGAGGTGGAGCTCCTGCACGTAGCAGACATGCAGCTCGGCGGTGTAGATGGTGAGCTTGCGCTCCCGGGCATAGTCGGGCCCCAGCCCCATCAGCTCGAAGGCCTCATCCGCCGCCCGGTCGAACAGCACATTGTAGAAGGCCATGTTGAGATGGCCGTTGTAGTCGATCCAGTCCGGCTCGATTCCCATCACACGCGACGTTAAGGGCGGCTTCGAGCTCATTCGATCATCCTTGTGCGGGGCCGTTCGGCACTCTGGACAAAGCGCGCGGAACGGCAGATTACGCCAGCCTTAGGCGATCTCAAGGACCGCCGCTGGTCCATCCGCGGAGGAAAGCATGGCTCTGAGCGACCTGAAAGTGGTTCCCCGCAACGAGGAGGGCATCAGGCTCGCGCTCGGCGTCCTGAAGCAGCGTTTCGGCGAGCGGCTGGAAGTCGGCGCCGCCATCCGCGCGCAGCATGCCCATACCACCACCTACATTCCGACCCAGCCGCCCGACGCCGTCGTGTTCCCGCAATCCGCCGAGGAGGTGCAGGACGTCGTCCGCGTCGCCGCCGAATTCCGCGTGCCGCTCATCCCGTTCGGTGCCGGCTCCTCGCTCGAAGGCCACGTGAACGCGCCGGGCGGCGGAATATGTATAGACATGATGCGGATGAACCGCCTGCTGGCCGTCAACACGGAGGATCTCGACTGCACCGTGGAGCCCGGCGTGACCCGCGAGGAGCTCAATCGCGAGCTCCGGGCCACCGGCCTGTTCTTCCCGATCGACCCCGGCGCCAATGCGAGCCTCGGCGGCATGGCGGCGACGCGGGCCTCCGGCACCAATGCCGTGCGCTACGGGACCATGCGCGACAACGTCCTGTCGCTGACGGCGGTGATGGCCGACGGCCGCCTGATCCGCACCGGCCAGCGGGCCAGGAAGTCATCCGCCGGCTACGACCTGACGCGGCTCCTGGTGGGGTCGGAGGGCACGCTCGGCATCATCACGTCGCTCACCTTGAAGCTGTACGGAATCCCGCAGGCCATCTCCGGCGGCGTCTGTCCGTTTCCGAGCGTCGAAGCCGCCTGCAACGCGGTGATCGCCACGATCCAGATGGGCATTCCCGTGGCCCGCATCGAGCTCGTCAACGCGCTGCAGATGCGCGCCATGATCGCTTATTCCCATCTCGACTATCCGGAAGGACCTTGCCTGTTCGTCGAGTTTCACGGCAGCGATGGCGGGGTCGCCGAGCAGGCCGAGAGCTTCGGCGAGATCGCCGGCGAGTTTGGCGGCGGCCCCTTCATGTGGACCAGCGTCGCCGAGGAGCGGACCAGGCTCTGGAAGGCCCGCCACGACGCCTATTGGGCCTCGATGGCGCTGCGGCCGGGTGCCAAGGGGCTGTCCACCGACGTCTGCGTGCCTGTCTCGCGGCTGGCCGAGTGCATTGCCCAGACGGAAGCCGACATCGTCGAGATGGGGCTGGTAGCGCCGATCGTCGGCCATGTCGGCGACGGCAACTTCCACGTCCTGGTGCTGATGGACGCCGACGATCCGGCCGAGATCGCGCGGGCCGAGGCGTTCGTCGGGCGTCTCAACCTGCGCGCCATCGGGATGGAGGGGACCTGCACGGGCGAGCATGGCATCGGCCAGGGCAAGGTGGCGTTCCTCGACCGCGAACTCGGCGTCGCCACCGACGTCATGCGGGCGATCAAGCGCGCCCTCGATCCCGACGATATCCTCAATCCGGGGAAGGTCCTGAGCGCCCGGAAGAGTTAGACCGCCCACCTGTATTTGCCACTTTATCGACACGCGGATAAGGCTACATTGAGCAGACTCTTCAACGCTTTGTGGAGATGAGTCGCTGGCGCGACTGTTCGTGATCATAGGTGGGCTTTTCGTGCTGGCGCTGACGGCGGCGCTGGTCGGGCCGCATTTCGTCGACTGGACGTCCTACAGGGCCGATTTCGAACGTGAGGCGACCGCCGTGCTTGGCCGTCGGGTGACCGTCGAGGGCGACGTCACGGCCCGCATCTTGCCGTTCCCTTCGCTGAGCTTCTCCAAGGTGGTCGTCGCCGGCAACCACCCGGACGAGCCGGCGATGACCGTGGAGACCTTCTCCATGGATGCCGAGCTCGCGCCGTTCATGCGCGGCGAGGTGCTGATCTTCGACATGCGCCTGGATCGGCCGCGCGTCACCATCGATATGGGTGCCGACGGCACGGTCGACTGGGCGATCCGCCCATCGACGCCCTTCGATCCGGGGCAGATCGCGCTCGAAAGGCTCACCGTGACCGAAGGCGAGGTGACGCTGATCCATGCCTCCGCGGGACGCATTCACAAGGTCGAGGCGATCGAGGCCGAGATTTCCGCCCGCGCCCTCACCGGACCCTGGCGCGCCGACGGCACCGCCACGGTCGACGGCACGCCGACCGTGCTCGGCATCTCGACCGGCAAGGTCGACGAGAACGGCGCCATGCGGCTTCGTATCCGCGCCGAGCCTTCGGCCAAGGCCTTGGTGCTGGAAGCTGATGGCGAGACCAGGCTTGAGCGCGGCGCGCTGCGCTTTGCCGGCGGCTTCAACCTGGGACTGGGCAAGCCGCAGAACCTCGCTGCCGCCGAGGACGCCGAGGCGGCCGACGGCGCAACGCCCAAGGCGGCGGCGCCCGAGGGCCCGCGCCCTTACCGGCTGAACGGCCGCTTCGCGCTCGACCATGAGCGCCTGACGGTCGAGGAGTTCCGCTTCGAGACGGGTCCCGTCACCGACCCCTACACGGCGGACGGCAGCGCCCTGGTCGATCTCGGCGGCGAGCCGCGCTTCGAGATCGAGGCCAAGGGCGCACAGGTCCGCATCGACGATGCCAAGGCCGTCGGCCAGGGCGCCGGCCTGGCGCTCGCCGGCCGCCTCGCGGCGGTCGAGGCCGCCCTGGCGGCGCTGCCGCGCCCCTCGATTCCCGGCAGCGTCGAGGTCGCCCTGCCGGCGGTCGTGGCTGGCGACACGACCATCCGGGATGTCCGCGTCTCGGCCGACACGGCGGTCGACGGCTGGGCGGTGAAGACGTTTGCGGCCACCTTGCCGGGCCGCACCACGCTCGAGGGGTCGGGCCAGCTGAGGACGACGGGCGGCCTGGCCTTCGACGGCGACCTTTTGCTTGCCGTGGCCCAGCCTTCCGGCTTCGCGGCTTGGCTTTCGAGCGACGTCGACGAGGCGGTGAGGCGGCTGCCGGGTGCCGGCTTCAAGGCCCAAGTCGCCCTGACGCCGGAGCGGCAGCGCTTCAGCGCGCTCGAGCTGATCCTGGGCAGCGCCAAGTTCCAGGGCGAGATCGATCGCCGGCAACCGCCGGACGCCAAGCCGTCGATGCTGGTCAAGCTTGCCGGTGGCGCCCTCGATGTCGAGGGTGCCCGCGCCTTCGCTTCGCTCTTCGTCAGCGATGCGGGCGTCAACCGGCTGGCCGACCACGATCTCGACCTCGACGTCAAGGCCGGCCCCGTCTCCGCCGCCGGCCTGACCGCCGAGACGGTCGACACGGCGCTCAGGCTGCGCGAAGGCACACTGGAGATCGACCGGCTGTCTGTCGGCGGCGTGGAGGGCGCCACGGTCAGCGCCACCGGCACGCTGAGCGGCTTCCCGGCGGCGCCGTCCGGCCGGATCGATGCATCGGTGATCGCCGTCGACCTGGCGCAGCTGATGCGCGTCCTGGCCGAGCGCTTTCCGGACAATCCGCTCATCAGGGAGGTCGCGGCGCGCGCCGCTGCCCACCCGGGCCTGTTCGCCGACACTGCGCTCGACTTGGTTGGAAGCGCCGAGCCTGCCGGCGATGGCAAGGGCGCGCTCCGCATCACCGCCAAGGGCAAGACGGGCGGCAGCGACGTGACGCTCTCCGTCTCGGGCACAGGGGCGCGCAATTCCTTGGGCGAGGCCCCCATCGAAGTTTCGCTCAGCGCGAAGAACCCGGACGCTGAGATGCTGCTCGGCCTCTACGGTCTGCCGGTGCTGCCGCTCGGCCAGCTGCCGGCGGGCCAGGCGACATTCGAGGCCAAGGGAACGCTCGCCGGCGGGCTCGACGCCGGCCTGACCTTGGAGGCCGGCGACTTCGTGGCCCGCTGGAACGGCCGCGCGACGGCCTGGGGCGACCGCCTGACCGCCGCCGGACCGGTGAGCATCGAGGCGGCCGACATCGAGCCCTGGCTGATGGCGACCGGCATCGGCCTGCCGGGCATGGGCTTCGGCCTGCCGCTGGCGCTGGCCGCCGATCTCGACTACCGCGACGGCGTGCTCTCGCTTGCCGGCCTCAAGGGCACGGTGGAGGAAGGTGCGGTCGGCGGCGACCTCGAGCTTGCCCTGAAGGACGGCGTGCCGGACCTCACCGGCCGCCTGGGGCTCGACACGCTCGAACTGTCGCCGCTGGCCGCGCTGGTCCTCGGCGACGGCGCGCTGGACAGCGCCGACGGCGGCTGGCCGCAGGGTGCCTTCCGTCAGGGCGTTTCGACCCCGTTCACGGCCGATCTCGACGTGACCGCCGCTTCGCTTTCGGCCGGAGCCGTGACGGCGGCCAACGACGTCCGCATGAAGGCCCGGCTGAGCGGCGAGGGGCTGCGCCTCGCGGACCTGCAGGGCAAGCTCTTCGGCGGCACGCTGAGCGGCCTCTTCGAGCTCAGGAACACCGGCGGCACCGGGCTTTTCTCGACCCAGCTCAAGCTCGAAAGCATCGATCTGGAAACCGCGCTTCCCGACGCCGGCCTGGCCGGCAGGAGCAACCTCACGGCCTCGCTCTCGGCAACCGGCAAGTCCCTGGAGGCGATGGTGGCCGGCCTCTCGGGCTCGGGGACGGCGACGCTGTCGGGACTGACCGTCTCGGGCCTCAATGCCGGGGCCTTGCCGGCGCTGATTGCGGCGGCCGACAAAGTGGGCCGCGACATCGACGCGCCGCGCACGGCGGCCTTCGCGCCGCCCATCCTCGTCGCCGGCAACTTCGTGCCCAAGGATGCCGAGTTCGCCTTCTCCGTCGCCGGCGGCGTGCTCCGCGCCCCGCCATTGACGCTCGAAGCGGGCGGCGCGAGGCTGACCACCGAGTTGCGCGCCAACGCCGCGACCGGCCGCGTCAATGTCGACGGCACCATCGCCTTCGACCCGGGCGAGGACAAGGTGGCAGGCTCGGAGCCCGTGGTGCGATTTTCGCTCGAAGGCACCCCCTCGGCCGCCGTCCGGCGGCTCGACACCGAGCCGCTGGCGCAGTTCCTGACCCAGCGCGCGCTGGAGATCGAGCAGGCGCGCGTGGAGGCCATGCAGGCAGCGCTTCTGGAAAGGCAGCGGCTGCGCCGCGAGGTCCGCTACTACGCCGCGCTGCAGACCGAACGAGACAGCCTCGCCGAGGAGTTGAGGCGCGCCGACGATGCGCTGAAGCGCAAGGCCGTCGAGGAGGAGCGGCGTCGCGCCGAGGAAATCGCGCGCGCCAAGGCGGCGGAAGAGGCGGCTCGGGCCAAGGCGGCCGAGGAAGAGGCGGCGCGCGCCAGGGCTGCCGCCGCCGAAGAAGTGGCCCGTACCAAGGCGGCCGACCAGGCCGCGCGCCGCAAGGAGGCCGAGGACGCCGCCGCCCGCGCCAGGGTCGCGGCGGAGGAAGCGGCCCGCGCCAAGGCGGCCGACGAGGAGGCTGCCCGCGCCAGGGCGGCGGCCGAGGAAGCCGTTCGCCAGAGCAATACCGGCAAGGAGGCCGTG
>JBEVJK010000052.1:0-3853 GCA_040510195.1 Mesorhizobium sp. | reverse complement strand
AAGTTGCGGTCGGTCAGCAGCATGGTGATCGCGCCGGCGAGCACGGGCAGCGACAGGAGCAGCAGGAAGGCCGTCACGAGCACCGACCAGGCGAAGAGCGGCATCTTGTGCAGCGTCATGCCGGGGGCGCGCATGTTGAGGATGGTGGTGATGAAGTTGATCGCGCCGAGGATCGACGAGGCGCCCGCGATGTGCAGGCCGAAGATCGCGAGATCGACGGCCGGACCGGGATGGCCGGCGGTCGAGAGCGGCGGATACATCGTCCAGCCCGTACCGGCGCCGTTGGTGCCCGGCGCGCCCTCGACGAACATCGAGAGGATCAGCAGCAGGAAGGCCGGCACGATCAGCCAGAACGAGATGTTGTTCAGGCGCGGGAAGGCCATGTCCGGCGCCCCGATCATGATCGGGATCATCCAGTTGGCGAAGCCGCCGATGAGCGCGGGCATGACCATGAAGAAGATCATGATCAGGCCATGGCCGGTGGTGAACACGTTGTAGACCTGCGGATTGCCGAAGATCTGGAGACCGGGCTCCTGAAGCTCCATGCGCATCGCCACCGACAGCGCGCCGCCGATGATGCCGGCGCAGATCGCGAAGATCAGGTAGAGGGTCCCGATGTCCTTATGGTTCGTCGAGTAGACCCAGCGCGTCCAACCGGTCGGCCGGTGGTCGTGGGCATCGTGTTCGGCGGCGTGAGCCATGTGTCTTTCCCCCCTGCGCTCTCAGCGCGCGGCCACGACCGATTTCGCGGCGGCGATCTCGGCGGTGAGCTGGGCGTTGGCATTTTCGACGTTGGTGGCGGCCGCCGCGAGCCAAGCCTGGAACTGTTCCTTGCTGACGACGCGCATGCCGATCGGCATATTGTAGTGGCTGGACCCGCAGAGTTCGGAGCACTGTCCGTAGAACATGCCCTCGCGGTTGGCCTCGAACCAGTATTCGTTGAGACGCCCGGGAATGGCGTCGACCTTCACGCCCATGGACGGCATGGCGAAGGAATGGATGACGTCGCCGCCGGTGGAAAGAAGGCGGACCACCGTGTCGACCGGGATCACCATCTCGTTGTCGACCGCAAGGAGACGCGGATAGGTCTCGCGGTCTTCCTTGCCGGCGGTTCCGCGGGCATCCTCGGCGAGCGGATAGGACAGATAGGAGACGGCCTGCGCGGCCGGTGAAGCGGGGTTCTCGGCGGTTCCGGCGACGGCCGAGGAGGCTGCGGCGTCGGTCAGGGCCGGCTGGTACTCATAGCCCCAGTACCACTGGTAACCGGTCGCCTTGACGGTGAGCTCGGGCTCGCGCGGCGGATTGTACTGTGCCGTGAGGAGCTGAAACGACGGAATGGCGAGGCAGAGAAGGATGAGCACCGGCGCCAGCGTCCACACCACCTCGATGGCCGTGTTGTGGCTGGTGCGCGAGGGCGTCGCGTTGCGGCTCTCGCGATAGCGGAAGGCGACCCAGCCGAGCAGGCCCGCCACGAAGATCACGATCGGGACGATGAACCAGAGCGTGTAGTTGCTGAACCAGTGGATCTGCGCCTCGATCGGCGACAGCGCTTCCTGAAGGTTGACCTGCCAGGGATGCGGTTGGCCGGGATGGAGCACGGCATCCTGCGCGGCCGCTGCAAGGGTCGAACCGGCAAGCACGCCCGCTGCGATGGCTGTTCTCTTCACGAATGCTCTCCCTCGTGGAAGGATATGATTCCATCCTGCCGAACGAGTAGCGCCAATTCCAGACCGACGCGAGAGCCGCGCAATCTCGAATGCCGCTAATGTGCAGGTACCGATGTCGCTTCAACCACGAAACCGCCGCCTTCGCAACACGACGGGGCCACGCCCCCTTGCGACATAATGAGATCGTTGCATCCCGGTATCGGCGCGGCACGGCCCGCCTCAGGAGGGCCCCGGCGGGCGTCTCGACGCGCAGGTAGGGAATGCATTAACGTCTCGTTTGCCATAAGGCGCTCTCGATCCTCGGCGCTTTCTCGGGAAGACTTCATGAAAATCCTCCTCGCTGCGGCGGCGGTCGCTTTCCTCTCTCTGGCGCCGCTTGCAGCCTTCGCTCAGACGGGAACGGTGAAATCCCAGCATGGCGCCTGGGCCGTGGTCTGCGACCAGCCGGCGGGCGCCGCC
The DNA here is from genome assembly GCA_040510195.1 of Mesorhizobium sp. Lineage (GTDB taxonomy): Bacteria > Pseudomonadota > Alphaproteobacteria > Rhizobiales > Rhizobiaceae > JBEVJK01. Next base: position 1,727 of record JBEVJK010000052.1, on the reverse strand, counting down.
GGCGAGCAATGCGCGCTCCTGCAGAACGTCGTGGCGGAAGATCGGCCCGAGGTCGGGTTGTCGGTGCTGGCGCTGAAGACGGCGGACGGCAAGGCGCAGATCCTCCGGGTGCTCGCGCCGCTCGGCATCCTCCTGCCCAACGGGCTCGGCCTCTATGTGGACGGCAAGGACATCGGGCGTGCGCAGTTCGTGCGCTGCTTCGAGGACGGCTGCTACGCCGAGGTGATTCTCGAGGACACGCTGCGCCAGACCCTCTCCACCGGCACCTCCGCCACCTTCATCGTCTTCCAGACGCCGGAAGAGGGAATCGGCATCCCCGTCGATCTCAAGGGATTCAGCGAAGGCTTCGCCGCCCTCCCCTGATCGGCCCCGTCGCCAGCTTTCGCGCCGTACCGCGATGACAGCGCCGCCGTCCGCGCCTATCTGGAGCGCTTGAGAGAAGCGTTTGGAGCGGATGATGGCCCTTTCCCTGATCGACCGGTTCGACCTGTCGCGTGCCGAGATCGAGACGATCGTCTCCGACACGCTGCAAGGCGCGGACGACGGCGAACTGTTCGTGGAGTATCGCGAACAGGAATCGCTCGTCTTCGACAATGGCCGACTGAAGGCCGGCGACTTCAGTACCGATCAAGGCTTCGGTCTGCGCTGCGTCGCCGGCGAGGCGATCGGCTTCGCCCATGCAGGCGATCTGTCCGGCGGCGCGCTTCGCCGCGCCTCGCAGGCGGTGCGGGCGGTGCGCTCCGGTCATTCCGGTGAACTGGCGCAGGCGCCGCGCGGCACCAACACGCGTCTCTACGGCGACGAGAACCCGATTCCCGAGCCGGGCTTCGAGGCGAAGGTCAAGCTTCTTCAGGAGATCGACGCCTATCTTCGCTCGAAGGACGAGGCGGTGCGTCAGGTCAGCGTGTCGCTGGCCACGCAGTGGCAGGTCGTCGAGATCCTGCGTGCCGACGGTCGGCTGGTGCAGGACGTTCGCCCGCTCGTGCGCCTCAACGTCTCGGTGGTCGCAGGCCAGGGTGATCGGCAGGAGACGGGCTCGTCGGGCGCCGGCGGGCGCACCGGCTTCTCGGGCTTCACCATGGCCGAGAGCTGGCAGTCGCTTGCCGACGAAGCGCTTCGCCAAGCGCGGGTCAATCTCGAGGCCGTGCCCGCGCCGGCCGGCACGTTCGACATCGTGCTCGGCTCGGGCTGGCCCGGCGTCATGCTGCACGAGGCGGTGGGACACGGGCTGGAAGGCGACTTCAACCGCAAGAAGACGTCCGCCTTCGCCGGCCTGCTCGGCCAGCAGGTCGCCGCGCGCGGCGTGACGGTGGTGGACGACGGCACGATCTCGGAGCGCCGGGGTTCGCTGACGATCGACGACGAGGGCTCTCCCACCAACCGCACGGTGCTGATCGACGACGGCAAGCTCGTCAACTACATGCAGGACCGGCAGAACGCCCGCCTGATGGGTATGGAGGCCACCGGCAACGGCCGTCGCCAGTCCTACGCGCACGCGCCGATGCCGCGGATGACCAACACGATGATGCTGGCCGGCGACAAGACGCCGGAGGAGATCCTCTCGTCGGTGAAGGACGGGATCTACACTGTCTCATTCAACGGCGGACAGGTGGACATCACCTCCGGGAAGTTCGTCTTCAACTGCACCGAGGCCTACCGCATCCGCAACGGCGTGGTCGGCGAGCCGCTGAAGGGCGTCATGCTCATCGGCAACGGGCCGGACGCCA
>JBEVJK010000051.1:0-47830 GCA_040510195.1 Mesorhizobium sp. | reverse complement strand
AACATGGTCAGCGCCTGCAGGATGGCGATGAGCGAACCGGCCAGCATGGCCGGCAGCACCAGCGGGATGGTGATGCGGCGCAGCGTGGTGAACGCGCTCGCGCCCAGCATCGAGGAGGCGTCCTCGAGGTCGGAAGGCACGTGGTCCAGGCCGTTAGCCACCAGCGTGAACACGTAGGGGAAGGTGTAGCAGGCGATGGCGAACACCAGCCCGCCGAAGCTGTAGATGTTGACCAGCGGCGCGTCGTAGGCCTGGCCGCCGGCGAGCGAGCGGTAGGCGACGTTGATCAGCCCGCTGTTGGGCGCCGCCAGGATCTCCCAGGCGATCGCCCCCAGGAAGGGCGGCGTCACGAACGAGGCGGTGACCAGCATCCGGATGAAGGCACGCCCCGGAAGGTCGGTGCGGGCGACCAGCCACGCCATGGGCGTGGCGACCGCGCAGGAGAGAACGCCGACGGCGAGCGCCATGCCGATGGCGAGGCCGTAGGCCTGCAGGAGGGTCGGGTCGGTGACCAGCGCGGTGAAGTTCTCGAGGGTGGCGGCACCCCCGCTGTCGCTGCGGAAGCTGTAGAAGAAGATCCAGAACAGCGGGAGCGCGACGAGCACCGTCAACAGCAGCGACAGGACGACGAAGGTTGGCACCGACAGGTCGAAGCCGCGTTTGCGGGTTTCGACTGTCTCGCCTGGCGATGCGAGGACGGCGCTCATGACGATCAGGTCCCGAAATACTGTTCGTAGTTGGTCTTGATCGTCTGGATCTGCGGCTCGAGCTTGATCGGGTCGGAGTGCAGGACCTTGATCTTGCTGAGCGGCGTCTTGGTCTCCTTTTCCTTGACGTCGGGATGGAAGGAGCGCAGGCCGCCGAAGTCGCTGTTGAGCTGCTGCGCCTCGATCGAAAACAGGAAGGCGTAGAACACTTTGGCGGCATTGGGATTGGGCGCCTGCTTCATCACCGCTGCATTGCCGACGGCGAGCGGCGTGCCTTCCTCCGGATAGACGATCTTGATCGGCACGCCTTCATCCTGCAGCCGGAAGACGTTGTATTCGTTGCCGTCGACCTCGAGGGCCCGTTCACCCTGGGCGAGCTTCTTCGGCGGCTCCGTCGAAGACTGGACCTGCATGATGTCCTGCTGGCCGAGCTTCTCGAAGAAGTCCCAGCCGAGCAGCTCGCTGAGCACGTAGGTGGAGGTCATGACGGTGCCGCTGTAGCCGGGATGCGCCTTGACCATCTTGCCCTTGTATTTGGGGTCGAGAAGATCGGTCCAGGTCTTCGGCGCGTCGGCCTCCGGCAGGAGGTCGGTGCGGTAGGCCATCACGGACAGATGGGCGCGGTAGGCGGCGAAGGCGCCATCCGGGTCGCGCTCGTCGGCCGGCCATTTGTCGGCGACCACCTGCGGGACCATCGGCTCCAGCCAGCCCTGCTTCTTGAAGTACTCGAAATGGACGGCGTCCGACGTCTCGGCGACGTCGGCATTGTAGATGCCGGAAGAATACTCCTGCCCGATGCGCTGGAAGACGCGCTCGGAGCCCGCCCGCTCGACCTGCACGTCGATGCCGGGATTCTCCTTCTCGAACAGTTCGGCCAGCTTCTCCGCCACGGTGACGTCGGTCGCCGTGTAGAACATCACCTTGCCTTCGGCCTTCGCCGCCTCCATCAGCTCGGGCGTGACCGTATAGGGGGCCGGCGCCTCGGCCAGCGCCGCCGGGGCGGTGAAGGCGCCGAGCGCCAGGATCACCGCTGTTGCTCTCATTAGGGGCATTTCAATTTCCTCCATTGTCGTTGACGTCTTGGGTCGCTCACTGGCTGAGCGCGCGACAGTGCTCGGGCGGGAAGTGGAGCCAGGCTTCGCTGCCGACATCCATCTTCACGTCGACGGGGGCCACCGTGCGGATGGTCTCGCCGCCCCGGATGTCGACCAGGTAATCGCGATGCGAGCCCAGGTAGATCTGGCGCCGCACGGTGCCGGCAACCGAGTTCACGTCGGACCTTCTGGCGGCCGACAGCTCGATGTCGTGGTGGCGCACCGACACGATGCCCTTGCCGCCCGGCGCCAGGCTGCCGCTGCCGCAGCGGATCGTGTAGCCGCCGTCGCATTCCACGGTGTCGTCCGCCCGGCGCTTGCCGGTCAGGATGTTGGTGCCGCCGATGAAGCGCGCCACGAACTCCGTCTCCGGCCGGGCGTAGATGTCCTCGGGCGTGCCGGACTGCTCGATGCGACCGTCGTTCATCACCACGATCATGTCGGCGGTGGTCATCGCCTCCGCCTGGTCGTGCGTGACATAGACGGTGGTGTAGCGGAACTCGTCGTGCAGCCGGCGGATCTCGAAGCGCATCTCCTCGCGCAGATTGGCGTCGAGGTTGGACAGCGGCTCGTCGAGCAAAAGGATTTCCGGCTTGACCACGAGAGCCCGGGCCAGCGACACGCGTTGCTGCTGGCCGCCGGAGAGCTCGCCGGGATAGCGGCTCTCGAGCGGCGTCAGCTGGGTGACCGCCAGGATCGTCCGGGCCCGCTTCTCGATCTCGCCGGCTGGCAGCTTCCTGAGCTTCAATCCATAGGCGACGTTCTGGAACACGGTCATGTGCGGCCAGAGCGCGTAGCTCTGGAAGATCATCGACATGTTGCGGTGCTCGGGCGGCACCGTGCCATTGGTCGACGAAACCACCTTGCCGCCGACCCGGATCTCTCCGCCGTCCGCCGGAACGAAGCCGGCAATGAGCCTGAGCGTTGTCGTCTTGCCGCAGCCGGACGGTCCGAGAAGGCAGACCAGCTTGCCCTTCTCCACCGAGAGATTGACGCCTTTGACCACGGTCAGCGGGCCATACCGCTTCTCGAGGCCTGACAGGACCAGGAACGACATTGCACCTCCCTTGCGCGCAGGATGCAGCCTCTGCATCGGCACGCCGGCATCCACTCGTTCGCCCTACCGCTACGAGCCAAATTGTAAATTGTCAACAAACTTCTGTTTACGATCTACCGAATTTGGCTTATGACCCGCAGTGGGCTGCGCACCGGCTTCATTCGGGGCGATCCAATGCTATCTAGGGCAGCTCGACCGTAAGAGGGGATCAGAATGCGGGAATACTCGATTGCAGCCATACCGGCCGACGGCATCGGTCCGGAGGTGATCTCGGCCGGCACGACGGTGCTGGAAGCGCTGCAGAAGCGGGTCGGCGACATCAGGCTCAATGTCGAGACCTTCGACTGGGGCTCCGAATTCTATCGACGCCACGGGGTCATGATGCCGGCCGACGGCCTCGACCGCCTGAAGGCGTTCGATGCCATCTATTTCGGCGCGGTCGGCGCCCCCGACGTGCCCGACCACGTGACCTTGTGGGGCCTGCGCCTGCCGATCTGCCAGGGCTTCGACCAGTACGCCAATGTGCGGCCGACCCGCATCCTGCCGGGCATCACGCCGCCGCTGCGCAATTGCGCGCCGGGCGACCTCGACTGGGTCATCGTGCGCGAAAACTCGGAGGGCGAGTATTCCGGCAGCGGAGGTCGCGCCCACAAGGGCCTGCCGGAGGAGGTCGGGACCGAGGTGTCGATCTTCACCCGCGTCGGCGTGACCCGCATCATGCGCTACGCGTTCCAGCTGGCAGAGCGCCGGCCGCGCCGGCTGCTGACGGTCGTCACCAAGTCCAACGCGCAGCGGCACGGCATGGTGATGTGGGACGAGATCGCCGCCGAGGTGGCCGCGGAATTCCCCGACGTGACCTGGGACAAGATGCTGGTCGACGCCATGACGGTGCGCATGACGCTCAACCCCAGGAGCCTCGACACGATCGTCGCCACCAACCTCCATGCCGACATCCTGTCCGACCTCGCCGGCGCGCTCGCCGGCAGCATCGGCGTGGCGGCCACCGGCAACATCGACCCGCAGCGCCGCTTTCCCTCGATGTTCGAGCCGATCCACGGCTCGGCCTTCGACATCACGGGCAAGGGCATCGCCAATCCGGTGGCGTCGTTCTGGACGGCTGCGATGATGCTGGATCACCTGGGCGAGAGCGACGCCGCCGCACGCCTGATGGCGGCGGTCGAGCGCGTCACCGCCGCCGGCGTGCAAACGCCCGACCTCGGCGGCAAGGCCGACACCCGGGAGGTCACCCAGGCGGTGGTCGACGCCATCCACGCCTCGAACGTGTGATCGCCAACCTGGTCTAGCGGGCGGGCGACAGGCTCGGCGCCGTCGCGCGATGCTTCATGAAATCCGCGATGGGCCTCTCCACCAGGCCGTGGAACAAGGTGCCCGCCACGCCAGCGCAGACGAAGAGGACGAACGCCACCCCGGCCACGCCGAACGCGCCGACCAGGCCGGCCACCAGAAGGAGCTTGCCGGCCACCAGCAGCGCGAAGGGATGCACCAGGTAGATGCTGTAGCTGGCGTCGCCCTGCGCCACCAAAAGGCCGGCGGAGCGCCGCGCCGGCATCTCGAGGCATACGGCGGCATAGACGATGAGCGCCGCCGGCACCCCGAAATAGAGGACGCGGCGCGAGGCGATGGTCTCGGCGTCGAGGAATGCCGTCGAGGCGAGAAGCCCCAGACCGAAGAGGAGGATCAGCAGTGCGCCGCCTGGCTCCGGGCGGATGGCGCGGCCGACGCGCCAGACCACGATCCCGGCCACGAATTCGAGCACGATCGGGTTGCCGAGAAATCGCGTCGCCACGGAGACGGGCATCAGGCATGCGGCGGCCCAGAGCGCCACGATCGTGAGGGCCACGAGGCTGATCGGCGATCGCGTCCCGCTGATCAGCATGGAGGTGGCGAACACGAGGTAGAACATCATCTCGTAGTTGAGCGACCAGCCGACGAACAGGATGGGGTCGGCAATGCCGTCGCCGCCGGGGATCGGCAGGAAGGACAGCGACAGCAAGAGGTCGCCGACGCCGGCGTCGCTGCGCCCGAAGATCGTCACCCCGGAGAGCGAGACGAGGAAGGCGAACACGGTCAAAAGGTAGTAGATGGGCGCGATGCGGAAGAAGCGCCCGGTCAGGAACTCGCCCGCCGACTGCGGACGGCGATGCGTGACCTCGGCCATGATGAACCCGCTGATGACGAAGAACACGTCGACGCCGGAGGCGAACACGATGGTGTCGATCTCGAGCCGCATGACGTAGTGGTGGAGAGAGTCCAGGATGTGATGCACCACCACCATGTAACAGGCGATAGCTCTCAGGACCTGAACGCTCTGGATCATGGGCTCTCCGGGCTTGCAAAGCAGGCGAGGCAGTCGGGACGGGGACTGGACGGCGGGACGAACTGAAAAGGGCAAAGCGGGCTGAAAAGGGAGCCGAGCATAACTCGGCCTCCGCCTTTTGATCAGTCATAAATCCGGATGATCCCGGCCTATTCCGAATGGTTAGGCGGTTAAGGACGGAGGCCGTTCAGGCACGCCTCGAAGTTTTAGCGCCCAGGTCTGGCCGACCAGCGCGCGCCCGAAGCTGAAATGGCGTTTTTCGTCGACGAGCCGGAACCCGAAGCCCTCGTAGAGGCGCCTTGCCGCGACCAGCACGTCGTTGGTCCACAGCGTTACTCTGGCGTAGCCGGCAGCACGCGCAAAATGCAGGCTTTCCTCGACCAGCCGGCGGCCGATGCCGAGCCCGCGAGCCCGCGGCTCCACATACAGCAGGCGCAGCTTCGCCACCCCGGCCGATTCTTCGACCAGGAACAGCGACCCGACGATCGCGCCCTGCCTCTCCGCCACCCAGCAGCGCTCCCGCTGCGGCTTGAGCTCGCGGATGAAGCGGGCGACGATCTCCGCCACCATGGCCTCGAAGGTCTCGTCCCAGCCGAACTCCTCGGCATAGATCAGGCCATGGCGATGGACGATCCAACCCATGTCGCCGGGCCGTGGGTCCCTGAGCACGAATGGCTCCGCGGTTTTCTCGCCTGCTCCGAGCAGCGACCGCACCTCGGTCATGCAAGCGATCAGGCGCTGTCGCTGGGCATCCGACAAGCAGGCGAGCAGGGCACCGACCTCTGCCCTGGAGCGGGCGTCCAGCGGTGCGAAGGCAGCCCGGCCGGCATCGGTGAGCGAAAGCAGGCTCTGCCGTCCGTCATGCTCCACCGGGCTGCGCGACAGCATTCCGCGTGCCTCGAACTCCTTCAGGATGCGGCTGAGATAGGCCGGGTCGAGCCCCAGCCAGCGGGCAAGCTCGCCGGCACTCCTGCCCTCGTGGTGGGCGAGCTCGTAGAGCACCCTCGCCTGCGCCAGCGTGAAGGGGCTCTTCAGCAAGCCCTCTTCCAGGACGCCGATGATTTGCGTGTAGGCGCGGTTGAAGGAACGCACCGTCGCGATCTGGCTGTCGAGGTCGCCCATATCCTTGACAGAATCCACCAGTTAATTGACTGAGTCAACTATTATTGTTTTTGGAGATGCCCTTGCTATGTCGACAACGACGTGTTCCGATTTGTGAATATCCACCGAAACAGGAAGCGAGCGTGACCTATGTCGAAACGGCGGCTTCCCCCGCCTCCGTGCTCGACGGCGTGCGCAGGGCCACGCGCGACGCGCATGCGCGCCTGGAGGACCGCCTGGACGCGCTCGGCCAGCTGGCGGACCCGAGACGTCGCCCCGATCTGATACGCCGCTATGCGGCGTTCTATATCCCCGCAGACGCCGCCCTCTTCCCCCATCTCGGGAACGTCGAAGGTCTGGCCTTCGCAAGCCGCAGCCGCGCCGGCTTCCTCCAGGGATTCGCCGGAGCCGGGCCCCTGCCCGCGTTCCCGCGCCCGCGGAGCCGCGCCGAGGCCCTCGGCCTTCTGTATGTGCTCGAGGGTTCTTCGCTGGGCGGCCGCATGCTGCTGCGTGCGCTCGCCGACCGCGGCGTCGAGGACCCTGCGCTCGCCTTCCTGGACCCGTACGGCGCCGACACGGGCGCGCTGTGGCGCGGCTTCCTGACGGTCCTGGAGCGTGACGCCGGATGGCAGCCGGGGGGCGGCGTCGCGGCGGCCACGGGGGCGGTCCGCGGCTTCGCGCACGCGGAGGCACTGCTTTGCCGAGTCCGCGCATGAACGACCGCGGCGTCGATCTGGCTGTCTGCGATCGCGAGCCTATCCACGTTCCGGGCTCGATCCAGCCGCATGGCGTCCTCCTGGTGGCCGATCCCGAGAGCGGGCTGGTCCGCTACGGTGCCGGCGACGTCGCCGGACGGGTCGGCCGCCAGGACTGGCTCGGCCTGTCGGCCGCCGAGCTGCTCGGCCCGGCAGTGTCGGACGCGGTCGGCAAGGAGGCGCGCGGCACGTTGCGGCAGGTGCGCCCGCCTTCGGCTGCCTCGACCTTCGACGTCTCCTTTCACAGCTCCGGCGGATGGCACCTGCTGGAGCTGGAGCCTGCCTCGGACGCCGCCTCCGGGACGACGCTTCTGCCCCTGTTGGAGGCGGCGGCGGCCGCGTTCGAGCGGGCCGGCGACATGCGGCAGCTCTCCGCGATTGCCGCGACCGAGTTCCGGCGCCTGACGGGCTACGACCGGGTCATGGTCTATCGGTTCCTGGAGGACGACGCTGGCGTCGTCGTCGGCGAGGAGGTCGCAGCGCACGAACGGTCCTTCCTCAACCACCACTTCCCCGCCTCGGACATCCCGAAGCAGGCGCGAGCTCTCTATGTCCGCAACCTCGTCCGGGTGATCCCGACGTCGGCTACGCGCCGGCGCCGCTGACGCCGGCCTGGCGGGAGCCGGAGGCTCTCGACATGAGCGACTGCGCCCTGCGCAGCGTATCTCCGGTCCATGTCCAATACCTCAGGAACATGGGGGTCGCCGCCTCCGCCTCGGTGTCGATCGTCAAGGACGGCGCCTTGTGGGGCCTCGTCGCCTGCCACAACGCGAGCCCGCGCCAGCTCGGCCCCGACGTGCGCGCCGCGTGCCGGGCCCTGGCTGGCGCCCTCTCCCGCCAGATCAAGGCACGCGAGGAGACCGACTCATATCGCGAGCGGGTCAGACTGCGCACCCACGAGGACCACATCGTCGATCTCCTGCTGCGCGAAGGCTCCCTCGACGACGCCATTTCGAACCACCTCGGAACAATCATGGGGATGCTCGACAGCGACGGGGTCGCGGTGCTGCGCGGCAGCGAGCTGGTGAAGGGCGGCCGCTGCCCGTCCGACGCGGAAATCAGAAAGCTGATCGGCTGGCTGGCCGGCCGTCCCGGGGGCCAGCCGACCTACGCGACCCAGTCGCTAGTCGCTCACTACCAGCTTCCGCCGGCCGAACAGGGCCTGGCCGGAGGCATCCTCTCGATGACCCTGTCGACGACCGAGCCCTGGGTGGTCGTCTGGTTCAGGGCCGAGGAGGTCCAGGTCGTGAACTGGGCCGGCAATCCCCATGAGAAGATGACGCAGGGGCCTGGCGGGACACTCAACCCGCGCGCCAGCTTCGAGGCGTGGACCGAGACCGTGCGCGGCAAGTCGCGCCGCTGGACCTTGCCGGAGATCGAAGCGGCCGGACGCCTGAGCGTGGCGGTGACGAATGTCTGGCAGACGCGCCGCATCCGCGACCTCAACCGGCAGCTGCTGAGCACGATCGAACAGAAGGAAATGCTGATCGAGCAAAAGGAATACCTGCTCGGCGAGATCGACCACCGCGTCCAGAACAGCCTGCAGCTCGTTTCGAGCTTCCTGTCCCTGCAGGCCCGCGAATCCGACGACCCAGGGCTGCGCGATGCCATCGAGGAAGCGCGGCGGCGGATCGCGGCGGTCTCGCTGGTCCATCGCCGCCTCTACAGCTCCGAGCAACTGGAAACCGTCGATGCGGCCCGCTACGTGGACGAACTGCTGGACGACCTGGTCGCCTCGATCGGCCCGGAGTGGGATCGCCATCTGGTTCGCGACCTGCAGCCGGTGATGGTGCCAAACGATCGGGCGGTCGGCCTCGGCCTCGCGCTGACGGAGCTGGTGATCAACGCCAACAAATACGCCTATGGAGGCGCCCCTGGTCCGCTGCGCGTCACACTGGGCGAGGATCGCAGCCGCTTCCGCCTGACCGTCGCCGACGAAGGCGTCGGGCGAACCTCGTCCCGAAAGGGGTTCGGCAGCAAGCTGCTCGGCGCGCTGGTCGCGCAGCTCGGCGGCAGCCTCGATTACGAGGACGGGGCGCCCGGCACCAGGGCCATCCTGAGCGCCCCGGTCGAGGCACCTCGCCGAACCTAGTCTGGTCTAGAGGAACAGGCGGCGCAGCTGCTGCGAAAGCAGGTCGATCAGCGACACGGTGACCAGCATGATGATCAGCATGGCCGCGGCCTCCGGATAGTAGAAGCCGCGAATGGCCTCGAACAGGACCTGGCCGATGCCGCCAGCGCCGATGACGCCCAGCACCGTCGCCGCCCTGACGTTCGATTCGAAGCGGTAGAGCGTGTAGGAGATCCACAGCGGCAGCACCTGCGGCACCACGCCGAACACCACTTCCTGCAGGCGCGTGGCGCCAGTGGCCCGGATCGCCTCGACCGGCCGCGCGTCGATCGCCTCGACGGCCTCCGAGAACAGCTTGGCGAGAATGCCGGTCGTATGGACGAAGAGGGCCATCACCCCCGCAAACGGGCCCAGCCCCACCGCGACGACGAACAGCACCGCGAACACCAGCTCGTGGATGGAGCGGAAGAGATCCATCAGCCGGCGCACGGGCTGGACGATGAACCACGGTGCCATGTTGCGGGCGGAGAGCAGACCGAACGGGACCGCCGCGACGGCCGCCAGGAAGGTGCCCCAGAGCGCGATCTGGATGGTGGCGACCATCTCGTCGAGGTAGTAGCGCCATTCGGCGAAGTTCGGGCGAGCGAACCCGGCGATGTACTGGCCCATATTGCCGGCATCCGTGAAGAGATGCGGCCAGCGGCCCATCTCCGCCGGCTTCCACCTCCACCCCAGGAGCAGCGCCAGCGCCACCAGCACCCCCCAGTTCCAGAGACTGCGGCTGCGGTCGCGCGCGACGTCGGCGCGGCTAGCGGTCTCGGACAGGTCGGCGGGGAGCGTCACGGGCTTCCTTGCGGATGAGGCTTGCCCGTCGCGACGCGGCGGGCAAACTCGAGAGCAGGCGTCAGCTCTGGCCGGCGGCTTTGATTTTGGCCTCGTAGGTGGCCTTCTCGCTGCTGAGCTTGTCGACCTCGGCCTTCTTGGCGTCGGCCGTCAGCGCCTCGTCGGCTTCGACCTTGGCGATGGCCTTGGTGAGCTCCATGACCCGGATCGGCAGCAGCTGGTCGTCGTCGGACGAGCGGAACGGCGCCCATTGCAGCCCGGCCAGGATCTCCCTCTCCTTGGCGGCGTCGCCGGTCGACTGATCGGTTCCATAGGTCAGGAAGAAGCTCTTGATCTTGTCCTTCGTCTCCCGCGGCAGGTCCTTGCGCCAGACGATCGGGTCCGACGGGATGAGCGGCGACTTCCAGATGACCTTGATCTTGGCGAATGCTTCGGGGTTGTTTTTCTCGATCAGCGCCATGTTCTCGGTGTTGTTGGTCGCCGCGTCGACCTGGCCGTTGGCCACCGCCATCGCGTTGGTCTCGTGATTGGCGTTGGTGACGTTCTTGAAGCACGCCTTCGGATCGACCTTGTTGGCGGCGAACACGAAGGTGGTGGGCACCAGGAAGCCGGAGGTGGAATTGACGTCGCCGAGCCCGAAATTCAAAGACTTGTCGCACTTCAAAAGATCGTCGACCGAATTGAGCGGGCTGTCCTTCGGCGCCAGGATGAGCGACCAGTAGCCGGGATTGCCTTCCGAGCTCACCGTCTGGACGAAGATTTCGCCGTCGGCCCGGTCGACCGCCTCCATGGCCGACTTGTTGCCGTACCAGGCGAGCTGCACCTTGCCGAACCGCATGCCTTCAATGACGCCGGCATAGTCGGAGGCGAAGAACGGCCGCACCTCGAGCCCTGTCCGGGCCTCCATGTCCTTCAGGAACGGCTCCCATTTCGGCCGCAAATTCTGCTGCGACTCGGTCGAGATGATGCCGAAATTGAGCTCTTCCGCGAACGCGGCGCTGCCCGCCAGCGCGGCAATGGCGGCTCCGAGCAGGATCCCCAGCAGTCCCTTCATGGTCTCATTCTCCGTTGATGATGGTTGGCGGCTACGCCGCATAGGCCTCGAGGCTCTTCTTTCCGGCTTGGCGGCGCGGCTTGGGCGCCCGTCCGGCCGTTTCCGTCAGGGTCAGGTCTTCGAAATCCGCCCCGTAGAGCTCCCTCAGCGACAGGTCGGTCAGCATCGAGGAGGGGCCATCGAAGACGACCTGACCGTGCGAGAGCGCGACCGTGCGCCGGCAGTAGCGGCGCGCATACTCGACCTGGTGCAGCGACACGACGCAGGTGATGCCCTGGTCCCGGTTGACGTCGGCGAGCACGTCCATCACGCGCCGCGCGGAGGCCGGGTCGAGGGAGGCGATCGGCTCGTCGGCAAGCAGGATGCTGGAGCGCTGCACCAGGCTGCGGGCGATCGCCGCCCGCTGCTGCTGGCCGCCGGACAGCGTCGAGGCCCGCTGCCAGGCGACCTCCGGGATGCCGACCCTGGCCAGCGCATCGCGGGCGCGCTCCTTCTCTTCGCCGGTGAACAGGCCGAGTGTGCCGCGCCAGGCCGGGATGCGGCCGAGATGCCCGATCAGCACGTTGGAGAGGACGGAGAGCCGACCGACCAGGTTGAACTGCTGGAACACCACGCCCACCTCGCGGCGCACGCCGCGGGCGCCGGCCGAAAGCCGCCCGCCGCATTGCAGCGGCCGCCCCAATATGTCGATCGCGCTCTCGCCGCCGTCGGCCGTTTCGAGGCCGCAAATGTGGCGGATGAGCGTGCTCTTGCCCGAGCCGGAGGCGCCGATCAGCGCCACCATCTCGCCGGCCTCGATCCGCAGGTTGACGTTGTCGAGCGCCCGCTTCCTGCCAAAGCCCTTCGTCAGATGCCGGACCTCGATGGCGCTCATCGGCCTTCTCCCGAATGGCTTGCCTGCCCGGCCTGGCGGGCGGCAGCTCTGTGATGACCAGAGCGTGGATAGAGGCTGTCCGTGAACCTCAGGTGTCGGCGTGATGTCAGTTTGATGACCGTTCACAGGCCGCGATCTAGGGGACAAGGCGGAGCGTCTGGGCCGGCCGGACGAAGTAAGGTACGATTTGTCCGACAAATGTTGACTATTGATGCCGGCTACAGTTACCTGATCCGGGTTCAGCGCAGAGCATCGCGTCGGATCACGCGAAGAACAACCTATCGGGAGGAAACCATGCGACTTCGCCTAGCAGCGACTGCCATGATGGTGGGCGCAACATTGCTTGCTTCCGGGGCATTGGCCCAGGAGAAGAAGCAGCTGGCCTTCGTCGTCAACGGCGCATCTGACTTCTGGAAGCTTGCCGAGGCCGGCGTCCGCAAGGCGCAGGAGGAGCTGCCTAACTATGAGCTCTCTTTGAAGTACCCTGAGCAGGCCGCGGCCGCCGTCCAGCAGCGTCTCATGGACGATCTGGTCGCCGCCGGCGTCTCGGCCATCATGGTCAGCGCCGTCGACCCCAAATCGTCGACCGACGCGCTGAACCGCATCGGCGGCCAGGTGCCGCTGTTCACGACGGACAGCGACGCGCCCGACACCAACCGCATCGCCTATATCGGCTCGTCCAACACTGATGCCGGCACCCAGGCGGGCGAGATCGCCTTGAAAGCGCTGCCCAACGGCGGCAAGTGCATCGGCTTCGTCGGCCTGCCCGGCGCCGACAATGCACGCGAGCGCATCGAAGGCATGAAGGCCAAAATTGCCGGCTCCAAGGTCGAGCTGATCGACGTGCGCGGCGACGACATCGACCAGACCCGCGCCAAGCGCAATGTCGAGGATGCGCTGGCCGCCAACCCCGACATCACCTGCATGGTCGGCTTCTACTCCTACAACCCGCCGCGCATCTACGAAGTGCTGAAGGAAGCCGGCAAGCTCGGCCAGGTGACGGTCATCGCCTTCGACGAGGACCCGATCACGCTCGGCGGCGTCCGCGAGGGCACGATTGCCGGGACCGTCGTTCAGCAGCCCTATGAGTGGGGCTATCAGGGCATGAAGCTGATGGCCAAGTATCTCGAGGGCGACAAGTCGGTGGTGCCGGAGAACAAGCTGGTGATCGTGCCGACGCAGATCATCGACAAGTCGAACGTCGACAAGTTCGAGGCGGAACTCAAGTCGCGCATCGGCGGCGGCTGACGCTTCGGAGCGGGCGGGTCGATATCATTCTCCCAGTCGGCCCGCCCCATTCGCCAGAGCCCTGACTTCTCCTAGCCTTAGGACCCGTCGATGTCCGAACCGTTCCTCACGATGCAGGGGATCGCGAAGGCGTATCCGGGCGTGCGTGCCCTGAAGGACGTGAACCTCGCCGTGCGGGCCGGCGAAGTGCTGGGCCTGGTGGGCGAGAACGGGGCCGGCAAGTCGACCCTGATGAAGATCCTGGGCGGCGTCGTCGCCCCGACCGAAGGGGAGATCACGATCGACGGCGTCACCATGCCGCGGCTCACCGTCGAGACCTCGATGGCCAGCGGCATCGCCTTCGTCCACCAGGAACTCAACCTGTTCGACAATCTGAGCGTCGCGGCCAACATCTTCATCGGCCGCGAGCCGCTGCGCGGCGGCCCGCTGAGGCTGATCGACCGGCCGGCGCTGGAGACCCGGGCGAAGCCGCTCTTGCGCCAGCTGGGAGCGGAATTCGCCGTCCAACAGCCGGTCGCGGCGTTGTCGCTCGCCGAAAAGCAGCTGGTCGAGATCGCCAAGGCGCTTTCACTGAAGGCCCGGCTGGTCATCATGGACGAGCCGACCTCCAGCCTCACCGCGGCCGAGACGGAGCGGCTGCTCAGCGTCATCGGCCGCCTCAAGGCCGACGGCGTCAGCGTGATCTTCATTTCGCACCGCTTGGCGGAGATCGAGCGCGCGGCCGACCGCGTGGTGGTGCTGCGCGACGGGCGCCAGGTCGCCGAGCTGGCGCCGGGCACGATCGACGCCGAGACCATGATCCGCCACATGATCGGGCGCGACCTCACCACGCTCTACCGCGAGCCGGCAGCACCCCCCGGCGAGGTGGCACTCGAGCTTGTCGACCTGCGCACCGCCTACCGGCCGGCGCAGGCGATACGGCTGGCCGTCCACTCGGGCGAGATCCTCGGACTTGCCGGGCTCGTCGGCGCCGGCCGGACCGAGCTTGCCCGCACGGTGTTCGGCCTGGAGCGCGCCGTCGGGGGGGAGGTGCGCATCGGCGGCGAGGCGGCCACCCTCGCCTCGCCGCGCGACGCCATCCGGCGCGGCGTCTACCTCGTGCCGGAGGACCGCAAGCGCTCCGGCCTGGTCCTCGGATTCCCGGTGCAGGACAATGTCACGCTTGCCGACCTCGAGGCCTATGCCCGCTTCGGGTTGCTCGACGGCGATGCCGAGAAGGCGGCGGCAGAGGCCCAGCGCAGCCGCCTCGACATCCGCTGCCGCGACGTGGAGAGCGACGTCGCCTCGCTGTCGGGGGGCAACCAGCAGAAGGTTGTGCTCGCCAAGTGGCTCTCCATGCAGCCGCGCGTCCTCATCTTCGACGAGCCGACGCGCGGCATCGACATCGGCGCCAAGAACCAGATCTACGGCCTGATGCGCACGCTGGCCGACCGCGGTGTCGCCATCCTGATGATTTCCAGCGACATGGAAGAGGTGATCGGCGTCAGCGACCGCGTCGCCGTCATGCACGAGGGCCGCATCGCCGGCTTCCTCGATCGCCAGCTCGTCAGCGAGCAGGCGATCATGGCCCTTGCCGTGGGGCGGGCGGCTTGACACCATCCCCGAAACCGACGGACCCCGGAGCTGGCGCTCGATGATCAACCGCAAGGACCTCTGGCTGTTCGTTCTCATCCTGGTGGTGGGCGCGGTGGTGGCCATCATCAACCCGCGCTTCCTGTCGCCCATCAACCTGTCGAACACGGCCAATTTGGTCGGCCTGTTCGGCATCTTCGCCGTCGCCCAGGCCTTCGTCATCATTTCCGGCGGCATCGAGCTGTCGGTCGGCTCGATCATCGCCCTGCTCGGCGTCATCTTCATCGACCTCGTGGCAAGGGGCGCCTTCGACCCCGCCATCGCCTTCGTGCTGGTGGTGCTGATCGGCTGCCTGATCGGCCTTCTGCACGGCTTCCTGGTCGCCCGGGTCGGGCTGCAGCCCTTCGTCGTGACCTTATGCGGCCTGCTGATCTACCGCGGGATCGCCCGCTACTACACCGACGACGCCACCGCGGGCTTTCCCTTCGGCGCCAGCTTCCCGACGCTCGAATGGCTGGTCGCAGGGCGCCTTTTCGGCATCCCGCACAGCCTCATCGCCTTCCTTCTGGTCACCGTCGTGATGGGCATCGTGCTGCATCGCTCGGTCTTCGGCCGCTATTTGTTCGCGGTCGGCAAGAACGAGGAAGCGGCGCGCTACAGCGGCATCCGCACCGACCGCATCATCATCGCGGCCTATGTCATCTGTTGCGGCCTGACGGCGGTGGCGGCGATCTTCATCGCCATGTACACGCGCTCCATCTCGCCCTCGTCCCATGGCAATTTCTACGAGCTTTACGCCATCGCCGCGGCGGTGCTCGGCGGCTGCTCGCTGCGCGGCGGCGAGGGCTCCATCCTGGGCGTCGTGCTGGGGACGATCCTGCTGCAGGTGCTGCAGAACCTCGTCAACCTTCTCGGCATCCCGAGCTCGCTGAACTTCGCCGTCATGGGATCCGTCATCCTGATCGGCGTGCTCGCCGACCAGCAGCTGTCGCGGAGCCGCTTCGGCGCCGGCGTCCAGGCTTCCTAGTCTAGATCTCGTATTTGGCGAGGAACGCCTCGACGTCCAGCCACCGGAAGTCGTCGAGCGCCGCGTGCAGCCTCTCATGCGGCCAGTCCCACCAGGCGAGCGACCGCAGGCGCTCCGCGATCGGCTCCGCAAACCGCCGCCGGATCGGCCTTGCCGGGACGCCGCCAACGATGGCGTAGGGTGCGACGTCCCGCGTCACCACGGCCCCTGCCCCGACGACGGCGCCGTCGCCCACCGTGACGCCGGCCAGGATCGTCGCACCATGGCCCAGCCACGTGTCGTGGCCGATCGTCACGCGCTTGGTCCGGCGCGCCTCGAAGAATGCCGCCTCGTCCTCTTCGCCGTCGAAATAGTCGGCCGCCCGGTAGGTGAAGTGGTGAAGCGCCGGCCGTGAGGTCGGATGGTGGGTCGCGTTGAGACGGACGCAGGCCGCGATGTTGGCGAACTTGCCGATCGTCGCGCACCAGCTCTGGCAACTTTCCATGAGGTAGGAGTAGTCTCCGAGCACCGTCTCGACCAGCCGGCAGCCCTCGGCAACCTCGGTGAACCGCCCGAGCTGGCAGTTCACGAGCTTCGCCGTGGGATGGATGACGGGGATTTCTGAAAGCCTCGGCATGCCTTATTCTACCCGATCCGATGGAAAAGCGCCCGCCCCCGGACGGGAGGCGGGCGAGCGGTCCAGCCAGTCTCGGGAGCGTTGAACGCGACCGGCGGCCGACCCTAGCGGCCTTTTGTGACGACAGGATCAAGGATCGGCCGCGAGGGGAAGGCGCATTCCTACTTGTCCGTGACGACGAGCCTGCCCCGCATATTGGGGTGGAAGCGGCAGTAGAAGTCTACTGCCTCCGCCTTGTCGAGCGTCTGCGCCGCGGTCTTCTTGGCGGGGATCGCAACCTCCCACCCGCCCTTCACCGTCGCCGTATGGGCGAACGGGTCCCGGTTGACCCATTCGATCGTGTCACCGACCTTCGCTTCGATGGCATCAGGGGCGAAGGCGAGCTTGTCGATGACGACCTCGATGGTCTCGGCCCGCGCCGCGACCGCACCGATCGAGAGGATCAGCGCGAGGCCGAGCCGCAAGCGGCTTTGGAACGACATGGCCGAGCGGCTCTAGTTCAGCTCGGAAGCCACGTGCTCGGCATGCGCCTGGTGGCCCTGGAACAGCTTCAGGCCGGTCTCCAGCAAGCTCTTCAGCTCGCTGTTCTGCGCCGCCGGAATGAGCTGCTTCTCCAACGCCTCGTTGACCTGCTTGTGATAGGCGACCTCGTTGTCGACATAGGCCTTGTCGAAGGCGGCTCCGTCGAGTGCCGCCAGCCTGGTGCGCTCGTCGCCGGCGGCCTTGGTGAGCGCCTTGCTGACGTCGTTGTCCTCGGGCGTGACGTTGAGCTTCTTGACCAGAGCCAATGCCTGCTCGTTCACGGCTTCGTGATCGCGGATCATGTCGTTGGCGAAGTCCACCACCGGCTTGGTCTTCGATTTCTCGACGGCCAGCTTGGCGGCCTCGATGTCGATCGTCCCCGCCGTATAGGCGATGTGGGCGATCTGCGGGTCGCTCGGCTTGTCCTGGGCGAAGGCAATCGGCGCGGCGGCGAGGAAGCAACCGGCGAGCAGGGCCGTCAGCGTTCTTGCGGGCATGGGAATCTCCTTTTCGCGGCCGCGTCGCGGCGACCGGGTCCCGTGGTTCACATCGATTGGATGCCGCCGGGACGAAAGCGTTCCCGCAAAAATGTCAGTCCTCGAGGCCGAGGCGATAAAGCACCGCAACCGTCAGCCGGTCGCAGCGGCGCCCCGCGAAGGGAAAGGCGTCGAGCAGGATCGGCCCGACCTTGGCGTCGAGCTCCTTGCGCACCAGAGCGCGGGCGCGGTGCAGCCGCGTCTTGACCGTCTGCGGCCGCACGCCGAGCAGCTCGGCCGTCTCCTCGACGGTCATCCCCTCGATCAGCCTGGCGATGAACACCGTTCGGAAGGCCTCCGGCAAATTGTCGATCGCCTGTTCGATCAGGTGCAGGAGCTGACGCTGCGCCATCGTCTTCTCCGGATCGACTTGGCTGGGGTCGCGGGGAAAATGGATGATCTCGGCCTCGGGCATCCCGCCGATCCCGGCCCGCTCTGCCCGTCGCCGCCGGCGCAGGCGGCCGAGCGCCTCGTTGATGGTGATCCGCGAGAGCCAGGTCGAAAGGCTGGCGGTGCCGCGAAACGTGCCGAGATGGGCGAACGCCTGGACATAGGCCTCCTGCACCACGTCCTCGGCCTCGGCATCGTCCCGGACGACGCCGCGGGCGATGCGATAGAGCCTCTGGTTGTTCCGCCTCATGATGATGCGGAACGCCTCCTTGTCCCGCGCCAGGGCGCGCGACACCAGCGCGGCGTCATCGCTTGCCGACTCGGGGACTTGCCGGCTTGCACTGGTTGCGGCCACGACGGAACTCCTATCCGCCCATTGGATGCCGATGGCAAGCAAAGGTTCCCGCCCGTATTCCGGTCAGTGATAGCCGATATCGCCGCGCACCTTGCCGCGGAACACCCAGTAGGACCAGGCGGTGTAGACCAGGATGATCGGCAGCAGCGTCAGCGTTCCGACGAGCAGGAAGCCCTGCGTGCTCGGTGACGACGCCGCCTCCCACAGCGTATAGCGATGCGGCACGATCATCGGCCACAGGCTGATGACGATGCCCAGATAAGACGTCAGGAAGAGGCAGATCGAAGCGATGAACGGCGAAATCTCGCTGCGTCCGACAAAGCCCCGCCAGGCCATCAGCGCCGCCACCAGGGCCAGCAGCGGCACTGGCGCCAGAAGCGCGATGTTCGGCCAGCTGAACCAGCGCGCGGCGATCCGCGGGTCCATCAGCGGCGTCCAGATGCTGACGATGCCGACCGCGCACACCACCCCCACCAGGCAGATCGTTCCGCGGCGCCGCATCCGCGCCTGCAGCTCGCCCTCCGTCTTCATCACCAGCCAGCCCGCTCCCAGCAGCCCATAGCCGAAGACCAGCGCGATCCCGGTGAGCGCCGAGAACGGCGTGAAGCAGGCCCAGCTCGAGCCGACGAAGACCCGCCCGTCGACCTCGAAGCCCTGGATGAAGGCCCCCAGCACGATTCCCTGCATCAGCGTCGCCACCAGCGATCCGGCAAAGAATCCATGGTCCCAGAAGGTCTTGTGCTCGCTGTCCCGGTAGCGGAACTCGAAGGCGACGCCGCGAAAGACCAGGGCGATCAACATCGCCGCGATCGGCAGGTAGACAGCAGGAACGATAATGGCGAAGGCCAGCGGGAAGGCGGCGAACAGCCCGACGCTGCCGAGGATCAGCCAGGTCTCGTTGCCGTCCCAGACCGGCGCGATCGAGTTCATCACCACGTTGCGCGAGGGCGTGTCCGGCTCGAAGCCGAACAGGATGCCGACCCCCAGGTCGAAGCCGTCGAGAAGCACGTAGAAGAGCACGCCGAGGCCCAGGATCAGCGTCCAGACCGGCGTCAGGTCGAGCGGTGTCATTGGGCGTCTCCCTCGGATACGCCGGCGGCGGCCATGATGGGCGATTGCGGCCGGCCGCTTTCGATCTGCTCGGCCGTTTCGCCGCTCTTGACGCCCTGCCGGACGATGCGGGCCATCAGCAGGATGCCGGCTGGAAACATGATCAGGTAAGCGACGACATAGCCGGCCAGCGAGATCAGCACGTCGGAACCGGTGAGCGAGGGCGCTACGGAGTCGGCTGTGCGCATGAGGCCGTAGACCGTCCACGGCTGTCGACCGACCTCGGTGACCGTCCAGCCGGCGAGCACCGCCACGAAGCCCAGCGGCCAGACGAGCTCGCAGCTCCGCAGGAAGAGCGCGCTGTCGTAGAGGCTTCCCCGCCACCGCAGGTAGGTTCCGGCCAGCACGACGCAGAGCAGCACCACGCCGATGCCCACCATGATGCGGAAGGCGAAGAAGACGATCGCCACCGGCGGCCGGTCCGCGGGACCGACCTCCTTCAGGCCCTTCACCTCGCCGTCCCACTCATGGGTCAGGATCAGGCTGCCCAGCCGCGGCACGTCGACGGCGAGCAGATTGGTTTCGGCGGCCTCGTCCGGCCAGGCGAACAGCGTCAGCGGCACGCCCCGCGCCGTGTCCCAGCGCGCTTCGATGGCTGCCAGCTTGATCGGCTGGTGCTGCAGGGTGTTCAGCCCGTGCATGTCGCCGAGCAGGACCTGCAGCGGCACCAGGAAGAGCAGCATCCAGAGCGTGGTCGACATCATCACACGGCCTTCGTCGGCGGACCGCGCCGAGCGGATGAGGTAGGCCGCGACCCCCAGCACCACGAAGCCGGTCGTGACGTAGAAGCCGACCACCGTGTGGCCGAGCCGATAGGGGAAGGACGGGTTGAAGACAATCGCCATCCAGTCGACCGGGAAGAAGCGGCCGTCGATCACTTCGAAGCCGGCCGGCGTCTGCATCCAGCTGTTGGTCGACAGGATCCAGAACGAGGACAGCAACGTGCCGAACGCCACCATGACCGCCGCGAAGAAATGCGCCCAGCGCGGCACCAGATGGCGCCCGAACAGCAGGACGCCCAGGAAGGTCGCCTCGAGAAAGAAGGCGGTCAGGCCCTCATAGGCCAGGAGAGGCGAGATGACGTTGGCGGTGGCGTCGGAGAAGCGGCTCCAATTGGTGCCGAACTGGAACGGCATCATGATGCCGGACACCACCCCCATGCCAAAGGCGATCGAGAATATTTTGGTCCAGAACAGGGAAATCCGGAAATAGATCTCGCGTCCGGTGAAAAAGTTCAGTCCTTCGACGAACGCGATATAGGACGCCAACCCGACCGTGAAGGCCGGCAGGAGGATGTGCCAGGCGACCAGCCAGGCGAACTGCAGGCGGGACAGCAGTACCGGATCGAGTTCCATGACAGTCCCCTCAGCGTCGGAACAACCACTCGGAGCGAACCACCCGCAGTGCAGCCGCGCCGTGAGTGTAAACGCCAGACCTCCAAAGCATCAATGGCCTGTGCGGATCTCGTCACTCCGGCAGGCCGGCTTTTCGGTACCCTTCGGCGAAGAGCTCGACCGTCGACCCCTCGCGCACCGCCGACGCCTCGCACCATTTGGCGATGCTGAAGTTCGGATTGTTGACCATGAAGAGCTCGGCTTCGTGCCGAGCCTCCTCCGTCCGGCCCAACTGGGCGAGGCTGGCAGCCAGGATGCGGCGGGACCCGGTGCGGTAGGTCGCCTCCGTCCGGAGCACCGAGGCGGCCTCCTCGAAGCGCCGCGCGGCATAATAGGCAAGGCCGAGGACCCAATAATACCAGCTGGCAGGATGCGGATTGAGGCGGAGCGCTTTCTCCACCCGCTCGATCGCCAGCTCCGCACTGCCGTTCATGGCCTGGATGTCCGCCGAGAGCACCAGCGCGTCCGGCTGGTCGGGCGCCAGCGCGAAGGCCCGGGCAAACGCGGCGTCGGATTCGTCGAACCGGCGGTCGTAGGCGAGCAGATAGCCTTGCACCCAATGGTTGGCGGGATCGTTGGGATCGAGACTGACCGCCTTCTCGATCAGCTCCAGCGACTGCGGACGATAGCTGACATCGGCATCGATCCCGAGCGACCACAGGCTCCAGAAGCTGAAGGCGAGCCAGCAGATCGCCTCCGCATACTCGGCGTCATAGGCGATGGCCTGGCGCAGCAGCAGGCAGGCCTCCCTGACCGATTCGGGCGACCCGGGCGAGGTCACCAGCAGGGCTCGGCCGCGAACGCACCTCTCATAGGCCAGAAGGTTCTTCGGCCGGTAGCGCACGGGGCGTTCGGTGAGCCGCCCGACCAACGCTTCGCTGATCTTGCCGACCACCTCGTCCTGCACGGCGAAGATGTCCTCGACCTTCCGTTCGAAGCGCTCCGCCCAGAGGTGGCCGCCCTCGACGGCATCGATCAGCAGGGCGTTGATCCGCACCCTCCCCGCAAAGCGCTGAGCGCTGCCCTCCAGCACGTAGCGGACCCCGAGTTCGCGGGCGACGGCGCGGATGTCGTCGGCCTTGTTCTTGAACGCCAGCGCCGAGTGGCTGGCGATGACGAACAGGCCAGGATGCCTCGAAAGCTCCGTGATGAGGTCGACGCTCAGTCCCTCGACCAGCGAATCGCCTTCGTTCTGGCCGCTCATATTGGTGAAAGGAAGCACAGCGATCGACGGCTTGGCCGGTAGGGGGAGCGGCCTCGAAAGATTTTCCAGGCCATCTTCTTCCGGTCGAATCCGGTAGACCCGGATCGGATCGGCGATGTTCTTGACAGTCCAGGACCCCAGGTCCTCGAAGAAGATTCTGAGCTTCCGCCTGACCTGGTCGTGGACGCTCTCCGACAGGAGAACGTCTCCCGGCTCGCACATCGCCTGCAGCCTGGAAGCGATGTTCACGCCGTCGCCATAGATGTCCCTGCCCTCCACGATGATATCGCCCAGGCAGATGCCGATGCGCAACACGACCCGCCGGTTGTCCGGCAGCTCCTGATTGGCGCTCGCCGTCTTCCCTTGCAACGACACGGAAAACTCGACCGCATCGACGGCGCTGGCGAACTCCATCAGGGCGCCGTCCCCCATCACCTTCACCAGCCGCCCTCGATACGTCTCGATCAGCGGTTCGAGGATCTCACGCCGGCGCGACATCAGCGTCGCCAGGGTTCCCTCGTCATCGTCCTGCATCAATCGGGAGAAGCCGACGACGTCGGTGGCGACGATGACGCTCAGACGACGTTTTGCACGATCTGCACTCAAAGGCCGGCTTCCTGGTGTGAGGGACGACAGCGACATCGTTCTATCACATCGCCATTCCCCCGAAGAGACCGCCGGCGCACCATGGGCTTCGCCTCGGCCCGAAAATCGGGCACGATCCGGCAACAGCGAATTGTGTCCCGTCTCGGAAAGGATGGAAACGCCATGCCGAAGAGACCGACGCCGGAAAAGCCTTCGCGCCGCAGCTTCCTGAAGATGTCGGCGGCGGCGACCGCCGGGGCGGCAGCGCCGGTCGGCGCCGCTCGGGGCGCCGAGCCTTCCGAGCTGCCGCCACTCCTGCCGGTGCCGGCACAGCCAGGGTTCGAGCACCTGGTGGTGCTGATGTTCGAAAACCGCTCCTTCGACAATCTGCTCGGCCACCTCTACCCGCCGGGCTCGCTGAGCCATGGCCGCAGCTTCGACGGCGTGGCCAACGGCACCTATGCCAACCCGTCGCCCCACGGACCCGTCCCCGCCCATGTCTATCATGGGTCCACCGACCGCATCATGCGCAGCCCCACGCCGGATCCCGGCGAGGAGTACCCGCACGTAAACACCCAGCTTTTCGGCTCCGTGGACCCGCCCGGCAATGCCGCGGTCGAGGTCAAGCACATGACGCCGCCCTACAACGCCCCGAAGCCGGGAACGGCACCGACCATGGACGGCTTCGTGACCGACTACATCAACAGCTTCGTCGCCACCCAGGGTCGTCAGCCCCGCCCCGAGGAGTATGCGGTCATCATGGGCTCGTTCAGCCCCGAGATGATGCCGGTGACGAGCACGCTGGCGCGCAACTTCGCCGTCTATGATGCTTGGTTCTGTGGAGTCCCCTCGCAGACCTTCTGCAACCGGTCGTTCTTCAACGCGTCGACCTCATCCGGCTTCGTCACCAATGACGGCGGGCCGGACGGTTACCTGAAGTGGGAAAAAAACCTCGCGCCGACCATCTTCAACCGTCTCGAGGACGCAGGGCTCTCCTGGGCGGTCTATTTCGACGAGAGCCAGCTCGTCTCGCTGACCGGGTTCATCAACGAGCCGGCGCTCAAGCCCTACTGGAAGACGCGCTTCTTCGGCATGCGGAAGTTCCACGAGGACGCCGCGGCAGGCACTCTCCCGGCCTACGCCTTCATCGAGCCGCGGCTGATCTTCGATCACAACGACATGCATCCGCCGGTGCCGTCCTTCGAGTTCGCGGAAGCAGACGGCGCCGAGGTCGTGGTGGGCGCGATGGACGACGTGCGCGCCGGTGAGAAGCTGCTGCACGAGGTCTACGCCTCGATCCGCACCAGCGCCTCCAAGGCCGGCTCGAACGCCCTCAACACGCTGCTTCTGGTGACCTTCGACGAGCATGGCGGAACCTACGACCACGTGCCGCCGCCCGCCGCGGTGCCGCCGGGCACGCCGGTCGACGCCGAGATGGGCTTCGCCTTCGATCGGCTCGGCGTCCGCGTTCCCGCCATAGCCATTTCCGCCTGGACGAAGGCTGGCACCATCATCCACGACGAGATGCACCATGGCGCGGCGATCGCCACGCTCTGCCGGAAGCACGGCCTGAAGCCGTTGACGGCGCGCGACCAGCACGCCCGCGACCTCACCAATGCGCTGAACCTGACCGAGCCGCGCCAGCCTTGGGACTGGCCGGAGACCACGCCACAATACGTGCCGCCCAACCCCGAGGCGGGCGGTCCCTTTTCGACCGCCGCGGCGCGCACCCCGCTAACGCCGCCTGCGCTGTCGCTGCTGGGGATGCTGGCGTCCCGCTTCGGCCTTCCGGCGACGCCGCGCCCGGAGACGTTCGGCGAGGCCTACGATCTCCTCCAACGCTACGGGCGCGGCCTTTTCGGGGCCTGAAGGTCGAGCGGCCCCTAGGCCTTCGGCGATCTCACATAGGCGATGTAGCCGCGCACGTCGGCGGCAGGTTCGCTGTAGGCAGCGCCGAGCGATGTCTCCATCGCGCCCATATAGGTCTTCGCCCAGGCGGGAAGCGGATAGTCGATGACGGCCAGGAATTCCAGCGTCGCGGCCAGCCGGATGTCAGCGATGGACGGCTTGTCGCCGCCGATGAACGGCTTTCCGTCCAGGTAGAACTTGTGGAAGACCTCCAACGGCTCGGCGATCGCTTCGACGGCCGCCTGCTGGGCCTTCGTCTTGGCTTCCGGGTCGGCATCGCTGTGGCCGACCTCGCCGGGATATTGCGGGAAGTTGAGCGCCGGATAGGTGGCACGGGCCAGATAGGGGTAGAGCGTGCCGATCAGGTAGAACATCGCGCTGTCGATCATCGCGCGCTTGGCGGGGTCCTTTGGATAAAAGGCCTCGAGCCCGTGCTTGTTGCAGAGATACTGCATGATCGCGCAGCTCTCCCACAGCGCGCCCTTCGGCAACTCCTTCGACTCGATCATCGGCGTCAGGTGCGATGGGCAGATTGCCAGGTATTCCGGCGTGCGCGTCTGCCCGTAGACGTCGCGCTCGTCGAAGTCGATGCCCGCGGCGCGCAGGAAAACCCGGGCGGTCATGTTGTTGACGCTCGGTTTGATCACATTGATCGCAATTTCGGCCATGTCATTCCTCCCTTGCCAGCTCTTTCAATAGGGGTTTTTCGGAGCGCGGTCGGTCGATAGCGACGCCCGGCTCCGTTCGACGAGCGCCTCGATGGCGTCCGCCAGATGCGCCTCGGTGATGTTGTAGTCGCCGCGCTCGACCCGCACCCTGTGGCCCTCCATCAGCACGTCGGCATGCGTGAAGCCAGCCGGCGGCTCGAAACGATAGGCGGCGAGCTCGATGAGGAGCCCGAGCGGGTCCTCGAAATAGATCGAATCCATGAAGCCGCGGTCCTTGACGCCGCTGTGCTTGATCGCCCGCTCGTCAAGGCGCGCCACCGCCTGCTGGAAGGTGGCATGCGAGACCGCGAAGGCGATATGGTGGACGCAGCCGATATCGGTGGAGGTGCGCTTCTTGTCGGGTCTGCGCGTCTCGTCTGTGAAGACCGTGATGAGACGGCCGTCGCCCGGATCGAAATAAAGGTGGCTCTCGGTCGCCTTGTCGAGATTGGGCTGCTCGAACACGAAGGGCATGCCGAGCACGCCCTCCCAGAAATCGATCGACGTCTGGCGGTCGGCGCCGACCAGCGTGATGTGATGAACTCCTTGCGATTGAAGCTTGCGCATCGCCGTTCCTCCCTGGCTCCGCGTCAATGATGGACGAGTTTCGACTTGTATTCGCTGCGCTGCAGGGTTCCCCATGCCACCAGCTCGATCCGGGCGGCAAACAAGAGCGCCTCGCGCAGGCGCTCCCGGATGCGGTCGGCAAGCTGCGGATCCGCCGGATGGTCCCTCGAAAGCTCGACGGTGACGGGCAGCGGCGGCTCCTGTCTGATCCCTGCCAATTCCGGTCTTATGACCAAAAAACCGCTCACATGAGGAGCAAACTCGCTCACGACTTCTCTAACTGCCGAAGGAAACACGTTCACCCCTCGCACGATGAGCATGTCGTCCGTGCGCCCGATGCAGCGCATCCGCGGCGCGGTGCGCCCGCACCGGCATGGCGAGGACCAAAGCTCCACGTGGTCGCGCGTGCGAAACCTCAAGAGCGGCGCCGCCTCGTGCCGGAGATGGGTCAGCACCAGCTCGCCCTTGGCGCCGTCCTCGATGGCGATCGGAGCGCCGCTCTCCGGATCGACGAGCTCGGCATGCACGAAGCCGCGCGCGCCGAGATGCATGCCGCACTGCTCCTCGCACTCGCCCCATAGCGACACGCCGATATCGCCGATGCCCATCGCCTCGGTGACCTTGGCCCCCCATGCCGCCTCGAGGCGCGCGCGAAACGAGGGCTCGCCGCCGCCCGGCTCGCCGGCCACGAGCAGACGGCGGACGCTCGACCCGCGCAGGTCGAATTCGCGCTCGCTCGACCATTCCGCCAGATAGGCAGCGTATGAAGGTGTCATCACGGCCGCTGTGGGTCTCAACAGGCGGATGGCGGCGACAAGCCTCTCCGTGTTGCCCGTGCCGACCGGGATGTGACACATCCCCAGCCGGTCGAACGCACCGAGCGCGGCGCCGGCGACGAACGGACCCGCATTGTAGGTCGAGACGATCGCCTCGCCGGAGCCGATCCCGGAAGCAGAGTAGCTGCGCGACGACGCCGTCACCCAATTGTCGAGGTCGGCCGCCGTCAGCGGAATGTAGCTCGGAGTGCCGGTGGTCCCGCTCGTCGAAAAGATGCGCACGATCCGGTCGCGGGGAACCGCGACATGCGTTCCCATCGGGTCCGCCTCGCTGCAGCTCGCCCGGATCTCGGCCTTCTCGGTGAACGGAAGGGTGGCGATCGAATCCAGCCCGCCGACCGCCTCCGGCGACGCGAATCCGGCCTGGCCGAGCTTGTCTCGATAAAAGCGCGAATGCGCCATGAGATACGCGACCTGCTTGCGATAGAGCGCGTCGTCGCGCGTGAGCTGCGCCTCCCACGGCGCCGTTTCGACCTCCGGCTCAAGCATGGTCGGCGGCCGCTTCGCCATCGTTCCGATAGGCGACGGCCGCCTCGGCGCGGGCGGCCATCAGGAACCCGACCGGGTTCTGCTGTTCTTCCCAGAGGTGGGCGAGTATCCCGCCCGCACGAGCCAAGAGCGGGACCGCCTTGATCATCGGAGGCGGAAAGTCGAGGTCGAGCAGCACCGCCGCGATCGGCATCGAGACGTTCATCACCAGCGGCTTTCCCCAGACCTTGGCGACCGCATCGCGAAGCTGCCTCGCCATGGCGACGCTTCGCCCGCTGACCTGCCGCGCGTCGGCGAGCCCGAGGATGCGCTCGGCGCGGGGGTCCGTCGGACGGTGGACCGGGTGGCCGAAGCCCGGAACCTTGCCGCCCTGGTCGCGAATGCCTTGCACCAGGGTAAGCGCCGCGGCCTCCGGGCTCTCCCCGGAGGCAACCCTGCCCTCTGCCGCCAGCAGCAGCCGGCCGCAGGCGTCGGCCGTTCCGACGAGCACCGGGCCGCAGCCGAGGAGACCTGCCGCCAGCGCACCGTGCAGCGAATCTGGATCGGCCGCGAGCGTCATCCGCGCCGCCTGGACGGTCGGCATCATGCCGTGCTCGGCGATGGCGACCAGCAGAAGATCGAGGAAGAACCGCTGGTCCTCGGTCGGCTCGCGGCCGGTCAAGAGCAGATGGAAATAGGCGGTGAAGCTGAGGCGACCCATGAGATCGCCGCACAGATCCTTGCCGCGCACCTCGACGCCGTCCGCCCTGGCGGAGCAGATTCTGGTGATGGCCTCGACGGAGGTCTTGGGATGCATCGCGGAAAGCTCGTCCTGGCAGGACCCGGACTGTAGTGCAATTCCCGCTGGCGCACCAGAACCGGGCGGGCACCTGCCCGCTTCAGGTGCTCTTGCCGTTGGAGGCGACGTTCATGGTCGCCCGACCGCCGCTCGGCACCACGACGAGCCGCTTGACCTTGCCCTGCTTGAAGGCGCGCAGGAAGCGCTCATAGTCCTTGAAGGCGACGCAGCCATGCGATTCCGCACGCCCGCCGCGCAGCAGGTAGCTGTGGGTCAGGAAGCCGTTGCGGCCGTGCTTGTTCTTCCCGTCGACGGGCAGCATGCGGATCGCCTCGACGCCATGGAACCGCTTTTCGCGCATCCTGAGGTCGTAGGTGTGCGGCGGGGTCGGCCCGTTCATCTTGACATGCACGTAGCGCGGATTGTCGGCCATCTTGCCGATGCCCGAATGGGCCTCCAGCACGCTGCCGTCCGGCATGTAGACCCGGGCGGCGCTGATATCGTAGACAGCGACGCCGTCGCCTGCCCTGGGACCGCCGTTCAGCAGGCTGCGCAGGGCTTGCCCGATGCCGCCCGATTTCCGCTCCGTCGGCTCGACGGGCCTCGCATAGGAAAGCTTCTGCCGCTTGGCGCTGTCGCGCTTGTCGGGCTCCTTCTGCGCCGCGTCGTCGGCAGTTTCGCCAGGCTTTCCCGGTGCCGCCTCGCCGGGCTTCGCCCTGTCGGAGGCGCGCGGATCGGCGTCGCGGGGACGCGACTGCGGCACCGGGACCTCCGGCATCGCCTCCTCGTAGTCGGGATCCTCGACGTTCTCGCCGTCCAGCATTCCGTCAGGATCGGGCAGGCCGGCAAGGTCGTCCCCCGGCGAAGGCACCAGCAAGGCCGACCACGCGGCCCCGGATGCCTGTGGCACCGGCGCATAAGCGAGCACCACCGGGGCCTGGTCGGCGGGAGAGGCGGGCGTCGACGCGAACCGCTCGGGCACCGGCGACGACGTCTTGCCGGTCGGCCGATGCGTCTTGGCCGGGTGGGGCCGACCGAACGCGGCGGCAAGCTTCTCCGGCGTCAGCTCCGCCTTCTTCAGCGCGGCCTCGAAGCGAGCCGCGGTGTCGTTGGGCGGAACACCGGGACCCGCGGACGCGCTGGCTTCAGGGACGGCAGGGACGGCCAGAGCCAGCCTCGACCCCTTGCCTTCGCGTTTCGGCAAATTCGGTTGCATCCTCTCGACCGCGGTGACCTGCGGCTTGGGAAAGGCGTAAGAGGGACCGGAAGCGACCGAGCCGGCCATGGCCAGGACGCCTGCCGCCGACCAAACCGCCGCGACGGCAACGGCGCTACCGATTGAAGTGACCAAAAGCGGGCGCACGAGGCGGCGCAAGGGATGCGAACGAACGGATCTAACCACCAACACAAAACAAACTGGACAGACTCAGCAAAGTCCTCAGGGCCAAGTGACCTTGGCTGCGCGTTGTCCGGAATGTCCCCAATTTGACGAACTTGATCGTGAAAAACTGCACAAATATGTTTAATTTTTTACTCTGTCTAGGTCGTATCGAGAGGTTCGCCGCATTGCAAGGCGGAGGAGATGACAATGAGCAAAACGTTGAACCCCGTGATCCTTGGCCCCACTGAGGGCCGACGCTACGACATGGGACCGTTGCAAGCCGTCTTCAAAGCTGACGGTGCCGAAACGGCCGGCCGATTCTCGGTCTCGGAGTGGTGGCTGGAGCCGATGTACGAAGGTCCCGGCGCCCATAAGCACGACCACAACGAGGAAATATTCTACGTCATGGAAGGTGTTGCTTCGGTCATGTTTGGCACAGATTGGCGTCAACTCCCGAAAGGCAGCGTCTGCGTCATCCCCCGAGGCGTCATGCACGACTTTCGCAACGAAGGTCGTTCCCGTATGGGCCTGTTGAACATCTTCGTCGGCGCACCCTTCGAGGAGAACATGCCGATGATCGTCGACTGGTTTCGCGACAACCCGGCTCGCCCGATCAAACCCTGAAAGGACTGCAAGGGCTCCTGGAAAAGGGCCCAAAAGTGCTAGGATGGCGGTGCGGCGAGGTTTCGATGGCCGAGTATGTCTGGCAGCACGATCTGAAAGGCGAAGCGGAGCGGCTTCGCCTGATGTCGGACCTGCTCGACCCGTCGAGCCGCTTTCACTTGTTGCGGACGGGCCTGACGGCCGGCTGGCACTGCCTGGAAGTCGGAGCCGGCAACGGCTCGCTGTCCCAATGGCTGGCGGAGCGCGTCGGCCCTCGGGGTCAGGTCATCGCAACCGATCTTCGCCCCGACCTCATGCAAGGGATCGCCGGTGGCAACCTGGAGGTCCGCAAGTTCGACGTCGTTCACGACGA
Organism: Mesorhizobium sp.; assembly: GCA_040510195.1. GTDB lineage: Bacteria > Pseudomonadota > Alphaproteobacteria > Rhizobiales > Rhizobiaceae > JBEVJK01. Next base: position 17,735 of record JBEVJK010000051.1, on the reverse strand, counting down.
ACCGCCGGGAGCGTCCTTCGACCTCGTCGCCATCCGCGCCCTGCTGCATCACCTTCCCGAGCGCCGTGCCGTCGTCACCAGGCTGGCGCGCTGGCTGAAGCCGGGCGGATGGCTGTTCGTCCAGGAACCCGACTTCTATCCGACCTGGACGGTCGAGCCGCCGTCACAGAGGCAATTCTGGGAAAAATTCGTTGGCTGGGCGGCGAGCCACCAGATCGACTACTATGTGGGGCGGAAGGTCCCCGCCTGGCTCCAGGCTGAGGGACTGTCGGACATCAGCTCCGAGGGCCACGCGATTCTCTACAATGGCGGCTCGGAGTTTGCCGCATGGTGGGATTGCGGCATCCGCGAAGTCTCCGAGCGGCTGCGAAGCGAGGGCGGCGTGTCCGAGGCCACGCTCGACGAGTTCTTCGCGCTGTACCGAAACCCTGCCTATTGGACGACGACCATCGCTTTCACGGCGACCACCGCACGGTCGGACGAGCAGGCATAGGCCGTCAAACGTACCGAGGGATGGGTCCGCGCTGAGGCGTTTGTCGATCCCCAAGGTCCAGGAACACCTCGTCGATGTAGCACCAGCCCCAGCCTTCGGGCGGGTCGTAGCCTTCGATGATCGGATGCCGGGTCGCCTGGAAGTGCAGCGTCGCGTGACGGTTGGGGGAATCGTCGCAGCAGCCGACATGGCCGCAGGTGCGGCACAGCCGCAGATGCACCCAGCGGGATCCGCTTTTCAGGCACTCCTCGCAACCGAGCGCACTTGGCGTCACCTCGCGCACATCGGCGGCATGCCTGCATTCGTCTGCCATCGTGGCTCCTCCCGGTCAGGTCGGTTGCAGCGGTGAACGTCCGGTGGACGCGAGATAGGCGTGCAGCGCCGCCACCACCTGGGCACCTTCGCCGACGGCTGCCGCAACCCGCTTGATGGAGCCCGACCGTACATCGCCGATCGAAAAGACGCCCGGACGGTTGGTCTCCAGCGGATGGCGGCCGGTTCCGTTGGCCCCGGTCTCGACGAAGCCCTTGGCATCGAGCGCGATTCCGCTCTGCTGGAGCCAGTCGGTGTTGGGATCGGCGCCGATGAACAGAAACAGGTGACGGATCGGACACCTCTCCTCCTCGCCACCTCTTGCCCAGCGGATCGCATCCAGTTGGCCGTCGCGACCTTCCAGCCCGCTGACCACGGCCTCGGTCACAACCTCGATGTTGGGCTGCGCCTCGATGCGCTCCACCAGATAGCGGGACATGCTCGCCGCCAGGTTCTTGCCCCGTGCCAGGATCCACACCTTCCGGACCTGGCTCGACAGATAGACGGCGGCTTGCCCGGCCGAGTTGCCGGCACCGACCAGGGCCACCTCCTGCCCCTCGCACAGCCTGGCCTCTATGGGTGACGCCCAATAGTGCACGCACGTTCCCTCGAACTCGGCGAGATTCGGCATGTCGAGGCGCCGGTAGCGCACGCCGGTGGCGATGACGATGGCACGCGTGCTGGCCGTCTCGTCCTCGCCGACCCTTAGAAGGTAATGCGCGCCCGGCGCCTCCCCCGCAATGCCCAGGCGGACCGCTTCGTCCGGTATGGCCGTTTCCACGCCGAACTTCAACGCCTGATTGTAGGCCCGCGCCATGAGCGCCATGCCTGAGATACCCGTTGGGAACCCGAGATAATTCTCGATCCGCATCGACGCGCCGGCCTGTCCGCCGAAAGCGCGGCAATCGACGACCAGGACCGTCAGGCCTTCCGACGCGGCATACATGGCGGCCGCGAGCCCGGCAGGCCCGGCGCCGACGATCGCGACGTCGTAGAGCGTCGCCGGATCGATCGGCCGCACCAGGCCGATGCAGCGCGCCAGCTCGTTGTCGCTCGGGTTGAGCAGCAGCTTGCCGTTCGAGCAGAGCACGATCGGCAGATGATGGGGATCGACGTGGAACCGCGAGACCAGGGTCTGGCCGCAGGGGTCGCCGTCAGAATCCAGCAGCCGGTAGGGCAGGCCGCTGCGGGTGAGGAAGGTCTGCAGCCTCAAGACGTCTCCGCTGCCGGCTTGCCCGACGACGATCGGCCCCCCGGCGCCGCTCTCCAGCAGGCCGACCCGCCTCAGGATCAGTGCCCGCATGATGCGTTCGCCCAGATCGGCTTCCTGGATCATCAGGTCCCGCAGCCGCCGCGACGGGATGACATGGGCCTCGACGGGTTCGATCGCCCGGGCGTCGACCAGGGAGGGCCGCGAGGACAGCTGGGCGAGCTCGCCCGAGAAATTGCCCGGACCATGCGTGACGATGGCCTCGGAAAGGCCGTCCTGCGTCACCTCGATCCGTCCCGAGGCGACGACGATCAGGCCGGGCGATACGCTGCCGGCTCTCACGACATAGTCGCCCGCCTCATAGGAAGCGGGCTCGCCGAACCGCCGCATTCGGCCGAGATCGGCCGGCGTCAGTGTCGGAAACATCTGGTCGCGACGGCTCGCGAGGGAGGCACCGGCAATTTGTGTCATGGCGGCCCACCGTAGCTTCGAGTGGCCGCGCTTTGAAGTGCCTTCGACCACCTCATGCGCTTGCTCTGCCTGTCTGTGACCCGCTTCACATCGCCGCGCCCGCCGCTTCTGTATGCCGGTGATCGACCCGGCGTTCGCCGGGCCTTCCTCCCCCACCCGGAGGCCAAGCCCTTGCCGGTTCGTGCCATTGCAACCACCACCACAACGCGGCAGCGACGCCATGTCTAGGACGGCGGCCAACCTGCTGCTGCTGCTCGCGGCGGCTTTCTGGGGCTTGGGCAACGTCGCCCAGAAGACGGTGCTAGAGCATCTCGATCCGCTGAGCGCTGCCGGCCTGCGCTCGCTGATCGGCGCCGCGCTGCTGGCGCCGCTGGTGATCCTGCTCGAGCCGCGCGGCCATTCCGTCGCCGGATGGTGGCGCAGCCTGGCCCGGGTGGCGGCCCTGTTCGGCGGCGCCATGGCGGTTCAGCAGACCGCTTACCTGGGCACCTCGGTGACCAATGCGAGCTTCCTCGTCAACACGGCGTCGGTCATGACGCCGCTGGCCGCCTGGCTGCTCGTCAGGGAGCGTCCGTCCGCCGCCGTGGCGCTCGCGGCAGCGATGACGCTTGCCGGTGCCTTCCTCCTGTCCGGCGGTTTGGCCGGCGAGGTCACCCGCGGCGACCTCGCCGCCATCCTGTCTGCCGGCCTCTACGCTGTCTGGATGGTCGAGCTCGGCCGCCACATGCAAACCTTTGGCCGCCCGCTGGCCACTGCGGCGGCGCAGTTCGCCGGTTCGGCCTTGCTGCTCCTCCCGCTCGGTTTCGTCTTCGGCGACCTGTCCCTGCCGGGGATCCGCGCCGCGGCGCCTGAACTCGCCATTCTCGGCATTTTCTCCACCGCGCTGGCCTTCGGCCTGCAGACCGTGGCGCAGCGTTTCACCTCGGCCAGCCATGCGGCGGTGATCGTCAGCGCGGAGAGCGTGTTCGGGGCCGCCGGTGCAGCGGTGCTGATCGGCGAGCGCATCTCGCCTATCGGCGCCGCCGGCGCCGTCGTCGTGTTGGCGGCGATCGTCTATCTGGCGCTTGCCGACGCCGAGAAGCCGGTGGCCTCCGGAGCACGCCGCGCCCTCTCCTGAGCTTTGGCCTACCTGTCTCGCCCTTGTGACGACACCGACGAAACTTTGCCCCCGCTTTCGCGTTTCGCAGCGGCTAAACAAACGACTGCAAGGCGATGCCGGCGTTGCGCAGGCCGTCGACGAGGCGATCGACCAGAGCAGGATCCTTGTAGGGCAAGGCCTGGCGAAGGTGTTCGACCGAAAAGTCGGGGTTGACGTTCAGCGTCTCCTGCCAGTAGCGGCGCGCATCCTCGTGGCGTCCGGTAAGACCGCAGAGGCACGCAAGATAGAAGCGCGACATGTCCGAGCGCGGCGTCAACGTCAGGCGCCGCTTGAAGGCCGTCTCCGCCTCGTCGAACCGACCAAGCGCGAGCAGAGCCCGTCCGAGGAAGTGCAGGGACATGTCGAACTGAGGGTCGAGCTGGTATGCCCGCGTATAGTGAGCGACGGCGTCTTCGTGCCGGCCCTGGAAGTCGAGGATGTTGCCAAGGCAGGTCTGGGCATCGGCCAGGTTGGGTGCAAGCGCGACGGCCCGCTCCGCGGCCGCTTGCGCTTCGTCGAGGCGCCGCAGCCAGGACAGCGCCATCGAAAGCGAGACGAAACCCTGCGGCTCGGTCGCGTCCGTGTCGACGGCCTTGCGCGCCAATTCCAGCGCCCGCTTGAGGTTGTCGTCGGTCGCATCGTTCCAACGATTGGCATACTCGGCGAAGCTGATGATGGCGAGCCGCGCATAGGGGAGCGCCAGATCCGGGTCGATCTCGATCACCCGTTCAAGCATCCGGCGCGCTTCCCTGGCCGCCTCGGGCCGCAGCTGCAAGACCGTCTGGCGGGCGCGAACGAGCAGATCGTAGGCTTCCGGATCGACCTTGGCGCGGTTTTCGCGCCGCGCCTCCTCGCCGGCGGTCAGCTTCACCTTGAGCGCATCGACGATCGTCCGGGTCACCTCGTCCTGGACGGCAAAGACATCTTCCAGGTCGCGGTCGAAGCGCTCGGCCCAGAGGTGACCTCCCGTCGTGCCGTCGATCATCTGCGCGTTGATGCGGACCCGGCCGGCGACCTTGCGCACGCTCCCTTCCAGAACGTAGCGGACGCCGAGCTCCCGGCTGACCTTGCGAACGTCCGGCGCCTGGCCCCGATAGGCAAACGAGGAATTCCTGGCGATGACGAAGAGACCGGAGACCTTGGAAAGGTCCGTGATGATGTCCTCGGTGATCCCGTCCGCGAAGTAGCCCTGCTCGGAATCTTCCGACATGTTGTCGAACGGCAGGACGGCGATCGACGGCTTGCTCCGCGGCGGGTGCGGCGCCCGGCCCGCCGACGCGGTGGTTGCCTCGGCATTCGGCGACCAGCTCCAGATGTGCAGCGGACGCTCGATGTTCTTGACCTCGTGGCTGCCGCTGTCGACGAAATCGATGCTGACCCGCCCGTGCACATGCTCGTGGACGGCGTTCGAGATCGCCACTCCGCCCGGAACGGCAAGTCCCTCTATGCGGGACGCGACGTTGACGCCGTCGCCGTAGAGGTCGCTGCCCTCGACCATGACGTCGCCGAGATTGACGCCGATGCGCAGCATGATGCGCCGATCGGCGGGATCGTCGTCATGCACGGCGGCCATCGCCTTCTGCAGCTCCGCCGCGCATTCGACGGCGGCAACGGCGCTGCCGAACTCGACGAGCATGCCATCCCCGATCCGCTTGAAAATGCGGCCCTGATGGCTGGCCACGACGGGCTCCACCACTTCGGCCCAGCGCATCTTCAGGTCGGTCATCGTGCTGGCTTCGTCCAGCTCCATGAGCCGGCTGTAGCCGACGACGTCAGCCGCCAGGATGGCGACGAGCCGACGCTGAATAGGCTCCTTGGACATTGCCGCGGTCGCTTCCTGTCATGCTCTAGGACGTTCTAGTGGTATGCCGCCTCCAAGTCCATTCGGCACTTTAGCCCGGGCGAGCCAGTGCATCAGCTCCTGTCGGACTGCCCGCCGGCAATGGGAAAGAGAGCCCGCAGGCGCTGATCCCGCAGCCAAAGGCCACCCCACATGAACAGCCCGAGATAGATGCTGAACAGGACGTGGCTGAAGAGTGGGCTTTGCGCGCGGATCTGCGTCGCCATCGCGCCACCCAGCAGCCCCATCATGAGGACCGCACCGAGCAGGCTGGTCCGGGGGATGAGATAGAGGACGAGGCAGGTGAGCTCGACAAGCCCGATCATGAAGGAAAAGCCGGCCGGCCACCCCAGTTGGGCCATGGTTTCCTCGGCAACCGGCATGCCGAGCAGCTTCGGCGCTATCGACGCCCCGAGCATGAACAGGGCAAACAGACCCGTGAGGACGCGGCCGACCCAATGCATTGCGGATGTTGTCATTGTGATCCCTTCCCAGTGGCGGCCACGGCGCGCGTGACTCATTGACGAACGACGCCGTGCCACTCCGACAGGGACCAGTCAATCAAGACCAAATTCGTTGGAGAGCGACGCACCGCCGGACCCATCCGGCTGCTCCGGCGTTGAGGTCGGCATGAGCGCGGACATCATCGAGCGGAAGCCATTGGGTCCTGAGGAGCGCCGGGAACGCCGGTTGCGGCGCCGCGAAAAGCAGCGAGTGGAAAATGTCGACCGAGCCGCCAAAATGCATGCGGCTCGACGAGCGGCGACGCAAGAGGATCCCGAGGGCCCGGCCCCCAGCTTCAAGAAAACCGTCTATGTCGGCTGTTCCGGATGGTTCTACTGGAAATGGCGCGGGTTATTTTACCCGACCGACCTGCCTACTGGTGCATGGTTCGATCACTACACCGAGCAATTCGACGCGGTCGAGATCAACGCGTCCTTCTATTCCTGGCCGACCGTGGCAAATGTGAAGGCCTGGCGTCGTCAGCCTGGACAGCGAAGCTTCGTCTATACGGTGAAGGTCTGCGAGCTGATCACTCACATCAAAAGGTTCAAGGGAACGAAGGCCCTCGTGGAAGATTTTGGGATGATCGCAACGCGGGCGTGGGTCTATTTCAACAACGACTACGGAGGCTTTGCGCCGAGGAATGCCCTGACAATGCGGCATTTGCTCGCGAAATTCGCTGCGACCGAAGGTGCGTCTTGAACTGCTTGCCGACGGACCTGGACAGTCCCCGTTGGGCCTGATTGGATCGTTCGATGAGCACCCAGAACGCAGACGTCTGACAAAGCGGATTTCGGTCGGAGGCGAAGCCCGATGCCGCACGAGACCTCGCCGACCCGGCGAAAGATCGTCGATTCCCATCTGCACCTCTACGACAGCCGAGCGATTCGCTATGGCATCTTCGAGCATCGCGACCCGATCTTCGAGGCGCTGGTCGGGGACTATGGCCCACTGCCGCGAGCCTATGGTCTCGACGATTACCTCCGCGCCACGCAGTCGCGCGACGTTTCAGGGCTGGTCTGGCACGAGTTCATCGCCGCGGACAGGGTGGCAGAGATGGCCTGGGCGCAGCAGCTTGCCGCGTCCTCCCCCGTGCCGGTTGCGCTTGTCGGGCTGGTAGACTTCGCCGATCCGGACTTGCAGCAGCGGCTCGAGGCCTACCGGGACGTTCGAGGCCTCGCGGCTGTGCGCCAGCATCTCGGCTGGGATGAACGGACACCGCTCCGCAGGATGGCAGCGCGCCCCGATTTCATGAGCGACCCGGGCTGGCTCGAGGGGCTCGGCGCGCTCGCCGGCCTCGATCTGCGCTGCGGGCTAGAGGTGTTCGCCCCGCAATTGCCGGAGCTGGTCGCCGTGGTCCGCGCTCATCCCGAGATCGACTTCACCATAGCCGTGATGGGCTGGCCGACGGACCGCAGCGCCGAAGGGTTCTCCCGCTGGCGCACGGCTATGCTGGCGCTGGGCGGTTGCGACAACACCTGCGCCAGCATCTCTGCCGTCGAGTGTGTCTTCGGCCTCGACTGGAACGAGGCGGAGGTCGCCCCCTGGATCCTGGCGGTGATCGAAGCGTTCGGTCCGGCGCGCTGCATGTTCGGCAGCCATCTTCCCATCGATGGGCTGTCCTATGGGTTCGAGCGGCTTTACGACGCCTATGAGCGTATCGTCTCCGGCTTTTCGGATGACGAGAAGGACGCGATGTTTCGAGGAACCGCTGCGGCGTGGTTCCGGGTTCCGACACAAAGGACGGCGCGATGGCTCGAATGACAGACAAGGTGGCGCTGGTCGTGGGGGGCGCCAGGGGCATCGGCCTCGCCATCGCGGAGCGGCTGGCAGCCGAGGGTGCGGCGGTCTTTCTCACCGGGCGGCACGCCGAAGAGGTCGAGCGGGCCGCCGAGACGATCGGACGCGGGGCGCGGGGCGTCGTCGCGGATGCCAGCGTGCCGGAGGCCGTGGCGGAAGCCATCGCCACCGTCCGCAAGGAGCACCGCCGCATCGACGCGCTGGTCCTGAACGCCGGCATTTCAGAACCGGCGCTGCTGACCGAGGAAACGCCGGAGCACTTCGAGCGGCATTTCCTGATCAATGTCCGCAGCTCAGTGCTCGGCCTGAAGGCGGCGGTCGGCATCATGGGCGACGGCAGCTCCGTCGTGCTCGTCGGCTCGGCCTCGGACACGGCGGGCGTGCCCTCTTACGGCACCTATTCCGCCTGCAAGGCGGCATTGCGCTCCTATGCCCGCACCTGGACGGCGGAACTCGCGCCGCGCGGCATTCGCGTCAACGTCGTGAGCCCGGGCCCGACCGACACCGCCCTGCTGGCCGCACAGCCGGCTGACGTGCGAGCAGCGCTGGTCGGCCACATCCCGCTCGGTCGGATGGCGCGTCCCGAGGAAATCGCGGCCGCGGTGCTGTTTCTCCTGAGCGGCGAGGCGAGCTTCATTGCCGGTGCCGAGCTGTGCGTCGACGGCGGCATGCGCCAGGTGTGACTTGGCTTGCTATGGATTGACGACGGACCCTTTGCCGAACAGGCGCCCCCGCTCGGCGACCAGGAAGCAAGCGATCACGCAAGTGCCGAAGATGCAGAGGCTGGCGATCACCGGCGTGAGCGTCCCGTCGAACGACTGGGCGACGGCCCAGCCAAGGATCGCCCCGCCGACGGTCTGGATGGCTCCGAAGATGGCGGATGCCGTGCCCGCAACGGCTCCCAACGGCTCCATGGCGAGCGCCCCGGTGTTCGGAAAGACGAACGTCACCATCGGCGTGACCAGCACGACCATCAGCAGGAAGAGCCAAAGCGGCGGAATCGCCATCTGAACCATGACAAGCCAGGCGATGCTGCCGACGAGAAAGAGGAGCATCGCACCGTGCGCAAGCCTGCGCATACCGAATTTCGCCACCAGTCGCGAATTGGTGAGGAATCCGAGAACGGCAGCTCCTGGCATTGCGGCGAAGGCGACGGGATAGAGCGGACCCAGCCCGTAAATGTCGACGAAGACCTGCTGAGACGTGTTGATCAGCGCGAGGATGATGCCGAGCAGGAACATGCCCGACAGGCCGTAGAAAAAGGCAGTTCGGTTGCGGACGACCATGCCAAAGCCCTCGGCGAGGCTGCGGAAGCTGAGCGGCCTGCGGTCACCCCTGGCGAGCGTCTCCGGCAAGCGCAGCACGGTCCACACGGCCACCGCCGCCGCAACGACGCCCATGGCGACGAAGATCAGCTCCCACGGCCCTGCGAGCAGGATCAGTTGCCCGACGCCGGGCATGATCAGAGGGACCAGCAGAAAGATCGACATGGCGACCGATATGACCTCGGACATCGCCGCGCCTCTGTAGCGGTCGCGGACGGCCGACAGAATGCCCACGCGGATCACCGCCGCAGCGACGCCCTGGGCGAAGCGAACCCAGAGCAGCGTCGCGAAGCTCTCGACGGCGGGGGAGCCAAAGGCGCAGACGATGTAGACCGCAAGACCGGCCAGGATCGGACCGCGCCGGCCGAAGCGGTCGCAGAGCGGCCCGAACACCAGCTGCGGCAAGCCGAAGCCGATGAGGAACGCCGTCAGCACGAGCGAGCGGTCGTTCGGATCGGCCACCTGAAAGGCCGCGCCGATGTCGGGTAGCGCCGGCAGCATGATGTCGATCGCGATTGCCTCGATGGCCATCAAGGCGGCCACGAGCGCGACGAACTCCCTGCCGGAGAGACTGTCCTTTTCCAGGCGATGCCCCCAACTGCGGTCGCGGCAGTATAGTTGGCGTTCCAAAGCTGTCGATCGTCGACGATCGCGGCGGCACGGAGATCTCTCAGCCAGTCGCTGGTTTGCCGGTAAAAACCGCCAACTGAGCCGCGAAAGCACGCTTGTAGGCGGGCCGCGCCTTTCCACGGGCGACATAGGCGGAGAGGTTCGGATATTCCTCCACCAGACCCGATCCTTCCAGCCTGCGCAGCACCGTCACCATCAGCAGGTCGCCGGCGCCGAACGCACCATCGAGCCAGTCGGCATCGCCGAGCCGGCTGGAGAGCGCGCGCAGCCGTCCGCGAACGCGATCGTCGAGGATCGGCAGTCGCTCCGCATGCCAGGGCTTGTCGCGCTCCAGGAGCACGGCCATCTCGCGTTCGACGATCGCTGGCTCAATTGTACTGAGCGCGGCAAACATCCATGTGATCGCGCGCGCCCGGGCAATCGCATCATCGGGCAGCAGGCCCGCATGGCGCTCCGCGATATGGAACACGATCGCCCCAGACTCGAAGAGGGCGAGGTCGCCTTCCTCATAGGTCGGGATCTGTCCGAATGGATGAAGCGCCCGATGCGCCGGCTCCTTCATCGCTTTGAACGAAAGAAGCCGAACGTCATAGGGCTGGCCGACTTCTTCGAGCGCCCAGCGAACGCGCATGTCGCGCGCCAGTCCCTTGCCGCGATCGGGCGACCGTTCAAAGGCGGTGATGGTAGGGTTCATGGAAACGCTCCTGTGATGCGCAACGCATCCTGCGCTGATTGCGGATATTCAGGAAGACGAAGTCCGGACCCGCTTTCCGACATCCGCGGACCAGGAGGACATTGTTTTGGTCGGCCCCGGCTTTGGGGTCGGACAAATTCTTCAATGAAATCAGAGCTATCGCGCAGAGTATCCGGTCAGGCCACGAGCCGCCAGATTTCGACGCGACCCGCACCGCGCAACTCGATCGCCCCGAGCGGGTCGCAGGCGGACCCCGGACCCAGCAATTTGTGGGTCGCATCCGAGATCCGGATCTCGTCGGGTTCGGCCGACGTCTGGATGCGAGCCGCAAGGTTCACGGTGTCGCCCCAGAGATCATAGGCAAAGCGCCTCTTGCCGATGACCCCTGCAACGATCGGGCCCGAGTGGATCCCGATCCTCAGCCTGAGGGGGACACCGCCAAAGCTCAACCGCCCGCCCGCATTGCGAATGTTGAGCGCAAAATTTGCAAGGGCCTTGGCGTGATCCGGTCGTGCAACCGGCAGGCCGGCAACCACCATCACGCAGTCGCCGATCGTCTTGATCTTCTCGCAACCATATTGCTCGGAGAGCTGATCGGCAGCCTTGAAGAAGGAATTCAGGACGGCAAGGGTCGGCTCGGCCCCAACGCTTCTCGCCCTCTCCGTGAACCCGACGATGTCGGCAAACAGGACGCTCACGTCGGAATGGTTGTCCGCAATCTGTTCCTGCGTCTTCAACCGCTCTGCGATCGAGGCCGGAAGAATGTTGAGAAGCAGCGCCTCGGAGCGTGCGTATTCGCGCGACAGTCCTTCCTGGGTCTGCCTCAACGCCTCGTTGGTCTCCAGCAGCGCCTCGTTCAGTTGACGCTCCCGCTCCTGCAGAAGCGTCATTTCATAGGCCTTCTGTTGCATGCGCTGCTGGTTGTCGCGTTCTGCCGTGGCATCGAGGAAGAGCACCCAAGTACCGGCGTTGCCGTCGAAAAGATGCAGGTCGGCGACTTGTCCGTTAGGCAGTTCCATCATGGGCATGTGCAGCGGAAGTTCGATATCGGTAAGCAGACCTTCCATCAGTTCGATCTGCTCTGCGACCGGTTTGCCTATGCGAAGGGATGAAAGGCCGTAATGGTCGAGTTTCCCGCCCTTCTGTGCCACGACAAGATCGGTATCGATCTTCAAATAAGCGACATACCTCTCCGTATAGACATAGTTGTAGAGCCAGCTTCTGACTTCGTCCGGCAGCTTTTCCATGATCTATCCAACAACCATCGAAGCGATCTGACGGAATGCGTCGTCGACATGCTCGCCCGTCAGCGCACTCGTCAGGTAGGCTGGCCATCCATGTTGCTTCGTTTCGTCGATCTCACTGGCCGAAAGCGCCCACCGATCGGCCAAATCGGACTTGTTGAACAGCACGACGCAAGGCAACGCGCCAAATTCCGCTTCAGTCCGCTCGCGAAGTGTGAGCGCCACCGAGAGCGTCGCCGGCCGGGTTCCGTCGACGACAAGCACAAGTCCGGTCGCGCCCTTCACATAGCTCATCCGAAAGGATCCGATATCATCCTCGCCGGCGAGATCCCATAAGATCAAATCCACCGTCTTGTCGGGCAGCTCGACGCTCTTCTTGTCAATCTTGACGCCTACAGTCGTCAGATAAGTCTCTGAGAATATGCTTTTCACAAACCTGCGAACGAGACTAGTCTTTCCGACCCCAAATCCACCTAACATGCAGATTTTTCTTTGCAGCATCTTAGGCTATCCCGTGCAGGCTAGTCGAAGTTGACGGTGACAGAGACCCGGCGATTGGCGGAACTTCCTGTCTGCTTGTTGTTCTCGGGCTCAGCTGGCTCGAAAGTGCCCGCGCCCCGGACCAGGAGAAGCTCCGGGTCGACCCCGCGCTTCTTCAGAAGCGCACGGACCGTCTCCGCGCGCGCCGCGCTGAGGGACAGATTGGCCATTTCGCGACCCGTCGTGTCGGAGTGACCCGTCAACATGAAGCGCGCCGTGACGCCGGCCTTGCGAGCATCTTGAGCGAATTCCTTCAATTGACCCGCCAGCTTGTCGAGCACCGCCTCCTGCTCCGGCCCCGGCAACGGTTTGCCGGATTCGAAGAAGATGCCGGTGGCTTGGATCGCCTCCTTCAGATGAACCAGCTCGAGCGGCGTGAGCTCGCGCAATTTGGAGACGTCCAGAGAGAGCCCGTCCGCCGAAAGCTGCTCGGCGGCGGCGCGCGCCCGCCTTATCCAGCCAGCCGGAGCCTCGCCTTCGGCAACGATGCGATCGCCGAGGGCCCACAGTCGCACCGATTTCGGCGGCGCCAGCGACGACGTGAGCCGCTTCAGCACGAACTCCGGTTCCAGACTCTGATAGAACCGCCATTGCCCATGAACCCGGTCAGGATCGAGCTCCGTCCCCGACAGGAGCGTCTGCGGGTCGATAGCCAGTGGGTCCCGCAAGCCGGAGACATAGAACCGCCCGCCCTCCACCTTTTGTTCGGCGACGATGATGCCGGGCTGTTTCTGCAGCCGCGACACATAAGCTTGCCACCGCTCGGCCTGGCGAACTTCCGGGCTCACGTCGCGAACCTTGGAGATGTCGAATTGCGGCCCGCCGGCGGAGAGCTGCTGGGCGGCGGCGCGTGCCCGGTCGATCCAGGAGATCGGCGCCTCGCCTTCGGCGACGATACGGTCGTCGACGACGGACAGCTTGATCGATTTCGGCGGCGCCAGCGATGCCATGAGCCGCTTCAGCACGAACTGGGGCTCAAGGCTTTCATAGGGTTGCCACTGGGCATGAACACGCGCCGGATCGAGCTCCGTTCCGGTGAGCAGCGTCTGCGGATCGACCGCGAGCGGATCCCTCAGGCCGGCGACGTGAAACTGATCCCCATCCATCTTCTGTTCGGTGACGATGATGCCCGGCTGCCCTCGCAGCTGAGACACATAGGCCTGCCAGTGCTCAGCGTCGCGCTCCAGGGGGTCGCGAACCTTCGAAATGTCGAAAACCGGCCCGCCCGCGGAGAGCTGACGGGAAGCGGCCCGCGCCCGATCGATCCAGGCGGCAGGCGCCTCGCCGACGGCCACGATGCGACCATCGACGATCGAAAGTCGCACCGATTGCGGCGGGACCAGGGACAACATGAGCCGCGTCAGCACGAACTCGGGCTCGAGGCTTTGATAGGGTCCCCACTGCGAGCGAACGCGGGCCGGATCGAGCTCCGTGCCGGGCAATAGGGACTGCGGATCGACGGCAAGCGGGTCCCGTAGGCCAGCGACATGGAACTGACCCCCGCTCGACGTCTGTTCGGTGACGATGATGCCCGGCTGCTTCCGGAGCCCCGCGACGTATGCGTCCCAGCGCTCGGCGTCGCGCTTTTCCAGGTCGCGAACCGCAGATGTATCGAAAACAGGGCCGCCTGCCGAGAGTTGCGCAGCCGCGGCTTGGGCACGGCCTATCCAGGCGGTGGAAGCCTCGCCCTTGGCGAGGATGCGCCCGTCAGCGATCGAAAGCTGCACGGTTTCTGGCGGCGACAGCGAGGCGATGAGCCGCTTCAGCACGAATTGAGGTTCGAGGCTCTGATAGGATTGCCACTGCGCATGGACGCGGTCGGGTTCGAGCTGGGTCCCGGCCAGCAGGGATTGCGGGTCGACGGCGAGCGGATCCCTCAACCCGGCAACGTAAAACTGCCAACCATCCCGCTGCTGCTCGCCGACGATGATGCCCGGTTCGCTCTGCAGGCGGGCCACATAGGCTTGCCAACGCTGGCTGGCCTGCCAGGAGAGGTAGAACCAGCCGCCCGCCAGGCCCAAGACCAGCAGGACCGCGGCCGCAAGAAGCCACGGGAATCCTTGCGTGTACTCCTCCTGGCTCAAACCGACGCAGGGCTGCAGCTCGGACTCGATGCCGGTCAGGCGTGTGCTGTCCCCCTCGAACGCCTCCAGCGCGTCCGCATACTCGGCGTGGATGTGCAGCAACCGGTCGCGCAAGATTTCGTGCAGCGCTTCCGGAGGGTTGCCACGAATGACCGCGACCAGCGTCGCGAACGGTCCGACCTCCGACCAAAGCCGAAGCTCGCCGAACCGGATCGCGTCCAGGCCGTCCTGTTCCTTCTCCTTGAAGGAGTCTTTCACAAAGTCCTGGATCGCGCTCAGCATCGACGAAATGAGCTGAGGGTCCTCGCTCGTAGCGTCCTCTGCGGCTAGATGGCTGATCAAGAGCCCGGAGTTGCGGCTGATCAGAAAGACGTGCTCCACCCGATACACGAGGGAATGCTTGAGGACGACTTCGGCGAAGCTCGTACCGGTTCGCCAGGCTTCGATTCTCCACTTGAGGCCACGCCAGGTGAATATGTACCTCAGGGTCTCGTTGAGCGACTGAAACGTCTGGTCGATTTTTTCCCCGATCGACTTGCGAATGGCGGGGAGGAAAACCGGATAGAGTATCTGCGTCAGATTTTGGGGGTTCTTGTGGATGGACCGTTGAACGGCCCTTTCTACGACCGGCGCGAGCGCCTCGCCGAGTTGTGCGGGCGAGGACTGCGCGGTCGCGCTGGGGAGCACGCCTCCCAGCGCAGCAGCGAGCTGCTCGGGTTCGTCGAGCAGCTTCGATATCCGTGAAAGCTCGGAAATCTCGCGGCCAACCAGCAACTGCCGCAGCGTTTCCATCCGAGGGTCGACTGCCGGGACGCCGTCGAACGTGGCGCGATAGTACGGATCGACGTTCCGAGCAATCTCGACCAAAAGGCTGGCCAGCGCCTCCCGGTCGATCTCGGTATCGTTCGAAGCCGCTCTTTGAAAAAGACTGATTGGGTCAGCGGTCGACGTCAAGTTCCCATCAGCTCGATTTCCAGCCACGATCGGAGTTGCTCTTGATGCCGACAGGTTCCTGATTGAGACATTTTGCGACTTCGACAAACAGACCGGCCAACAGGTTTCGATCGGTCTTGACGTTGTTGACGTCGGAGAACATCTTCTCGATCAGCGACTGCACGCTTTCGATCTTTTGCTTGATTTCCTCCCGCAGGAGCTGGTCAGTGCGGCTTATACGATCCGCTACGTCGCGCTCGAGCTCGCTCAACTGGTCAGACAATGCGCGAACCTGCTTTTCGAGCGCCTGGTTCTGCTCGCGGAGGTTCCGGTCGATCTCTTTGTCGGCCTCGGCTCTCGCCTCCTTCTCGTTTCGCAATTGACCTGCAAGCGATTCGACCTGCTTCTTTGAGTTCGACTCATACGTTTCGAGATTGCGCTTGCTCTCGGACTCGACGTCCTTGAAGCGCTGCTGGAACCGTTCCTCGAGTTTGGAGAAACGGCGGTCGTAGTCCTGCATTTGATTGCCGAACAGCAAGTCACGGATCTTGTCGACGCCCACTGCGTCTCCACCGTCGCGAGCTTGCGAGGCAAGCAGACTGAGTCCGTTACCTTCTGCTTGAATTGGCAGATCTGCTTTTCTTGCAGGAGACGCGGTATTCGAAGCTTCTTTAGCCATCCCTATAACTCCCCTAGTTGGACAGCTGCCACCAACCCTCAATGAAATTTTCGCAACCATGTCAGCAAAATTGCAGAGCGGCAAACGAAATCGAATTCAATCGATTAAACGTCACCCGGTATACTTCGATCCAGACAAAAGAGGCAGGCAGTTTTGAAGCTGCGCCTCTCATCTCGGCGGGAACCATCCAAGGAAATCCGGCTCACCGCTCAGGCAGGTGCCAAGCCGGTCGCTTCCCTTGATATTGTGCAGTGCAGCAACAATATTGCTGCAGGTGCGTTGTGGCGAACTGCCGTCCAATCCCGGGCGTCAAAAATAAGGACGGCTTCATGCGAAAAATGTCAGATACAATTGCGCGCCTCGCAGCAATGCGCGTGCAAGGAAACGTGCACATCCCCAATGTGGGCACGGACCGCCTTTCGGCGCCAATCGAGTTCGGTTCCAATCCAGGCGCGTTGAAGGCGCGGGTTTACATTCCTCAATCGCTTGCCGAAGGAGCACCACTTGTCGTCGTGCTGCATGGCTGCACTCAGAACGCCGCCGGTTACGACTACAATTCGGGGTGGTCGCAGCTAGCGGATCAAGCCGGGTTCGCGTTGCTCTTTCCGGAGCAACAGCGGGCAAACAACCCAAACTTGTGCTTCAACTGGTTCCAACCTGGTGATGCGATGGGCGATTCCGGTGAGGCGCGTTCCATCCGCCAGATGATCGAAAAGATGGTCGTCACCCACGGCCTCGACCGAAAGCGCATCTTCGTCACAGGCCTTTCGGCCGGTGGAGCGATGGCCGCAGCCATGCTTGCCGTGTACCCTGACGTGTTCGCCGGCGGCGGTATCATTGCCGGGCTTCCCTACGGCGTCGCGACGACGATCCCCGAAGCCTTTGACCGTATGCGCGGCCACGGCGGTCCGTCCGAGCCGGATCTCCAACGGCTGCTGGGCGGCGCGTCTACCCACACGAGACCTTGGCCGACGATTTCGATCTGGCAAGGCTCTGCTGATCACACCGTGGCGCCGTCCAACGCAGAAGCCGTCGCTGGGCAATGGCGGGGCGTGCACCAGCTCGACAGGGCGCCGACCTATTCGAAAAGTGAAGGCGGCCGGACCAGGAACGTTTGGTGCGACCATGCAGGAGAGCCGAAGGTCGAGGTCAATATGATTGCCGGTATGGGGCACGGCACGCCGCTCGGCGACGATGGCCTCGGCGCTCCCGGGCCTTTCATGCTCGAGGTCGGCGTCTCTTCCACGCGAGAGATCGCTCGGTTCTGGGGAATTTCCAACGCGGATGGCAAGGGCGCCTCGGTGCCGTCAAACCCAGCGGCGCGCGAGGTCGTGTCGACACCCCCGAAGGAGAAAGTCGGGGCAATGGAGCCCACCTATGACGGCCGTGCAGGATCGAACCCGCCCAACAAAGTGCAGAAGATCATCGAGGATGCTCTTCGCGCAGCGGGGTTGTTGAAGTAGCTCACGGGCAGCCATGCGGTCGATGGCGCGGATTCGCGGGACAGGCGCTCACGCGCGCCTGTTCCAGGCTCCAGGTCGACAAGGAGACCGATCGCGCAACGCATGGCTTCCGCCTGCGGCTTCGAAACTAGGATTCCAGATGCAGGAACATGCCCGCGTCCTGTCGCCTCCGTCTACAGCTTGACCGCCATCTCGCGGCTCCAGCGACGGAGCTTGCGGCAGGCTTCGACAAATGAGTCGATCGCTTCGGGGCCATCGAATTCGATGAGGCCTTCATCAGCCTCCGGATCGATGCCGGCTTTCTGAAACAGTGGGACGGCGCCGGCGGTGAAACCGATGAATTTGCAATGAGCGAAGGCATCGGCGACGAAATCT
>JBEVJK010000050.1:0-20979 GCA_040510195.1 Mesorhizobium sp. | reverse complement strand
CGGCAACCAACAGGATTGCAAACAGAACGGGCGGAAAAGCCATCCAGATGTCAACGACCCGAGAGATGATGCGATCAGCCCATCCGCCAAAGTAGCCGGCGATCAAGCCGAGCATCGAACCGATGAGGCATGTACTGCTGGCCGCCACGAATGCCACTGTGAATGCGACGCGCCCGCCATAAATCAGGCGCGACAGCACGTCCCGGCCGAGGCTGTCGGTGCCGAGGTAGAAACCCGGCTCGGAGCCTGGCAGCCAGGCGGGGGGCAGCCGTTCGAGAAGCAGGTCCTGCGCCAGGGGGTCGTGCGGCGCCACCCAGGGCGCGAAGATCGCGGCGAGCAGGAGCACGAGCAGCCAGCCGCCGGCCAGCCAGATCCGCGGGCTGAAAGCACGCCCGATCGGCCGCGCCTCAGCCATGGCGGAGCCGCGGGTTGAGGAGCGCGTACATCATGTCGACGGCAAGGTTGATCACTACGAAGATCACCGCGAAAGCAAGGACGATGCCCTGAATGAGAGGCAGGTCGCGGTTCACGACGGCGTCGATCGCCATGTTGCCGAGACCCTCATAGGAAAACAGCCGCTCGACGATGACGGTGCCGCCGATCAGGAAGGTAAACTGCACGCCGATCAGCGTCAGCGTCGGCAGAGCGGCGTTCTTCAGCGCCTCGCGCAGGATCACCTGCGTCTCGGAGAAACCCTTCACGCGTGCCAGCACGATGTAGTCGAGCGCCATCAGCTCCTTGAGAGAGTGCTTCAGCAGCTGGGAGATGATCGCAGCCAGCGGGAGCGCCAGCGCCAATGCCGGCATCAGCATGTGGGTCAGCAGATCGCGGGTGAGATCGAAGCGGAATCGCACGATGCTTTCGAACAGGTAGAACTGGGTCACGAAGGGCAGCTCGAGGCGCGGCGATATCCGTCCGGAGATCTCGAACACCGGCCACAGAACGCCGAAGAGCAGGATCAGCACCAGCCCCCACAGAAAATCGGGGATGGAGAGTGCGGCGCTGTTGGCGACGTCGATGCCTGCCTCGAGCGCCGTGCCGCGCTCGCGCGTGCCGAGAATCGCCAGCGGCACGCCGATCACGAGCGCGATCAGCAAAGCGAGGACGGACAGCTCCAGCGTCGCGGGCAGCCGGTTCAAGACGAGGCCGAGGACGTTCTGGCGCAGCGAGATGGAGGTGCCGAAGTCGCCATGGGCGACGCTGGACAGCCAGATCACAAACTGCTCGGGGATCGACTTGTCGAGGCCGTTCAGGGCGCGCAGCCGGTCGATATCGGCCTCGGTCGCCCCGGGCGGCAGCATCATGGCGATCGGGTCGCCGGGGGCGACGCGGATCACGAGGAAGACGACGACCGCCACGCCGAAGAGCGTGACGGCCATCGTCAGGAGGCGGATGAGGAACCGTTGCAGGATCATTCAGGCATTTCGCGCCGATGCGGCTCGCCTTCGCGTTGCCCGGCCGTCCTGTCGAGGGTCTCGGCTCAGGCCGGGGTCATCAGGTGCGGCAGCAAGGCTCCCGATTTGTGAGGCACGACCTTGACGTCCTTCGAATGAACGATGGGCTGCGCATATTGCAGCAAGGGCAGCACATAGGCGTTCTCGGCGATGAGCTTGTCGACAGCCTTCCAGCCGGCGATGCGCTTGGCCTCGTCCTTCTCCGCCCAGAGAGGGTTGATGGCGTCGATGACGTCCTGGCCGTCCCAGACCGAGTGAGGGCTCGGGCCGTACATGGCGAAGCCCGTGGATGTCGTCGGGTCGCCGATCGAATTGCCCCAGTTGTAGAAGGCGGCCGGCGTCAGCTTGTCGGCGGCGCGCAGCTCGTAGTGCTTGGCGATCTCGTAGACCTCGATGTTCGCCTCGATGCCGACCTTGCGCCACATGCCGACGATCGCCTGGATCATCTCGTAGTCCTTGGGCTTGAAGCCGCGCGTGGTCTGGATCGTGAACTTCACGGGGTTGTCGGGCGAGAACCCGGACGCCTTCAGCAGCTCGACGGCCTTCTCCGGACTGTACTCGACCTTTATCGAGGCGTCGTAGGCCTCGTATTCGGGGGTTTCCAGGGTGTCGATGGGCAATCCGTAGCCGCGAAGCAGCCGGTCGACCAGGAGCTTCTTGTCGACGGACATCACCGCCGCCTGCCGCACATTCTTGTCGAGCATCGGGTCGATGTCGTTGAAGAAGATCATGCCGATGTCCGACACCGTGTCGCAGGAACCGGCCAGGCCGTCCTTGGCGATCAGGCGGTCATACTCCTCATAGGGGATTTCAAGCGTGACCTGGGACGAGCCGGACTCGATCTCGGCGACGCGGCTCGCCGCGTCAGGCACGAACTTGATGGTGACGTTTTCGAAGGCGGGCTTGCCGCCCCAGTAGTTGGGGTTGGCCTTCAGCCGCAGGAAGGAATTCTGCTCGAAGCGGTCGACCATGTATGGGCCGGTGCCGATCGGCGCCTTGGCGAAGCCTTCGGCTCCGACCTTCTCGTAATAGGCCTTGGGCAGGACGTAGCCCGTCAGGAACGACATCCATTTGAAATAGGTGGGATCGAACGCCACGACGTCGCCGGTGATCTTGTTGCCGTCGACCTTGAAATTGTTGACATTCTTCCAAACGAACTGGATCGGATTGCCGGTCTCCTCCTTGCCGGCGCGTTCCAGAGACCAGACGATGTCCTCTGCCGTGAAGGGCGAGCCGTCATGCCAGGTCACACCGTCGCGCACCGTCATCATCACCTTGGTGCGGTCGTCGTTCCAGCCCCACTCCGTCAGCAGGCCCGGGGCGAAGGAGAGATCCGGCTTCTGCGCGATGAACTGGTCGAACACCGACTGGTAGAAGCCTTGGATGGTCGGGTTGACCGCCGACGGGCCCGTCGTAGGGTCCCAGGACGGAAGGTTGACGTTGTAGGCGATGGTCAGCTCGTTTGCCTGTGCCGAGGCCCGGCGCGGCATGCCGATCGCCGCTACGCCAAGGATGGATGCGCCAAAGCCGACCAGTTCGCGTCTGTTGAGTCTCATCGTCGTTCCCCTGTTCTTGGTTTTGCTTGTTCTCGCCTGGTTGGCCAGGCGCTGCCTGCGTTGAGCTTGAGAATGGCTTGATCCGACGCCCGCTACCTCCCGCAGAGTTGCTGTGCCAGAAGGTAGCCCGAACCGGCGCCCGTGCCTGCCCCCGGCCATGTCGCGGCGCCGATCAAATGGAGGTGGCGGACCGGGGTGTTCCACCTGGCAAAGCCGCGGGCGGGCCTGAACAGAAAGTTCTGAGCGATGTGATGGCTGCCGCAGATCTGGTCGCCGCCCACCAGATTGGGGTTGGCCCGCTCGAGGTCCGACGGCGAGAACACTGCGCGACCAAGGATCAGGTCGCGCAAGCCCGGCGCATAGCCTTCGATCATGCCGAGTACGCGCTCGGCGTAGCGTTCCTTGACGTCCTCCCAGGGAGCGGCGGCGATCTCGCCGCCTGCATCGCCCAGGATCTTGGCCGGCAGCATGCGCACTTGCACCCAAAGGACATGCTTTCCCGCCGGTGCGCGGGACGGGTCGACCGCGGTCGGCTGGCCGACCACCAGGACCGGCGCATCCGGCAGGAGGCCCGCGACAGCCTGCTGGTAGGTGCGCGCCATGGCTTCGAGCGACGGCGCGAGATGCACATAGGCGAAGCGGCGAAGCTCCGGGCCGGCCTTCCATTCGGGCAGGTCGTCAAGGGCCAGGTGGATCATCATCGTGCCCGGCGCGTGGCGGAACTTGGTCATGGCGGCATCGAACGCCGGATCGCCGGAGCCCGACGGCAGCAGCTTGCCGGGAAGGGCGCCCGGCGCGACGCCGGCGATCACCGCCTTCGTCGCGCTGTGGGTCTCGCCCGACGCGAGGCGCACGCCGACCGCCCTTCCTTCGGAAGTCAGCACCTCGTCGACGGGAGAGGCGGTCTCGATGACGCCGCCTTTCCCCCTGACCATGCTTTCCAGCGCACGGACCATCACGTCGGCGCCGCCTTGGCCGATCACCATGCCGAAGCTCTGATTGGCCATCGATTCCAGATAGGGGAAGATGGCGCCTCCGGCGATGTCGGGCGCGAAGTCGAGGTGCATGCCCCATGCCGCCAGGGTGGTCTTGACGGCATCGGACTCGAAGGTCTGATCCAGCCAGTCGCGAGGCGAGGACAAGAGGAGACGCGCGATGTCGAGGGTTCCGGCAACGCCCTTGCCGCGCCACGTCTTCCATCCGAAGCCGGCGAGCGCGCGGCCGGTCATCGGCGAGCCGAGCAGGCTGAACAAATAACCGGCCTGGGTGGGGAAGGCCTCCACGAGACGCCGCCAGGTGTCGGCATCCGTCGCGGAGAAGGCGGCAATCCGCGCCGCCGTCCGCTCGAGGTCGGTGCTGATGCCGAGCCAGCGCCCGTCGGGAAAGGCGCTGGCGAAACAGTCGGCTGCCGGAACGAAGGAAAGCCCGGAAGATTCCAATTCATTTGCATATTTCCGGCGGAACGCCGAGCCGGCAAACAGGCTGAGATTCATCGCGCCGAAGTCGTGCCTGAAGCCGGGCAGCGTGTATTCGTCGGTGCGGACGGCGCCGCCGATCGTCTGACTGCCCTCGAATATGGCGGTCTTCCAACCCTTGGAGGCCAGATGCGCGGCGCACGCCAAGCTGTTGTGGCCGGCACCAATCAGAATGGCGTCGAACTCGCTCACAGCCTATCCCGAATATCCTTTATGCTTAAAGATAATTGCAGATGCATAGGTTTTCGTCTACTACAAAGATAAGGGCCACCAAGCGCCGGAAACGAGGGAACAGAGGTCATGGACAGTCAGAAGCTGCTGGGCGAGCTCGCCAGCCAACTCCTTTCGGGCGCGGTCGAGGTGGTCGATCTCACTGCCCAACTCGGCCCCGAGACACCGTTGATCAAGCTGCCGCCCGACCTGGCGGTGGATACGCCGGCGATCGAGATCCACGCCATTTCCAGCTACGACAAGAACGGCCCGTTCTGGGCGTGGAACTGGCTGAAGCTCGGCGAGCATTCGGGCACCCATTTCGACGCACCGATCCATTGGATCACCGGCAAGGACTATGCCGACGGGGCGACGGACACGATCCCGGTGAAGAAGTTCGTTGGGCCGGTCAATGTCATCGACTGCTCGAAGGAAGCCGCCGCGGACCACGACTTCCTGCTCACGGTCGACCACATCAAGGCCTGGGAAGCCAAGCACGGCGCCATCAATCCGGGCGAGTGGGTGGTTCTGCGCAGCGACTGGTACAAGCGGAACAGCTCGGAGAAGGAATTCCTCAACGCCAACGACACGGGTCCGCATACGCCCGGGCCGACGGCCGAGGCGATCGAGTACCTGATCGGCAAGGACATCGCCGGCTGGGGCAGCGAGACGATCGGTACCGACGCCGGTCAGGCCGGTGGCATGACGCCGCCGTTTCCGGCCCACAATCTGATGCACAAGGCCAACAAATACGGCCTGGCCAGTCTCTGCAACCTCGATCGTCTGCCGCCCAAGGGAGCGGTCCTTATCGTCGCGCCGCTCAAGATCAAGCATGGCACCGGCAGCCCGATCCGCGCGCTGGCGCTGGTGCCGCGAAACTGAACCCGGCGGAGGGTCGCGAGTGGACGCTCCCGACCACGTCATTGTCGGCAGTGGCATCAATGCGCTCGTCTGCGCGGCTGTTCTCGCCGGCAAGGGAGCCAAAGTGCTCGTCCTGGAGCGCAATGAGCGCATAGGCGGCTGCATCCGCACCGAGGAAGTCACTGCGCCCGGCTTCGTTCACGACGTCATGGCGACCACCTTCGTGCTGTTCGTGACGGGGCCGGCCTTTGGCGTGCTGGGCAAGGATCTCGCCCGCCACGGGCTGGAATTCTGCAACAGCGACACCCCGACGGGCGTGCTCCGCCCCGACGGCAGCCACCTCCTTCAGCGTAGGGAGCAGGCGGCCAATGTCGCTGCCTTCAACGCGGTCGGAGCCGGCGACGGCGACCATTACGCCCGCGACGTCGGCGAAATCGGCCGCAATGCCGGATTGCTGTTCGGCCTGCTCGGCGGACGGTTGTGGAGCTTCCCCACCTTCAGGCTGCTGGCCGGCGAGGCATGGCGACGCGGTCCCAGCGGGCTGGCCGCGTTCCTGGGCGAGGCGCTCATCCCCGCTCGCGGATGGCTGGAAGGGTCCTACTCCTCGGAGACCATGCGGGCCTTGTGGGCGCCTTGGGTGTTGCATGCCGGCCTCGGCCCGGAGGATGCCTTCTCCGGCCAGATCGCCAAGGTCATCGCATTCGCGCTGGAGGCCGCCGGAGCGCCGGTCGTGAAAGGGGGAGCGGCGAACCTGCTCGACGCCTTCGCGGCGCTGATCAAGGAGCGCGGCGGCGAGATCCGCACGGGAACCGATGTGAGTGCGGTCATGGTGGAGGGCGGCAGAGCAACCGGCGTCGGGCTTGCCTCTGGAGAGGAGATCGGCGCTGCCAAAAGCGTCATCTGCTCGGTGACGCCGACCCAGCTCTATGGGCGGCTGCTCGCAGGGGCGTCGTCGGAACGGTCTGCCGAGAACCTCACGAAGTTCCGCTACGGGAAGGGAAATTTTCAGGTCCACTACGCCCTGGACAGGCCGCCGGCATGGCGCCAGAGGGGCTTGGGGGAGGTGGCGCTGCTGCACCTCACCCCTGGCCTGGACGGCGTCTCGCGGGCGTGCAACGAGGCTGTTCGCGGCATGCTGCCCGAAGTTCCGACGATCTGCGTCGGGCAGCCGCATGCGCTCGATCCTTCGCGCTGCCCGCCAGGCAAGGCGATCCTGTGGCTCCAGCTTCCCGAGGCGCCGCGCCTGATCAAGGGCGACTCGGCAGGCAGGCTGGAGGCGCCGTCCGACGGGCAATGGACCGACGCGCTTCGCGAAGCCTATGCCGACCGGGTCGAGACGATCCTGGCCAATCATATCGATGGCCTCAAGGAAAGCATCATCGCCCGGCGCGCCTATTCGCCGGCCGATCTGGAGGCCCTGAACATCAACCTGGTCGGCGGCGATCCTTACGGCGGCTCGTCGACCGTGGACCAGGCCTTTCTGTGGCGGCCCTTCAAGACAAGCCGAAACCACGACACGGATGTGGCGGGGCTCTATCATATCGGCGCGTCGACGCATCCTGGAGCGGGCCTCGGCGGCGGCTCGGGGTTCCTTCTGGCGCAGAGGTTGTAGATGGAGCAGGCGGTCAACAAGCGGCAACGGATCTCGACGCTCGGGCAGATCGGGCTGCAGCAGTTCGCGCCCTATCTGATGAACCGCATCATGGGCCGCTACAACGCCAACCTGCGCGAGATCCTGCGCCAGCATGGCCTGACGATCCCCCAGGTGCGCACGCTTGCGGTGCTGTCGGTGCTGGACGGCATCACCGTCAACGACCTGGCGGTTTACACCGTCATCGAGCAGTCGACGCTGTCGCGAACGCTGCATTCGCTGGAGCGGCGAGGCCTCGTGAGGCGCGAGCAGGGCGCGATCGACAGCCGCGTTCGCCACGTCTTCCTGACCGACGACGGCCGTGTCGAGTTCAATCGAGCCTGGCCGTTCATGCACGACGAATTCGAGGCGATGTTCCAGGATGTCGACGATGGCGAGTATTCGGCGTTGATCGCAACGCTCGCCAAGATCCTGCGAAACATCCGTCGGCACGACATATAGGCAATCGAACCAGGAGGACCAGGACATGGCAGAACGGTCCTTTGCAGAGGAAGTCAAGAAGCTCCGTCTCGGAGCCGGAGATACTTTCACCGGCGAAGGCATACTCGCCATCACCAAAGCGCTGCTCGAATGCGGGGTCGGCTATGTCGGTGGTTACCAGGGTGCGCCGATCAGCCACCTGATGGACGTGCTCGCCGACTCGCAGGAGATCCTTGCGGAGCTCGGAGTGCATTTCGAGGCGAGCGCATCGGAGGCCACGGCGACCGCCATGCTCGCGGCCTCGGTGCACTACCCGATCCGCGGCGCAGCGACTTTCAAGTCGACGGTGGGCACCAACGTCGCTTCGGACGCTCTGGCCAATCTTGCTTCGGGCGGGGTGACCGGAGGCGCCCTGATCATCGTCGGGGAAGACTATGGCGAAGGCTCCTCCATCATGCAGGAGCGCAGCCATGCGTTCGCCATGAAGAGCCAGGTCTGGCTGCTCGACCCACGGCCGAACCTGCCGTCCATCGTCAAGGCGGTGGAGGACGGCTTCGAGCTTTCCGAGGCGTCCAACACGCCCGTCATGCTGCTGGTCCGCATCCGTTGCTGCCATGTGCATGGCAGCTTCGCAACCCGCGACAACCAGCGTCCGAGCCTGACGGTCGCGGAGGCCCTTTCGGCACCGCGCCGCGACACAGCTCGCATCGTCCTGCCGCCGGCCTCCTTCCTGCACGAGAAGGAGAAGGTCGAGAAGCGCTGGCCGGCGGCCGTCGAGTTCATAAGGTCGCGCAAGATCAACGAGGTCTTCGGTCCAGAGAACGGCCAAGTCGGCATCGTCATGCAGGGCGGCATGTACAATGGCGTGATCCGCGCGCTGCAGCGAATGGGCCTGTCCGACGACTATGGAGAGACGAAGGTCCCGCTCTATGTGCTCAACGCCGCCTACCCGCTGATTGACGACGAGTTTTTGTCCTTCTGCGAGGGCAAGGATGCGGTGCTCGTCGTCGAGGAAGGGCAGCCCAACTATATCGAGCAAGCCTTCGCCGCGATACTTCACAAAGCGGGACGCGACACCCGCGTGGTGGGCAAGGAGCATCTGCCGATGGCCGGCGAATACACCGGCCAGGTCATGCTCGACGGCATCGGCGCGTTTCTCGCGGCAAATGCCGCGCATCTGTTGCCGGCCAAGATCAGGGCGCCGAACACGACCGGAAACGGGATCGAGATTGCCGACCTGGCCAAGGTCGTGCCGGGTCGCCCGCCGGGGTTCTGCATCGGCTGCCCGGAGAGGCCGATCTTCGCGGCGACGAAGCTGGTCGAGCAGGAGCTCGGCCGCCATCACGTCGCCTCCGACATCGGCTGCCACTTGTTCTCGATCATGCCGCCCTTCGAGCTCGGGGCGACGACCATGGGCTACGGACTGGGCCCGGCCTCGGCGTCCGCCTTCAATTCGGCGGAAGCGACCCGACGGTCTATCTCCTTCGTCGGCGACGGCGGTTTCTGGCACAACGGGCTGACCTCTTCGATCGGCAACGCCGTGTTCAATCGCAACGACGGCGTGATCGTGGTGGTCGACAACTACTATTCGGCGGCGACCGGCGGGCAGGACATCCTGTCCTCGCGCGCAGCGAACCGCTCGAAATCGACCAAGCATCCGATCGCGGAAGCCGTGAAGGGAATGGGCGTCAAATGGGTGCGGCATCTCGACAATACCTATGACGTCGGCCTGATGCGCGCGACGCTGAAGGAGGCGCTGACCACCGCGGAGAAGGGCCCCAAGGTCATCGTCGCGTCCTCGGAGTGCATGCTCAACCGCCAGCGCCGCGAGAGGCCGGTTCTCGACCAGGCCATCAAGGCGGGAGAGCGGGTCGTGCGGCCGAAATTCGGGGTCGACGAGGACGTCTGCACCGGAGATCATGCCTGCATGCGGCTTTCCGGCTGTCCCTCGCTCACCGTCAAGTCGCTCGACGATCCGCTGCGCGACGATCCGGTCGCCTTCATCGACCAGAACTGCGTGGGTTGCGGCAATTGCGGCGAGGTGGCGGATGCGGCAATTCTCTGCCCGTCATTCTACCGGACGGACACGCTCCACAATCCGCGGCCCTGGGATCGGTTCGTGGATCACCTTCGGCGGCGGGCGATCGGCTTCCTGCAGCGCCGGCGGGAAAGCCGCCGGCTGACCTTCCACAATGCCTGAGAGCGCTCGGCCTATAGCGGCGGTCGCGGACCCGGCCGAGGGCGCCATCGTCAAGCTGGCCATCCTGGCGGTCGGGGGCCAAGGCGGCGGCGTGCTTGCCGACTGGATCACCGATGTGGCCGAGCGTAACGGCTATGTCGCGCAGTCGACCTCGGTCGCGGGAGTGGCGCAGCGCACCGGGGCGACGATCTACTACATCGAGATGTGCCGGGACTCGGGGAGACGACCGGTCTTCGCGCTGTCCCCATCGCAGGGCGACGTCGATATTCTGATCGCCGCCGAACTGATGGAGGCGGGGCGCGCCGTCATGCGCGGGTTCGTCACACCCGATCGCACGACGCTGATCGCCTCCTCGCACCGCATTTCCGCGGTGTCCGAGAAGATCGAGCCGGGCGACGGCCGTGCCTCCTCGGCCAAGGTGATGGAGGCGGCAAGGGTCGCCTCCAAGCGCTTCATCGCTTTCGACATGGAGAAGATCGCCATCGAAGCGGGCTCCGTCATCTCGGCAAGCCTGCTCGGCGCTCTGGCCGGTTGCGACGTGCTGCCCTTCGATCCCCAGAGCTACGAGGACGCGATCGCGGGCGGCGGAAGGGGCGTCAAGCCCAGTCTTGCTGCCTATGCCGCAGCCTTCGCCAAGGCACGCGGCGACCGACCTCCGTCATCCGCCGGCTCGGGAGCCGGGCCAACCAACGAAGGCGCAACCCACCTGACGCCCAGCGAGGCGCCCGCGAAGGCCCCGTCCTCGTCGACGCCGGCCGCGCCCGCGGGCCCCCGGGTGCAGCTCGCCGGCTGGGACGATCTCTCGGCTCGCATCGACCGTCTGCCGGAGCCGGTCCGCGCGATGGCCTCACTCGGCCTCAGGAAGGTCGTCGACTACCAGGACCTCGCCTATGGCGGCGAGTATATCGATCGGCTCGAGCGCGCGCTGGCGGTCGATGACCAAGGCCGAGGCTTTCGCTTCTCGAATGCGGCGGCCAAGCATCTGGCCAACGCCATGTGCTACGACGACTTGATCCGTGTGGCCGACCTCAAGACACGCTCGAACCGCGTCGCGCGCGTCCGCCGCGAGGTTGGGGCCAGCAATGAGACGGTGCTGCACGTGACCGAATACTTCCATCCGCGGATCGAGGAATTCTGCGGGACGATGCCGGTGAGCGTCGGTCGCTACATCGAGGATCGGCCGCGACTCGCGGCGTTTCTCGACAAGCGGATCAACCGCGGCCGCCACGTCCGCACCGACAGCATGAGCGGCTTCGCGATGCTTTGGGCGATCGGCGGCTTGCGGCGCTGGCGACGCAAGCTGCTTCGCCATCAGGTCGAGACCGAACATCTGGAGCGCTGGTATGGGCTGGCGCTCGACCGCGCGGCGACCGACTATGCGCTCGGCGTCGAGATCCTCGAATGCCGGCGCCTGATTAAGGGCTACAGCGACACTCATGCCCGGGGCGAGAGCAAGTTCAACCGCGTGCTGGCCGGTTTGAACCTGCTCGCCGGCCGGGACGATGCCGCGGAATGGATCCGGCGCTTGCGAGAGGTGGCGCTCAAGGACGAGAAAGGCGAAATGCTTGATGGCGCGCTGAAGACCGTGGCGTCGCTGGACGGCGACGCGACGCAGCACTGAACCAACCCGCCGCGGGAGGAAGGCATCGTGGTCAGCCCGGTCATCGACCTCTCGCATCACAATCCGGACCCCGACTGGGCAGCGGTCAAGGAAGCGGGCGTTGTCGGCGTGATCCACAAGGCCACCGAGGGGACGACCTTTCGGGACCCTGAGCTCTACGGCCGTGCGGTCGGAGCGACCAGCGCCGGACTGCTCTGGGGCACCTATCACTTCATGCGTCCCGGCAATATGAGGGCGCAGATGGAGCACTACATCGGCGTGGTGGACCCGGTGCTCGGGGAACGAATGGCGTTGGACCACGAGGATCCCCGCGTATCCCTCGCCAGTCTCGAACTTGCTGTCGCCAGCCTCTGGAACCTGCGGCCCGATCTGAAGGTCACGATCTATGGCGGCAACCTTCTCAAAGTGCAGCTCGCCGACCGCCGCTCCGAAACTTTGGCGGAGACGTCGCTTTGGATCGCCCAGCACACTCGTGCGGTGCGGCCGAGCTGGCCCAGAGGGACTTGGCCCAGCTGGAGCCTATGGCAGTGGACGGACAGCGAGATCGTTCCGGGCATCCCGGCGCCGGTCGACGGCGACCGCTGGAACGGCACCTCCCAGGCGCTGGAGGCCTGGCTTTCGCCAGGCTTGGACACGCCACTCGTTGCCTAGCGGAACAAAAGGGTTGCCGCCAGCTTGATGATCCTCTCAAGGGAAGCATCGCCTGAACCAACTATATCCCATTTACTTGACAAATGTAATCAAGTTGGCACCCTGTCACTGCCGGGGAGGGGATCTCTGGTGAACTTTTCATCTGGAATGCTCTGAGCACCCATTCTTTGGGTTGCTTGGGTGCGGCAGCAGGAGGCGGAAGTCGATCTGGCATCCAAGCGATGCCCGACGATTCCGGGCGGCCATTCCAGAGCTTGCAGTGGGGGAAAGGATGGAGCGGCTGCGCAGGTGGCTCGAATGGCTGGACGGTCTAGGACCGCAAGGTTTCGCGTCGTTCGAAGACGATCTTTCCGAACTGGTTGCGCGGTGGACCGATGGAAACCGGACCGGGACCTATGCGCTTCCGGTCGAGGTGGTGGCGGAAGCATTGCAAAAGCGCGCCGAGATGCTGCTGGAGCAGTCGACGACGAAAGCGGCGCCCGGTCGCAAGGATCGGCGCAACGCGTCTCCCGGCACGAAGGGGCCCGCTGCGACAAAGCCGTCCGGCTCCGGAGGTTGACGATGCTCGCGTCGACATGCGGTCTCCCGTTTTTGTGAATGGCCGGTCCGTCCGGCTCGATGCTAGCCTGGCCGAACTATCAAAGTGGCGCGGCATGTCCAAACGAAGCGGTCCCGACCTTGAGAAACGCGTGTTTCCGCGGGTTGGCGGCGGCATCGAGCTTCTCGAAGCGGCAGCCCGCAAGCTCTCCGACACTGAGCTCGAGGAGGCACTGGCGGCATCGATCGAGAATGACGAAGCGTCCCATGACAATGCGAGGAAGCTCGGGCTTCATCTGGTCGCGACCATACTGAGGATCGAGCTGGCGCGCCGGCATCCCCAATAGTCCGATCGGGAGCGGGTCCGAGCGAGGCGCCGAGCGAGGGACTACGGCTCCTTTCGCAGGGCGTTGGCTTCCGTCGCACACGCTTCGCCGTCAGGCCGCGCTCCCTCGGCGCGCGCCAGATCGATCTCCTCCCTGGCCGCCTCCAGGTCGGCCTTGAACGACGGGACGGCGTGCAGGCGGGCGACGGCAGCGCTTGCCATGACGCGTCCGGCCTCGACGTCGCTCTGCCAATGCACGTTGCAGACCACACGGCTTTCGCCGAAGTCCCGCCCGCGAGCCAGGATCGCATCCGTTCGGTCGGGGAAGAGCTCGACCAGGATCAGAGCCCACCCCCATCCGGCTGCACCGTGACCGGAGGGATAGGATCCGTCCTTCCTCATGGCGTCGTCGTTGGCCGGAGTGCAGCTTTGGCCGTCGTGCATCGCAAACGGCCTGACGCGCTTGTAGTGAGCCTTCGCCCGATGGGTCGAGAGCGCAATGTCGATGAGCGACCTGCCGAGCAGCGCGTAGAGCCTCGGCGTGCGTTGTTCCGAGATCGGCAGGTTCGCGGCACAGGAAAAGGTCGCGGCGGCATGCGGAAAGCGCAAGTCGGCATCGGTGACGGCCTGCGTCCAACGTTCGGTGCCTCTCAGCGCCGCCGCGCTTTCCCTGACGGCTTCGTCCCGCGCTAAAGCCGGCGAGCCGGGACCTGGAGGCGGAGGAAGAAGGGCCATGCTGTCCGGCAACCCCGTGAGATCGAGATAGCCACGAGTTCGGTGCGGCAGCTCCGGCGGACTGCCCGGCGTCGTCGGGATCGTCTCGGCAGACAGGGACGAAAGGTTCGCCATGCCGGCCACGACGGCGAGGATCAACACGCATGAACGACGGCCCGACACTACGCCTCCTCGGATTGGTCAGGTCGAAGCGGCACCCCCGACACCGAACCGCATGAAAGCCTGACGATCAGGTCCGTCTGTAGGACGATCCGGCGGCTTCTCGGACCCGATTTGCCCGCCACGCGCTCCAGCAGGAGCTGAGCGCCGAGGCTGCCCAGCGTCTCCGCCGGTTGATCGATGACGGTGAGAAACGGGGAGAGCACCGCAAGGTGCTCGACATCGTCGAAGCAGACGAGGGCCATGTGTTCCGGCACGGAAAGCCCTCGTTCCCTGAGCGCCTTCATCGCCCCGACCGCAGTCATGTTGTTGACGGCAAAGATCGCGGTCGGCATGGGATCGAGCGCCAAGGCCTGCTGGGTCGCTCGGTAGCCGCCGATCAAGTCCACCGTGGTGCGGAACACGAGATCCTCCCGAAACGGCAGTCCTGCTCCCTCCAGGGCCTCCCGATAGCCGCGAAGGCGTTCGCGGCCCGTCGAGGTGTCGTCGGCATCGGTCAGATGCGCAATGTCGCGATGGCCGAGCGAAAGCAGGTGGTCCGTGAGGCGCCGGGCGCCGGCGGCACTGTCGCTCACGACCAGATCGCAGTCCAGGTCCGGCAGGGCGCGATCGATCAGGACGACCGGAAAGCCTCGGCGCATGAGGGGAAAGACGCTGTGCCTCGACTGGTCGCCTGCTGGCGCGATGAGCAGCCCCTCGACCCGATGCGAGACGAGGTCCTCGATGTATTCCTTCTCCAGCCTCAAGTCTCCTTCGCTGTTGCACAGGAGAAGCCGAAAGCCAGCCTTGCGTGCGGTCATCTCGGCGCCGTGGACGACCGGGGCGAAGAACGGGTTGGCGACGTCGGGAACGATCAGGCCGAGCGTCTGCGTCTTGCTCGAGATCAGCCCCCGGGCCACGCGGTTCGGGACATAGTCGAGGGCCTCGATAGCAGCCTCGACCTTGCGCTGCGTCTCTTCGTCCACTCCCGACCGTCCATTGATGACGCGAGAGACCGTCATGGACGATACGCCAGCCAGCCTTCCCACGTCTCGAAGCGTCACGGCCAAGGAAACCTCGTTAGCTAACAATACCCGCTTGTTACATACCGAGCGGAAAAGGACAACCGCGAGAGTAATCTGGTTGACGCTGGATGTTATGCGCTGTTATCGATAACAGAAATCAAAAAATTCTCGAAGGGAGGTTTCGATGTCTCGTAGGTTCGTTCATCGGATGGCAGTCGCGTCGGTGGCCCTGGCCTCGGTCATGGCGATCGGGGTGGGCAGTGCATCTGCCGAAGGCAGCTGCACACCCGGCAAGACCAAGAAAATCGCTTTCATGCTCAAGCAGCAGACGGCCTTCCGCTACCTCAACGCGGACATTCCCTTCTTCAAGAAGACTGCCGAGGACGCCGGCTACGAAGTCCTGGTGCAGTCCGCCGAAAACGACGCACAGAGCCAGATCGCCCAGGCCGAGAACGTCATCACGCAGGGCGTCGACGCCATCGTCATCCAACCGGTGGACTTCAACGTGGCGGCCGGCATTGCGGAGATGGCCACCAAGGCCGGTATCCCGCTGGCCTCTTATGACGACCTTATCCTAGGTGCCGCGCAGGCCGGCTATATCGGCCGCGACCCCAAGGACGGCGGCGCCGAAGCCGCGCGGGCGGTCGTCGCCAAGGCGCCGAAGGGGAACTATGTGCTGATCGGTGGCGACGCCGGCCAGACCGGTTCGACTTTGATGCAAGAGGGATACCACGTCACGCTCGATCCGTTGGTCGAGAAGGGCGACATCAAGATCGTGATGGACCAGTTCACGCCGGGCTGGAAGACGGAGCCGGCCCAGGCCAACGCCGAGAACGCGCTGACCGTCAACAACAACGACATCCAGGCCTTCCTCGTGTCTTATGATGGAATGTCGCTCGGCGTGCTGCAGGCGATCGAGAGCGCCAAGATCGACCCGGGCAAGATCCTCGTCACGGGCCAGGACATGGAGCTTTCCGCGGCGCAGGCGATCGTCGAGGGACGCCAGTTCGGGAGCCTCTGGCCGGCACCCGACGAGATGGCGGTGGCCGGTGCGAAGGCCGCGGTGGCAATGGCGGAGTGCAAGGATATCGGCGCGACGGACACCGCCGACAACGGCGCCGGCCAGATCCCCTGGGTGAAGACGCCGATCTACCTGGTCAGCCAGGACGAGATGGCAGACTTCGTCTGCAAGCATCCCTACTGGCTCAACATCGACGAAGTCTACAAGAACGTACCGGAAAACAAGCCGACCTGCCCATGACTGCCGTTGGTGCGGCAGCAGACCCAGCAGCCTGGACGGACCGTTCCAGGCTGCTCGACGTCCGGGCGCTGACCAAGGCGTTCCCCGGGGTGGTGGCGGTGGATGGCGTCGACCTGGCCATCGCCCCAGGCGAGATCGTCGCACTGCTCGGCCAGAACGGGGCCGGCAAGTCGACGCTTATCCAGGTGCTTTGCGGCCTGCATCCCTATGGGACCTACGCGGGCGAGATCGTCTTCAACGGTGAACCGCTGCGGGCTCACTCCGTGGCGGATGCGGAAGCCGCAGGCATTGCCTTCCTGGCCCAGGAGATCAACACCGCGCCCGAGCTGAGCGTCGCCGAAGGCCTGTTCCTGAACAACGAGCCGCAGCGTTTCGGCCTGATCGATCGCCCGCTGCAGCTGGCGCGGGCCAAGGCCCTCCTCCAGGACTTCGGGCTCGACATCGATCCGACGGCGCCGCTTGGAAGCCTCGATCTCGCCAGCCAGCAGCTCGTCTCCATCGTTCGCGCCCTTTCGAGGGACGCCAGGCTGGTCATTCTCGACGAGCCGACGGCGGCGCTGACCGAACGAGAAGCATCGCGACTGTTCGATCGGATGCGCGCATTGCGGGCCCGCGGCGTCGCCATCATCTTCGTGTCGCACCGCCTTGCCGAGGTCTTCCAGATCTCTGACCGCATCGTCATCATGCGTGACGGCCGGGTGAGCGGCACGTTCACGACCGCCGAGACGTCGCGCGATGCGGTGGTCGACCAGATGATCGGCTCAGGCAGTCAAATCGGGCGCGCGGCTGCAAGCCGGGTCACCGGCAGATTGGCCCTCGAAGCGCGCGGACTGACGGTCTTCGACACCGGTGGGCGCGAGGTGGTCAGCCAGCTCGACCTGGCCCTTCGGCACGGCGAGATCGTGGGCCTGTTCGGCCTGCTCGGATCGGGCGCGATCGAGACCACGATGGCGCTGTTCGGAGCTTGGCGGGGCCAGTCGACGGGAGACATCGTCGTCGACGGTCGCCTTGCCGAGATCCGCTCGCCCTCGGATGCCACCGCCCTGGGAATCGGTCTGGTTGCACAGGATCGCCGCGACGGCCTTTCGGGCGGCCAGTCCATCTATGAGAATGCCATCCTCGCAGATCTTCGGGGCATCAGCTCTTACGGCTTCCTCGACGCTGCCGGCGGCCGCCGCCGGATCATGGATCTGTTCGACCGCCTTCACATCAAGGCCGGGGACATCGATGTGACGGTCGGAACGCTCAGCGGGGGCAATCAACAGAAGGTTCAAGTCGCGCGCTGGCTTGCCGCCAACGCCCGCATCCTGCTGCTGGTCGACCCGACGCGCGGCGTCGACGTCGGAGCCAGGGCCGAGATCCAGCGCATCTGGGCAGAGCTGGCGGGTGAGGGAGCGGCGATCCTTCTGGTTTCGTCGGAAGCCGAGGAAATCGTCCAGACTTGCGACCGTGCGGTCGTCCTGCGCGGCGGGCGGATTGCCGGGTCGCTCGACGCCGATCAGCTGAGCGAAGGCCGGCTTTTGCGGCTTGCGACCGGCGTTTGACACTCTTAAAACGCAGGAAGGCGCGATGACCCAGCTTCTCGACATCAGAGCCACGCCCGCCGTCGAGCCGACGCCCCTTGCCAGGCTGCTGACGAACCGGTCGTTGCGCGATTCCACTCTCTTGATCGTGCTGGCCGGCATCTGGATCTTTTTCCACTTCGCGACCAAGGGAACGTTCCTCACCCAGCGGAACCTGATCCTGCTGGCCTTGCAGACGGCCATCGTGGCGCTCGCGGCGATCAGCGCCGTCATGCTGATCGTTTCCCGGAACTTCGATCTCTCGGTAGGGTCGGCGGTCGCCCTGATCGGGGTTCTCGTGGCGATCCTGACCGTCTGGCACGATGTGAACCCTGTGCTGGCCGTCGCGATCTGCCTCGCCGTCGGCGTCCTCATGGGTGCCTGGCAGGGATGGTGGGTGACGCGGATGAAGGTGTCCTCCTTCATCGTCACCTTGGCAGGCATGCTCTACTTTCGCGGCATCTCGATGATCGCCACCAATGGCGCGACAGTCGCGCCGCTGCCATCCAGTCTCAAGCAGGTCGCCACGGGCTTCCTGGCACCGGACTTGTCGATCGCGTTGATCGTCGCTTCGCTCGGCCTTTTCATGGCTTTCCGTGCCTACGAATTGCGACGCGGAGCCCGCCTCGGCGTGGTCAAGAACGTCAGACGAACCCTGGTGCGGGCGTGCCTGCCATGGGCGGTGGCGGCGGCGGCGGCGATCTGGCTGGCGTCGTCGACGGGCATCCCCTACCTGATCGTGCTGGTCGCGGTCTGTGCCATCTCCGCCGACGTGCTCATGCGGCGAACCCGTTTCGGGATGCAGCTCTATGCCATCGGCGGCAACCCGGAGGCGGCGCGGCTGTCAGGCGTCAATGTCGATCGCGTGATTTTCATCAACTTCGTGATCGCCGGGCTTGGCTACGGCATCATCGGCGTCGCGCTTACGGCGAGAGTGAGCGGCGCCATCGCAGGCAGCGCCGGGCTCTTCCTCGAGCTCGATGCCATCGCGGCGGCCATCATCGGCGGCACGGCGCTGAATGGTGGACGGGGCAGGGTGCTCGGTGCCCTTGTCGGGGCACTCTTGATGGGGAGTCTCAACAACGGGATGAGCCTCATGAACGTCCCGACCTTCTATCAGGATACGGCGCGCGGCATCGTCCTTTTGCTCGCCGTCGCCATCGACCAGCTGAGCCGGCGCAGGATGGCTGTCGTCCGCTGATCGGAGCGGGATGTAGCGCGCCGGAGCATCAGATCGTTTCCGGCAGGTGGATGTCGAACGGCAGGAAGGTCTGCCCCGGCGACGCAGCCGCGCCGTCTTCCACCGCCTGAGCCATGATGTCCACGGCGCTGCGGCAAAGCTCCGGCAGGGGCGTGCCGATCGCCATGGTGACCAGGTTTTCGGCAAGGCCGGCACGCGATTCAGGGGTCAGCTCGTTCACGACCAGCACCGGAGGCCTTGCGAGGCGCAGCGAGCGCAGCGCGTCGATCGCGCCTTCCATGCCGCCACCGGAGACGTAACAGCCGGCCAAATCGGGATTCTCGCCCATGATGGAGATCAGCGTCTGGCGAGTGACCTCCGGGGTTTCGAGGTTGACCCGCGTCTCCAGCAGGGTGAAGTCCGGGGCCTCCTCGCGAAAATAGGAGCGCAGGCCGATCTCTCGCAGCTCGTGTCCGGTGAAACGGGGACTGCCGACGAACACCGCCACGCGGCCGGGTCGGAGTGCGGCGCGCGCGATCATCCAGGCCGCGGTGCGCCCCACCTTGCGATTGTCGAGGCCCACATAGCCATGGCGGATGCCTGCCGCGACATCGGACAGCAAGGCAAGCACCGGAATTCCGCGGCTTTTCAGCCGCTCGATGGCCGCGCTGACCGTCGGATGATCGGGGCTGACCAAACCGACCGCATGGCAGCTTCGCGCAAGCCTTTCGAGCGTCGCCACGATCTCCTCCGGCTCCTGGCGCGTCCAGTGTGCCACGATCGCGCGACCGCGAAACCTCGACGCCCCGGTGACCGCAGCCTCTGCCTGGCGGGCAAACTGCTGGTAGAAGGCCTGCTCGGGATGCTGAAGCAGGAAACCCAGCCGATACTCGGGCAATGCCGCCCGCGACCGCGTCTCGATGAGGCTCGTCGCGTGAAAGCCGAGCGCCGCCGCCGCCTCGGCGACGCGCCGCGCGGTCTGCTCCTTTACCGGAAGCCGACCGTTGAGAACCCGGTCGACGGTGGCGACGCTGACGCCGGCCTCCCGTGCAACATCCGCAATCGTCGGCCGTCCCGCCATCTCGTATCTCCTCGGAGCAATGATAGAAAATGATAGAAATTATTGCAAGATCATTGATGGATATTTCGCGTCGTGATAGCCCTTCGAACTCTCACCACTGTTGCGCCGAGGCCCAGCAAATGAGTCGAGACTACAGCCTCACCGGTTCGCGTTCGGCGTCGGCCGTGGAAAACGGCCTTGCCGCTGCCGAGTGGTATCACACCGACGTCGCTCGCAAGGACATGAAGGAGCTGATGAAGCGCTCCGACGGCCCGGCCATGCGCGACACGGCGATGTGGCTCGGCCTGCTGGTGGCGAGCGGTGCTGCTGGCGCCGTGCTTTGGGGCAGCCTGTGGTGCCTTCCCTTCTTCGCGCTCTATGGCGTGCTCTACGGCTCCGCATCGGATTCGCGCTGGCACGAATGCGGGCACGGCACGGCGTTCAGGACCGCGTGGATGAACGACGCCGTCTATCAGATCGCTTCCTTCATGATCATGCGCAACCCCGTGACCTGGCGCTGGTCGCACACCCGTCATCACACCGATACCATCATCGTGGGCCGCGACCCAGAGATCGCCGTGATGCGCCCACCGGACCTCTTGCGCCTCGCGCTCAACGCCGTCGGCCTGCTCGACGCCTGGCACGCCATGATCGACATGGGGCGGAATGCGCTGGGGAACATGGGTCCCGCAGAGCGGACCTTCGTCCCGGAGAGCGAGCAGCCCAGGGCGATCCTGATCGCCCGTGTCTGGGTGGCCGTCTACGCTTCGGTGCTCGTGGTGGCCCTGGCCGTGGGGAGCTGGTTGCCATTGATGCTGGTCGGCCTGCCGCGCCTCTATGGTGCCTGGCACCACGTGATGACCGGCCTGTTGCAGCATGGCGGGCTCGCCGACGACGTCACCGACCACCGGCTCAACAGCCGCACGGTCTATATGAATCCCATCAGTCGGTTCATTTACTGGAACATGAACTATCACGTCGAGCATCACATGTTCCCTATGGTGCCCTATCACGCCTTGCCCAGACTGCATGAGCTGATCAAGCACGACCTGCCGGC
>JBEVJK010000049.1:0-14704 GCA_040510195.1 Mesorhizobium sp. | reverse complement strand
AACGCGCTCAGCAAGGCCGACAGCACGATGACGATTCCGATGAGGATCAGGAAGATCACCACCGGATGGGGAACCATGTTCCCGACCGTTTCCACCCCGTCCAAAAACCTCTGCATCGCCGTTTTCGACGGGGCGTCACTGGTAGCCATGGCTAGCAATCCCTCAGGGCCGAAAGCATAGCGTTAGCAAAGCCAAAATCCAAGCCTGTTGTTCACGGACGAGTCAGTATGCTAACCGCCCAGAGCATCCTTGAAGATACGTCCATCCTTCATGATGATCTTGAAGCTCTTGTCAGGGTCGGCGACCAGGTCGAGGTTCTCCAGCGGGTTGCCTTCTACCAGGATCAGATCGGCGAGCGCCCCTTCCTCGACGACGCCGAGCCTCCCGGGATAGGGGTTGATGAAGCCCGAAAGAGCCATCAGCTCGCCGGCATTGGCGGTGGCCGACGTCAACGCCTCGGCCGGGCTCATCCAGCGGCCGAGCATGGCGAGGTAGCGTCCCTGCCTGGGCGTGGCGGCGGGATTGAAGAGGATGTCCGACCCGAAGGCGGTCTTGATGCCGTATTTTTTCGCCAGCTTGTAGGCGGTTTCCGTCCCGGCGAAGACCTTCAGGGCCTTCTCCTGCGAGAGGGGGCTCATCTGCACGAAAACGTCCGCATCGTAGGTCAGCGGCTGGAGGCTCCACCAGACACCTTTCTCGGCCATCAGCTTGGCGGTCGCGTCGTCGATGAGCTGGGCGTGGTCGATGCATTTGACCCCGGCATCGATGGCCCGCCGCACCGCCCGCGGCGTGTAGGCGTGCACGGTGACATAGGTGCCCCAGTCGTCGGCCGCCTCGACGGCGGCGTGGATCTCGGCCTCGGTGAACTGCGTCGATTCGATCGGGTTGTGCTGCGAGCTGACGCCGCCGCCGGCCATCAGCTTGATCTGGCTGGCGCCGTTGCGCAACTGCTCGCGCGTCCTGAGGCGGACCTCGTCGGGACTGTCGGCGATGGCGGCGATGCCTTCGCGCTCCGAATGGCTGAGCGGGCCGCCTGGCTGCCGCGGCAGCTCGAACAGGAACCGGAAGTCGCCATGGCCGGAGGTCTGCGAGATGAATGCGCCGGAAGGATAGATGCGTGGGCCGACCACAATGCCCTCGTCGATCGCCCGCTTCAGCCCGAAGACCGGGCCGCCGAGGTCGCGAATGGTGGTGAAGCCGCGCATCAGCGTCGCCTCGGCCTCCTGGGCGGCCCGGAAATGCAGGTAGGACGAGTCGGCGCTCATCAGCACCGGCTGCGGCGTGGCGGCCATGAAGGCATGCCAATGCGCATCGATCAGGCCCGGCATGAGGACGCGTCCTTGGCCGGCGATCGCCCTGGCGTCGCGCGCCTCGATCGGCTCGGTAGAGATGCGCTCGATCTTGTTGCCGCGAACCAGCACGTTGGAGGGCTGCGAAAGCCGTTCGCTCCTGCCGTCGAAGATCCGGACGTCCTGGAAAAGCGTCGCGCCGCCTGGCGGTGGTGCCGGCGCTTCCTCGTCGAGCCCGGGCACTTCGATGTCGAAGTCCTGCGCGCCGACCGGCGCACTGCCTGGCCCCAGGAGAAGCCCCAGGAACGCCATGAAACGCAGGAGGGCGCGCCGCGAAGGTCGGGCAGAAATCATATCGAGGCTCCTTAGTTCCCCCGTCAATAGGAAGTGCAACCGCACGCGCGGGTCAAGCGGCGGTTCGCGCCTTGCGTCAGGATGCGCGGAAGTGTTTGGACAGCTTCAAGCCCTGCGCCTGGTAATTCGATTTCAGATCCAGCCCGTAGAGCGCCGTCGGTCGCGACCGCATCTGCTCGTAGACGAGCCTGCCGACGATCTGCCCATGCTCCAGGATGAAAGGCACCTCGTGGCTGCGCACCTCCAGCACCGCCCGGCTGCCCGTGCCGCCGGCGGCCGAATGGCCGAAGCCGGGGTCGAAGAAACCCGCATAGTGGACGCGAAACTCACCGACCAGCGGGTCGAACGGCGTCATCTCTGCGGCAAACAGCGGCGGCACGTGGACCGCCTCCCGCGAGACCAGGATATAGAACTCGTCCGGGTCCAGGACGAGCTCGCCGGCGCCGCGGTCATGCAGCGGCTCCCAGAAGTCGGCGACGGCATAGGCCGCCCGCTTGTCCACGTCGACCAGGCCGGTGTGGTGCTTGCCGCGATAACCGATGAGGCCCGTTGCGTCGCCCGTCAGGTCGATGGAGAGCGCGATCCCGCCGCCGCTGACGTTGGGGCACTCGGCAGCCACTAGCACCTCCGTCTCGTGCAACGACACAAGCGCCTTTTCGCCGAGCAGCGCTTGTCCCGATCGGAAGCGGATCTGCGACAGGCGCGAACCTGTCCGCACCACGACCGGGAAGGTGCGCGGGCTGACTTCGAGATAGAGCGGACCGCGATAGCCGGCGGGGATCTTGTCGAACTCCTGGCCATGGTCGGTCATGACACGGGTGAAGATGTCGAGCCGCCCCGTCGAGCTTTTCGGGTTGGCCGAAGCCGAGATATCCTCCGGCAGGGCGAGCGCTTCCAGGAGCGGCACGATGTAGACGCAGCCCGTCTCCAGCACGGCGCTGTCGGCGAGATCGAATTCGTGCAGCTTGAGGCGCTCGAGCTTGTCGGCCACCCGGTTGCCCGGTCCGGGCAGGAAGCTCGCGCGGACCCGGAAGGCGCGCGCTCCGAGCCTGAGGTCCAGGCTCGCCGGCTGGATCTGGTCGTCGTCGAGGGCGCGGCCGGCAGACAGCGCGCCGGCGCCGAACAGCGAGGCGATTTCGTGATCTGGAAGGATGCCTGAAACCGGCAAGCTCTCGCTCCGATGGTTCGGTCGGGCAGGTTACGCATGGTCCCGATTGACGCAAGCCGGCGCAAGGTCTATTGGGAGAGTTATCCCGTGGTGATTTGCCGGTCGGCTTGCAGCCACGTAAAACAAGTCGCTAAAGGACCGTTGACGGACCGGTTGCGACTTCGCGGCCGGTTTTTTTGTGTCTGGACGAGGGCGATGAACGACAAGACGCGCAACTACCGGCCTCAGACCCAGCTGGTGCATGCCGGCACCGTGCGGTCCGAATTCGGCGAGACCTCCGAGGCGATCTACCTGACGCAGGGCTATGTCTACGACACGGCCGAGGCGGCCGAGGCACGCTTCAAGGGCGAGGAGCCGGGCTTCATCTATTCGCGCTATGCCAACCCGACCGTCGACATGTTCGAGAAGCGCATGTGCGCGCTGGAGGGCGCCGAGGATGCCCGTGCCACCGCCTCCGGCATGGCCGCGGTCGCCAGCGCCATCCTGTGCGGCCTCGGGGCCGGCGATCACATCGTCGCGGCGCGCGCGTTGTTCGGCTCCTGCCGCTGGGTGGTCGAGACGCTGGCGCCCAGATACGGCATCGAGGCGACCCTGGTCGACGGCATCGACATCGCAAATTGGCAGAGAGCGGTCAGGCCCAATACGCGGCTCTTCTTCCTCGAGAGCCCGACCAACCCGACGCTGGAGCTGATCGACATCGAGGCCGTTTCGCGGCTCGGGCGGTCCGTCGGCGCCCGCGTCGTCGTCGACAACGTGTTCGCCACCCCGCTCCAACAGAAGCCGCTGGAGCTCGGCGCCCATGTGGTGGTCTATTCGGCGACCAAGCACATCGACGGCCAGGGCCGCTGCCTGGGCGGCATCGTCCTGTCGGACAAGGCCTGGATCGACGAGAACCTCCACGACTATTTCCGCCACACCGGGCCCTCTTTGTCGCCGTTCAACGCATGGACCTTGCTAAAGGGGCTGGAGACCCTGCCGCTCCGCGTCAGGCAGCAGACGGAAAGCGCCGGCCGCGTCGCCGAGTTCCTGGCCGGCCACCCGCGCATCGGCCGGGTGATCTATCCCGGCCGCCGGGACCACCCCCAGGCCGAGCTGGCGGCGCGTCAGATGAAGGGCGGCTCGACCCTGGTCTGCTTCGACGTCGAGGGCGGCAAGCGCGCCGCTTTCGCGTTCCAGAACGCCCTGCAATTGGTGCTGATCTCCAACAATCTGGGCGACGCCAAGAGCCTGATCACGCATCCGGCGACCACCACCCACAAGAATCTCAGCGAGGAGGCGCGGGCGGAGCTCGGCATCGATCCGGGCACGCTCAGGCTGTCGGTCGGGCTGGAGGACGTCGAGGACCTGATGGAGGACCTGGACGCCGCCCTCAGCGCCGCGGCGTAGCCAGGCGGCGTGGCGCCACCGAACGCCACGCCATGGTCATCGCATGGCGCACGGTGTCCGCGTCGGCGTTGCCGAGTGCCACCCGCGTCCAGCCCTTCTGTCCCCACGAACCCTTGATCGGCTCGAACAGCCCGGGAGACGTCTCCATGAGGAGGCGTTGCTCGTCGGGAGACAGCTTGAGCACGGCGCGCCCGTCCTTCGGCCGGAACGTCGCGAAGATGCGGTTGGCGACGCGGAAATCCGTCACGTCGAAATGCCCGGACTGCTCGCTTTCGGGAAATTCGAGCGCCATGGCGCGAAACTCGTCCTCGGTCATCGTCGTCCTCACGTGAAGCTGCGCGCCGCGAGCAGGATTCGCGACAGCGCGGTGTAGAGGCAGATGGCGGCGAAGCCGTAGGCGATCGCCGCAAACCAGTCGGGCCACAGGCAGA
Source organism: Mesorhizobium sp. (assembly GCA_040510195.1). Lineage (GTDB taxonomy): Bacteria > Pseudomonadota > Alphaproteobacteria > Rhizobiales > Rhizobiaceae > JBEVJK01. The sequence goes on along the minus strand of JBEVJK010000049.1, from coordinate 10,076 downwards.
AGGCGGCGAACACCGCGAGCGTCTCGGTCGCCTCGGCAAGGCCGGTCGTGAACAGCAGCGATTTCTCGCCGCGCGGGCTGGAGTCGATGCCGCGCCGCGCCGCGATCGCCGCATAGGCGAGGAAGCTGGACCCGTTGACGTAGAAGGAGAAGATCAGCACCGCCCCCGCCAGCGCGTTGGCTTCCGGATCGGCGACGACGAAGCCCAGCGGCACGGCACCGTAGAAGATGAAGTCGAGGACGATGTCGAGAAAGCCGCCGAGGTCGGTGCGCCCGTTCACCTTGGCCACAGCCCCGTCCAGGCCGTCGCCGAGCCGACTGGCCAGGATCAGCACCAGCCCGGCCGCCGTCGATCCCGCGGCGATCGCCGCCGCCGCCGCGAGGCCGAGCCCGCAGGCGGCGAGCGTCACCATGTCGGCGCTGACGCCGCGGCGAGCCATCCGTCCGCCCAGGCGGTCGAGCAGCGGATCGATGCGGCTTCGCGCCCAGCCGTCCAGCATCATCGTCGTCCGGTTCGTCTCGTTCCAAGGAATAGACGTCTTGTGCAGCGGCTGGGAAGCCACGAAATCGCCGGGGCGCTCAACAAGAATGTTGACCCGGGCGCCGCTCCGCTGGGAGGATCGGCCAACGCGGAGGCTTTCGATTCGCCCCATGTATCGTGCCGTCACCCACAACATCGCCGTCAAGGTCGAGCCATTCTACCTGGACGATCGCTCGGATCCGGCCGAGGGCCGCTACGTTTGGGCCTACCGCATCACCATCGACAACCAGTCGGACGACTTCGTGCAGCTTCTTTCGCGCTACTGGCACATCACCGATGCGGCCGGCCATGTCGAGGAGGTGAGCGGCCCCGGCGTGGTCGGCGAGCAGCCGGAGCTCAATCCCGGCGACAGCTACCAATACACGTCGGGCTGCCCGCTCTCGACGCCGTCTGGCATCATGGTGGGCCACTACACGATGCGCAACGACCGCGGCGAGACCTTCGACGTCGACATTCCCGCCTTCTCGCTCGACATCCCCGACCGCACGCGCACCGTCAACTGACGGGCTCAGTCGGCCGGCACGAACTCTTCCGCGTCGAATCGGTATTCCTTCGAGCAGAACTCGCAATTGACCCTGATCTGGCCGTCCTCGACGCTGTCGGAGATCTCCTCGGCCGAGAAATTCTCGAGGATGCCGCGGATGCGTTCACGCGAGCAGGAGCATTCGTCGACGACATGAACGCCTTCGAACACGCGCACCCCGTGCTCGTGGAAAAGGCGAAAGAGCAGGCGCTCGGCCCCTACGGTGGGGTCGATCAGCTCCGACGGCTCGATCGTTCCCATCAGCGCCAGCACCTCTTGCCACGAATCGTCGGTCGGGTCGTGATCGGCTCCGTGGTCGCCGTCGCCGCCGGGCAGGTCGGGCAGCCGAAGCCGCTCCGGCGACTCCGGCAGGAACTGCGCGATCAGCCCGCCGGCACGCCAGCGCTCGCCGGCTTCGCCGGGGATCACCATCTTGGCGACCGACAGCCGCACATCCGTCGGGATCTGCTCCGACTGCCGGAAGTAGATGCGGGCGACCTCTTCCATCGAAGTGCCGTCGAGCTCGACGATGCCCTGGTAGCGCTGCGTGTGCGCTCCCTGGTCGATGGTCAGCGCCAGCACGCCGTTGCCGAGAAGCTGTTCCGGCCCGGCCTCGCCGGCCGCGACCGCCGCGGCCAGCCGCTCCTCGTCGTAGCGCGCATAGGCGCGCAGCGCGTTGGGGGTCGAGAAGTCCGCCACCAGCATGTCCACCGGCCCGTCGGACCGCGTCTGCAGGATGAACTTGCCCTCGAACTTGAGCGACGTTCCGAGCAGCACGGTCAGCACGATCGCCTCGGCGAGCAGCCGCGCGACCGGCTCAGGATAGTCGTGGCGGCCCAGGATCTGGTCGAGCAGGCGCCCGAGTTGCACGCTGCGCCCGCGCATGTCGAGCGGCGCCACCTCGAACGGCACGACATGGTCGTCGCCGGCGAACCCGAATTCGCCCAGTTTTCTTTCTGTCTCAGCCAAGACCCAAACTCCGGCAGCGCGTCAGGATCCTGCCCTGGACGCGGCTTTTCAAGTGGAACGTCGCGGATTTCGCTGTTCAGATAGGAACGGCGTCGCGGCAGGTCAACCGGCGGGCGAAGCCCCGAGGCACCAGGCCAGCACCGCCTTCTGGGCGTGCAGCCGGTTCTCGGCCTCGTCGAACACCACCGAATGCGGCCCGTCGATCACCGCATTGGTGACCTCCTCGCCGCGATGCGCCGGCAGGCAATGCATGAACAGCGCGTCGTGGCGGGCCCGGCTCATCAGCGCGTCGTTCACCTGATAGGGCACGAACACGTTATGGCCCCTGGCCCGGTGCTCCTGGCCCATCGACACCCAGCAGTCGGTCACCACGCAGTCGGCACCGGTCACCGCCTCCTCGGGCGTGCGCGTGAAGGTGATGTCGCCGCCGTTCCGCTCCGCCCAGTCGACGAAGCGGCGGTCGGGCTCGCTTCCCTTGGGCACCGCGACGTTGAGAAGGAAGGAGAACCGCGCCGAGGCCTCCAGCATCGAATGCAGCACGTTGTTGCCGTCTCCGGTCCAGGCGAAGGTCTTGCCCTCGACCGGGCCGCGATGCTCCTCGAAGGTCATCACGTCGGCCATGAGCTGGCACGGATGCGTGTCGTCGGTGAGCCCGTTGATCACCGGCACGGTGGCGTGCTCGGTAAGCTCCAGCAGCCTCTCATGCGCCGTCGTGCGGATCATGATCGCGTCGACATAGCGCGACAGCACGCGGGCTGTGTCGGCGATCGTCTCGCTCCGGCCGAGCTGCATTTCGGCGCCTGTCAGCATGATCGTCTCGCCGCCGAGCTGGCGCATGCCGACGTCGAACGACACGCGGGTCCGCGTCGACGGCTTGTCGAAGATCATCGCCAGCACCTTGCCGTCGAGCGGGCGGCTCCGCCGGCCGGCCTTGAACTCGGCCTTGCGCAGCACGGCATCGTCCAGGATGCCGCGCAGCTCGCCAGCGGACACCGCGGAAAGGTCGGTGAAGTGGCGTAGCGTGCCGCTCATGCGGGGGACGCCTCGCTGGCGGCTCGCTTCTTTTCCGCCACCGCCTCGACGCCGCGGCGCAGCCGGTCGAGCCCGGTGCGGATGTCCTCGTCGGTCACCGTCAGCGGCGGCAGCAGGCGCACGACGTTCTCGCCGGCCGGCACCGCAAGCAGCTTCTCGGTCCTCAGCGCGGCGTTCACCTCGCCATTGGGCTCGACGCATTTGACACCGAGCATCAGGCCGACGCCGCGGATCTCGGAGACGACGTCGGGATGAGCGTCGGCGATCGCCGCCAGGCCTTGCTTCATTGCCAGGCCCTTGCGCGCGACCTCGTCGAGGAAGCCTTCGGCGAGCACCACGTCGAGCACCGCGTGGCCGACGGCCATGGCCAGCGGATTGCCGCCGAAGGTGGTTCCGTGCACGCCGGCCGTCATCCCCGCCGCGGCGTCGGCCGTCGCCAGGCAGGCGCCCATCGGGAAGCCGCCGCCGATGCCCTTGGCGATCGCCATGATGTCGGGCGTCACGCACGACCACTCATAGGCGAACAGCTTGCCGGTGCGGCCGATGCCGCACTGCACCTCGTCGAACACCAGGAGCAGGCCGTGCTCGTCGGCGATCTCGCGCAGCCGCCTCAGCGACGCGGCCGGGAACTGGCGGATCCCGCCCTCGCCCTGCACCGGCTCGAGCAGGATGGCCGCCGTCTCGGGGCCGATCAGCCGCTCTGCCGCGGCGACGTCGTCGAACGCGACTTGGTCGAAGCCGTCGACCTTGGGGCCGAAGCCCTCCAGATACTTCTGCTGGCCGCCGGCCGCGATGGTGGCAAGCGTACGGCCGTGAAAGGCGCCCTCGAAGGTGATGATGCGGTAGCGCTCGGGCCGGCCGTTCACATAGTGGAAGCGCCGCGCCGTCTTGATCGCGCATTCGAGCGCCTCGGCACCTGAATTGGTGAAGAACACCTTGTCGGCGAAGGTCGCCGCGGCGAGCCGCTCGCCGAGCCGCGCCTGGCCTGGGATCTGGTAGAGATTGGAGACGTGCCACAGCCTGGCGGCCTGCTCGGTCAGCGCATCGACCAGATGCGGATGGCCGTGGCCGAGCGAGTTGACGGCGATGCCGCCGGCGAAATCCAGATAACGCTCGCCGTCGGCGGTGATCAGCCAGCTGCCTTCGCCGCGCTCGAACGCCAGCGGCGCGCGCGCAAAGGTGTCATACAACGCCGCCCCGCTCATCCGACAACTCCCACCAAGCCCATGCGAAGACTCCTGGGCCGGGCAGGGGACGCCCGGCGCCGGCCGGCCGAAACCAAAAAGCCGTCCCCACGGACGGCCCAATTCGCGGTCTTATCGGAGTTTTCCGACGCCGTGTCAACGCGCCGCCCGCCGGTGCCCGGACGCTTGCGACAGACCTTGCATCGGCGGAAAATATCCCTATTTTTCCCGGAGGTTGCGGCAGCTGCTCGCATCGCCCCTCGGGCCGGCCGACACGCCTCTCGGCCGCAAGTTGTTGAAAACCGAAAAAAGCAGATTCAGCCTGTGGCGCGGACTCTTGTCACGGAGTCACCGGATATTGTAGGTATGAGGCAAGAAAAGACTAGATTTCGTGCGGCGGACCTAATCTCACGCGTGGATGTGGTGTGTCCCCGGCAGTTGCCGGGTCGTGGAGGGATTCCGACCGTCGCCCGCTGCAGCAGGAGAATCGTCTCATGAACTGGAACGATGAACGCGTGGAGCTTCTGCGCAAGTTGTGGTCCGAGGGTCTCAGCGCCAGCCAGATCGCGGCGCAGCTCGGCGGCGTCAGCCGCAATGCCGTCATCGGCAAGGTTCACCGGCTCAAATTGTCCGCCCGCGGCAGGGCGACCGCCGCGCCGACGCGGCAGAAGAAGGCTTCGCACGGCGGCGGCTCGGCCAAGAGCGGCCCTCGTGCCGCTGGCACTGTTCGCTCCATGCCGACCTCGATCGGCGCCACCGCCCTGCAGACCCACTATGAGATTGAGCCGGTCGTCCGCCATCATCATGTGCGGCCGGTGGAGAACGTCGTGGTGCCCATCTCCCGCCGGCTTCAGCTGGTCCAGCTCAGCGAGCGCACCTGCAAATGGCCCAACGGTGACCCGTTGTCGGAGGATTTCAGCTTCTGCGGCAACGAAATATCGGCCGGCCCATACTGCTCCTACCATGCGCGCATCGCCTTCCAGCCGGCCTCGGAACGGCGCCGCAACCGCTGACGGCGGCGCTCACAGCCAGCCGTTGCGGCGGAATCGCCAGTAGAGGATCGAGCAGGCGACGGCCATGCCCGTCAGCACCGACTGATAGCCGAAGCTCATCTGAAGCTCCGGCATGTTGGCGAAGTTCATCCCGTAGATGCCTGCCACGGCGGTCGGCACGGCCAGGATGGCGGCCCAGGCGGCCAGCTTCTTGGCGATCGCCGTTTCCTGGCTCTGCCCGACAAGCAGGCTCGCCTCGAAGGCGAAGGCCAGCACTTCACGCAAATTGTCGATCTTTTCCTGCACGGTCCGAATATGGTCGGTGACGTCTCGGAACAGCGGGTGCATGGCCGGACGCACCTGCGGCAGGTCGGCGCTGGTCAGCCGTCGGCACACCTCGACCAGGGGTCCGGCGGCGTTCCTGAGCCTCAGAAGGTCGCGCCTCAGCATGTAAAGCCGCTCGATGTCGGCCGTCGTCATCGGCTTGACCAGCACGCGGTCCTCGATGGCGTCCACCTCGTCCTCGATGGTCTCCAGCACCGGCATGTAGTTGTCGACGATGAAGTCGAGGATGGCGTAGAGGATGAAGTCCTCGCCCTTGGCCAGCACCGAGGGGCAGCTCTCCCAATGCTGGCGCACCGCGGTGTAGGAGGTCGAGGGCCCGTGCCGCACGCTGACCAGGTACCCGGCGCCGACGAAGAGGTGGGTCTCGCCGAAGGTGACGCGGCCCTCGATCAGCTGGGCGGTTCGCGCCACGATGAAGAGCGCATCGCCGTAGATCTCGAGCTTGGGCCGCTGATGCGGATGCTCGGCATCTTCGATGGCGAGGTCGTGCAGGGCAAACTGGCTCTGCACGCGCAGCAGCAGCTCGCGGTCCGGCTCCAGCAGGCCGATCCACACGAAATGCCCTTCCTTTCGGGCCCAGGCGCCGGCGTCCTCGATCGGGATGTCGGCCACCCGGTGGCCGGCCGAGTAGACGCTGGAAGCGACGACTCCCGCCTCTGCGGTGCCGTCGGGTCTCAAGTTCCGTGCCAGTTCCATGGCCTCTCCTCGGTCACGTTTCGGGCGTGCCGCCCAGCACCACGCGGTGGCTCTTGTCTTCCTTCGGCCGATCCGGCGGCATCAGCGCGCCGGTCGCCACATAGTAGACCGTCTCGGCGATGTTGGTCGCGTGGTCGCCGATGCGCTCGACATTCTTCGCGCAGAACAGGAGGTGCGTGCAGGCGCTGATGTTTCGCGGATCTTCCATCATGTAGGTCAAGAGCTCGCGGAAGAGCGACGTGTACATGGCGTCGATCTGGTCGTCCCGGTCGCGCACGAAGGCGAGCCGGTCGACCGAACGCGATGCATAGGCGTCGAGCACGTCCTTGAGCTGGGTGAGCGCCAGCTCCGTCAGCGCCTGCAGGCCGCGGAACAGGCTGAACGGATGCCGCGCCTCGCTGACGGCGGCCACGCGCTTGGCAATGTTCTTGCCCAGATCGCCGACCCGCTCGAGGTCGCTCGAGATGCGGATGGCGCCGATGATCTCGCGCAGGTCGTCGGCCATAGGCTGCCGCTTGGCGATCACCACGATCGCCTTCTCGTCGATCTCGCGCTGCCCGTCGTCGAGGAAGGAGTCCGCCTCGATCACCTGCCGCGCCAGCGCCGCGTCGGAGTTGGCGAGCGCCGCCATCGCCTGGTCGACCATGCGCTCGGCGTGGCCGCCCATGGCCGCAATGCGGTTGGCGAGGTACTTCAGGTCCTCGTCGAAAGAGCGGACGATATGCTGCGACTGCATCCGGCTTGCGCTCCTCTCCGGCGCCCCGGCCGACGCCGGTCAGCCTCTGCTTACCCGCCGCCGATGACGGCAAGACGACTTTCCGGCCGGCCCGGACCTGCTAGCCTAGCGCCTGAAGGCCGGAAGGTGAACCGGGAACAGCGCCTTCGCCAAACCTTCGGTTGGGTCGACGGGCGGCCGCACAACCGGCGCCGGACTCTGCGCCCGACCTCGCAGACCTCGTCATCGCCCGCCTGGCTCCCGCGCCCGACCTTGCAGACTTCGTCATCGCCTGGCTCCCGCCCGACTTGCAGCACCTTCGTCATCCTCGGGCTTGACCCGGGGATCCATGCCTCGGCCCTCGCCGTTCTCGCAAACGATCCCAGGGAAGCCACAACCGGGCGCTCGATGCCGTCGGCAAAGGGCAGGCAGTCGCGCAGCTGGTCCTGTCCGCCCGCGCCGGCACGTCGCTCGCCGAGATCGAGGCGCTGCTGGCGGAGCACGGCCAGGAGCTCGCCTTCGAGCCTGGTATCGCGCTTTCGCGCTCAGCGCCGGAAAGCCGGCAGGTGAACCGTGAACAGCGCGCCTTCGCCCACCTTCGATCGGATCGACAAGCGGGCACGATGGCGGGTCAGGATATGCTTGACGATGGCCAGCCCGAGGCCGGTGCCTTTTTGCGCCCGGCTGGTCTCCACATCGACCCGATAGAACCGCTCGGTGATGCGCGGAATGTGCTCCTCGGCGATTCCGGGCCCGAAGTCGCGGAAGGAGACGTCGACTTCGGGATCGGGTCCGGCGTCGTTGCGCTCGATAGAGACGATCACCTTGCCGCCGGCCTGGCCGTACTTGCAGGCATTCTCGAGCAGGTTCTCGAACACCTGAAACAGCTCGTCGCGGTTTCCCGCCACCTCGATCGGCCCCGGCGGCAGCTCCTTGACGATGGCGACGAGGGAGTCGGCGGCCAGCGGGCTCAGCGTGTCGATGACGCTCTCCAGCGTTTCGCGCACGTCGACCGAACTCCCGGGCGGCAGGAACGGCCTGGTCTCGATGCGCGACAGCGACAGGAGGTCGTCGATCAGCCGGGCCATGCGGCGCGTCTGGTTCTGCATGATCTGCAGGAAGTTCTCGCGGGCCGCCGCGTCGTTCCTGGCCGGTCCGCGCAAGGTCTCGATGAAGCCCGCAATGGAGGCGAGCGGGGTCCTCAGCTCATGGCTGGCATTGGCGATGAAGTCGGCCCGCATGCGGTCGATGCGCCGCGCCTCGCTCTGATCGCGGAAGATCAATGCGAAATGCTCCGTGCCGGCCCCGACGGGCGTCGCGACCACCCTGAACACCCGCTCAACCGGCACGCGCTCGGCATAGTCGATGGCCACCGCCTGGCGCTCGGCGACCGCGTCGCGCATCAGCTGCCGCATTTCGGGCGTGCGAAACTTCATCGACAGCACCATGCCCGGCGCCAGCGGACCGAACGACGCCGCTGCGGCGCCATTGGCGTGCACAACCAAACCCTCGCCATCGAACAGGATCAACGGGTCGGGCACGGCCTCCACGATGTCGGCCGCCGCCACGCCGTTCAACGCGCTACCGCTTGCCGCCTCGGCCGCACCGCCTCCCGCCATGCCGCGCTGCGGAAAAAGAGCGGCGGCGAGAGCCGCGGCCCGCCCGCCGAGGCCCGGCCACCGCGCACCGCTCTTCGCCTTAGGCTCGTCGTCCATGCCGCTTCGCCGCTGCCCGAACTTCCTGCACCCGCCGGAAGCCCCATACCACGCCTGCCATGCAAGCACAGTCTTCGAGAGGAAAAATGACGACCCGTCTGATGTCTGCAACGCCTGAGCCGGACGCCGCAACTGTCCCGTTCAGCCGCCTCGCGCGCGGCGCACGGCCTCCTTTCCCGCCGTCGCCGCCACCGGGCGGGAAGGCTTGTGCTCGGTTTTCGCCCAGTGGTGAGGCCGGAACGTGAGCTCGAACAGCGCCAGCCAGGCGGCGGCGGAGATGGCGATCCAGTAGGCCGGCGTGCGGAGCGCCGTCCGCCAGAGCCGGGCGGGCCGGTCGCCCCCGGCAAGGCCGCGGTGGCCGAGCGCCAGATAGGAGGCGTAGGCACAGCCGATGTTCGCCCCGTCGAGCATCAGGAGGGCCGCGCGCCAGCCCTCCAGCGAGCCGCCCCACGCCAGCGAAGCGCCAAGCCACATCGCCGTCACGAGCATCAGCGGATGCACCAGCGACGAGACGACCACTCCGGCAAAGATGGCCTGGACGACCATGAAGGAGGCCGGCCCGAGCTCCTTGAGCAGAGTTCCGGGGTTTCGCGTATGGACGAGCCAGGTCTGCATCCAGCCCTTCAGCACGCATCCAGCGTTGTACGCCACGATCCACGACTGTTGGCTCAGCTTATACGTCCTGGGGGTTTCCGTCCAAGTTCGTGCGCCTCTGATTGCCATCGACCGCCGAATATGTTGCTATAGCGTTGTTGCTACCAACCGGGTCGCGGATGAAGAAGAGGCTTTCGTCAGTTGTGCTGTCAGCGCTTCGCCCTCGCGAGGTGCCGTACTACGTTGCAGACGAGCAGCAGGTTGGGTTGCGCGTTCGTGTGGCCGTCAACGGGACGCTGACGTGGAACCTCGCCTATCGGATCAGGGGCGAGCCGAAGACGAAAAGCCTGTCCCTTGGACCCTGTGATCCATCTGCCCGTGATGGTCTCGGTCTCGGAGAAGCCAGGGAACGCGCCGCGGAGATTCTCAAGGCAGCACGCCAGGGTAGGAACTTGCGCGCTGAGGAGGACAAGGCCCGGCGTGCAGTGAAAGACCGCCTCACGGTTCGCGAACTCGTGAACAGGTACGCCAACAACATCAAGAGTCCACACCGAAAGGGAGGAGCCCTAAGGACGGCGGCCGACATAGAGCGACGCCTCAACCGCGCTTTGTCTCAAAAACTCGACGCCGCGGCAGACGGTCTCACCCGGGCAGATATCAGCGAGCTCTTGGAAGACGTCGCCGACGGGCGAGCTCGGGAGGCCGAAAAGAGACGCCAGGTGATCGGGGCGATGTATCGGTGGGGGGTCGCCAAGGGCTATGTCACTGCCG
>JBEVJK010000048.1:0-11999 GCA_040510195.1 Mesorhizobium sp. | reverse complement strand
GCCTGCTGCCGCAGGCGCGCGGCATCAGGGCCGTGCCGGTGTCGGCCGAGACGGGCCGCGGCCTCGACAAGCTGATGGACGCCATCATGAAGACGCACGAGACGTGGAACATCCGCATCTCGACCGGGCGTCTCAATCGCTGGCTCGAAGGCGTGCTCGGCCACCATCCGCCACCGGCCGTCGCCGGGCGCCGCCTCAAGATCAAATACGTCACCCAGGCCAAGACGCGGCCGCCGGGCTTCGTCGTCTCCTGCTCGCGCCCGGACGCCATGCCGCAATCCTATGTGCGCTATCTGGTCAACAACCTCCGCGAGGCGTTCGACATGCCCGGCGTGCCGATCCGGGTGGCGCTCCGCACTTCCGAGAACCCGTACGCGAGCCGCGCCAGGAAGCGCTGACGGATCGACAAGCGAAAAACCGGGCGAACGGTTTGTTTTGGTTGGCTGCGACCCTCGTCGATGCTGGCGCTTGTCACTGCGTCGTAAATCTGGATTCCTCTTGCCGCTGACCCGCGGGAGGGGGCTCGACCACAAAATGGCGACATCGCAGACGCCGCCCGGCGCCCCCGGTATTCCGTCGCGCTGGACGTCCAGCGCCAAGAGCGGCGTCGGCACCGCCTTGTCGTCGGGCTGCCGCATCTGGTTCACCATCAGCCACGGCATCCTGAACGAGGTTTACTACCCCCGGGTCGATCACGCCTGCACGCGCGACCTCGGGCTCATCGTCTGCGGGCCCGACGGCTACTTTTCGGAGGAGAAGCGCCACACCGACCACCTGGTCCAGCCTTTCGAGGAGGGCGTTGCCGCCTATCGGCTGGTCAACACGGCGCTCGACGGCCGCTTTCGCATCGAGAAGCGGATTTTGGTCGACCCGACGCGGCCGGCGGTCTTGCAGAAGATCGTGTTCACGCCGCTCGTCGGCGCGCTGGCCGACTATCGCGTTTATGCCCTGCTGGCCCCGCATCTGGTCAATGGCGGCGCCGACAACTCGGCCTGGCTCGGCGACTACAAGGGCACGGACGTCCTCTTCGCCTCGGGGCGCGGCCGGACCTCGCTGGCGCTCGCCTCGTCCTTGCCCTGGAAAAGCCGCTCCGCCGGCTTCGTTGGCGTCTCCGACGGCTGGCAGCAGCTCTCCGCCAGGGGCAGTCTCGACCCGGCTTACGAGCGCGCCGAGGACGGCAATGTCGCACTGACCGGCGAGATCGGCTTCTCCGCCGATGCCAGAGAGGCCGTCCTGGCGCTCGCCTTCGGCCCCGGCCCCGAGGAGGCCGCCTACAATGCCGTTGCCAGCCTGAAGGCGGGGTTCGACGCGGCGGCCGCTCCGCTGGTCGCCGGCTGGCGCAGCTGGCAAAGGACGCTGCTGCCGCTCGATCGCCAGGCCGCACCGCCTGCGCAGAACGCCTATCGCATCAGCACCGCCGTCTTGGCCGCCCACCGTCCGCTGGCCTTTCCGGGCGCCGCGGTCGCCAGCCTGTCGATCCCCTGGGGCTTCAGCAAGGGCGACGAGGACATCGGCGGCTACCATCTCGTGTGGCCGCGCGACCTGGTCGAGACCGCGGGCGGCTTCCTGGCGGCCGGCGCCGCCGCCGACGCCCTGGCCATCCTCGCCTATCTGCGCGCCATCCAGGAGGCCGACGGGCACTGGCCGCAGAATGCCTGGCTCGACGGCACCGCCTACTGGGCCGGCATCCAGATGGACGAATGCGCCTTCCCGATCCTGCTCGCCGAGGCGCTCTATCGCGGCGCGCACCTGTCCGACGCCGCCTTGCTGGCCTTCCTGCCGATGGTCGAGCGCGCCGCCGGCTTCCTGCTGCGCAACGGCCCGGTCACCGGCGAGGACCGCTGGGAGGAGGACGCCGGCTACAGCCCCTTCACGCTGGCGGTCGAGATTGCCGCCCTGCTCGCGGCGGCGGACCTCCTCGAAAGCTGCGGCAAGCCGGATCCGGCAGCCTACCTCCGCGACATCGCCGATTCCTGGTACGACCAGATCGAGCGCTGGACCTACGTGACCGGCACCGACCTTTGTTCCTCCACCGGCGTCGACGGCTATTACGTGCGCATCGCGCCGCCCGACATGGCCGACGCGGCCTCGCCGAAGGACGGCTTCGTGCCGATCAAGAACCGCCCGCCGGGCGATGGCGACGACCGCCCGGCAGCCGCGATCGTCAGCCCCGACGCCCTGGCGCTGGTCCGCTTCGGGCTGAAAGCGGCCGACGATCCGCGCATCGTCGACACCGTCAAGGTCATCGACGCCCTGCTGCGCTGCGACCTGCCGCAGGGACCCGTCTGGTACCGGTACACCGGCGACGGCTATGGCGAGCACGCCGACGGCGCACCCTTCGACGGCACCGGCATCGGCCGCCCCTGGCCCTTGCTGACCGGCGAACGCGCCCACTACGAGCTCGCCGCGGGGCGTCCAGACGAGGCGGCGCGCCTGCTGGCGACGCTGGAAGGCTGCGCGGGTGGCGGCGGCCTGCTGCCCGAGCAGGTGTGGGACGGCGCCGACCTGCCGCAACACCAGCTGACGCGCGGCGGCCCGACCGGCAGCGCCATGCCGCTGGTCTGGGCGCATGCCGAGCACATCAAGCTGCTGCGCTCGCTGCGCGACGGCGCCGTCTTCGACATGCCGCCGCAGGGCACCAAGCGCTACGTCGAAGGCAAGACGCCGTCGACGCTGCGGTCCTGGCGCTTCAACAACAAGGTCCGCTCGATGCCGGCCGGCAAGGCCTTGCGCATCGAGGTGCTGGCACCGGCCATGGTCCATTGGAGCAGCGACGGCTGGGCGACGTCCTACAACAGCCACACGGCCGAGAACGCCTTCGGCGTCCATTGGGTCGACCTGCCGACCGACGGACTGCCGGCCGCCGCGGCGGTCGTCTTCACTTTCTGCTGGCTCGCGGACGCGCGTTGGGAGAATGTCGACTTTCGGGTCGAAATCGAAGGCTGAGCCCTGGCCGCCCGCATGGGCGCCGGGTCCGGCCGAGCGTGCAACAGGAGTGGCACCATGCAGATCGGAATGATGGGACTGGGCAGGATGGGCGCCAACATGGTCCGCCGCCTGCTGCGCGCCGGCCACCAATGCGTGGTCTACGACATCGATCCCGCCAGTGTCGCGGCTCTCGTCAAGGAAGGCGCCACCGGCGCCGCCTCGGTCGAGGAGTTCGTCGGCAAGCTCGAAAAGCCGCGCAGCGCCTGGCTGATGCTGCCGGCGGCGATCACCCCGCGCGTCGTCGACCAGGTGGCAGCCCTGATGGAAGAGGGCGACATCGTCATCGACGGCGGCAACTCGCCCTATCAGGCGGCGGTCGACCAGGCGGCGCAGCTCGCCGCCAAGGGCGTCCACTTCGTCGATGTCGGCACCAGCGGCGGCGTCTGGGGCCTCGAACGAGGCTAGGGCCTGATGATCGGCGGGCCGCCGGCGGCGATTGCCCATCTCGACGCCGTCTTCGCCACTCTGGCGCCGGGCGCGTCGCCGGGAGAGACCCCCGACAAGGCCGCCGGCACCGCCGCGCTCGGCTATCTGCACTGCGGCCCGAGTGGCGCCGGCCACTTCGTCAAGATGGTCCACAACGGCATCGAATACGGCGTCATGGCCGCCTATGCCGAGGGCATGAACATCCTCATGGCCGCCAACGAGGGCAAGCGGCCGCGCGCCGCCGACGCCGAGACCAGTCCGCTGGCCACTCCGCAATACTACCAGTTCGACATCGACCTGCCCGCCGTGGCCGAGGTGTGGCGGCACGGCAGCGTCATCGGCTCCTGGCTGCTCGACCTGACGGCGCAGGCCTTGAAGGCCGACCCGGCGCTTGTCCAATTCGGTGGCCGGGTGTCCGATTCCGGCGAAGGACGCTGGACGCTCAAGGCGGCGATCGACACCGGCGTCCCGGCTCCGGTGCTGGCGGCGGCGCTGTTCGACCGCTTCAGCTCGCAGGGCGAATCCGAGTTCGCCGACAAGCTGCTGTCCGCCATGCGCTATGCGTTCGGCGGCCATCTCGAGAAGCCTAAGACCCAATCGTGACGCCAGCCGGGAGAAGCAGATGACGATCGAACGCTCCGACGTCCTGGTGCTCTTCGGCGCCACCGGCGACCTCGCGCACAAGAAAATCTTCCCCGCTCTCTATGCGATGGTCGAGCGGGGAACCTTGAACGAGCCGGTCGTCGGCGTGGCGCTCGACGCCTGGGACCTTCCCAAGCTGGTCGCCCGCGCCCGCGACGGCATCGAGCATGCCGGCGTCAAGCTGGACGAAGCGGTCTTCGCCAAGCTTGCGGGCCTGCTGCACTACGTCAACGGCGACTACCGCGACCAGGCGACCTTCGACACGCTGAAGCAGACGCTCGGCCCGGCGCGGCACCCGCTGCACTATCTCGCCGTGCCGCCCAGCATGTTCGAGCCCGTGGTGCAGGGGCTGGAGCAGTCCGGCTGCGCGGTCGGCGCCCGCCTGATGGTCGAGAAGCCGTTCGGCCGCGACCTGCAGTCGGCGCGCTGGCTCAACCGCGTCCTGCACATGGTGTTCGACGAGGACGCCATCTTCCGCATCGACCACTATCTCGGCAAGGAGGCGATCCAGAACCTCGTCTATTTCCGCTTCGCCAACTCCTTCCTCGAGCCGATCTGGAACCGCAACTTCGTCGACAGCGTGCAGATCACCATGGCCGAGGATTTCGGCGTCGAAGGGCGCGGCCGCTTCTACGACGAGGTGGGCTGCATCCGCGACGTGATCGAGAACCACCTTCTGAACGTGCTCCTTCTCCTGGCGATGGAGCCGCCCGCCGGCCGCTCGGCCGACGACCAGATCGACGAGAAGGTGCAGGTGCTGAAGGCGATCCGCACGCTGACCAAGGAGGACGTCGTCCGCGGCCAGTTCGTCGGCTACCTGAACGAGCCCGGCGTGGCGCCCGACTCGCCGGTGGAGACCTTTGCCGCCGTGCGCTTTTCCGTCGACACCTGGCGCTGGCAGGGCGTGCCCTTCTTCATCCGCGCCGGCAAGAACCTGCCGGTCCACGTGACCGAAGTCGTGGTGCGCCTGAAGCCGCCGCCGCTCGGCGTGTTCGACGACATCGCGCCCGGCAACGCCAACTACGTGCGCTTCCGCATCGCGCCGCAGATGGCGATCGCCGTCGGCGCGCGCCGCAAGGAGGCGGGCGACGAAATGGCCGGCGAGCAGGTCGAGCTCATCGCCGTCGACGACGATACCGGCGACATGGAGCCCTATGAGCGGCTGATCGGCGACGCCATGAACGGCAATTCGCAGCTGTTCACTCGCCAGGACGCCAGCGAGATCGCCTGGCGCATCGTCGAGCCGATCCTCAACGATCGAACGCCGCCGCACCCCTACCAGCCCGGAACCTGGGGCCCTGCCGAGGCGATGGCCGACTTCGCGCCGCCGAACGGCTGGATCGATCCGACCGAGCACGGGGGGGCATGATGGCGGATGGAACCGGGCAGGCGCCGCTGCAGCCAGACCCTGTGGTGCTGGCGATCGACGTCGGCGGCTCGCATGTGAAGATCAAGTCCAGCGCCTCCGACGAGGAGCGCCGCACCGCATCCGGACCGACGATGACGGCGACCCAGATGGTCAAGGCGGTGAAAACGCTCGCCAAGGGACTCGACTTCGAGGTCGTGTCCATCGGCTATCCCGGCCCGGTCCATCACGGGCGGCCGGTGGTCGATCCCGCCAACCTTGGCAAGGGCTGGGCCGGCTTCGATTTCCGCGCCCGCTTCGGCAAGCCGGTCAAGATCGTCAACGACGCGCTGATGCAGGGGATCGGCAGCTATCAGGGCGGCCGCATGCTGTTTCTCGGCCTGGGCACGGGTCTCGGCGCCGCGATGATCGTCGACAACGTGGCGCAGCCCATGGAGATCGCGCATCTGCCGTACAAGAAGGACCGCTCCTTCGAGGACTATGTCGGCGAGCGCGGCCTCGTCGCGCGCGGTCCCAAGAAATGGCGCGCCTCCGTCTTCGACGTCGTGGAGCGGCTGAAGCTCGCCCTGGAGCCCGACTATGTGGTCATCGGAGGCGGCAACGTGAAGAAGCTGGACTCGCTGCCCGACGGCTGCCGGCGCGGCGACAACCGGCTTGCCTTTGCCGGCGGCTTCCGGCTCTGGCAGGACAAGACGCTCGTCGTCTAGGGGCGGCCCTGCGCATGCGGCAGCCTCCCAACATCGTCATCGGCGTCGACCAGCGGCCGCCGTTCCCGGACCTCGTCTTGCTCGGCCTGCAATACGCCTTCCTGCTCTGCGTCTATCTCGTCATCGTCGTCATCATCGTGCGCGCCGCCGGCGCCGGCCCCGATGTGCAGCGCAGCGCGGTGAGCATGGCGATGATCGCCATGGCGGTCGGCACGCTCTTGCAGTCGCTGCATCGCGGGCCGATCGGCTCCGGCTTCATGGCGCCACCGGTCTACTCCGCGATCTATCTCGGCCCGTCGATCCTCGCCGCCAAGGCCGGCGGCCTGCCGGCGGTGCTCGGCATGACGCTGGTCGCCGGGTTGACCGAGCTGTTCCTGGGAATGGTCCTCCACCGGCTGCGCATCGTCATGCAGCCCACCATCAGCGGCCTCACGATCTCAGTCATCGGCTTCCAGCTCGGCATCGTCGGCATGGAGCAGGCGCTGGACATCTCCTCCACGCCGGACGGCAAGCTCGCGGCGCATACCCTGGTCGCCATGATCACGCTTGCCACCTGCATCGGCCTCACCATCTGGGGGCAGGGGGTCTGGAGGCTCGTCTGCTCGCTGCTGGGCATGATCGCCGGCGTGGTGTCGGCGCTGGCCTTCGGCCTGTTCGCTGAGGATGCCTTCCGGCAGCTCGCCGCACAGCCCTGGTTCGACCTTCCCGATCCGTCCTACGTGTCCTTCGCCTTCGAGCCCGGCCTCCTCCCCGCCTTCCTCGCCGCCGGCTTTGCCGCCATGCTGCGCACCGTCGGCGTGGTCACCACCTGTCAGAAGGCCAACGACGCCGACTGGAACCGGCCCGATTTCGCCAACAACCGCAAGGGCGTGCTGGCCGACGGGCTGGCCTGCGCCGGCGGCGCCGTGATGGGCGCGCCGGGCATGAACATCGCGCCGAGCCTGGTCGGCGTCTCGATCGCCACCGGCGTCACCTCGCGCGCCGTCGCCCATGCCTGCGCTGTCGTGCTGGTGGTGCTGGCCTTCGTCCCCAAGGTGGCCGACGCCTTCATCCAGCTGCCCATCGCGGTGGCCGGCGCGCTGCTGGTGTTCACCGCGTCGATCATGCTGGCGAGCGGCCTCCAGCTGATGCTGTCGCGGCCGCTCAACACGCGCACCACCTTCGTCGTCAGCATCGGCCTGCTGCTGCCGCTGACGCGGCTCGTGGCGCCCGCTTTCTTCGACCGCCTGCCGCCGGCCGTCGGCGTGTTCGCCAACAACCCGCTGGCGCTGAGCCTGCTCGCCGCGATCGGGCTGCTGCTCGTCTTCCGCATCGCCACCGGCCGCCGCCAGCTGATCCTGTGGCAGAAATCCGCCGATGCCGTGAAGGAGCTGCGGGCCACGCTCGACCGCAACGCCGCCGAATGGGGGCTGACGAAGGCGGCGATCGAACGGGCGGTGACCAACACCGAACAGGCGATCGAGCTCATCAAGGAGGAAGGCCTGCTCAGCGAGCCGCTGTCGATCGTCGCCGCCGAGCGCGACAATGCGCTGGAGATCGAGCTGCGCTACAAGGGGCAGCCTCTCTTCATGCCCCATCTCGACGCGGCGGGCGCCGATGCGCATGAGGAGACGTCGATGGCCGCCGGTCTGCACCATGTCGCGTCCGGCGTCTATCCCGACCGTTCGGCCACCATCGCCCGCGGCCCCGAGACCACGATCCGCCTCAGCTTCGACATGTAGACGAGGCCTCCGCGCGGCCTGCGCATTAACTCTCCGTCAAGGTTAATGGACCAGTGTTTCTCTCCAGTTGCGGTTGTGTGCGTCCCGGAGAGGCTCCTTGCATCGTTGTCAGTTTCTGCGGCTGCCGACCGCCGCCGGCCTCCTCGCTGGGCCGTCCATCCTGCCGCGTCTCCTGGTCGGGCTGGGACTGTGGATCGGCTTCCCCACCTCCGTCGCCTATCAGGACATGATGAGCCTGGTGAGCGGCCTCGAATCCGGCGCCGGCACCCGCTGGAACGCCTATGTCGAGCGAGCGGTGGCCGGTTCCGTGCATGCCGCGGAGCTGCCCTTCGCCGACCAGGACGCTACCGCCGGCGCCATCTCGGGCGCCGGCGTCTCGACCAGCGCCGTCGGCAAGGTCGCGTTCCGCGGCAAGGCGAGCGCCAACCCGGTGCCCGACGAGGCGCGCGTAAGCCGGGCCGACAAGCGGGGGCGCGTCGTCAGGATTGCGCCGGTCGCCCCGCCCCGTGCCTTCAGTGCCGGGTCGGTCTTCGAGCGGACCAGCTCGCTCATCGCGGTGCCGGGTCCGGAGGACGGGCCGAGGATGGCCTTCGCCAGCCCGGCCATCAAGGGCAAGGAGGTCGTCATCGCGGCAGCCTTTCACCCGCGGCTCGACAAGCGGCCCGACCCAGGCGTGCCGGCGGTCCTGGCGAGCCTGGTCACCAGCGACACCGCCGACATATTGGCCAGCGCCTACGCGCCGGCCGAGCCCGACTATGCACGCGCCTCGCCCTTCGAGAGCCTGCTCAGGGACGAGGATCCCAATCACGGGCGCTTCATCCCGCCGCAGGCCGAGGGCGACCATTCCTGGATGAAGGTGCCGCTGCCGCCGTCCGTCTTCGGCAAGGCCGAGCAGAAATGCCTGGCCAACGCGATCTATTTCGAGGCGCGCGGCGAAAGCCTCAAGGGCCAGGCCGCGGTGGCGCAGGTGGTTCTCAACCGGGTGCGCAACCCCGCCTATCCCAACACCATCTGCGGCGTCGTCTACCAGAACGACAACTGGCGCAACCGCTGCCAGTTCTCCTTCGCCTGCGACGGGCGCAAGGACCGCGTGCTGTCGCCCCGCAATTACAGGATGGCCGAAGAGATCGCCATGGCGGTCACCGCCGGCAAGATCTTCATCCCGGAGATCGGATCCTCGACCCATTACTATGCCACCTATGTGCGGCCCGGCTGGGCACGGACCATGCACAAGATGAAGAAGATCGGCCTGCATATTTTCTACCGCACCTATGGCGGCGGCTGGAGCTGAGGCGCCGATTTCGCGGCCCGCTCCGTCCTTTTTCGGCGGGCAGGATGTCGCATTCCCGTAAGCGGCTGATTCCTAATAGATAAATTGTCCCTGGCATATGCCCGTCCCCGGCTTGACTGGGGCAGGGCTGAAAACTATGTTGCCGGCGACTTTGGAGCGGAATCCAGCCTGTCGAGGGGCCGGGGAGGGAGTATCTGGTGGCCAAGCCCGGACGCCCGCGCAAGCCGGACGTCGGCAAGCCTTCGGGGGCAGGCCGTGCCGGACCCGACGAGGCCGGGATTCGCGACGAGGAACTCGAACGACGCCGGCGCGATCTCGAGGCCACATTGGCAGCGAGGCGTCCGGAGCCCGAGGAGAGCGGCGCCGCTGCCTCGTCGGGTGCGACCGGCTACGGCCAGGCCCTGAAGCTTTCCAGCGAGTTCATCGCCGGGGTTGCGGTGGGAGCCGGCCTCGGCTGGGCAGTCGACCGTTTGGCGGGGACGTCCCCATGGGGTTTGATCGTCCTCTTGCTGCTGGGTTTCGTGGCCGGCGTGCTGAACGTGCTTCGTTCGGCCGGGCTGGTCGCCCGGCAGGGGCGGAACCGGTCGCCGGGGGAAGGCATCTAGCGCCGTCGGCGCGATCGTGAACGGCGCCGTTTGAGCGCCATTGAGAAAGACGAGAGAGGGGTTCGGCGGTGGCCAACGATCCGATCCACCAGTTCCAGATCGCCAAATGGGTGCCGATCGAGATCGGCGGCCTCGATTTCTCCTTCACCAACGCGTCCGCCTTCATGGTGGCGACCGTGGCGGCGGCGGGTGCCTTTCTTTATCTGACGACGTCGAGTCGCGGCCTCGTGCCGAGCCGCCTGCAGTCGGTTTCGGAGATGTCCTACGAGTTCGTCTCCTCGATGCTGAGGGACGCCGCCGGCTCGCACGGGATGAAGTTCTTCCCCTTCGTCTTCTCCCTCTTCATGTTCGTGCTGGTCGCCAACCTCTTGGGATTGTTCCCCTATTTCTTCACGGTCACCAGTCACATCATCGTCACCTTCGCGCTGGCGCTGCTGGTGATCGGCACCGTCATCGTCTACGGCTTCTATCGAAACGGCGCCTCCTTCTTGAAGCTTTTCGTGCCCTCGGGCGTGCCGGGCATCCTGGTGCCGCTGGTCGTCCTCATCGAGGTGATTTCGTTCCTGTCGCGGCCGATCAGCCTGTCGGTCCGCCTGTTCGCCAACATGCTGGCGGGTCACATCACGCTCAAGGTGTTCGCCGGTTTCGTCACCTCGCTGAGCGCGCTCGGCATCGCCGGCGTCGCCGGCTCGGTGCTGCCGCTGGCGATGACGGTTGCCATCACCGCGCTGGAGTTCCTGGTCGCCTTCCTGCAGGCCTACGTGTTTGCGGTGCTGACCTGCATGTACCTGAACGACGCCATCCATCCGGGCCACTAGCCCGGACGGAACGCCAAATCTCGAGCATCCACGAAGGAGTAGGACATGGAAGTAGAAGCAGCACGGGCAATCGGCGCGGGCATCGCCTGCCTCGGCATGGGCGGCGCCGGCATCGGCCTCGGTCACATCTTCGGCAACTATCTGGCGGGCGCTCTGCGCAACCCTTCCGCAGCAGACGGCCAGTTCGGCCGCCTGATCTTCGGCTTTGCGGTGACCGAGGCGCTCGGCATCTTCTCGCTGCTGGTGGCGCTGCTGCTGCTCTTCACCTGAGGGCAGGCAGGCCGCAGTCCGGCCGCCGGGCGCGGCCGGGCGAAAGCGTCGGGCCGCGAGCTGGCTCTTGAGAGGTAGGAAGAAATGTTCGTCACGCCGGGCTATGCCCAGGAACATGCGCCCGCCGAAGGCGAGGTCCATACCGAGACGGGAGCGGCGCCCGAGGCCGGTCACGCCGAGGGTGCGTTCCCGCCTTTCGACCCGTCGACCTTCGCCTCGCAGCTGTTGTGGCTGGCGGTCACCTTCGGCCTCTTCTACCTCTTCCTCAATCGCGTCGTGCTGCCGCGCATCGGCGGCATCCTTGAGGTGCGCCACAACCGTATCCAGCAGGATCTCGACCAGGCCGGCCGCCTGAAAGGCGACGCCGACGCGGCCGTCGCCGCCTATGAGCAGGCGCTTGCCGAGGCGCGCCAGAAGGCCAACGCGATCGGCCAGGACGCCAGGGACGGCGCCAAGGCCAAGGCCGACACGGCGCGCAAGTCGGTCGAAGCCGAGCTGGACGGCAAGCTCTCCGAGGCCGAGGCGCACATCCAGTCGATCAAGGCCGCCGCCATGAAGGAGGTGGGCACGATCGCCGAGGACACCGCCGGTGCGATCGTGCAGCAGCTGATCGGCAGCCGCCTCGACAAGGCGGCGGTCGCTGCCGCCGTCAAGGCTGCGAAATAGGAGGGCGCCATGGACGCGACATTCTGGGCCCTGATCGCGCTGATCATTTTCCTGGGCATCGCCGCCTACATGAAGGTGCCCGGCATGATCGGCAAGGCGCTCGACGAGCGCGCCGCCCGCATCCGCGCCGAGCTCGACGAGGCGCAGCGGCTGCGCGAGGAGGCGCAGCAGCTTCTGGCCGAGTATCAGAGGCGCCGCAAGGAGGCCGAGCAGGAGGCCGGCGACATCATCGCCGCGGCCCGCCGCGAGGCGGAGCTGCTGGTCGAGGAGGCCGAGAAGAAGACCAAGGATTATGTCGCCCGCCGCGCCGCACTTGCCGAGCAGAAGATCGGCCAGGCCGAGCGCGACGCCGTGAACGAGGTGCGCTCCAGCGCCGTCGACATCGCTGTCGAGGCGGCGCGCGCGCTGCTCGCGGCCAAGGTCGACGCCAAGGCCGGCGCCGACCTCTTCCGATCTTCCCTGCAGGACCTGAAGTCCAAGCTCAATTGACGATCGCCGC
>JBEVJK010000047.1:0-14369 GCA_040510195.1 Mesorhizobium sp. | reverse complement strand
CGCCCGCACGCGCTCGCGGCTCTCGGCGACCGCCTTGTCGGGCAGTCCGACGATATGCATGCCGGCCTTGCCCGGCGCGATCATCACCTGAACGTCGACCGGCACCGCCTCGATGCCCTGAAACGCGACCGTGCGAACCCGCGAAACCATTCGCTCCCCCGAAACCGAGCCGGTGCAACCCCCGGCACGTACCGCTGGCTAGACACAACCATGTTCCCGCACCAAGTTCAAGAACAATCCATGAACAAGCAGAAAAAAGTTCGGTGGCCGGCTTACGTGACGCCGAGTGTTGACTCTCGCACAACGGGTTTTGACCGGTCGGCCGGCCTAGAGAGCCCTTGAATGAGATTTTGGGCCCCCACCGCCAGATCTCTTGGGGGGCGCCAGAGCGCGGCCACCTGGCCGCACTATCCTAAAAGACCGGCAGGCGTTTTCCAGCGCTCACTCGACGGCGCCGACCGCAGTGCTCTCGCCGCCGCGGATCGACACCCAGCGGCCGGTGTTGGTGCTCGCCTGTCGCTTGAGATAGCGGTAGCCCGTCCTGTCCCAGGGCTTTACCTCATCGGACAGGTTGTCGAGGATGAAGTCGCCGGCATCGGTGCGCACGGTGAGCACTGCGTGCCCCTCGCCGTCCGGCTTGCGCACGACGGTGATGAGCAGGTTGGAGACCGGCAGCCCGGCGGCGAGCAGCAGACGCCGCTTCTCGAGCACGTAGTCCTCGCAGTCGCCGAAGCCCCGCGGATAGCTCCACACCTCGTCCTTGCCGTAGACGTCGAGATCGTTCATCGGCTCGATGCTGGCATTCACCTTGGCGTTGACCGAGGTGATCTTGCGCCACAGCGCCCCCGACATCGTCTCCGGCCCGCTGTCCGTGGAGCGGACGTCGCACTCCGAAAGATGCGTCTTGCAGAACTCGAAGTGGCCGATCGGCTGGGAGGTCACCCCGCCGGTATGCATCAGCGTGCCCGCCCCCGCCGGCAGCGCCGCGAAGGCCAAGGCTGCGCCGGTCGCAGCTGCGCACAAGGCCGCTCTTCGCCTGTGGGAGGAAATCATCGCCAGTCCCCCGACCACCCTTCATTATTAAGAAAAGGTTAAGGTCGGGTCGCCCGATCTGTCAATTCACGCGAAGGGACGAAGTGGGAAGATGGTTACTTCGCAGGTCGCAGTTGCCTCGCCGCCACACCGGGCGCGACCGCCCTACCGCTTCGCCGAATGGACGATCCGCGGCCGCGACGTGGCGGTTTTCCTGTCGCCGTGGCTGGCCTGGAAGTCCAGGATGCGAGGCACGATCTCGCTGCGGAACCGCGATCCGTTGAACACGCCATAGTGGCCGACCGCCGGCTGCAGATAGTGGGCGCGCCGCTCGGCGGGAATGTTGATGCACAGGCTGTGCGCTGCCTGTGTCTGCCCGACGCCCGAGATGTCGTCGTTCTCGCCTTCGATGGTGAGTAGCGCCGCGCCGCGGATGGCCGCCGGATCGACCGGCTCGCCGCGATGCGTCATTTCGCCCTTGGGGAGCGCGTGGCGCACGAAGACGGTGTCGACCGTCTGCAGGTAGAATTCGGCGGTCAGATCCATTACCGCCAGGTATTCGTCGTAGAAGTCACGGTGCTTCTCGGCCCCGTCGCCGTCGTTCTTCACCAGATGCATGAAGAACTCCTTGTGCGCGGTGATGTGCCGGTCGAGGTTCATGCTCATGAACCCCGAAAGCTGCAGGAAGCCGGGATAGACGTCGCGCATGAAGCCCGGATTGGGCCACGGCACCTGCATGATGACGTTGTCGCGGAACCAGTCGATGCCCCGCTCCTCGGCCAGAGTGTTGACCGCCGTCGGGTTGCGCCTGGTGTCGATCGGCCCGCCCATCAGCGTCATCGTCGCCGGCGCCGCGCGGTCGCCGCGCGCCTCCATGATCGCCACCGCCGCCAGCACCGGCACAGAGGGCTGGCACACCGCCATCACATGCGTATCCGGACCCAGCGCGTGCAGCATGTCGATGACGTAGTCGATGTAGTCGTCAAGGTCGAAGTGCCCCTCCGAGACCGGTACCATGCGGGCATCGGTCCAGTCGGTGATGTAAACCTCGGCATGCGGCAGCATCGCTTCGACGGTGCCCCTCAGCAGGGTTGCGTAGTGGCCCGACATCGGCGCCACGATCAAAAGCTTGCGGTCCCTCTGCCGACCGGCAGGCAGCCGGCGCTCGAAATGGACGAGGTTGCAGAAAGGCCGCGACCATACGATGGTCTCGGTCACCGGCACGCTCTTCCAGTCGACCTTCGTGGCGGCGAGGCCGAATTGCGGCTTGCCGTAACGCCGCGTGGTCCGCTCGAAGAGCTCCGCTCCGGCGGCGATCGACCGGCCCCAGGACGTGTGCGCGAACGGGTTGAGGGGGTTCGTGTAAAACAGCCGCACCGAATCGGCATACGCCCGCGCCGGCTGCAGCGACGCATGCGTCAGCTCGTACATCTGGTAGAACATCCGCGACCCACCTGCTCCTGAAACCGGCCGAGTATCGTCGATTTGCCGGTTCGGATTGTTGTCAAACAGCAACATCTAGCACCGAAATGCTGCGCCGCAAAACGGGCCCTTAGTCCATAAGAGATGCCGCTTTCGTCTAAGCGACAACTCAGAGGCGAGCAGGTCGTTCAAACAAAACATTGAAGGGCAAGTCGGCACCTCATAGCGATGTCGGCGCGCCTCATGATCGTGGGGTGGAGCCCTTGTTTCCCCACACAAGTACTCAAACCCGCCACTCTGTACAGTTTCAGCAACAAAGGTTCCATCCTCCGAAGACGGCACCAGATAATTGTTGACGATCACCGCCAATGCTATAGGCCCGAGCCATTGCGCATCGCTATGCCATAGACGGGGAATATTGGGGTGAAATTTACTTTATTCGATAAGTCTAATAAAGAAGATCGGCTTGGAAATGCCACGCCTGTGCATGGCGCCCGCCGCCGGCTCCTGTCGTCGACATGCTTCGTCGCTGCGCTCTTGCCGGCAGCCGTCATGCTGGCGCCGGGCCAGTCGCGAGCTCAAAGCGTTGCCGTCGGGACCGAGGCAGAGCTGGTCGCCGTCATAAAGGCCGCCAACGCGTCCCAGGGCGACGACACGATCCAGCTCACCAACGACATCGTATTGACCGGGCCGCTCCCGATGATCGACGGCGGTATGTTCAAGACCACCATAGATCTTAACGGACTATCGATCTCCGGCAACGGGCAGCACCGCATCTTCGTCGCCATCGGCGGGAATATCGAAATCAAGAATGGCAAGCTCGCGGATGGCGTTGCCAAAGGCGGGGACGGCGGCGATTCCGCAGTGGCGGGGGGCGGCGGCGGCATGGGGGCCGGCGGCGCCCTGTTGGTCGGCGAGACCAGCTCCGTCACGCTGACCGACGTCCAATTCGTCAACAACCGAGCGGTCGGCGGCGACAGCGGCGCCGGCGACGCGGTCGGTGCGAATGGCGGCCCCGCTGGCGGTGGTGGACTTGGCGGCGACGGCAGCCCGCAGAACCCGCAGGCCGGTCGCCTCGGGGGCAGCGGCGGCGGTGGCGCGGTGGCCGGTTCCGATGGCGGCCAGGGGCAAGACCCGGCCGGTGGAAACGGCGGCGGTCCGCAGGGCGGTGCCGGCGCCGACGGCCAGGGCAGCCTGGCGGTCGATGGCGGTCCCTTGTCGGGCGGCGGCGGCGGACCTGCCGGGGGCATTGGCGATGGCGGCGACGGCGGCTGGGGCGGCGGCGGCGGTGGTGGCGGCCAACAGGGAGGCGACGGTGGCGACGGCGGCTTCGGCGGCGGCGGTGGCGGCAGCTTTGGCGACCAAGGCGGCAATGGCGGCTTCGGCGGCGGCGGCGGTGGTGCCACGGGCGCAGCCGATCAGGGAAGGGGCGGTTTCGGCGGCGCCGACGGCACCGGCACCAAGGGCGGCGGCGGCGCCGGCTTCGGCGGCGCGGTGTTCGTCAGGACCGGCGGCATCCTGACCATCGGCGGGCGCACGAGCTTCGCTCTGGGCTCCGTGACGGCCGGCTCCGACGGGGCCTTGGCGCGAGGCGAGGGCATCTTCCTGCAGAGCGCCGATGTGAAGGTCGACGTCGGAACCGGCCAGGATATGGAAATCGCCGACACCATCGCGGACGATACCGGCAACGGCAATGCGTCGGGGTCGCTCACAAAGCAAGGACAGGGTCAGCTTCGTCTGACGGGGAAAAACACCTACACCGGCGAAACCGCGCTGACGGGAGGCTCGCTGTTGATCCACGACAACGGCTCCATCGCCTCCGAAAGCCTGCGCATCGTCAACGGCGTGCTTCTTCTCCAACACGCCGAAACGGCCGTCGACGAAGGCGCGCTGACGGCAACGCCAAACGTAACCGTCGACCAGAAGGGCACTTTCCTCGTCGAGCACGACGAGACCGTCGGCGATATCGCGATCCTCGACGGCGCACTCGGTATCGCGGGCGGGAAGCTCAGGGCAGCCAAGGTCGCGCTCCACGGGACCGTCCTCGGCCGCGACGGAACCCTGAATGCAGCGGAGGACGTCGACCAGTTCAGTGGCAGCATGGTGGAGCAAGGCGCCACCATCGAGACGGCGAAAACCTACGGCATGCACGACGGCGTGATTGACGGCAACGTCAAGGCGGCCACCTTCCTCAAGACCGGCGGAACGATGGGAGCTCACGCGCTGGTCGTCGCCCAGATCGACGTGCGTGCCGACGGTGGAACGATCGCCCACGCCGCGACGGACGGCATCGAGGTGAGCAACCAGCTCGACGGCGGCATTGAGGTCAAGACCGCGGTCCCCATCGCCAATCTGGCGGCGGCCGGCGTCGGCATCAAGGCCACGTCGGACAAGGGCTCGGTGACGGTCGACGTCGCCGGCAATGTCACCGGCCGCGGATCGGCGATCGACATCACCACCCAGGAGGGCGACATCGTCCTGGCGGGCGAGGGCGACATGACCGGCGCCTCTCAGTCCGATGCGGTCGTCAACGCGTGGGTGGCGGGCGCGGCACTAACGGGTGCAAACATCGCGATCGACCTCCGCGGCAACATCGTCAGCCAGGGGAGCTCGGACGGCATCGCGGCCGACAACGGGTCTTTCGGGGGCCATGTCACCGTCAACTACGCGGCCGGCACGGTCCAGATTCGCGGGGACGACGCAATCGCCATCAAAGCGGAGGCGGTCGGCGTCGGAAACGTCTCGGTGACCAGCGGAGGAAACCTTTCGAGCGCCGGCACCGGGTTCGCCAAAGGCATTTATGGTAAGGCCGAATGGGGTCGCGTCGACATCAACTCGGCCTCCACCATCGACCTTGAAACCACATCCGCAAGCACCGGCATTTGGGCGCATAGCAATGACGGCAAGGCGCGCGTCATCAGTTCGGGGACGATCGACGGCGGACAGATTGGCATTCGAGCGACCAGCACAAACGACGCATTCGATGTCAGCGTCAACGCCGCGATCGGCGGAAAAGACTCCATCGCCTTTTTCGGCGTAGCGGCGGAGGGTCAATCCGGCACGATCGCCGTGAACAGCTCGATCACCGCCGATGGCGCCGGTGTTGCCGCCGACAGCAATGGCAAGGGCGAGCTTCGTATCACGCAAGCCAGCGGTGCGACCATCGAGGGTGGCGTCGCCGGCATCTTCGCCCAGTCCCACCACTTCGACAGCAACATCGTCATCGAGACCGACGGCACGGCCACCGGGTACAACTACGGCCTCGCCGCGGTGTCGAGCGCCGGCGGCGGGATCAGGATCGCGGGTTCCGGCGCGCTGGAGGCCGCCGGCGACGTCCTTGGCTCGGCGGCTCTCACCGCGCAAATCTCGAACACGATGGCCGGCAACATCGTGATCGACCGCACTGGCGTCGTCACGCATACGGCCACCGGCGATGCCTCGGTCTACGGCATCTTCGCTCGCGTGGAAGAAGGCAATGACAACGGCATCTCGATCGTCAATCGGGGGACGATCACCGTCGGCGGAGTCAATGCGACAGGCGTGGCAGCCGCCATCGACGGCACGAACAATGCCGGCGACGTGACCGTGGATGTCGGCTACGTCGTCAACGCGCCTTCCGGCAAGGGTACGGGCGTCTTCGCCGCCACCAACGGCAGCGGCAACGTCTCGGTGACGACCGGTGCCGTCGACGGTGGCGGCGTTGGTGTTTCCGCCGGCTCTCTCGGCGTCGGCAACGTGTCCGTGACGACGCGAGGCGCGATCGGCGGTCGTTCTGCGCCGGAGCAAGGCATCAACACCGAGACCCATGGCGGCGACACGACAATCGCGCTCGGCGGCAATGTGACGAGCACGGCAGATGGGATCAAATCCCTGGCCACCGGCACTGGCAACGTTTTGATCACCGGCCAGGGCGACGTCGTCGGCGGCAGCGATGCAGGCGACGACGGCATCGATGTCGAGGTGGCCGGCGGCAACGCCCTGATCGACGTCGACGGCAAGATCGTCGGCGACCCCGGCGTCGTCGCCACCTCCGCCGCCGGTGGCTCGCTCACGCTTGCGGGCAACGGCGACGTCACCGGCACCGGCGAGGAGGCGGTGCGCCTCACCACCAGCAACGGCAACGGCAATGTGAAGCTGGCCCGCAACGGCAACCTCACCGGCGCCACCGGCGGTGCCTCGCTCTCCACCGGTGCGGCAAACGGCGCCGGCACCGGCACCGTCGACGCGATGGTGTTTGCCGGCACCACCTTGTCGGGTGCCAGCGGCGCCGGCCTGAAGACGCTGGCCGAGCTCGGCAAGACCACCGTCGGTGCCGCCGGCGGCATCGTCGGCACCTCCTTCGGCATCGACGCCCATTCGGCCGGCGGCGCCCTCGACGTCGCACTGCAGAACGGGGCGTTCGTCACCGCCCGGTCGGGCACCGGCGTCAACCTCGTCGGCAGCGCGGCGCCGGCCACCGTGAAGCTTGCCGCCGGCAGCCGCGTCGGCGGCGCCACCGCGCTGTCGGCTGCGACCACGAGCCTTCTCGTCGACAATGCCGGCAGCCTCGGCCAGCCGGGCACCACGACGGCGCTGAAGCTGGTCTCCGGCACCGCCACCCTCCACAACCTGGCCGGCGGCCAGGTGTTCGGCGGTCTCGACTCGGCGGCCGGCAGCGGCGGCATCGCGATCGACAACCAGGCCGGCTCCGCCTGGCAGCTCGCCGACGGCGCCGCCCTCGACCTCAAGGGCCAGAACGACAGCCTCGACAATGCCGGCCTGTTTGCCGCCGGCGCCGGCACCGGCAGCCTCGCCGGGCTGGAGCGGCTGGCCAACCTGCCGGGCGGCGTCTTTGCCGTGAACCCGGCCGGCGGCGCGCCGGCCGACTTCACGCTCAACGGCACGCTGATGGAAAATGGCGGCGGCATCGATCTTGCCAACACCGCGGCCGGTCAGCCGATCGTCGCCGACACGCTGATCCTCGCCGCCAGCTACCAGGGCGCCCCCGGCAGCACGCTGTCGCTCGACGTCGACCTCGGCAGCGACCCGGCCAAGGCCGACCGGCTGATCGTCATCGGCAACGCCACGGGCACCACCGAAATCCTGTTCAACGTCGTCGGAAGCGGCTGGGTGCAGGCGACACCGGTGGTCGTCGTGGACCTCGACGCGGCGGCCGCCAACACCGCGGCCTTCACCGCGCAAGGCCTCCCGAGCGGCGGCCTCGTCCGCTACAGCTTCGGCCAGGTCGGCGAGGATTGGGGCATCTACAGCCAGCTCGACCCGCGCGTTCCCGGGCGGATCCTGTTCGACACCATGCTGGTGGAGCAGACCACCGGCATGCTCCTTGAGCGGCCGGCGAGCCCCTTCGACACTCGGCTGAGCGACCTTGCCGATCCTTGCGGCGGCCAGCCCGGCGTCTGGGCTCAGGGCTCGGGCACCCATCTCGACGCCGACGGCACCGTCTCGGCGAGCGACGGCAGCGGTGCCGACGTCTCCGCCTCGATCGACCGCGTCGGCGGCGAGTTCGGCGTGGATTTCGGGTGGAGATGCCTCGACAACGGCATTGCCATCAATGCCGGCCTCTCGGGCGGGATCGCCTCCGGCGACACCGAGGAGACCTCACGGGACGATGGTGGGCTGTTCCCCAACACGACCACGGGCGATTTCGACCAGCAATACATCGGCGGCTACCTGACGGTCGCCAAGGATCGCTACTTCGCCGATGTGGAGGTCCGCTACGGCAACACGGACTTCACCTTCAGCAACTCCGATCCGGTGATCGGCCTGAACCGCGCCAAGCTCGACACCGACCGGATTGCCGTGACCACGGCCGTCGGTGCCAATTATGACCTGGCCGGCGGCTACTCCTTCATCCCGTCGGTGGGTCTGACCTACGCGCATGTCAATCCGGGGCAGCTGGCCTTCGGCGACAGCGGCTCGCTCGATCCGGAGTCTTACGACACGGTGAGAGGCTTCGTCCGCGGCACGGTCAGCCGCGCCGTCAAGCTGCCCGGGGCGGCCACGCTCACGCCCTACCTCGAAGCCACCGTCTATCAGGACTTTGGCGACGACCCGACGGCGCTCTTCCGCGTCGGCAACCAGCAACAGAGGGTGACGCTGGAGCGCAGGCAGACGCATGGGGAGCTGTCGGCGGGGCTGCGCTACGCCCGCAAGATCCCCGGCGGCAAGGGCAAGCCTGCGCGGACGATCAGTGCCGGGCTACGCGGCGATCTCTTCGTCGGCGGCGGCGTGGAAGGCGCACGCGCCATGCTGGAGTTCCGCTTCGAATGGTGAGGTGAGACCTCAGAGGCGCAGCAAGCGCCACCACGGACCATCCCGCGCCGCTTCGGCGCGGGATTTCCCTTTTGGGGGATGCGGCCTTGCCGTTTCGTGCGACGGGAATGCGCCGCTCGCCGCCGCCTGGCCGCGAGTCGGCTCTAGGCGCCCTCGACCAGCAGGATCTCGCCCTCGGCATATCGCTGGCGGATCGCCTTGGCCGCCTGGTATTCGGGCGAGTGGTAGCAGTCCTGGGCGGCCTTCAACGAGGCGAACTCGATGACCACGTTGCGGGCTCGCGCCACGCCTTCGACGGCTTCGATTGTCCCGCCGCGCGCCAGGAAGTGGGCTCCGAAGCGCTCGAAGGCCGGCTTCGCGGCTGCGACATAGTCCTTGTAGCCCTCCGGGTCGCGCACATCCATCCGGGCAATCCAGTATCCCTTGGGCATCGGCTTCCTCCCCTGAACTGGTCCGCCGCGAAGGTTTCGCGGCAACGCGACGATCCCTGTTCGGCAAGGACCGCCGCGGCCGATCCTATGGCTTCAAGGCGGCTTTTCCAACGGCCGGACGTCCGGCTCCAGGCATCGTGGAATAGGCCCGGTCAGCCGTCACGCAGCCGCGTCTGCTGCCGCCTCGCGCATCTCGGCAAGGATCGCCGCCGCGGCCGCGCGTCGGTCGGCCGCGTGGATGATCGGCCGCGCCACCACCAGATGGCTGGCGCCGGCGCGGATCGCCGCCGCCGGCGTCATCACCCGCTTCTGATCGCCGGGATCGCCTCCGGCCGGCCTGATGCCCGGCGTCACCACGGCCAGCTGCGGGCCGGCCACCTGGCGCACCGCCTCGGCCTCGGCGGCCGAGCACACGATGCCACCCATGCCGGCGTCCAGCGCCTGTCGCGCGCGGGCGAGCACCAGGCGATGCGGGTCGTCGTCGCGGTATCCTGCTTCGGCAAGGTCGGCTGCGTCCATGGAGGTCAGCACGGTCACTGCCAGCAAGCAGAGCCCGCTGCCTTCGGCTGCCGTCACGGCGGCCCGCATCGCCTTGGGATAGGCGTGCAAGGTGAGCATGGCGACCCCCATCCGGGCGATCGCTTCGACGCCGTGGGCGACGGTGTTGTCGATGTCGAGCAGCTTCATGTCGAGGAAGACCTGCCGCCCGTCTTCCGCCAGCGACCGGGCGAGGTCGAGCCCGCCGGCGAAGGCGAGCTGGTAGCCGATCTTGAAGCAGGAGACGAGGCCGTCGACGTCCCGCACCACGCGCTCCGCCTCCGCAACGCTGGGCACGTCAAGGCCGACGATCAGCCGTCCGTCGACAGTGTCATCGATGTTCATGGCGCTCCCTCCGACCGTCGCTTCCATGCCATAGAAGTGTCGGCCCGAAAAGCCACCGCTGCGGGCTTCGTCATCGCCGTCGCGCCAGCGCCATCAGATCGGCCCGCTCGATGAGCGTACGGCACACATTGGCCATGGATTTCCTGAGCCGCTCCTCCTTGAAGTCGCCGTTCTCGTCGAAGGCTTCGGCGCCGCGGGCGACCGAGCACTGCGGCGTGATGATCTCCACCTGGCAATTCATCAGGACGGCACGCAGATGGTAGAGGCCGCGCGCGCCGGCGAAGTTCCCGTCGGAGGACGAGCACAGGCCGGCGACCTTGCCGCGATACGGAAAGAAGGGCTTGCCGCCGTCCTGACGGATGCGGCTCACCCAGTCCAGCGTGTTCTTGAGCAAAGGCGGGATCGAAGCGTTGTATTCCGGGCTGCAGATCAGGAGGCCGTCTTGGGCGGCGATCAGGCGCCCGAGACGGTGGGCATTCTCCGGCACGCCCTTCTCCTTCTCCAGGTCCTGATCCATGATCGGCAGCGGGTAGTCGGCGAGCGAGATCCGCGTCACCTCGGCCCCCTGCTGGAGAAGCTCCCGGGTCGCCACGTCGGCGGTTCGGCCACTATACGCGCCGGTGCGGATCGAGCCCGCGAACACCAGGATCTTCGCTGCCATGGCCGCTCAGTCCTCTCGCCGTCCCGCCGGCGGCAGCGTCAGCCGCGGACCGGCCGCCGGTAGACCCACAGCTGGGTCGGCGGAATGTTGCGGATGACGAAGTCGAAATGCTTGACCGTGTAGTCGCCCTTGCCGGCCGGGATCGGGGAGAGCGGTCCGTAAGTCAGCTGAACCACCGGCCGCCCCGGCGGAATGCGGCCGAGCAGGTCCTCCAGATAGCGGACCCGCTGCTCGACCGGAAAATTCAGCAGCGGCACGCCCGAGATTACGCAGTCGAAGGTCAGGCCGCGATGCTCCCCGAGCGTGCGGTCGAGGTCGAAGGCGTCGCCCTGGATGACGTTCACCTTCGGATGCACGCGCCTCAGATGGCGCACGAAGTCACGCGAGTATTCGACCGCGTAGAGCCGCTCCGGCCTGATGCCGCGCGCCAGGATGGCGCGGGTGATCACGCCGGTGCCGGGGCCGACCTCGAGCACCGGCAGATCCGATTTCGGATCGATCACCGAGGCCATCCGGCGCGCCGCGACCGAGCTTGTCGGTATGATCGAGCCGACCGCCCTCGGCTTGTCGATCCAGCCCCTGAAGAATTTCAGCTCCTCGTCGAAACGGGTGGCGAGCGTCCTTCGCAATCCAGTGCCGCGTGGCATTGATAACCTCTCGTTGCGCTCGGTCCCCGGGGGCAGTATTTACGCGAGGATTCGCCTGACGCAAGGTCAAAGCGGTGGCGCGGTCGAGAAAGCCACGGCGGCGTTCAGGCCGCCTCGGCGCTACTCGCCGAAGGATTCGAAGAAGTCCTTCATGCGCGCGAAAAAGCCGCTCGACTGCGGGCTGTTGTCCTTCGAGGACAGCTCCTCGAACTCCTCCAGGAGCTCGCGCTGGCGCTTGCTGAGGCTTTGCGGCGTCTCCACGGCCACCTGGATGTAGAGGTCCCCGATCTGCGGCTGCCGGAGCACCGGCATGCCCTTGCCCTTCACCCGGAACTGCCGGCCGTTCTGGGTGCCTTCGGGCACCTTCACGCGGGTTTGGGTGCCGTCGAGCGTGGCCACTTCGAACGAACCGCCGAGCGCCGCCGTGGTCATCGATATCGGCACCTTGCAGAACAGGTCGGCGCCGTCGCGCTGGAAGAGCTCGTGCGGCTTGACGGAGAGAAAGATGTAGAGATCCCCCGAGGGTCCGCCGCGCAACCCCGCCTCGCCCTCATTGGCGAGCCGGATGCGCGTCCCATCCTCGATGCCAGCTGGGATGTTCACCGAAAGCGAGCGCTCCTCGGTGACGCGGCCCTGTCCGGCGCATTTTTGGCACGGCTCCTTGATCGTCTGCCCCCTTCCCTGGCATTGCGGGCAGGTGCGCTCGATCGAGAAGAAGCCCTGCGCCGCGCGCACGCGGCCCGAGCCTGAGCACATCGAGCAGGTGACGGGCTGCGTGCCCGGCTTGGCGCCCGAGCCGCTGCATTCGCTGCACGAGATCGAGGCCGGCACCCGAATCTGGGCGGTTTTGCCGGCATAGGCCTCCTCGAGCGTGATCTCCATATTGTAGCGCAGGTCGGCGCCGCGCTCTCGGCCCGAGGATCCCCGCCTCTGGCGCGCGCCCATCATGTCGCCGAAGATGTCTTCGAAGATGTCGGCAAAGCCGCCGGCCGCAAAACCCGAGGCGCTGAAGCCATTGGCGCCGCCATGCTCGAAGGCGGCATGCCCGAAGCGGTCGTAGGCGGCGCGCTTCTGGGGGTCCTTCAGCGTCTCGTAGGCTTCGTTGATTTCCTTGAACCTGTGCTCGCAGGCCCGGTCGCCGGGATTGCGATCCGGATGGAACTGCATGGCAAGCTTGCGGAACGCAACCTTGAGTTCCTTGTCGTCCACGCCTCGCTGAACGCCGAGGGTTTCGTAGAAATCAGCTTTCATGTCGTTCCGTCGTCACGGTTGCCGCTGCGAAGCCTCGCACCCCTCCAGCGGTCGGCTGTTTCTCGATTTAGTAAGTCGACGCCGCCGATGCCATAGCGCGGATGCAACGAGGCGACATTTTTTCGGCGAGTTCTATTTAAATCGGCAAAGAAAAGACCCGGCTGTGGTGCGCCGGGTCTCGTCACTGCTCAAAATCGAGCCGTTAGGCCGATTTCTTCTTGTCGTCGTCGTCGTCGATCTCCTCGAAGTCGGCATCGACCACGTCTGAGCCTTCCTTGGCGGCGTCGCTGGCGGCGTCCGCCTCGGCGGCCTCCTTTTGCGAGGCCTCGTACATGGCCTGGCCGAGCTTCATCGAGACCTCGGCAAGGCTCTGGGTCTTGGCATTGATCTCCTCGACGTCGTCGCCTTCGGACGCCGTCTTGAGCGCAGCGATGGCATCGGCGATGGCGGTGCGGTCGCCCTCGGCGACCTTGTCGCCATAGTCTTTGAGCGACTTCTCTGAAGAGTGCACCAGCGCCTCGGCCTGGTTGCGCGCCTCGACGAGCGCCCGGCGCTTCTTGTCCGCCTCGGCATTGGCCTCGGCGTCCTTCACCATCTTCTCGATGTCGGCGTCGGAAAGGCCGCCGGACGCCTGGATGCGGATCTGGTGCTCCTTGCCGGTGCCCTTGTCCTTGGCCGAGACGTTGACGATGCCGTTGGCGTCGATGTCGAAGGTGACCTCGATCTGCGGCACGCCTCGCGGCGCCGGGGGGATGCCGACCAGGTCGAACTGGCCGAGCAGTTTGTTGTCGGCGGCCATCTCGCGCTCGCCCTGGAAGACCCGGATGGTCACCGCCGCCTGCGAATCCTCGGCGGTCGAGAAGACCTGGCCCTTCTTGGTCGGGATCGTCGTGTTGCGCTCGATCAGCCGGGTGAACACGCCGCCCAGCGTTTCGATGCCGAGCGACAGCGGCGTCACGTCGAGCAGCAGAACGTCCTTGACGTCGCCCTGCAGCACGCCGGCCTGGATCGCCGCGCCGAGCGCGACCACCTCGTCCGGGTTCACGCCCTTATGCGGCTCTTTGCCGAAGAACTGCTTCACGATCTCCTGGATCTTGGGCATGCGGGTCATGCCGCCAACCAGCACGACCTCGTCGATCTCGCCTGCCTTCAGGCCGGCATCCTTCAGCGCCGCCTTGCAGGGGTCGATGGTGCGCTGCACCAGGTCCTCGACGAGCGACTCGAACTTCGCCCGGGTCAGCTTCATCGTCAGGTGCTTAGGACCCGTCTGATCGGCGGTGATGAAGGGCAGGTTGATCTCGGTCTGCGAGGACGAGGACAGCTCGATCTTCGCCTTCTCGGCCGCCTCTTTGAGGCGCTGGAGCGCGAGCTTGTCGTTCTTCAGGTCGATGCCCTGCTCCTTCTTGAACTCCGCGGCCAGGTACTCGACCAGGCGCATGTCGAAGTCCTCGCCACCCAGGAAGGTGTCGCCATTGGTCGACTTCACCTCGAACACGCCGTCACCGATCTCCAGCACGGAGATGTCGAAAGTGCCGCCGCCGAGGTCGTAGACGGCGATCGTCTTGCCGTCCTTCTTGTCGAGGCCGTAGGCCAGGGCTGCGGCCGTCGGCTCGTTGATGATGCGCAGCACCTCGAGGCCGGCGATCTTGCCGGCGTCCTTGGTGGCCTGGCGCTGGGCGTCGTTGAAATAGGCCGGAACGGTGATCACCGCCTTCTCGACCTTCTCGCCGAGATAGGCTTCCGCCGTTTCCTTCATCTTCTGGAGGATCA
>JBEVJK010000046.1:0-3524 GCA_040510195.1 Mesorhizobium sp. | reverse complement strand
CGCCCGGCTCGGTCCAGCGCGAGACGAGGCTCGCCAGCGTCGGGCGGTTCTCCATGATCCACTCGGCCCGCTGGCCGAAGAGCGGCAGGCGGCTCATCGTCTCGCCCGACAGGACTTCGACCGCACAGAGCGGAATGATGCCGACGAGCGAGCGGATGCGCATCGGCACGCGCTCGCCGCTCGGCAGGTTCAGCGTGTCGTAGTAGAACTGGTCCGCCTCGTCCCACAGGCCGGCGCCATCGCCGCTGAGATTCTCCATCGCCATGGCGATGAGCAGAAAGTGCTCGAAGAACTTGTCGGCGAGATCCTGGTAGATCGGGTCGTCGAAGGCGAGCTCGGTGGCGATGCGCATCAGATTGAGGGCATACATCGCCATCCAGGCCGTGCCGTCCGACTGGTCGATGGTGCCGCCGGTCGGCAGCGGCTTCGAGCGGTCGAAGATGCCGATATTGTCGAGGCCGAGAAAGCCGCCCTGGAAGATGTCGCGGCCCTGCGCGTCCTTGCGGTTCACCCACCAGGTGAAGTTTAGGATCAGCTTGTGGAAGACGCCTTCGAGGAAGACTCGGTCGGCCCGGCCGGTCAGGGCACGGTCCATCTGGTAGACCCGCCAGGCCGCCCAGGCATGCACCGGCGGATTGACGTCGCCAAAAGTCCACTCCTAGGCCGGCAGCTGACCGTTCGGATGGATGTACCAGTCGCGGACCAGGAGGGTGAGCTGGCGCTTGGCGAAATCCGGGTCGATCAGCGCGAAGGTGACGGCATGGAAGGCGAGGTCCCAGGCCGCGTACCAGGGATACTCCCAGGTGTCCGGCATCGAGATGATGCTGTCGTTGTAGAGGTGCTTCCAATGGCTGTTGCGGCCGCCGAGGCGGCTCGCGGGGGGCTTGGGCTGCAGCGGATCGCCGTCCAGCCAGTGCAGGATGTCGTAGTGGTAGAATTGCTTCGACCACAACATGCCGGCCAGCGCCTGGCGTTGCACCAGCTTGGCATCCGGATCGGCGATCTCTTGCTGCAGCACGGCGTAGAAGGCGTCCGCCTCGGCCTGCCGCGCTGCGAGAACCGCATCGCAATCGGCCGCCGTCGGCGCCGGCCCGCCCTGCGGGGCAAAGCGAAAGCGCAGCACCGCCTCGCCACCCGCCGGCACGGTGAGCTTCGAGCGCGCGGCGCATTTGGTGCCCTCGCGCAGCGGGTTGACCGCAGAGGCATCGCCGCCGACGACATAATCGTGGAAGGCATCCTTGAAATGCCCGACGGCGCCGGACTTGTAGAGCCGTCGCGTGTTGGTGTCGTTCTCGCAGAACAGCAGCTCCGCCTCCTGCAGCGGCGTGAACACCATCGGCGGCAGCGTCGGATGGCTGGCGGCGACGCGATTGCCGTCGATGGCGCGCAGCAGCGGGCGGCTCGTGGTCGGATACCAGGACCAGACATTGCGGGCGACGAGCTGCACCAGGAGGTCGAGCTCGGCCGCGTCCGGTCCGCGATTGGACACCGTCACCCGCATGACGATGTCGTCGGTCGCGGCCTTGGCATAGTCGACCACGATGTCGAAATAGCGCTGCTCGGCGAAGATGCCGGTGTCGATCAGCTCATATTCGGGCAGGTCCTTGCCCTTGCGCGCGAGGCTCTCGGCCAGCAGGGCCTCGTAGGGAAATTCCCCCTGCGGATATTTGTAGAGCATCCGCATCAGGCTGTGGGTCGGCGTGCCGTCGAGGTACCACCACAGCTCCTTCACGTCCTCGCCATGGTTGCCCTGCTGGTTGGTGAGGCCGTACATCCGCTCCTTGAGGAACGGGTCCTTGCCGTTCCACAGGGCGAGCGACAGGCACCAGTTGCACGCCTCGTCGGAGAAGCCGGCAATGCCGTCCTCGCCCCAGCGATAGGCGCGTGACCGGGCGTGGTCGTGCGGAAAATACTCCCAGGCCGAGCCGTCGGCGCTGTAATCCTCGCGCACCGTGCCCCACTGCCGCTCGCTGAGGTAAGGCCCCCAGCGCCGCCAGCCCTCGGCCTGAGCGCGGTGCAGGCGCTTGCCCTCCTCGGTGTCGAGGAGATGAGGCTCGTCGTCCTCGCTCATCGTCGCGTCTCCCGTTCGACCAGGCGGACGGCATCGTCAGCCAAAACCTCGACCTCGTGCTGGAACTGGCAGAGCCGCGCCTCCGCCGGCCGGTGCGGGCCGAACAGTTCGAGCCTGGCCATGGCGACGGCCAGCGCCGCGCCGAGGCAAGGCCCGACCCAATAGACCCAATGGTCCGTCCAGGTGCTGGTCAGCACCGCCGGCCCGACGCTGCGCGCCGGATTGGCGCTGGCGCCGGAGAGCGGCGCCTCCAGCCACACCAGGATGCAGAAGAGCGGCGGATTGACCAGCGGCGCATAGGGCCTGAGGCGCGACCGGGCGAGGCAGGCGAAGATCAGGTAGACGAGGAGGAAGCCGCACAGCGTCTCCCCCGCCACTGCCCAGGCCGGTCCCCAGGGCGCGCCGGGCATGGTGGCGCCCTCGTCGAGGCTTTGCCCCATGGCGCCCCAGACGAGGAGGCCGGCGGCGCCCAGAACCGCGCCGGCGCATTGGAAGACGACATAGAGCAGCGCATCGCGCCAGCCGATCTTGCCCTCGAGGTAGAAGGCAAGCGTCATCGCCGGGTTGATATGGGCGCCGCTGATGCGCCCGACGGCGGAATAGGCGATGGCCGCGCCGGTGGCGCCGAACAGCGTGCCCGCCAGCGCCCGGCGCGCACCGGCGGACGGAATGACCGCGGCGAGCGGACCCTCCGGCGCATTGACCAGGATGACGATCGACAGGCCGACGAAGACCAGCAGCGCCGTGCCGATCAGTTCGGAGGCGTAGAGCCTGGGGTGGAGGCGGTGGGGAGGCGAGG
This sequence comes from Mesorhizobium sp., assembly GCA_040510195.1. Classification (GTDB taxonomy): domain Bacteria; phylum Pseudomonadota; class Alphaproteobacteria; order Rhizobiales; family Rhizobiaceae; genus JBEVJK01. The sequence goes on along the minus strand of JBEVJK010000046.1, from coordinate 654 downwards.
GCCTGCCGATCAGCGGCCGGTCGGCGCCGGGCTGCATCGGCGCGGTCAGCCTGTGCCGAGCGGCAGCCAGGCCCGGCCGTCGCGGGCCAGCAGGGCATCGGCACCGGCCGGCCCGGCGCTGCCGGCGGCGTAGCTCTCCGGCGAGCCCTCGGCCCAGGCATCGAGGAGCGGCTGCACCGCGGCCCAACTGCCTTCGATCATGTCGGCGCGCTGGAACAGAGTCGCATCGCCGGTCATGCAGCCATAGAGCAGGCCCTCATAGCCGACGGTCGGCTGGCGCGGGAAAAGGTCGGCGTAGCGGAACAGGCTGGTGGCGGTGGCGAGCCGCATCTTGGGGCCAGGCAGCTTGACGGCAAAGCTCGTCGCGGTGCCTTCGATCGGGTCCATCTGCAGGCGGATGAGGTTCGGCTCGGCCGGCAGCAAAGCGCTGGCCGGCTTCTTGAAGTGGATCGCCACCTCGGTGCGCCGCTCGGCGAGGCGCTTGCCGGTGCGCAGGTAGAACGGCACGCCGGCCCAGCGCGGATTGTCGATGGTGAGCTTCAGCGCCGCATAGGTCAGCGTGTTGCTCTGCGGCGAGACATGGTCTTCGGCGCGGTAGGCCTTGACCGCGGCGCCGAGTTCGCTGCCGGCGGCATATTGGCCGCGCGCCGCATC
>JBEVJK010000045.1:0-3459 GCA_040510195.1 Mesorhizobium sp. | reverse complement strand
CGGTGATCTTCGGCGGGCCGATGAGCGCCAACGATCCGGACGATTTCGTCAAGGCGGAGATCGACTGGATCGCGGTTCCGCTCAAGGAGAACAAGCCTTATCTCGGCCTCTGCCTCGGCGCGCAGATGATGGCGAAGCACCTCGGAGCCAGCGTCTGGGCGCATCCCGAGGGCCGCGCCGAGATCGGCTATTACCCGCTGCTGCCCACGGCGGCGGGCAATGCCCTGAGCGAGGATTGGGGCGTGCCCTGGCCGAGCCATGTCTACCACTGGCACGGGGAGGGCTTCGACTGCCCCGCCGGCGCCGAGACCCTGGCGACCGGCGACGACTTTCCGACCCAGGCGATCCGGGCCGGCCGGAAGGCCTTCGGCCTGCAGTTCCACCCGGAGGTCACTCACGCCATGATGTGCCGCTGGACGGTGATGGCCGAGGAGCGTCTGCGCATGCCCGGCGCGCAGGACCGCATCCGGCAATTGGCCGGACGCTTCCAGCACGATCCGCATGTGTCCCGCTGGCTCGACCGGTTTCTCGATCATTGGCTCGATGAAAAGCAATAAGAGCCTTTGATGACGACACCTGTTCTGGTCAGTGAGCGCCTGCACTTCCTTCCTTGGGAAGCTGATGACTTTCCATTGCTCGTGGAGCTTCACCGCGACCCGGAGGTGCAGCATTTCCGCCAGATGGGCGATCCGCCCTGGGACGAGGCGTTCCTGCGCGCGAAGTTCGACGGCTTTCGGAAAGATTACGCCGAGAACGGTTGGACCAAGTTCAAAATTCTGGATCCGCAGGGCCGCTTTCTTGGGCGCGCGGGTTTCGGCCGCTTCGATGAGACCGGCGAACTCGAACTCGGGTACAGCGTCATGCGGCCGTTCTGGGGCCGGGGCTATGCGAGCGAGGCCGCAGGGGCGCTTCTGGACTGGATCTACCGCATGGTCCCCGTCGACCATGTGATCGGCTTTGCGGTTGCCGAGAACATGGCGTCCCGCAGGGTGCTCGAAAAAGCCGGCATGGCGTTCACGGGCTTACGCGATCTGCACGGCATCGCGAATGCCTTCTATCGGCACGACCGTCCTGCCTGAGGGCTTTAAGTCGCGTCGAACTCGAACGGCGAGACGCCGCGCTTCATCTCGTCGACGATCAGGGCATGCATCAGTGGCGGTGCCGCACGCTGCGGACAGGCGGGCCGTTCGCACAGGCGGCAATTGATGCCGATGGGCGTGGCCTCGGCGAAGGCGGGGTCGAGACCCCGCGCATAGACGAGGCGGTGGGCGTATTTCAGCTCGCAGCCGAGGCCCACCACGAATTGCGGATCCGGAGCGCCCCAGGGGTTGAAGGCGCGCTTGACCGTGCGGGCGATGGAAAACCAGCGGGAGGAATCCGGCAGCTCGACGATCTGGGTCGCCACATGTCCGGGTGTGCGGAAAGTGGAGTGCAGGTTCCAGAGCGGGCAAGTGCCGCCGAACTGCGAGAATGGGAAGCGGCCGGACGAGAACCGCTTCGACACGTTGCCGGCCGAATCCACCCGTACCAGGAAGAAGGGAATGCCGCGCGCATTGGCGCGGGCCAGCGTGGTGAGGCGATGCGCCACCTGCTCGAAGCTCGCGCCGAAGCGGGCGCCCAGCACCTCGACGTCGTAGCCGAGCGCCTCCGCCGCCGCGTGGAACTTGCCGTAGGGCATCATCAGCGCGCCGGCGAAGTAATTGCCGAACGAGACCCGCAGCAGCCGCCGGGCCGGCCCGTCCACCGGCTCCAGGCGCACGGCCAGCGCGTCGATGGTCTCGCGCATCTCGGCGAAGGCCAATTGGTAGGCGGCCTGGAAGGTCCTGCCGGACGGATCCACCAGTTCGGAAATCAGGAGCTGCCGGCGGTGGTGGTCGTAGCGGCGCAGCGAGTCCGGCATCACGTCGACGGGCATCACCCGCACCCGGATGCCGTGCCTGGCGTGCAGCCGCTCGGCGATGGCGAAGAACGGCTCGTGGCCCGTCGCGGCAAGGTCCGAGGCCAGGGCTTCGGCGGCCTCGTCCAGCTCGGGAAAATGATTCCTGGCCTCGTGGATCAGCTCGCGCACCCGGTCGACCGGGTCGACCTGCGGCGCATCCTCGGCCCGGTCGCGGTCGCGCACGTTCGGCGTCACCGCCTCGCGGGCGCCGCGCAGGGCCTGATAGGCGCGGTAGAGGCGGTTGATCGCATCGACCATAGACGGCGCGCTCTCCACGGCCTCGCGCAGCTCAAGCCGTGCCACCGGGGTCGAGCGGAAGAGCGGATCGGCAAAAACCTCCTCCAGCTCCGACACGATGCGTCCGTCGTCGTCGTTGGCGAACTCGCGCGGATCCAGCTGATAGGCATGGGCGAGGCGGATCAGCACCTGCGCCGTGATCGGCCGCTGGTTGCGCTCCATCAGGTTGAGGTAGCTCGGCGACAGCCCGAGCTCCTCGGCCATGCGGGACTGGCTCATGTTGAGCTCCCGCCGCAGGCGCTTCAAGCGAGGGCCGACGAAAAGCTTTCTGCTCTCATCCATGTTGTAAATCTTTTTACAAGTTGACACGACAGAGGTTGTCAAAGCTTTACAGGGCGACTTTTCTTCAGAAATCCAACGTTGAAACAACGGCTTCTTCGAGGGTTAATGAGAACGAGACGTCCTGCTGCTCTGCAACAATTCTGGCCCGAAGGCAGGTTTTGTCAAGAAATGTAAAACTGAAGGATAAGGTCATGACCACCGAGACGCTTCCGGGCTCGACCGCCAACCCGATCGCCTCCGCTCCGGAAGAGCGCTTCGATGGCATCCGCCTTCCCTATTCGGCCATGGCGGAATCGACCGGGACGGCGCAGGTCCAGACCTCGGCCAAGCTTCAGGCGGCCGCGTGAGCTTCAACCAACCTCAAACCCTTTGCACCAACGGAGAGCGATCATGACGAAGTCACGTTTCTGGGTTGTCGGCGGCGAGTACACCTCCTGCGACTGCGACACCATCGTCCAAGGCACCGAGCGGGTGGTCGGCCCCTTCGACAACCGCAACGAGGCCGAGCGCACCTGGCGCACCCTCTCGGAGGACCACCGTCCCCAGGCCCAGGTCCGCTTCACCATCGCCCAAGAACCTCCGGCGGCCTTGAGCGCTTAAAGAGGCCCCAAGCGCTTGAACGGCCGTCCCCGCCGAAGGATCACAATGCCTTCGGCGGGCTTTTGCTGCCCCCTCACACGATCTTTTTATCCCCCGTTCCGAGTCTTCTGGGGGCCCCCTCTGCCTAAATGCGGAATCTGTCCTAAAAACACCGGGGCACAGTTCCTCAAGGGGGTTCGCATGAAGACCGTCCTCAAGTCCCTCACCCTTGCCATCGCCCTGGGCTTGGCAGCCGCGAATACGGCCAAGGCCGACGTGGTGGTTTCGTCGAAGATCGATACGGAGGGCTCGGTTCTCGGCAACATCATCCTGCTCACCCTCAATGCCAACGGCATCAAGAC
>JBEVJK010000044.1:0-46672 GCA_040510195.1 Mesorhizobium sp. | reverse complement strand
TTCGACGAATACAGGAACGACGACTATGCGCAGGAGTGGTTCGCCATGCGCGACCGGATGCTGCATGTGACGCAGCGCGAGACGGCGTCCTGACCATGCTGGCGCGGGAGGACAGGACCGAGGGCGACGCGCCTAGCCCGTCCACCACCCAAGGGCTGGCGTCGACGGAGGAGTGGCGGCGCTTCTTTTCGCGGTTTCCCGCGATCGTCCTGGTCGCCAACAGCGACGAAGTCGACCTTCCCGCCGTGCGGGCCTCGCAGCCGGCCGGCGCGCTCTACGTCTTCTTCAACAAGGTCTACAAGGTTCTGGACCAACCCTGTGACGGAGAATCGCTTCTCGTAGCACGCAGCGGCACCACGGGAGCCAATATCGTCTATCGCCGCGAGGTCGACTCGGTGCTCGCCTTCTTCCCGGGCCAAGGCTTCAAGGGCATCCTGAACCTCGCCTCCGGAAGCTGGGAGAAGCTGAGCCCGGCGAGCGACTTCAAGGGCGCGCCTATCGGGCATCTCGAGCTGACCGGCTCTTTCGCCGATTTCTATCCCGAAGACCATCTGCCGAGCAGCGGCTTTGCGCTGGCCGTCTGGCTGTGCGAGCTCGGTCTCTCCGCCCGCATCGTGCTGGCTGGCTTCACCGCCCGGCGGAGCGACCGCTGGAAGGTCTTCCACATCCACGACTGGACTTACGAGCAGGTGATCCAGCGCGTCCTGGCCCGGTCCGGCCGGCTTGCCCTGTGGGACTCGGCCATCGTTTCCAACTATGCCGCCGTCACCCGGCGCTTTCCGGACATCGGCGGCGCCGACGTTTCGCTGGCCGCCGCCGAAGTGCTGTCGCAGCGGCTCGAAGCCTCCAACATGGAGATCGACAAGCTGATCTCCGCGACGCGCTTCGGCCGCTCGGTCGACCGCTTCTTCAGGCGCCTGAAGCCGAAGACGCGCAAGCAGAAGCTGGCCGAGAAGGAAGCCCGCGAAAAGTCCGGCGGCTAAGCCCCGGTCGGAGCGGGCTCGTCGCGAGCGGCCGGCACCGTCCACATGAGCAGCCCCAGATAGACGCCGAACTGCAGGCTGGTGTTGGCGTGGCTGAAGAAGGCCTGGCTGAGCCCGAAGCAGCCATAGCAGGCCGACACCCACATCAGTGCGCACGCGCGGTCGCGATGGACGCCCTGCCGGTAGAGCCGGAGGCCGGCCGAAAAGGCGACGCCGAGCAGCAGGCCGAAGAGGAGCAGCCCGACCAACCCGGTCTCCAACAGGAAATCCAGGTACTGGTTGTGCAGCTGGTTGAAGGCGGCGATGGGGGAGTCTTTGGCCAGGCCGAGAGCCGGATCGGCCAGCAGGGCCGGAAAGCTGCCGGCGCCGTAACCCAGCAGCGGTCGCGACCTGGCGAGGCCGAGAGCCATCTCCCACATCATCACCCGCAGCCCGGTGGAGGTCGAGAGGCCGTCGGCGGCCTCCCCTTTGGACCACAGGTGGCCGAGGTCGGTCAGCAGCACCCCGAACTGCACGCGCAGAGGCGTCGGGAAGGCAAGGGCGAGTGCGACCAGCAGGACGACGGCCAACAGGGAGGTCGTCCTGGCGGAGCGGGTGCGCGCGTTCGCCACCATCAGCACCGCCAGCGGCACGAGCGCCAGCAAGGTGCCGCGGGTCCCGGTCAGCACCAGCGCCAGCATGCCGAGCGAGACGAAAGCCACCAGCCCGACCGCCCTCGCCCATCGATATCCTCCCTCGATATGGCCGATGCAGACGATGGCGACGAGACCCACCGACGCCATCAGCATCTCGGAGAAGGGAATCGGGTTGGTCTTGACGCCGAAGCGCCATTCCGTGGTCGCAACGGCCTCGATGGCCTCGTAGAAGATGGACGCCGAAGCCACGAAGGCGTGCAGAGCGGCAATCAGCACCACGAATCGGAAGAGACGGTCCCGGCGGCAGCCGAACAGCATATAGAAGAAGCCGCCGTTGACGAGGCCCAGGCCGACCCGCGAGACGTTGTCGAGCTGCGTCGTCGACGACCCAAAGAATGCGACGTGCAGGCCATAGAGGAGGATGAGCGCGACGAAGACCGCAATATAGGCCACGAGGTGGCCGCTCATACGCAGGGCGCGGAACGACATCCACGGAACGAGCGGCAGCCCGGCGACGATCGAGACCAGCAGGAAATGTCCGTAGAACTTGCTCGTGCCGAGCAGGGAAAGCGACAGCACATAGGCGAGCACGCTCAACCCACCCAGTAGAACGGCCGCCTTGCCGCTTCCGCCCGCGACGGGCAGGCGCCTCGCCCACTCTATCGTCATCGACAGCCGAATGCCCTCAAGCCGCTTTCGTTGAAGGCCCTCATAGCGGGGTCTGTCGTGGATTGTCGACTGGGAACTTGCAGCGGGCCTGCAGTGCGCAGCGGGCTATCCCGCCTCGCGCATCTTTTCCGCCGCCTCGAGGTCGACCGAGACCAGCTGGCTGACGCCCTGCTCGGCCATGGTGACGCCGAAGAGACGGTTCATGCGGGCCATCGTGATGGGGTTGTGCGTGATGATCACGAAGCGGGTGTCCGTGGTTCCCGCCATTTCGTCCATGAGGTTGCAGAAGCGCTCGACATTGTGGTCGTCGAGCGGCGCGTCGACCTCGTCGAGGACGCAGATCGGCGCCGGATTGGTCAGGAAGACGGCAAAGATCAGCGCCATCGCGGTCAGCGCCTGCTCGCCGCCGGAGAGCAGCGTCATGGTCTGCGGCTTCTTGCCGGGCGGGCGCGCCAGGATTTCCAGGCCGGCCTCGAGCGGGTCTTCGGATTCGACCAACTGCAGCTCGGCGGTGCCGCCGCCGAACAGATGGGTGAAAAGCCGCTGGAAATGACCGTTGACCACGTCGAAGGCGGCGAGAAGCCGCTCGCGACCCTCGCGGTTGAGGCTGTGAATGGCCTGCCTGAGCTTCCGGATCGCCTCCAGAACGTCCTCGCGCTCGGTGACCAGCGTCTCCAGCCGCTCCGTGAGCTCGCGCTGCTCCTCCTCGGCGCGCAGATTGACGGCGCCGAGGCGCTCCCGCTCGATCTTTAGCCGTTCCAGCCGGCGCTCCACCTCGCCCATGTCGGGCAGCGGCTTCTCCGGATCGAGCTCGGCCTGGCGCACGACGAGATGCGGCGGCGTGCCGAGCGCCTCCTGGATGCGCGCCTCGATCTCGCGGCGGCGCTCGTCGGCGGCGGTCAGCCGCTCCTCGGCACGCACCCGCGCCTCGCGCGATTCCGAAAGCGCCTGTATGGCCGCTGTCGCCGCCTTGTCCAACACGGACTGGCGGTTTTCCGCCTCCTGCAGACGGTCGGCCGCTGCCTGACGCAGCGTCTCGGCCTCGGAGAGCTGGGACAGCAATGCGCGGCGGCGACCGTCGATCTCATCTGGCGCGTCGGCCAAAGCGTTCTTCTCGCGCAGCGCCTCGTCGCGACGCTCGGCGAGCGCGGCGATCTGGCGGTCGGCGTTCTCGGCGCGCGCAGTCCAGCTCTGCCGCTCGCCGGCGATGGCGGCAAGGCGGGCCGCGCGGGCCGCCGCCTCGCGCTTCAACCCCTCATGGGCGGCTCGCGCGTCGGCCAGGACGGCACGCTCTCCCGCGACGTCGGTCGAGAGCCGGTCGAGCCGCGCCTGGAGCTCGGCAAGATCGGGCGCAGCGGCCACCAGCGCCTGGGCCTCGCCCAAGGCGGCGGCGGCCTCGTCGTGGCCCTCCGCCAGCCGGCTGCGCGCCTCGTCGAGCGCGGCGCGCCGGCTGGAAAGATCGCCTGCCGCCTTCTCGGCGCGCGACAGGGCGTCGCGAGCCTCGCCGAGGCCGTGCTGGCCGTCCCGCCAGGCTTGGCGAGCCGCTTTCTCGGCCTCGCCGGTCTGCCGTACCGCGGCCTCGGCGGCGGCCAGCGCCTCCTCCGCCTCGCGCAGACGGCGCGTCGCCGAAACGATTTGGGCGTCGAGCTCGGCCAGCCGGTTCTTCTGGGCAAGCCGCTGGGCAGCCGGCGTCGGCGCGTCGGCCGAAGCGGTGAAGCCGTCCCAGCGCCACAGGGCCCCCTCGCGGCTGACCAGCCGCTGCCCGGGCTTGAGCCGGGCCTGCAGGCGCAGGCCGTCGGCGGCTTCGACGACGCCGACCTGCGCCAGGCGGCGGGCCAGCTGATGCGGCGCGGCCACCACGTCGGAGAGCGGCCGAGCCCCTTGCGGGAGCGCTGCATCGGCGGGATCGGGCGCGACGTCGCCCCAATGGGCGGGCGCGCTGCGATCGAGCGGCGCGTCAAGGTCCTCGCCGAGCGCGGCGCCGAGCGCCGTCTCGAAGCCGCGCTCGACCTTGAGCTTCTCCACGACCGCCGGGAAGAGGCCGCCGGACGCCGCATTGAGCACCTTCTGCAAGGTGCGGGCCTCCGTCTCGACCCGCGCCAGCTCGGCCTTGGCCTCCTGAACCGGGGGACGCAGCCCGGCTTCGCGCTGGCGGGCGTCGGCGACCGCCTTCTCGGCTGCGACGGCGGCTTGCTCCGCCTCTTCGAGCGCGGTCGACGCGGCCTCCACGGCGGCCCGCTTCTCGGCCGGGTCGGCCAGGTCGGCGATGCGGGTCGCGATTTCGCCGGCCTCGCGATCGATATCGGCCAACTGGCGATGCAGCCGGTCGCGGCGCTCGGTGGCGTCGCGCAGAGCCCGCTCGGCCGACTGGCGCGCCGCCGCCGCCTCGGCACGCTCGGCGGTGAGCGCTCCGAGCGCTGCCTCGCTGCCAGCAAGTGCAGCACTCGCCGCCTCGAACGCGGCGCGGGCGGTGGCCTCGCGCTCGCCGGCGCCCGATTCGTCGACGGCCAGGGACGACTCTTCGGCAGCCAGCCGCTCCAGCGTCTCGGCGTTGTCGCGCACCATACGCTCCTCGCGCTCGATGTCGGCGTCGAGCTGGCCAAGCCGCTTCTCGATCTCCGCCTGGCGGGCGCGTATACGGCCGGCCTCCTCCTCGACCTGCGCGCGGGCGATGGTCAGCCGCTGGAAGGCCGCCGCGGCGCGTGCCTCGGCGTCGCGCAGCTCCGGCAAATGATGGGCGCCGACCGCCTGCTCCTTGGCGGCAGTCATCTGGCTGGCGGCGCGCTCGGCGACGGCGCTGGTGGCCTCCGCCAGCGCCGACTTGGCCTCCGCCTCGTGCGCCTTGGCAAGCGTCCAGCGCAAGTGGAACAGGGTCGCCTCGGCACGGCGGATCTCGCCCGACAGGTTCTTGAACCGCGATGCCTGGCGGGCCTGGCGCTTCAGGCTGTCGATCTGGCCCTCCAGCTCGCGCACCACGTCGTCGAGGCGCTCCAGGTTCTGCTCGGCGGCGCGCAGCCGAAGCTCGGCCTCGTGGCGGCGGGTGTGCAGGCCGGAGATGCCGGCCGCCTCCTCGAGCAGGGCGCGGCGGGCCTGCGGTTTGGCCTGGATCAGCTCGCCGATGCGGCCCTGGCCGACCATCGAAGGCGAACGGGCACCCGTCGACTGGTCGGCGAACAGGAGCTGAACGTCCTTGGCGCGCGCCTCCCGGCCGTTGATGCGGTAGACCGAACCGGCCTCGCGCTCGATGCGGCGCGACACCTGGAGCTCGTCGGCGTCGTTGAAAGCCGGCGGCGCGGAACGGTCGCTGTTGTCGAGGAAAAGCGTGACCTCGGCGGTGTTGCGCGACGGGCGGGTGGACGAGCCCGAGAAGATCACGTCGTCCATGCCGGAGCCGCGCATGTTCTTGTACGAGCTTTCGCCCATCACCCAGCGCAAGGCCTCGACAAGGTTGGACTTGCCGCAGCCATTGGGTCCGACGATGCCGGTCAGCCCGCGCTCGATGACGAACTCGCCGGGCTCGACGAACGATTTGAAGCCAAGCAGGCGGAGCCTTGAAAACCTCATCGGCGGCCCCCCGCCAGGTCCGCGGGAACGGTCATGGCGCGCCCGCCCCGCAGCGGAGCGTCAGTGCATGCCGTCGATGATCGCCGACATTTCGTCAATCGACATGGCCCCCGGATAACGGTTTCCGTTGATGAAGAAGGTGGGCGTCGAATCGACGCCGAAATCCTTGGCACCCCGCTCCCGTACCGCCCTCACATCGTTCAGGAGCTTCTGGTCGGTCAAGCACTTCTCGAAGGATTCCTGTGAGAAACCGGCCAGCTTGGCGATCTGCAGCAGCGCCGACTTGGCATCCTCGACCGCGACCCAGCTCGGTTGCTGCTTGAACAGCACGTCGACCATGGCGAAGTAGTTGTCGTTGGAACAGCGGGCCAGCATGAACCCCGCCTCGGCGCGCGGATCGAACGGGAACTCGCGGAGGATGAGCTTCGCCTTGCCGGTGTCGATGTATTTTTCCTTGAGCGCCGGAAGCGTGGTGGCGTGGAAATGGGCGCAGTGCGGGCAGGTCATGGAGGCGTATTCGACGATCGCCACCGGGGCATCGGGCTTGCCGAGCACCATGTCGGGCAGCGGGCCGGGCTCCAGCAGCTTGGCCATGTCGACCGTGCCGGCGGGCTTCGGCGCCGCGGCAGCGGGCTTGGCAGGCTCGGCCGGCTTGGCGGGATCCGTCGTGGCCTGCGCAACCTTCTCGGTGACGGCTTCGCCGTCATCGCTGCAGGCAGCCAGGGAAACGGCGGCTGCAAGCGCGGCCAGCGAGCATAGAACAGTACGGCGGGACGTGGGGCGAAGCATACGAATCACCTGACAACGGGCTTGATCTTGCAATGAGGCAGCACACAAAGCCTAGAGTTGGCGTGAAATAAGGCGCCGATGTCCCCAAGCCAACCGGAAAAAGGGCAGACGGCGATCAAATGGCCGTCAGTTGCGGGTGCCGAGAACCGTCCGGCCGAGCCGCTCGAGCGCCTCGCGCAGGCCTTCGTCCTCGATGGCGCCGACGCGGGCGGCGAGCGCCCGGCTTTCCGCCTCGCCGAGGGCCCGAACCGCAGGCTTTTTTCGCTGCTCGACGCGGGCGACCGGCTTCTGCACGATGCGGATGCGCCCGACGGCGCGAAAGCCGAGGAAGCCGTTGACCCGGGCGATCACCTCGCCGGTCTGGTGCTGCAGCTCCAGGGCGCGGCTGCCCTCGCAGGCGATCACCAGCGTGGCAGGCTCATAGGGGTCGTCCTCGTGCAGCCGGCGGGGCCAGGCGAGCCTCTCGGGGCGGGTGAAGCCGGCGAGTCGCGCTCCCGCGATCTCGTCCCAGGACTGCACCAGCCCGACCGATATGCCGGTGCGACGGCGCAGCACCGGGTCGAGCAGGTCGCCGAGGAGGTCGCTGACGGCGACGGGATTGCCGAAGGGCGCTTTCCCTGCCATGAACCTCGTCCCTCTCCTGTCCGCGCCGCGCCGCCCGAACCATAGACCAACGCCGAAGCCATGGCATCAGCGAACTTCCGGTCAAGCCCAGCCGTCGAGCCGCGCCCCGCGATCGCGGAGCGGTTGCTCGCCTGGTACGACCGCCACCATCGCGAACTGCCGTGGCGGGTGACGCCGGCGGCTGCCGGCGCCGGGGCGCGGCCCGATCCCTATGCGGTGTGGCTCTCGGAAGTCATGCTGCAGCAGACCACGGTCGAGGCGGTGAAGCGCTACTTCCTGAGCTTCCTCGCGCGCTGGCCGGATGTCGTTTCCCTTGCCCGGGCCCCCACGGACGACGTGATGAAGGCGTGGGCCGGTCTCGGCTACTACTCGCGGGCACGCAATCTGAAGCGGTGCGCCGAGCATGTCGCGGGCTCGCTCGGCGGACGCTTCCCCGAGCACGAGGCCGGGCTGAGGGCGCTGCCGGGCGTCGGCGCCTACACGGCGGCGGCGATCGCCGCGATCGCCTTCGACCGCCCGGCCGCCGTGGTCGACGGCAATGTCGAGCGGGTGGTGGCGCGGCTCCACGCCATCGCGACCCCGCTGCCGGCGGCCAAGACGGCGATCCGCCAGGCGGTGGAGGCCATGGTGCCGGCGGACCGGCCGGGCGACTTCGCGCAGGCCATGATGGACCTAGGCGCCACGCTGTGCACGCCGCGGCGGCCGGCCTGCCTCGCCTGCCCCGTCAACCTGGACTGCCAGGCGCTCGCCGCCGGCGACCCGGAGCCCTTCCCGGTCAAGGCGCCGCGCCGGGAGCGGCCGCTGAGGCGCGGCGCCGCCTTCGTGGCGGTGCGCGCCGACGGCGCCGTGCTGCTGCGCAAGCGGGCGGCGAACGGGCTGCTCGGCGGCATGGCCGAGGTCCCCACCTCGGGCTGGACGGCACGCCAGGACGGGGCTGCGGGGCTGGAAGCGGCGCCGTTTCCGGCCGCCTGGCGACGTGCCGGCAGCGTCGCCCACGTCTTCACGCATTTTTCGCTCGATCTTTCGGTGTTCCGCGCCGACCTCGACCAGAAAACCGCGGCGCCCGACGGCCATTGGTGGGCCGATGGCGAGACGCTCGGCGGCGAGGCCCTGCCAACGGTCATGAAAAAGGCCATCGAGGCGGCCAAACCGGGCGCCACCCTTCCGCAACCGAGAGGAACCTGACTTGACGGAACCCATCCGCCACATCGTCTTCGACATCGGCAAGGTGCTGATCCACTACGACCCGGACCTGCCGTTCAGCCGGCTGATCCCCGACGCCGCCGAGCGACGCTGGTTCCTGGAGAATGTCTGCACGCCCGAGTGGAACGTCGAGCAGGATCGCGGCCGCTCCTGGAGCGAAGCAGAGCGCCTGCTGATCGCCGATCACCCGGACCATGCGGACAACATCCGCAACTTCCGCACCTGTTGGCACGAGATGGTGCCGCATGCCTATGAGGAGAGCGTGGCGCTGATGGAGCGCCTGATCGACGCCGGCCGCGATGTCACTCTGCTCACCAACTTCGCGCCCGACACCTTCGATGAGGCGCGCCGGCGCTTTCCCTTCCTCGAACGGGCGCGCGGCGTGACCGTCTCGGGCGAGGTCGGCATGATCAAGCCCGAGCGCGGGATCTACGACCACCATGCACGGACCTTCGGCCTCGAGCCGGCGGCAACGCTGTTCATCGACGACAGCCAGAAGAACGTCGACGGGGCCAGGCAAGCCGGCTGGCAGGCGGTGGTCTTCACCGACGCGCCGCGGCTTTCGGCCGACCTGCTCTCACTCGGAGTCAAAGTCTAGCGGCAACCCTTTGAGACTGTTGGCAGATCAGCCGCCGGCGCGCTCCATGCCGAGGCGCACGATGCGGCGCAGCTCGTCGATGGGAGTGAGCCCGCCATTGCGCTCATAGTGCCAGAAGGTCCAGCCGTTGCAGGCATCCAGCCCCTGCACCTCGGCGCCGATGCGATGGATCGACCCGGCGCGGCCGCCGATCTCCAGCGTGCCGTCGGCGCGAACGCGGGCTGCCCAGCGCTTCTTGGCGTCGGTCAGGATGGTGCCCGGCTTCATGAGGCCGGAATCGATCAGGCTGACGAAGGCGACGCGCGGCTCTGCGCGCTTGCCGGCCATCACCGCAAGGTCGGCGTCGTCGAGCGGCTTCACCGAGGCGATGCGGGCCTCGGCGGCCTCGATATAGGCGGTTTCGCGCTCGATGCCGACAAAATGGCGGCCAAGCCGGCGGGCGACGGCGCCGGTCGTGCCGGAGCCGAAAAAAGGGTCCAGTACCACGTCGCCGGGGCGTGTGGAGGCCATCATGATGCGGGCCAGCAGCGCCTCGGGCTTTTGGGTCGGGTGCAGCTTGTTGCCCGCGCCATCCTTCAGGCGCTCGGCGCCGGTGCAGATGGGGAACAGCCAGTCGGAGCGCATCTGCACGTCGTCATTGGCCGACTTCATCGCCTCGTAGTTGAAGGTATAGCCCTTGCTCGCCTGGTCGCGGCTCGCCCAGATCAAGGTCTCGTGAGCGTTCTGGAAGCGGCGGCCGCGGAAGTTCGGCATCGGGTTGGTCTTGCGCCAGACCACGTCGTTGAGGATCCAATAGCCGAGGTCCTGCAGCGCCGAGCCGACGCGGAAGATGTTGTGATACGAGCCGATCACCCACAGCGTGGCGTTGGGCTTCATGACGCGGCGGACGGCGAGCAGCCAGGCGCGGCAGAAGGCGTCATAGGCCTCGAAGCTGTCGAAGCGGTCCCAGGCGTCGTCGACGGCATCGACCAGCGACTGGTCGGGCCGGTGCAGCGTGCCTTCGAGCTGGAGGTTGTAGGGCGGGTCGGCAAAGACGAGGTCGACGGAATTCTCCGGCAGCCGGTCGAGTGCTGCGACGCAGTCGCCCTTGATGATGGTATCCAGCCAGGCCGGACGGCTTTCGGACAGAGGCGTGCGGGCAAGCTGGGGCAACGCGGACATCGCAACGATACTCGGCATTTACACGGGACTGTTCACTTCCCGTTATGGTTACCGACGGGGGTAAAGAATCAGTGAAGCGGCCGACCGCATTTGCGAGGTCGGCCCGCTTGGTGTATGCGCGTGGACCCGATGACCCAGCCCCAACTCGTCATTTTCGACTGCGACGGCGTGCTCGTCGATTCCGAGATCATCGCGGCGCGCGTCGAGGCCGAGCTGGTGAGCTCGGCCGGCTACGAGATCACCGCCGAGGAGCTCGCCGAGACCTATGCCGGCCTGACCTTCAAGGACATCCTGATGAGGATCGAGGAGAAGGCGAAGATCCCCTTCCAGGCCTCGCTGATCGACCAGGCGGAGGTGCTGACGGATCGACGGCTGGCGGCCGAGGTCCGCGCCATAGACGGAGCCCACGAGGCCGTGGCGGCCACCCGCGCGCCGCGCTGCATCTGCTCCAACTCGCGCACCGAGAGGCTGGAGCTGACGCTGTCGAAGACGCGGCTGCTGCCGTACTTCGAAGGCCGCATCTATTCGTCGCTGGAGACCCCGACAGGCAAGCCGAAACCGGCGCCCGACGTCTTCCTGTTCGCGGCCGGGAGCATGGGGGCCGATCCGGCGGCGACCTTCGTGGTCGAAGATTCCGTGCATGGCGTGGCGGCGGCGCGAGCGGCCGGCATGCGGGTGATCGGCTTCACCGGCGCCGCGCACACCTATCCGGGCCACGCCGACGCGCTGACCGACGCCGGCGCCGAGACGACGATTAGGCGCTGGGCAGATTTCAAGGGCACCCTGGAGGCGCTGTCCTCCTGGTCGGAGGATGCCTGAAGGCTGCTACTCGGGCTTCTTGGGCGGGCCCTCGTCGAAGCCGACGAAAGCCTGCACGTTCTGGTCCGACGGCAGCGGGATGGTCACGTTGGGCTGGCTGAACAGCCATTGGGTGGCCTGGGCGCCGAGGGTCGCCTGCTGCTTGAAGAGGTTGCTGTAGAGCACATCCTCGCCGTGCAGGACGACGATGCGGATCGGCATGGTGATGGTGCCGCCATTGCCGGCGGGGCCGGAAACCACCTTGCCGGCAGCCCCGATGGTCATGGTGAGCTGGCTCGCGTTGCGCGAACAGCTGCGCGTGACGTCCGAGATCGAGGCCTGGTAGATGAGCTTTGCCGGGTCCCCGTCGCCGCCCTTCTCGTAGTTGTTCAGGAAGGCGGTTCCTTCGCGCAGCGTGACGCGCGGGCAGAAGGCCCGGAGCTCGCTCTCGAGGACCTGGTCGTTGGCCTTGATGGCCTCTCCCTGCTCGGCCGCCTTCTTGTCGTGCGACTGGCAGCCAGCGACGAAAAGCATAAAGCCGATGGCCGGAAAAAGCGTGAAATAACGCCAGTTCTTGAATGACATGCTGCACTTCCCTCCCCGGATCGCGCCGTCTATAGCAAGCCGGCGGCCAAAATGCGACGGCAGGGAGCCGTTATCCAGAGGCCGCGGGTTGTGGCCCGCCTGCAACGAGAAGGTGATCCGATGCGCTATGTCTCCACGCGCGGCGAAGCCCCCGCTCTCGGCTTCTCCGACGCCGTGCTGGCCGGCCTGGCGCGCGACGGCGGGCTGATGGTGCCCGAGCGCTGGCCTGAGTTCAGCACCGCCGAAATGCGGCGCTGGCGGGGGCTTTCCTATCCCGACCTGGCGATTCAGGTGCTGACGCCCTTCGTCGCCGGTGAGCTCGCGGCGCCGGTGCTCGAGCGCCTGGTGCGCGAAGCCTACGCGACCTTCAGGCACGCCGCCGTCTGCCCGGTGGTGCAGGTCGGTCCCAACCGGTTCCTGCTCGAGCTCTTCCACGGGCCGACGCTGGCCTTCAAGGACGTCGCCATGCAGCTGCTGGCGCGGCTGGTCGACCACGTGCTGGCCGAGCGGGGGCAGCGCGCGACCATCGTCGGCGCCACTTCTGGCGATACGGGGGGTGCGGCGGTCGAGGCCTTTGCCGGGCGCGAGCGGGCCGACCTCTTCGTGCTGTTTCCCAAGGGACGCGTCTCGCCGGTCCAGCAGCGCCAGATGACCACGGCGGGCGCCGCCAACGTGCATGCGCTGGCCATCGAGGGCCATTTCGACGACTGCCAGGCGCTGGTTAAGGCGATGTTCAACGACCATGGCTTCCGCGACCGGGTGGCGCTGTCGGGCGTCAACTCCATCAACTGGGCGCGGATCATGGCGCAGATCGTCTATTATTTCGCCTCGGCGCTGGCGCTGGGCAGCCCCGACCGGCCGGTCTCCTTCACGGTGCCGACCGGCAATTTCGGCGACATCTTCGCCGGCTATGCCGCCAAGCGCATGGGGCTGCCGGTCGAACGGCTGGTGATCGCCACCAACGACAACGACATTCTGGCGCGGGCGCTGGAGAGCGGCGAATACCGGACCCGCGACGTGGTGGCGACCACCTCGCCGTCGATGGACATCCAGATCTCGTCCAATTTCGAGCGCCTGCTGTTCGAAGCCTCCGGCCGCGACCCGGCGGCGGTGCGCCGCTCCATGGCCAGCCTGGCGCAATCCGGCGCCTTCACGCTCGGCGAGGCGGAGCTTGCAAGGATCCGCGGCGAGTTCGACGCCGGCCGCGCCGACATGGCGGCGACCGCCGCGGCGATGAAGGCGATGCTGGCCGATTGCGGGGTGCTGATCGACCCGCACACGGCCGCCGGCGTCTCGGTGGCGGAGCTCAAGTCAGACCCGGCGGTGCCGATGATCGTGCTCGCCACGGCCCATCCGGCCAAGTTCCCCGCCGCGGTTGCCGAGGCCACGGGGGTTGCGCCCGGCCTTCCGGCGTGGCTTGATGGGCTGTTGGAACGAACGGAAAGCTTTGCCGTACTTCCATCGGAGCTCGAAATGGTGGAAGATTATGTCGACCGCCACTCGCGAGCAGCGCGTTAGGGAGTTGGGCCTACATGGGTGTTGAGGTAAGCCGTCTGTCGAACGGCCTGACAGTCGCCACCGAAACCCTTCCCCATATCGAATCCGTTGCCCTCGGCATCTGGGTCAAGTCCGGCGCCCGCAACGAGCGCGAGGACGAGCACGGCATCGCGCACCTCCTGGAGCACATGGCCTTCAAGGGCACGCATCGGCGTACCGCCTGGAAGATCGCCTCGGAGATCGAGAATGTCGGCGGCGAGATCAACGCCGCCACCAGCGTCGAGACGACCTCATTCTATGCCCGGGTGCTGGCCGACGACGT
Source organism: Mesorhizobium sp. (assembly GCA_040510195.1). GTDB lineage: Bacteria > Pseudomonadota > Alphaproteobacteria > Rhizobiales > Rhizobiaceae > JBEVJK01. The sequence goes on along the minus strand of JBEVJK010000044.1, from coordinate 33,244 downwards.
GCCGCTGGCGATCGACATCCTGGCCGACATCCTGATGGAATCGAAGTTCGACGCCGAGGAGCTGCAGCGCGAGCAGCACGTCATCCTGCAAGAGATCGGCGCCGCCCACGATACCCCCGACGACATCGTGTTCGACCGCTTCACCGAGACCGCCTTTCGCCACCAGACCATCGGCCGGTCGATCCTCGGCACGCCGGAGACGGTCAAGTCGTTCACCTCCAAGCAGCTGCACGACTACATGGAGCGGCAGTACGGCGCCGAGCGCATGGTGGTTGTAGCGGCCGGCGCCATCGATCACGAGCGCTTCGTGCGCGAGGTCGAGAACCGGCTGGGCGGGTTTCGCCCGAAGGCAGAGAGCGCAATGCCGCAATATGCCCATTATGTCGGCGGCGACTATCGCGAGAACCGCGACCTGATGGACGCGCAGATCGTGCTCGGCTTCGAAGGCCGGGCCTATCACGTGCGCGACTTCTACGCCTCGCAGGTGCTGTCGATGATCCTGGGCGGCGGCATGTCGTCCCGGCTGTTCCAGGAGGTGCGCGAAAAGCGCGGGCTGTGCTACTCGGTCTACGCCTTCCATTGGGGCTTCTCGGATACCGGCATCTTCGGCATCCATGCCGCGACCGGCCAGAGCGACATCGCCCAGCTGGTGCCGGTGATCGTCAACGAGCTGCAGCGGGCCGGCCAGCAGATCCACGAGGAGGAGCTCAGCCGGGCGCGGGCCCAGTATCGCGCCGGGCTGGTGATGTCGGCCGAAAGCGCCGCCAGCCGCGCCTCGCAGATCGCCCGCCAGATGCTCCTGTTCGGCCGGCCGATCGGCATGGACGAGCTGGTCGACCGGCTCTCCAAGCTGACGGTCGAGCGCCTGACCGATCTTTCGGCGCGTCTCTTCTCGACCAAGCCCACAGTCACTGCCGTCGGCCCGGTCGGCACCCTGGCTCCCTACGAGGCGATCCGCGACGCGCTGCCCGCCGCGGACGTCGCCGCCCGCAGGCTGGCCGTCTGACCGGCTCACCCAGCCTCATGTTTCCGCTGCCCTTCTTCCGCCGAGAGCACCCGGCGCTGAGCGGAGCGCGCGTCACGCTCAGGCTCCCGGAGCCCAACGACTACCGCGAATGGGCGGCGCTCCGGCAAGCCAGTCGCGCCTTCCTGGAGCCTTGGGAGCCGCGTTGGTCGCCCGACGAACTGGAGCGCGGCGCCTGGCGGCAGCGCATCCGTCGCTACCGCGACGATTTCGAGCAGGGGCTTGCGGTCGCCTTCTTCATCTTCGAAAATCGCGGCGGCAAGCTGGTCGGGGGAATCACCGTCGGCAACATCCGCCACGGGGTGTCCCAGTCCGCCCAGATCGGCTACTGGATCGGCGAGCGCTATGCCGGTCAAGGTCTGATGCTGGAGGCGGTGGCGCTGGTGGCTGACTTCGCGTTCGACACCCTCAGGCTGCACCGCATCGAGGCGGCCTGCATCCCCGACAACGCCCGCTCGGTGCGCGTGCTTGAAAAAGCCGGATTTCAGCGCGAAGGGCTGCTGCGTTCCTATCTGCGGATCAACGGCCTTTGGCAGGACCACTATCTCTACGCTCTGATCGCCGACGATCGCGGCGGCAAGAAACGAGGCTAACCCCTTGAAACGTCTTCTCCGGCGCGGGAACCCGCTGATCGCTCTGGTGGCGGCGGTCCTGATGCTCCTCAGCCTCTCGCCGGCGGCGTTCGCCATCGAGCCGATCAAGATCGCCCGCGACGACGTGGCGCTCGACCTGTCGGGCGCGGTGGAGATCTATCGCGACCAGGGCGAAAACTTCCAGGTGTCGACGGCGCCGGGGCCGGACGGCATCGTCAGGCGCATCGAGGTCGAGGCCAACGACGCCCGCTCGAGCGGCGACTGGGCGGTGTTCGCGCTCGCCAACACCACCGACGAGCAGCTCGACCGGCTGATCGTCGCGCCGCACTTCCGCCTGGTGAACTCCGGCCTGCTGTGGCCCGACCTCGGGTCGAGCCGCATCGCGGCGATCACCCCCTCGGAGGGCTTCGCGCTGGACCGGCAGTCGAGCCCGGATGCGGACGTCTTCCGGGTGACCCTCAATCCAGGCTCGGTGGTGACCTTCATTGCCGAGCTCGCCTCGCCAAAGCTGCCGCAGGTCTATCTATGGGACCCCGAGGCCTACAAGGATTCCATCAACTCCTACACGCTCTACCGCGGCATCGTGATCGGCATCTCCGGCCTGCTGGCGCTGTTCCTCACCATCCTTTTCGTGGTCAAGGGCACCTCCATGTTCCCGGCCACGGCGGCGCTGGCGTGGTCGGTGCTCGCCTATATCTGCGTCGATTTCGGCTTCCTCAACAAGGTGATCGAGATCTCGCCCGGCAACGAGCAGATCTGGCGAGCGAGCACGGAGGTGGCGCTGGCGGCCACGCTGGTGGTGTTCCTGTTCACCTATCTCAACCTCAACCGCTGGCATGGCCACTTCAGCTACGGCGCGCTCGTCTGGGTGTTCGGGCTGGTGATGATCGCCGGCGTGGCGGTGGTCGATCCGGCGGTGGCCGCCGGCATCGCCCGCTTCTCCTTCGCCGCCACGGCGGTGGTCGGCATCGGTCTCGTCGTCTATCTCGGCATCCAGGGCTACGACCGGGCAATCATGCTGGTGCCGAGCTGGCTGATGGTGCTGGTCTGGCTCTCCGGCAGCTGGATGGCGATCACCGGCATGCTCGACAACGACATCGTGCAGCCGGCGCTGGGCGGCGCGCTGATCCTCATCATCCTCTTGATCGGCTTCACGATCATGCAGCACGCCTTCGCCGGCGGCGGCCTCTACCAGGGCCTGTTCAGCGACATGGAGCGGCAGGCGCTGGCGGTCACCGGCGCCGGCGACACGGTGTGGGACTGGGACGTCCTGCGCGACCGGGTGGTGACCCGCCCCGACATCAGCCAACAGCTCGGGCTGTCGCCCAACAGCCTCACCGGACCGGCACGGAACTGGCTGCCGGTGCTCCATTCGGACGACCGCGACACCTTCCGCACGACGCTCGACGTGGTGCTGGAGCACCGGCGCGGGCGCGTGTCGCAGAATTTCCGCCTGCGTGGCGCCGACGGGCACTACCACTGGTTCGCGCTGCGGGCCCGCCCGGTGATCGGCTCCGACGGCGAGGTGATCCGCTGCGTCGGCACGCTGGTGGACGTCACCGAGCAGAAGAAGGCCGAAGAGCGCCTGCTGCACGACGCCGTGCATGACAACCTCACCGGCCTGCCAAACCGCGAGCTTTTCCTGAACCGGCTGGACGGCATGATCTCCATCGCCAAGGTCGAGGAGACGATCAAGCCGACGGTGTTCGTGATCGACATCGACCGCTTCAAGCAGGTGAATGACGGGCTCGGCATCTCGGCCGGCGACACCATCCTGCTCACCGTCGCCCGGCGGCTCCACCGGCTCCTGAAGCCGCGCGACTCGCTGTCCCGTTTCGCCGGCGACCAGTTCGCGCTGATGCTGCTCTCGGAGCAGGATCCGGCGCGGATCGCCGGCGTCGCCGATGCAGTGAAGCAGGCGATCCGGGCGCCGATCACGTTCGCCAAGCGCGAGATCGTGCTCACCGCCTCGATCGGGCTCATCACCTGGACGCAGGCGCAGGCCACCGCGGAGGACATGGTCAAGGACGCCGAGCTTGCCATGCACCAGGCAAAGCGCTTCGGCGGCGACCGCATCGAGCCGTTCAGGCCGGCCTTCCGCTCGGTCGGAACCGATCGGCTGCAGCTCGAATCGGACCTTCGTCGCGCCATCGAGCGACGCGAATTCAGCCTTGCCTACCAGCCGATCGTCAGGCTGGAGGATCGTTCGGTCGCCGGCTTCGAGGCGCTGCTCCGCTGGGAGCACCCGCGGCGCGGCGCCATCCCGCCGACCGACTTCATCCCGGTCGCCGAAAGCTGCGGGCTGATCGTTCAGCTTGGGCTCTTCGCCATGCAGAAGGCGGCCGACGACCTGGCGAGCTGGCAGAAGCAGATCGGCGACGCGCCGCTTTCGGTCTCCGTCAACCTGTCGAGCCGGCAGCTGATCCGCCGCGACCTGGTGACCGACGTTCGCTCGGTGATCGCGCGCGCCAACCTCAAGCCGCGGTGCTTCCGCCTCGAGCTGACCGAATCGCTGGTGATGGACAATCCCGAGCAGTCGAACCATGTCCTGTCCAAGCTCAAGAAGCTCGGCATCGGCCTTTCCCTGGACGATTTCGGCACCGGCTATTCGTCGCTCGCCTACCTCACCCGCTTTCCATTCGACACCATCAAGATCGACAAGAGCTTCGTCGACGACACGACGCCGAAGCGCGAGGTGCTGCTGCGCTCGATGATCAACATGGCGCATGACCTCGGTCTCTCTGTCGTGGCGGAAGGCGTCTCGGACGAGAACGACGCGCTCAGGCTGCGTCAGATGGGCTGCGAATACGTCCAGAGCTTCATGTTCGGCGGCCCGATGCCGGGCGACGCGGTTCTCAAGATCCTGAAGGAGCAGTACCCGTTGGCTCAGGCGTGACCGGCGAACTGGCTGAGCCGCATCAGGTCGATGCCGATGGAGGCCAGGATGCGGTCGTACTTGCCGTCCATGTCGGAGTCGAACAGGAACTCGCTGCTGGCCGGGCAGGTGAGCCAGCCGTTTTCGGCGATCTCGTTCTCCAGCTGGCCCGCGCCCCAGCCGGCATAGCCGAGCGCCATCAGCGCCCTGCTGGGGCCGCGTCCGCTGGAGATGGCCCGCAGGATGTCGATGGTGGCGGTGAGGCAGATGTCCTCGGAGACCGGCAATGACGATTCAACCATATAATCGTCGCTGTGCAGAACGAAGCCGCGGCTGCGGTCGACCGGCCCGCCGCTGCGCACCACGAAATCGCGGGTCGGCGCCGGAAGGCGGATCGCCTCCTGCTCGTTCATGATGCCGAGCTGGACCAGCAGGTCGGGAAAACGCAGCGGCTGAGTTCTGTTGATTATCAAGCCCATAGCGCCCTCTTCGCTGTGGGCGCAGATGTAGATCACCGAGCGAGCGAACCTGTCGTCCTTCATGCCCGGCATGGCAATCAGGAACTGGTCATCGAGGAACCCGCGCTTTGCGGTCCTTTTCTGCCGCAAAAGATCCATGTGTCGAAAGGTAACCTCTTTCGTCCCTCCTTGGAAGTCGGCTTTTCGCGCTTTTCGTGTAACGAAGGGCACTCCATCACGGCAAAATGACCGTCGCCGAGCGCGGGCGGGGGTTGCGAAACGCCGCGCCCGTCGTAAAAACGCGGCCATGGTCCTTCGCCTTGCTGCAGCATCCTGCCTCGTCGCTTGCCTCACCCTGACGCAACCCGTGGCGGCGGCGTCGAGCGACTGGGTCACCGTGGAGGGCGCTCGGGTGAGGCTGGTGACCGCCGGCGGCCCGACCGAAGCAGGCGTCATCGAGGGAGCGCTCGAGATCGCGCTGGAGCCCGGCTGGAAGACCTACTGGCGCGATCCGGGCGACGCCGGCGTGCCGCCGTCGATCGATGTCTCCAGGAGCCGCAACGTCGCCGCTGCGACTCTCAGCTTCCCGGCGCCAGAGCGGTTCGACGACGGTGTCGCCGCTTGGGCGGGCTATGAAGGGCCCGTCGCGTTCCCCGTGGCCTTCCGCCTGGCAGACCCGGCGGCGCCGACGACGATCGCCGCCGACGTCTTCCTCGGCGTCTGCAAGGCGATCTGCATCCCGCTGCAGGCCAGGCTGACCGTCGATCCGGCAGCAGGCTCCAACGAGGCGATCGATGCCGAGCTGGTCGCCGCTGCGAGCGCTGCCCTGCCCGGCAGCGAGCGCCCGGATTTCTCGGCACGCATCGTGTCGCTCGACGACAAGACGCTGACCGTCGCAGCGAGCGTACCGGCCGGTACTGCCTCGGCGGAGCTTTTCGTGGCCGGCGCCGACGGCTTCATGTTCGGCACGCCCGAGCGGCTCGAAGGCGATGGCGGCGTGGGCTTTTCGCTGCCGGTGCTGGCGCAGCCCGACACGCCGGCCGGCGGGAGCGCGCTGCCCTATACGCTCGTCACCGCGCAGGGCGCGGTATCCGGCATGCTCGCGCTTCCAGAAACTTCCGAGAGGACACCATGACCATCAGCATTGGCGAGAAGCTGCCTGACGCGACTTTCAAGACGATGACGCCCGACGGTGCCCAGAACGTCACCGTCGCGGAGTATTTCGGCGGCAAGAAGGTCGTGCTGTTCGCCGTTCCCGGCGCCTTCACGCCCACCTGCAGCAACAACCACCTGCCCGGCTACATCGAGAACCGCCATGCCATCCTGTCGCGCGGCGTCGACCGCATCGCCGTCGTAGCCGTCAACGATCACCATGTGATGGGCGCCTGGGCACGGTTCACCGGCGGCGAGGGCAAGCTCGACTTCCTGGCCGACGGCAACGGGGCATTCGTCAAGACGCTCGGCCTCGACGCCGACCTGACCGCCGGAGGCATGGGGGTGAGGGCCAAGCGCTTCTCGATGATCGTCGAAGACGGCGTGGTGACCGCGCTGAACATCGAGGGCAAGCCGGGCCAGGCGGTGGAATCGGGCGCGGCGCGCATCCTCGAGGAGCTCTAGGCCTTCACGAAGAGACTCCGGCGTTTCGGCTAACTGCTTTAACCAACAGGCTTTTTCTGCGGCTTGTAGGGCGCCATGGCGGCGCGCGCGAGCTCGTCGGCGCGCTCGTTCTCCGGGTGGCCGGAATGGCCCTTGACCCAGTGCCAGACCACTTCGTGGCGGCGTCTGGCCTCGTCCAGCGCCTGCCACAGCTCGGCGTTCTTGACCGGCTTCTTCGCCGACGTCATCCAGCCGTTGCGCTTCCAGCCGTCGATCCAGCTGCGAATGCCGTTGCGCACATATTCGCTGTCGGTGTGGAGGTCCACCAGGCACGGCTCCTTCAGCGCGTTGAGCGCCGAGATGGCGGCCGTGAGCTCCATGCGGTTGTTGGTGGTGACGGGCTCGCCGCCCGACAGCTCGCGCACGCTGCCATTGTAGCGCAGCACCGCGCCCCAACCGCCCGGACCGGGATTGCCCGAGCAGGCGCCGTCGGTGAAGATCTCGACCGCCTTCACGGCACCGTCTCCGCCTCGTCGAGGCCGTACTCCGCCGCCGAGCGGATCGCCCGGTGGAAGCGCATGCGCCGCACATACTCCATCGGGTCCTTCTTCACCACGAGGCTGCCGGCCGGGACGGTCAGCCAGTCGTGCAGACGCGTCAGCATGAAGCGCAGCGCAGCGCCCCGCGCCAGCACGGGGAGGGCCGTCGCCTCCGCCGCGGCGAGCGGCCGGACCGACGTGTAGCCGCCGAGCAGCGCCCTGCCCTTGGTGTGGTTGAAGGAATGGTCCTTCTCGAAACACCAGGCATTGAGGCAGACCGCCACGTCATAGGCCAGGACGTCGGTGCAGGCGAAATAGAAGTCGATCAGTCCGGACAGCGACCCGCCGAGAAAGAAGACGTTGTCCGGGAACAGGTCGGCGTGGATCACGCCTTGCGGGAGGCCTTTCGGCCAGCCGGCCTCGAGCGTGTCGAGGTCGGCCTCAGTCTCGGCGGCGAGGCCCATCTCGACCTCGTCGGCGCGCGCCCTGGACATCGCCCAGAGGGGGCGCCAGCCGCCGACCGACAACGCATTTTCGCGCCGCAGGGCAAAGTCGCGGCCGGCCAGGTGCATCGAGGCCAGCGCGACCCCGACGGCGCGGCAGTGCTCGACGGTCGGCCGCCGCATCCACATGCCTTCCAGGAAGGTGACGATCGCCGCTGGCCGGCCGGCGACCTCGCCAATGGCCGTGCCGTCGCGCTGCGCCACCGGCTGCGGGCAGCTGATGCCGCGCGAGGCGAGGTGCTGCATGAGCGCCAGGAAGAAGGGCAGGTCGTCGCGGTTCACCCGCTTCTCGTAGAGGGTGAGGATGTAGGCGCCGCTCTCGGCATGGAGCAGGAAGTTGGAGTTCTCCACGCCTTCGGCGATGCCCTTGTAGGAATAGAGCTCGCCGATCCGGTAGTTCTTGAGGAAGGCGGCCAGCTCGACTTCGGAAATGTCGGTGTAGACGGCCACGGTTCACGCCGTTCCGTTGACGAACGCCATGTCGGCCACCGTCAGCTCGACGTCGCGCAGCGCACGCATGACCGGAAAGTTCTCCGTCTCGGTGGCGGTCACCGCCAGCTCGACGGTCACGTCGAAGCGGGCGCGGAAAGCGTCGACGATCTCGTCGACGATGATCTCGGGCGCCGAGGCGCCGGCCGAAAGGCCGAGGGTGGCGATGTCGCCGAGCTCGTCCCATGGGATCTCGGTGGCGCGCTGCACCAGCAGGGACATCCGGGCGCCGGCGCGCTCCGCCACCTCGACCAGGCGGCGCGAGTTGGAGGAGTTCGGCGCCCCGACGATGAGGAAGAGGTCGGCACCCGGCGCCGTCTCCTTGACCGCCTCCTGGCGGTTGGTGGTGGCATAGCAAATCGACTCCGCAGCCGGCGCCATCAGATCGGGAAAGCGCTCCCTGAGCACGCGAAGGATGCCGGCAGTGTCCTCCACCGACAGCGTGGTCTGGGTGACGAAGCCAAGCGCCGACGGATCGGCCGGCCGGAACGACGCGGCGTCGGCGTCGGTCTCGATCAGCGTCACCGTGCCCTCGGGAAGCTGGCCCATGGTCCCGATCACTTCGGGATGGCCGGCATGGCCGACCAGGAGCACGTGGCGGCCGAGGCGCTGGTGGCGCATCGCCTGCTTGTGCACCTTGGAGACGAGCGGACAGGTCGCGTCCAGATAAAAGAGGCTGCGGGCCGCCGCATCCGCCGGCACCGACTTCGGCACGCCGTGCGCCGAAAAGACGACGGGGCAATGCCGGTGCTCGGGCGGGATCTCCGACAGCTCCTCGATGAACACCGCACCGAGGTTCTGCAGGCCCTCCACCACATAGCGGTTGTGGACGATCTCATGGCGCACATAGACCGGGGCGCCGTATTTCTTCAGCGCCAGCACCACGATCTGGATCGCGCGGTCGACGCCCGCGCAGAACCCGCGGGGCTGGCAGAGCCTGACGACGAGCGGCGGCTTGGGCGTGGCGGTGGCGTCCATGGAAGGCGAAATGGCGTGCGCGACAGGCCGATGTCAAGGGCGCGGAGCGCCGCGGGCGTGACGGGCCGGGAGCCTTCACAGACCCGCGACACGAGGGCCTGCCACCGATAGTTGCTGGGCAAGCGAATATGCAATTGCGTTGGCGGCCGCCAGGCTGCCTCCGTTAATACCCATCCGGGAGTTTTGCGCGAACTCATCGCGCCTTTGGATGCTCCAAGGACAATCTGCCGTGGGCGTTCGTCACCTGGGCCTTGGTTGACGATCAGTCCCTTCGTGAGCTGTTGAACCAGGGAACGAGCCCACCTTTCGACAAAATGCCGGTCGGGACCCCGATGGGAGCGTTCGGCGGATTCAAAGTTGGCGAGCCTCTTGAATGCGCCGAGAGGAGAAAGGCCGCCGAGACGCGCAGACGGACCGTGGCCGAGAGTTCAAGGTCGCGGTGCACCGCGATCGGCTGGACGGCCACCGCGTCCACGCCACAGCACGACGCCGACCACGCCGGCCAGCGCGGCCGCCAGCCCATACCAGGTCAGCGCATATTGGAGATGGCTGTTGGGCAGCTCGACCAGGGTCACGCCGCCTATCGGAAGGCCACCGGGATTCGCTGGCTCGGCCGCAGCGTCGATGAAGAAGGGGATGATCCCGGCGCCCGCCGGTAGGCCCGCCGTAGCCTTCATGGCGGCGATGTCCTTCCAGTAGAAGATGTTCGCCGCGGGATCGTTGTCGGGCAGCAGAGAGGACGGCTTGGCGCCGAGTGGTCCGCGGGCGAGGCCGAGCACGGTCTGCGGCCCTGCCAGCTGGCCCGCGGCACGCGTGGCCGGGTCCTTGCGGTCGAAGGGAACGAAGCCGCGGTTGACGAACACCAGCCGCCCGTCGGCGAGCGCGAGCGGCGTATAGACGTAATAGCCGGCGGCACCGCGCCAGGTGGCGAAGAAATGACGCTCGCTCCCGTGAAGGAACGTGCCCTTCGCCGAGACCGGCCGGTACTCCACGTCGCCGGTCTCGGCAAAGGCGCGCTCCACCTCGGCAAGCGGCGCCGGCGCAGCGTGGATGCGTGCCTCGATGGTGGCGATGAGCGCTTCCTTCCAGGCCAGACGCTCGAGCTGCCAGGTGCCCAGCGCCACCAGGCAGCCGAACAGAAGCGCGGCGGCGGCGAACACCGGCCAGGAAGGCCGACGGCCGACGGCTTCGTCCGCTGTCACTGCGGGCGGTCCCAGCGACCCTCGGCAGCCTTGTTGGCGTATTGGAGCGTGATCAGGATGCCCTTGATGAGCCGGAGCGGCGGCAGGCAGAGCAACAGCGCGAGCGGGATCCAGATCAGGAAATGCACCCAGAGCGGCGGGCTGTAGGACACCTCGGTCCACAGCGCCAGGCCGACGACCACGAAGCCGATGATCAGCATGACGAAGATGGCCGGCCCGTCGGCGGGGTCGGCGAAGTCGTAGTCGAGCCCGCAGACGTCGCATTGCGGGGCGACCTTGAGGAAGCCCGAGAAGAGCCGCCCGCGGCCGCAGCGGGGGCAAAGGCCGCGCAAGCCGGCCATGATCGGCTCGACCGGCGGAAAGCGCTGTTCATCCTCGCTCATCGGAGCCTCTTCGCCGGCGAAGGCCACCCCTTCCCGGCGCGCCGGCAGGGCCCGGTCGGGGTCCCGCCCCGCCGCGGTCAATGGCCGTGGGCGATGGTGGCGCCCGACGAGGCCCAGACATAGACGCAGGCGAACAGGAACAGCCACACGACGTCGACGAAATGCCAGTACCAGGCCGCCGCCTCGAAGCCGAAATGGCGCTGCGGCGTGAAATCGCCCCACATGGCCCGCAGCAGGCAGACCAGCAGGAAGATGGTGCCGATGAAGACGTGGAAGCCGTGGAAGCCGGTGGCCATGAAGAAGGTGGCGCCGTAGATCGAATCCTTGAAGCCGAACGGCGCGTGTATGTACTCGTAGGCCTGCACCATCGAGAAGAGGACGCCAAGGCCCACCGTCAAGACGAGGCCCCAGACCAACCCCTTGCGGTCGTTGTGAAGGAGCGCATGGTGCGCCCAGGTCACCGTCGTGCCGGACAGGAGCAGGATGATCGTGTTGTAGAGCGGCAGATGGAAGGGATCGAGCACCTCGATGCCCTTGGGCGGCCAGACGCCGCCGGTGAACTCGGCGCGCGCCACCTGATGCACCTCGTCGGGGAACAGGCTGGCGTCGAAGAAGGCCCAGAACCAGGCGACGAAGAACATCACCTCGGAGGCGATGAACATGATCATCCCGTAGCGCAGATGCAGCGAGACGACGCGCGTGTGGTAGCCCTCGTGCGATTCCTTGATGGTGTCGGACCACCAGGAATACATGGTGTAGAGCACGATCAGCAGGCCGATGAAGAACAGCCAGGGATTGGCCAGGTTGACGCCGAAGAAGGGAAAGTCGCCGGCCTTCAGGTATTGCATGAAGGCGACGCCGCCGATGGCCATGACCAAGGCGCCGATGGAGCCGATGAACGGCCAGGGGCTCGGGTCGACGAGGTGGTAATCGTGATGCTTCGCGTGTACGTCGGCCATGTCATCCCCCGGTGGAGCTCTTCGCCCTGACCTCCCCCGAGGCAACCGCGCCGTCGGGTTCGATGGGGAAGAAGGTGTAGGAAAGCGTGATCGTCTTCAGGTCCTTGAGCTCGGGCACGTCGGCGATGTCGGGATCGACATAGAAGACGACCGGCATGTCGAGCCCCTCGCCCGGTTCGAGCGTGGTGTCGGTGAAGCAGAAGCACTCCAGCTTGTTGAAATAGGCGCCGGCGAGCTCCGGCGTGACGTTGAAGGAGGCGCGGCCGGCCGACCGCGTGTCGAGCACGTTCTCGGCCCGGTAGCCGATCTTCGCGGTCTCGCCGATCTTCATCGTCACCTGGCGCTGGACGGGCTGGAACCGCCATGGCAGGCCGCCCGCCACATTGGCGTCGAAGCGAACGGTGATCGGCCGGTCGAGCACGCGGTCGGCATACTGCTCCACCCGCTGCGTGGTGCCGCCATAGCCGGTGAGCTGGCAGAAGGCCTGGTAGAGAGGCACGGCAGCAAAAGCCATGCCGAGCATGCCACCGAAGAAGGCCAGGCAGGCGGCCACCACGACGCGGTTGCGGCGGCGCCGGTCTCGGGCGGTGTCGGGGAGGCTCTGCATCGCTCGCCGCTCCCTCACATGGCCCGGTCGAAGAGTGCCGGCCCGAACTTGGCGATCGAGCCCAGGTAGACGACCACGACGAAGGCGGCCAGCGCCAGCGCGATCGCCACCGAGCGGTTGCGGCGCGCCTTCTTCTGGCTCTCGGTCAAGGTGATGCGGTCTTCGTCCTGCACGGTCATGCCCCCGCCAGCGCCGCCCAGCGCGCAAACAGGGCGTCGGCCAGATAGGCGGCGAAGATGCCGAAGAGGTAGAGCAGCGAGAAGGCGAAGAGGGCCTTGGCAGGCGCCATCGCAGCGTCCTCCCTGGGCATGCGCAGCACCTTCCAGGCATACCAAGCGAAGCCGGCGCCAAGCAGGGCGGCGGCCGCGCCGTAGGCGGCGCCCGCATAGCCCAGCGCCCAGGGCAGCACGCCAACCGCAGCGACGACCACCGCATAGGCGAAGATCTGCCGGCAGGTCGATTCATGGCCGGCGACGTTGGGCATCATGGGTATGCCGGCGCGGCCGTACTCGTCGGTCTTGAAGAGGGCAAGGGCCCAGAAATGCGGCGGCGTCCACAGGAAGATGATCAGGAAGAGGATCACGCTTTCGAGGCTCACCGCTCCGGTCGCGGCGGCCCAGCCGATCATCGGCGGGAAGGCGCCCGCCGCGCCGCCGATGACGATGTTCTGCGGCGTGCGGCGCTTCAGCCACATCGTGTAGACGCAGACGTAGAAGAAGATGGTGAAGGCGAGCATGGCGGCGGCCAGCCAGTCGACGAGCAGGCCGAGCGTCATCACCGAGAAGAAGGCGAGCACTAGGCCGAAGGCGAGCGCCTCGTCCGGCCGCACCAGGCCGGCGGGGATCGGCCGCGACGCGGTGCGCCGCATGCGCCCGTCGATGTCGGCGTCGTACCACATGTTCAGCGCGCCGGAGGCGCCGGCCCCGACGGCGATCGCCAGCACCGCGATCATCGCCTGCACAGGGTTGACGGCGACCGGGGTCGCGGCCAGTCCGACGAAAGCCGTGAACACCACCAGCGACATGACGCGCGGCTTGAGCAGCGCGAAATAGTCGCCGGCCGTCGCTTCCGAAAGCCGGAGGCCAGTGTCGCCGAGGCGCTCGTTCTGGATGATGGCCATCGTCTAGGCTCTCACGCGCTTCTCGCTTCTACTTGATCCTCGGCAGCTGTTCCCACTGGTGGAAAGGCGGCGGCGACGGCAGCTGCCATTCCAGCGTGGTCGCACCCTCGCCCCACGGGTTGGCGCCGGCCACGCGCTTCTTGGACAGCGCCTCGAAGACGCCGACCAGGAACACGAAGACGCCGAAGAAAGAGATGTAGGAGCCGTAGGACGACACCATGTTCCATCCGTGGAAGGCGTCGGGGTAATCGATGTAGCGGCGCGGCATGCCGGCGAGGCCGAGGAAATGCTGCGGGAAGAAGACGAGGTTGACGCCGATGAAGGTGATCCAGAAATGGGTGCGGGCGATCAGCGGCGAGTACATGTAGCCGGTCATCTTCGGGAACCAGTAGTACCAGGCGGCGAAGATGGCGAAGACGGCGCCGAGCGACAGCACGTAGTGGAAGTGGGCGACCACGTAGTAGGTGTCGTGCAGGGAGCGGTCGAGCCCGGCATTGGCGAGCTGCACGCCGGTGACGCCGCCCACCGTGAACAGGAAGATGAAGCCGATCGCCCACAGCATCGGGGTGCGCATGGAAATGGAGCCGCCCCACATGGTGGCGATCCAGGAGAAGATCTTCACCCCGGTCGGCACGGCGATCACCATGGTGGCGAAGACGAAATAGCGCTGCGTGTCGAGCGACAGGCCGGTGGTGTACATGTGGTGCGCCCACACCACGAAGCCGACGACGCCGATCGCCACCATGGCGTAGGCCATGCCGAGATAGCCGAAGATGGGCTTGCGCGAGAAGGTCGACACGATGTGGCTGACGATGCCGAAGCCCGGCAGGATCAGGATGTAGACCTCGGGGTGGCCGAAGAACCAGAACAGATGCTGGAACAGGATCGGGTCGCCGCCGCCGTCCGGCACGAAGAACGTGGTGCCGAAGTTGCGGTCGGTGAGCAGCATGGTGATGGCGCCAGCCAGCACCGGCAGCGAAAGCAGGAGCAGGAAGGCGGTGATCAGCACCGACCAGGCGAACAGCGGCATCTTGTGCAGCGTCATGCCGGGGGCGCGCATGTTGAAGATGGTGGTGATGAAATTGATGGCGCCGAGGATCGACGAGGCGCCGGCGATGTGCAGCGACAGGATGGCGAGGTCCATGGCCGGACCCGGCTGGCCCGAGCTCGACAGCGGCGGGTAGATGGTCCAGCCGCCGCCGACGCCATAGGCGCCGGGCGCGCTCGGCATGAAGGCCGACAGGATGAGCAGGGTGAAGGCCGGCGGCAGCAGCCAGAACGAGATGTTGTTCATGCGCGGGAAGGCCATGTCCGGCGCGCCGATCATGATCGGCACCATCCAATTGGCGAAGCCGCCGATCAGCGCCGGCATCACCATGAAGAAGATCATGATCAGGCCGTGCGCCGTCGTGAAGGCGTTGTACATGCTGCGGCCGGCGTCGATGGCGGCATCGCCGCCCACCCCGTAGACCATCTCGGCGAGCCCGGTGAAGATCTGAACGCCCGGCTCGGCGAGCTCCCAGCGCATCATCACCGAGAGGAAGCCGCCGACGATGCCGGCGCAGATGGCGAAGATCAGGTAGAGCGTGCCGATGTCCTTGTGGTTGGTCGAATAGACCCAGCGGACCCACCCTTGGGGCCGGTGATCGTGGTGGTGGGTTGCTGTCGCGCCTGCCATGCTACGCTCCTAAGGTCGTTCGTCCCGGATCGGCCGCACGGGCGTCACTCGGCCGCCGCCGCCACTTTGCGGTCGCCTTCGATGTCCGCCACAAGAGCCCTGTTGGCGCCGTTGAGGTCGCTGCGGGCGGCGGCCAGCCAGGTGCCGTATTGCTGGTCGGACACCACGCGGATGGCGAGGGGCATGTAGGCGTGGTCCTTGCCGCACAGCTCCGAGCACTGGCCGTAATAGAGCCCCTCGCGCTTGGCCTTGAACCAGATCTCGTTGATGCGGCCGGGGACGGCGTCGGTCTTGACGCCGAAGGCCGGCATGGCGAAGGCGTGGATCACGTCCGACGCGGTGACGAGCACGCGCACCGTCGTTTCCACCGGCACCACCACCTCATTGTCGACTGCCAACAGTCGAGGATAGACAGCCAGGTCGGCCTTGCCGGCCGCCTGGCGCGCGTCGTCGGCCAGCAGCGCCGAATTGAAGGAGAGCGGGTCGTCGACCTGGTATTCGTAGTCCCAGTTCCACTGGTTGCCGGTGGCCTTGATGGTCAGTTTGGGCTCTTCCGGAGGCGTGTACTGGCGGGTCAGAAGCTGGAACGACGGCACCGCCAGGAAGAGCAGCACCACCACCGGCCCAACCGTCCAGATCACCTCGATCAGCGTGTTGTGGCTGGTGCGCGAGGGCGCCGGGTTGACGCTGGCGCGGAACTTGAAGATGCACCAGGCGAGCAGAACCAGCACCAGGAGGGTGATCGGAACGATGAACCACAAGGTGTATTTCTCGAACCAGGTGGTCTCTTCCATGATCGCCGTCGCGGCTTCCTGGAAGCGCATCTGCCAGGGGTGCGGCTGGTCGGCGAAGGCAGTCGCGGCGGCTCCGAAGGTGGTCACCAGGGCCGTGGCTCCCGCATAGAATTTCCGCATCGCCTCACCATCTCCCGAATTCGACGCGCCCGGGGACGCATCCCGCGACCTGCCACGGCCCGGAACGGGAATCCCGGGCCTGTCGAGGCGTTCAAACCATACTCTCTTTCGGACCGCAAGGAAGGAGCCGAGGAAACCGTGCGGCATTTTTGCGCGCGGGCGGCGGTGGCCTGCGCTCCCGCCTGGCGTCGCATTTCGGGCCCATTTCGCCCCTTATGTGGGGGAAATCGGCGGCGGGGCCCGGCGCCAGGCGCGGCCTCTTCTTCCACCGGCCAGCGCCGCGGTCTAGAGTGCCTTTGATTCGTATGGAGCCAATATGACCTTCAGGCCTTCAGGACCGTGGGTTGCCGCCCTGTTCGGCGCGGTTGCGGCCAGCCTTGCCTCCTCGGCGACCGCCCAGGAGCAGAAGCCGCCGTCCGGCAACGTGAAGGCGACGCATGGGGCCTGGTCGATCGTCTGCGACACGCCGGCCGGCGCCACCGCAGAGCAATGCGCCATGATGCAGAACGTCGTGGCCGAGGACCGGCCGGAGATCGGACTTTCCGTGGTGGTGCTGAGGACGGCCGACAACAAGGCCGAGATCCTGCGCGTGCTGGCGCCGCTCGGCGTGCTGCTGCCCAACGGACTGGGCCTCAACGTCGACGGCAAGGACATCGGACGGGCCTATTTCGTCCGCTGCTTCCAGGACGGCTGCTATGCCGAGGTAATCCTGGAAAAGCCGCTGCTCGACACGCTGAAGTCCGGCACCTCGGCCACCTTCATCGTGTTCCAGACGCCGGAGGAAGGCGTCGGCATCCCGGTCGACCTCAAGGGCTTCGGCGAAGGCTTCGCGGCACTCCCCTGATCCGCCGGCATTGCCGCCGGCCGCCGGCGCGCCTACATCGGGGCTCCGAGCCTCAAGCGGGAAGCGATCAGCCATGGACAGTCTCATCGACCAATTCGACATTTCAGGCGAGGCCGTGCGCCGCATCGTCGCCGAGACGGTCAGCGGCGCCGACGACGGCGAGCTCTACCTGGAAAAGAGCCAGTCGGAAGCGCTGATGTTCGACAATGGCCGGCTGAAGACGGCCAATTTCAATACGGACCAGGGGTTCGGGCTGCGCGCCGTGGCCGGTGAGGCCTCGGGCTACGCCCATTCGAGCGAGCTGTCGGAGGCGGCGCTCGCCAGGGCGGCCGACGCGGTGTCGGCCGTGAAGGGCGGCCATTCGGGCGTGCTGGCCGAGCCGCCGCAGCGCACCAACCGCCATCTCTACGGCGAGGAGAACCCTATCCTTGCGCCGTCGTTCGAGGCCAAGGCCAAGCTTTTGACCGAGATCGACGCCTATCTGCGCGGTCGCGACCCCCGGGTGCGGCAGGTCACTGCCTCGCTTGCTTCTTCCTGGCAGCACGTTGAAATCGTCAGGGCCGACGGCCAGGCCGTCCGCGACGTGCGGCCGCTGGTGCGCATGAACGTGGCCGTGGTGGTCGGCGACGGCGACCGGCAGGAGACAGGCTCCTACGGCATGGGAGGGCGCAAGAGCTTCGGCGACTTCCTCGCCGAGGACAGCTGGCATCTGGCCGCCGACGAGGCGCTCCGGCAAGCGCTGGTCAACCTCGCCGCCGTGCCGGCACCGGCCGGCACCTTCGACATCGTGCTGGCCTCCGGCTGGCCGGGCGTCATGCTGCACGAGGCCGTGGGGCACGGGCTGGAAGGCGATTTCAACCGCAAGAAGACCTCGGCCTTCGCCGGCCTGATGGGCCAACAGGTCGCCGCCAAGGGCGTCACCGTGGTCGACGACGGGACCATCCCCGAGCGGCGCGGCTCGCTGACCATCGACGACGAGGGCACGCCCACCAACCGCACCGTCCTCATCGAGGACGGCATGCTCGTCGGCTATATGCAGGACCGGCAGAATGCGCGGCTGATGGGGATGAGCGCGACCGGCAACGGACGCCGCGAATCCTATGCCCACCAACCGATGCCGCGCATGACCAACACCTATATGACGGCGGGCGACAGGACGTCCGAGGAAATCATCGCCTCGGTCAAGCACGGCATCTATGCCGTCTCCTTCGGCGGCGGCCAGGTGGACATCACCAGCGGCAAGTTCGTGTTCGGCTGCACCGAGGCCTACATGATCGAGGGCGGCAAGGTCACGCAGCCCATCAAGGGCGCCATGCTGATCGGCAACGGCCCGGATGCCATGCACCGGGTAAGCATGGTGGGCAACGACATGAAGCTCGACACCGCCATCGGCATGTGCGGCAAGGCCGGACAGGGTGTGCCGGTGGGCGTCGGCCAGCCGCATCTCAGGATGAACCAGATCACCGTGGGCGGCACCCAGGCCTGATGGCGAGCCCGCCCAAGCCCGAACGCCAGGCTGCAGCGATCGACCAGCGGCTCGTGGCAGGCTTCCTGCTCGGGCCGCTGCTGGGCGCAGCGCTCTACGCGGCGATCGTCGGCCTGACCGGCGCCGGCCGCGAGGGCTTCTGGTACTACCTCGCCTCCTCGCTCGCCTACGGCTATGCCACGAGCCTCGTGGTGCTGCTGCCGGCCTTCCTGCTGCTGCGCCATCTCAGGCTCGACCGGCTGCTGGTGTGCGCCGGCGTCGGGCTGGTGACGGGCTTCGTGTTCTACCGGCTGGTCTTCCACACGCCGACCACGGAGGCCAATCTGCCGGCCCTGCTGCTCTACGGCGCCATGCCGTTCCTGTTCATCGCGGTGGCCATCCGGCTCATCGCCGGGAAGCGCGCCTGAGTGGCTTCTTCTCCAGCAGCGCCACCGCTTCGACATGGGCCGACCAGAGGAACTGGTCGACCGGCACGACGCGGATCACGCGATAGCCGCCACCCGTCAGAAGGGCCAGGTCGCGCGCCAGCGTGACCGGGTTGCAGGAAACCGCCGCCACCAGCGGCACGTCGGAGCGGGCGATCTGCCGGCTCTGCTCCTCGGCCCCGGCCCTTGGCGGGTCGAAGACGAGCCCGTCGAGGCCCGCCAGTTCCTTCGCCGTCAGCGGCCGGCGGAAGAGGTCGCGCCGCTCGACGGCGATGGGCCGCAGCCCGCCAGCGCGGCGATAGCCCTGGTCGAGCGCGGCCAGCGACGCCGCGTCGGCCTCCACCGCGCGCACCTCGGCGGTGGCGGCCAGGCGGAGCGCGAAGGCGCCGGCGCCGGCGAAGAGGTCGGCGACGCGGCGCGCCTTTGCGAGATGGCCTACGACCAGCGCCGCCATGGCGTCCTCGGCAGCTGCAACGGCCTGAACGAAGCCGCCGGGCGGCGGGGCGACGGGCACCCGTCCGAACAGGATCTGCGGCTTCCTCGGCTCGACCACGACGTCGCCGTCGACGGCCAGGCGGGCAAGTCCAGCGGAGATGGCGAAGTCGGCCGCGGCGCGGCGCGCGGCCGGCGCGAGCGGGCCGCTGCCCGTTGCCGCGACGTCGAGGCCGGAGTCGGTTCGCGTCACGGTGAGTGCAAAGGTCTGGCGCGCCGCGGCGCCGATCAGCCCGGCCAGCCGCCTCAGGGCGTCGAGCGATTGCCCGATCGCCGGCTCGGCGATGGGGCATTCTATGATGTCGATCACCTTATGGGACAGCGCCCGGTGGTAGCCCAACACGACGCCGCGCTCGGTCGGCCGGGCGGCGAGCACTACGCGCCGCCGCGATGCCGGCGGGCAAGGCACGGTCGCCTCGACTGGCGCTTCGACGCCGGCCCGGGCGAGCGCCGAGACCAGCCTGTCGCGCTTCCAGGCGAGGTAGGCCGCCTGCTCAAAATGCTGCAGCGTACAGCCGCCGCATTCACCGAAATGCCGGCACGGCGGCACCACGCGCTGCGGCGAAGGCTCGAGCACGGCGATCAGCTCGGCACGATCGTCGCCGCCGAGCGCGGCGGTGACGACTTCGCCCGGCAAGGTGAAGGGCACATAGACCTGGCCGCGCTCGGTGTCGGCCACACCGTCGCCCTGGGCGCCCAGCCGCGCGATGGCGAAGCGGGCGCTCACCGGTCCTTGGCCCCGGCGAGCAGGAACTCGCGGTTGCCGTCGCCGCCCTCGATGGGCGAGAGCACGAGGCCGAGTGCCCGCCAGCCGGGGAAGGCGTCGAGCCAGGCCGACCTCGCCTCGGCGACCGCCTCCCCGGCAGCCGGGTCGCGCAGCAGCCCGCCCTTGCCGATCATGGCGCGACCGGCCTCGAATTGCGGCTTGACCAGGAAGAGACCGAGCGCGCCCGGCGCAGCCAGCCGAAGCGCCGGCGGCAGCGCGAGCTCGAGCGAGATGAAGCTGACGTCGGCGACCAGGAAATTCGGCGTGCGGCCGTCGAGCGTCGCCGCAGTCAGCTCGCGGGCGTTGACGCCCTCGCGCGCGGTCACCCGCGGGTCGGCGGCCAGCAGCGGAGCCAGCTGGCCGTGGCCGACGTCGAGCGCCGTGACATGGGCGGCGCCGCGCTCCAGGAGGACCTGGGTGAAGCCGCCCGTCGAGGCGCCGATGTCGAGCGCCTCGGCGCCGCGCGGATCGAGCCCGAACCGGTCGAGGCCCGCCAGCAGCTTGAGCGCGGCACGCGACACGTAGCGGCTGGCAGGATCGTCGACAGTCAACAGTGCGCCGTCGGCGACCAGCTGGCCCGGCTTGACGGCAGGCGAGCCATCGACGCGGACGGTGCCGCGCAGGATGGCGTCGCGGGCCCGGGAGCGGGTCTGGAACATGCCGCGGCTGACGAGCAGCTCGTCCAGCCTCGGGCCGTACCTGCTGCCCGGCATGGCGGCGCCGGCGTTCGGCGGGTCAGGCGCGCGCCGCGGCGCGCACCCCGCCCAGCGCCGCGAAGACGGCGCGCACGATGCCGGCCGAGTCCAGCCCCGCATCGGCATACATCTTCTCGGGCCGCGCCTGGTCCGTGAAGACGTCGGGCAGCACCAGGGGCCGCACCTTCAGGCCGCTGTCGAGCAGGCCCTCGGTGGCCAGGAAGTGCAGCACATGGCTGGCGAAGCCGCCGATGGCGCCTTCCTCGACCGTGATCAGCACCTCGTGCTCGCGCGCCAGGCGGGCGATCAAATCGCGGTCGAGCGGCTTGGCGAAGCGCGCGTCGGCGACAGTGGTGGAAAGCCCCGCGGCATCGAGCTCCTCGGCAGCGGCGAGGCAATCCTGCAGCCGAGTGCCGAAGGAAAGCAGCGCGACCTTGGTGCCCTCCTTGACGATGCGGCCCTTGCCGATCGTCAGCAGGGCGCCGCGCTCAGGCATGTCGACCCCGGTGCCGTTGCCGCGCGGATAGCGAAAGGCGATCGGCCCTTCGTCATAGGCGGCCGCGGTGCGCACCATGTGGCGGAGCTCGGCCTCGTCGGCCGCCGCCATCACCACGAAGCCGGGCAGCGTGGCCAGAAAGCCGGTGTCGAAGGCGCCGCAATGGGTCGGCCCGTCGGCGCCGACGAAGCCGGCCCGGTCGATGGGAAAGCGCACTGGCAGCTGCTGGATCGCCACGTCGTGCACGACCTGGTCGAAAGCGCGCTGCAGGAATGTCGAATAGATGGCGGCGAACGGCCGGAACCCTTCCGCGGCCAGCCCCGCCGCGAAGGTGACCGCATGCTGCTCGGCGATGCCGACGTCGAAGGTGCGCCGCGGGAAAGCTTCGCCGAACAGGTCGAGGCCGGTGCCCGAGGGCATCGCCGCGGTGATGGCGACGATGCGGTCGTCTTCCTCGGCCTCGCGGATGAGGCTCTCGGCAAACGCCCTGGTGTAACTCGGCGCGTTGGCCGAAGCCTTGGCCTGGGCGCCGGTGATGACGTCGAACTTGTTGACGCCGTGATACTTGTCGGCCGACGCCTCGGCCGGTCCGTAGCCCTTGCCCTTCTGGGTGACGACGTGGATGAGGACAGGGCCGCTGACGGTGTCGCGAACATTCTTCAGGACCGGCAGAAGGTGCTCGAAATTGTGCCCGTCGATCGGGCCGACATAGTAGAAGCCGAGCTCCTCGAACAAGGTGCCGCCGGTCAGGAAGCCGCGCGCGTATTCCTCCGAGCGGCGGGCCTTCTCCTCGAGGAACTTCGGCAGCCGCTTGGCGAGCTGCTTGGCCGTCTCGCGCAGCGAATGGTAGGTGCGTCCGGAGACCAGCCGCGCCAGATAGGCGCTCATGGCGCCGGCAGGCGGGGCAATCGACATGTCGTTGTCGTTGAGCACGACGATCAGGCGCGCATCGAGCGCGCCGGCGTTGTTCATCGCCTCGTAGGCCATGCCCGCCGACATCGCCCCGTCGCCGATGACGGCGATAACGTTGTTGCTGCCGCCGGCGAGGTCGCGGGCCACCGCCATGCCGAGGCCGGCCGAGATCGACGTCGAGGAGTGCGCGGCGCCGAACGGGTCGTATTCGCTCTCCGTGCGCTTGGTGAAGCCGGAGAGCCCGCCCTCCTGGCGCAGCGAGCGCATGCGGTCGCGACGGCCGGTGAGGATCTTGTGCGGATAGGCCTGGTGGCCGACGTCCCAGATGAGGCGGTCTCGCGGCGTGTCGAACACGTGATGGAGCGCCACGGTCAGCTCGATCACCCCGAGCCCGGCCCCGAGATGGCCGCCGGTGTGGGAGACGATCTCGACCAGGTCATCGCGCAGCTCCGCCGCCAGCTCGGGCAGCTGAGCCTCGGGAAGGCGGCGCAGGTCGGCGGGGACGCTGATGGTGTCCAGGAGTGGCGTCTTGGAAGGCTGTGTCACGTTGAGGGCCTGCTTTCGGCAATTCCAGCGGAGATAGAAGCTTGTCTCGCGAAAGTAAATGTGCGTTCGTGCCGCGGCTCGATCTCGACGGACACGTCAATTTTCGGGAAGAGGAATGAACTCCTTGTCGTCGCCCGGCACGATGTCGAAGCGTCCGGTCTTCCATTCTTCTTTGGCTTGCTCGATCCGTTCCTTGGACGAAGAGACGAAATTCCACCAGATGTAGCGGGGCGAGCCCAGCGAAGCGCCACCGAACAGCATGAAATGGGCACCGTTCTCGGTCTCCACGACGATCTCGTCGCCTGGCCGGAAGACCAGGAGCCGGTCCGGGCGGAAGCGATCGCCCGAGATGGCGATGGTGCCGTCGAGGATGTAGACCGCCCGCTCCTCGGCGTCGGCGGGGATCTTCAGCGTCGCGCCAGCGGCAAGCGTCACGTCGACGAACACCGTCTCGCTTTGGGTGACGACGGGAGAAGCCGCGCCGCCGAAGCGGCCGACGACCACACGCGCCTCCATGCCGGGCTCCTCGACCGTCGGCAGCGCCTGCCGCAAGGTGTGCTCGAAGAGCGGCGCCAGCTCCTCCCTGCCGTCGGGAAGGGCCAGCCAGGTCTGCAGCCCGGACATTGCCAGCGGGCTGCCGCGCAGCTCCTGCGGCGTGCGTTCGGAGTGGACGATGCCGCGGCCGGCAGTCATCAGGTTCACGTCGCCCGGCTCGATCACCATCTCGGTGCCCAGCGAATCCCTATGCCTGATCCTGCCGTCGAACAGGTAGGTAACGGTCGCCAGCCCGATATGCGGGTGCGGCCTGACATCGATGGCCTGGCCGCCTCTGAGCACTGCCGGGCCCATGCGGTCGAAGAAGATGAACGGACCGACCAGCCGGCGCCGCGCCGTCGGCAGCGCACGCCGCACCTCGAAACCGCCGATATCCTTGGCGTTGGCGACCACCATCAGCTCGATGGCGTCGCACGACAGGGCGTCGCCTGGCTCGGGGTCGCGGGCGGGGAAGAAGCTCAAGGCCGTGCTCAGCTGGCGAAGCGCAGCGCGGAGCGGGCGCGGGCCTTGGCCGCCTCCTCCTCGCGATTCTTCGGCTCCTGCGAGGTCTCCAGTTGGTCGATCAGGTCACGGGCGGCGGCGGCGATCCTGTCGACCGCGGCCTCGAACACCGCCTCGTTGCGCTTGGACGGGTGCGTGGTGCCGCTCAGCTTGCGCACGAACTGCAAGGCGGCGTTTCGCACTTCGGCATCGGTGGCCGGCGGCTCGAAGTTGAACAGCGGTCTGATGTTGCGACACATGGCGGGCAACTCCCTTCTTCGCTCCGCACAAAAGTTGGGGAAGCGGCGTCCGCGCGTCAACCGTTGATTTCGCCGTCGAGCGGCGCGGTGCCGGTGGCCCGCCCGTCGCGCGACAGCCTGATCTTCTCCACCCGGTCTTCGGCGGCCTTGAGAAGGCGGTCGCAATGGGCCTTGAGGGCCTCGCCGCGCTCGTAGATGCGGATCGACTGGTCGAGGGGCACCTCGCCGCGCTCCAGATCGTCGACGATCGTCTCCAGCGCCTTCAGCGCCTCTTCGAAGCTCATCGCCTTGATGTCGTCGTTCGGCTCGTCGGCCATCCCTACCCCTTCATCATTCGCTTGACATGCGCGCCGACCGAAAAGGCCAGGCCCTGCAGGTCGTAGCCGCCTTCGAGCAGGCTGACCAGCCGGTTGCCCGAAAAGCGTGCCGCCCGCTCCATCAGCTGGCCGGTCGCCCAGTCGAAATCCTCCTCGGTGAGGTTGATCTGCGCCAGCGGGTCGCGGTGATGGGCGTCGAAGCCGGCGGAGATGACGATCAGGTCCGGCCGGAAGCCGTCGATGGCGGGCAGCACCCGCGACAGGAAGGCGTCGCGGAAGCTGTCGCTCCCGGTCTCCGGCGCCAGCGGGGCGTTGACGATGTTGCCGGCGCCGGTCTCGTCTTTGGCACCGGTGCCGGGGTAGAGCGGCATCTGGTGGGTCGAGGCATAGAGCACCGACGGGTCGTTCCAGAAGATGTCCTGCGTGCCGTTGCCGTGGTGAACGTCCCAGTCGACGATGGCAACCCGTTCGGCGCCGTGCCGGCGCTGGGCGTGGCGGGCGGCGATGGCGGCGTTGTTGAACAGGCAGAAGCCCATCGCGGTGGCCGTCTCGGCATGGTGGCCGGGCGGCCGGGCGGCGACGAAGACGTTGTCGGCGGCGCCCGAGAAGACGTCGTCGACCGCCGCGGTCGAGGCGCCGACCGCCTTGATCGCCGCCTCCCAGCTCCTGGGGCTCACGGTGGTGTCGGAGTCGAGCCGCGACAACCCCTCGGAGGGGATGGCACGGCGGATCCTCTCGACATAAGCGGCCGGATGGGCATGCAGCATCGCAGCCTCCTCGCCGTCCGGGGGCTCGGCGCGTTCGAGGCCGGCGAAGGCCTCGTCGTCGAGGACGCGGGAAATGGCGCGCAGCCGATCGGGCCGCTCGGGATGACCGGGCGGAGTCAGGTGCTCCAGGTAGATCGGATGCGAATAGAGCCGGGTCGTCATATGGCTCAGTCTACCAGCTCGGAGGCCGCCTGCCACGCCGCCGACCGCCGAAGTCTGGGGAAAGCGGGCAAGCCCGTCGCTTCAGACCGCCGGCGCGATCAACAGCAAGGCGGCCCCCACCACCATCATGGCGATGCCCGGCCAGCTGCCGGCAATGCCGAGGAAGCGCATGCCGCGCACCTGCGGCTCGAGGGTGCCGTCGCGCGGCCGGCTGAGCGGTTCGCCGGCGGTGCCCGAGAGGCGGCCCCGGTCGAGCGCCTCGCGAGCCAACAGGAGCAGACCCGCGATAATCAGGCATGCCCCCAGGATGATGATCAGCATTCGTCGCCTCCGATCACTTTTGCGGCATCGGCAGGCAAGTAGGGCGCCTGCCGCCTTTTTCCAGCCCCGCTGGCCACAATAATGGCGCAGTCCCTTCACGGAGCCCTCCCGATGGCGCCATTTCATCTTCGCAGCCTCCTCCTGGCGCTGATCGTCGTCGCCTGGCCCGCCGCGGCCTCGGAGCCGCCGCGATCGGGCCAACCCGTCTTCGACCGGGCGGTCAGGCTGGTGGTCGACCATTTCCACGACGAGAAGGCCCTCGACCGCTTCGCGCAGGCGGTGCGCGACGAGATCGGGGACCCGCAGGCGCCGCTCGATGCCAAGAGCTCTCCGGCGCGCGTCGACAGGGCGATCGACGCCGTGCTCGCCAGCCTGGGCGCCTCCCACACCGGCCGCTTCAAGCCGGGAACGATCGACTATTACGAGCTCGCCGACGTGTTCCGGTTCGGCATCCGCGACGACTTGAAGCGGCTGTTCCCGCCGGATGGCGAGGTGAGCTATGCCGGCATCGGCATGGTGGCGCGGGAAGGCAACGGGCTGTGGTTCGTGACCGACGTCTACGACGGATCGCCGGCCGACCGGGCGGGGATCGAGGTGGGCGACGAGTTGCTGTCCGTCGACGGGGCGCCCTATCGCGAGATCGCTTCCTTTGCGGGCAAGGCAGGCAAGAAGGTCGACGTCGCCATCCGCCGGCGCCCCGGCGCGGCGCCGATGCGGTTCGCCGTCGACGTCGAGCGGTTGAAGCCGCTGCCCATGTTCGAGAAGGCGATCGCCGACAGTGCCGAGGTCTTCGAGCGCGACGGGCGCAAGATCGGCTATGTCCGCCTGTGGACGCTGGCGGCGCGGAACTCCATGGGCGCCGTCGCCGAGGTCTTGGCGGAGGGACGGCTGAAGGACGTCGACGGTCTGGTGCTCGACCTGCGCGGCCGCTGGGGCGGTGGCTCCTCGGACGCGGCAGAGCTGTTCGTCGGCGACACGCCGCCGTTCCGGCTCGTCGACCGCGACGGCGAGGCCTATCTGGCCAATGTCCGCTGGAAGAAGCCGCTGGTGGCGATCATCGACGAGGGTTCGCGCAGCGGCCTCGAAGTGTTCGCCTACGCCCTGAAGGTCAATGAGATCCCGCTGGTCGGGGCGCGCACGGCGGGCGCGTTGCTGGCGGGCCGCGCCTACCTTCTGCCGGACGACAGCCTGCTCGAGATCGCCGTGTCCGACGCGGTGATCGGCGACGACATCCGTCTGGAAGGAAAGGGCGTGCCGCCGGACATCCCGGTGCCGTTCAGCCTGCCCTATGCGGCCGGCCAGGACCCGCAGCGCGACGCCGCGATCGACGAGATGCGGCGCATCCTGGGCCGCGGCTGACGGCGGGGCCGAACTAGAGAATCTCGGTTCGGGCGATGCGGATGCCGAAGCCTTCGAGGCCGACATAATGCCGTTCGCGCGACGCGATCAGGACGATCGAGGAGATGCCGAGGTCCTTCAGGATCTGGGCGCCGAGGCCGATCTCGCGCCATTCGCTCTCGCGCCGCAGCGCTTCGGCATGGTCCTCGCGCTCCCCCTGCTGCGGGCGGCTGCGCGCCTGGTGGGCGACGCCGACCGACCCCTCGCGCAGGTAGACAATGGCGCCGCGCCGTGCCGCGCCCATCCCCTTCATGACCTCGCGCAGCCGGTCCTCGGTGCCGAAGACGTCGTGCACGACGTCTTCGGAATGCAAGCGGACCGGCACTTCCTCGCCGTCGCGGATGTCGCCGAAGACGATCGCCAGGTGCTGCATGGAATCCCAGGGCAGCGTGTAGGTGTGAGCCTTGGCGGCGCCGCCCGGAGTGTCGATGTCGAAACTTTCCACCCGCTCGATCAGCGTTTCCTGGCGCTGCCGGTAGGCGATCAGGTCGGCGACCGACACCTGCTTCAGCCCATGCTCGCCGGCGAAGGCCGAGACCTGCGGCCCGCGCATCACCGTGCCGTCGTCGTTGACCAGCTCGCAGATGACGCCGACCGGCGGCAGGCCGGCGAGCCGGCAGAGGTCGACGGCGGCCTCGGTATGGCCGGAGCGCATCAGCACGCCGCCCTCGCGGGCGACCAGCGGGAAGATGTGGCCGGGACGCACGAAGTCGGCGGCGCCGACATTGCCGTTGGCCAGGTTGCGCACGGTGAGCGTGCGGTCCTCGGCCGAGATGCCGGTGGTGGTGCCATGGCGGAAATCGACGCTGACGGTGAAGGCGGTGCCGTGCGGCGAGTCGTTGTCTGCCACCATCGGCGCCAAGTTGAGGCGCCGCGCCTCCTCGCGCGACATCGGCGTGCAGACGATGCCGGAGGTGTGGCGGACGATGAAAGCCATCTTCTCCGGCGTGCAGTGCACGGCGGCGACGATCAGGTCGCCTTCGTTCTCGCGGCCGTCATCGTCCATGACGACGACGATCTCGCCGCGCTCGAAGGCCCGCAATGCCTCCACGGTGCGTTTCTGGTCGTAGGTCACCCTCACCCCCTGCCCGTCTGCCCGCGGTGCCTCAGATAGTGGTCGGCGATGGCGCAGGCGACCATCGCCTCGCCGATCGGGACGGCGCGGATGCCGACGCAAGGGTCGTGGCGGCCCTTGGTGACCACCTCGACCTCGTTGCCGTCGGCATCGACGGAGCGGCGCGGCGTCAGGATCGACGAGGTCGGCTTGACGGCGAAGCGCGCCACCACCGGCTGGCCGGTGGAGATGCCGCCGAGGATGCCGCCGGCATGGTTGGACAGGAAGCGCGGACGCCCGTCATTGCCGCTGCGCATCTCGTCCGCATTCGCCTCGCCGGTGATGCGTGCCGCGGCGAAGCCGTTGCCGATCTCGACGCCCTTGACGGCGTTGATCGACATCAGGCCGGCGGCAATGTCCTGGTCGAGCTTGCCATAGATCGGCGCGCCGAGGCCGGGCGGAACGCCCTCGGCCACCACCTCGATCAGCGCACCGACCGACGATCCCGCCTTGCGCACGCCGTCCAGATAGGCCGCGAAGACCTCGACCGACGCGCGGTCGGGGGTGAAGAAGGGGTTCTCGGGGTCGCCGACGAAGTCCCAGTCCCAGCGGTCGCGGTCGATCGACTTCTCGCCCATGGCGATCAGCGCGCCGCGCACCTTGAGGCCCGGCACGACGCGGCGGGCGATGGCTCCGGCAGCCACCCGCGCCGCCGTCTCGCGGGCGGAGGAGCGGCCGCCGCCGCGATGGTCGCGCAGGCCGTATTTGGCCTCGTAGGTGTAGTCGGCATGGCCCGGGCGGTACTGGCGGGCGATCTCGCCGTAGTCCTTGGAACGCTGGTCGACATTCTCGATCAGCATGGAGATCGGCGTGCCGGTGGTGGTCAGCGCCTCGCCCGCGGCGTCGGCGAGCACCCCCGACAGCAGCCGCACCTGGTCGGGCTCGCGCCGCTGGGTGACGAAGCGCGACTGGCCGGGCCGGCGGCGGTCGAGCTCGGCCTGGATGTCGGCGAGCGTGAAGGTGAGGCCGGGCGGGCAGCCGTCGACGACGCAGCCGAGCGCCGGCCCGTGGCTCTCACCCCAGGTGGTGACACGGAACAGATGGCCGAAGGTGTTGTGCGACATGCTCGACGGGTCCGATGCCGGCACGCGCCGCCCCGGCGCGCGTGAGCTGCCTTCTATTGGCGTTTGGCACGACGGTCAAATGGCGGAGCGCGGGCTTAAGTTTTGACACAATGGGGATGTTTCTGGTCTTCTCGCCCTGCCCCGGGGGACGTTCCCACGCCTGGAACGATTGGAGGAGAGACCATGCTCAGACAGCTGCTCGGCGCCGTTGCCGCCGTTGCGATGATGGCCGGCATCGCCGCCGCCGCCGAGGCCGAGGGCCAGATCCAGGAGATCGATAAGGACAACCTGACGATCACGCTCTCCGACGGCAAGTCCTACAAGCTGCCGGGCGAGTTCGACGTCGATGCGCTGCAGGAAGGGATGGACGTCATCCTGGCCTATGACGAGGTCGGCGGCGAGAACCTCATCACCGACATGGAAATCTCGCAATAGGCCGGGCCGATCAGAGCCAGTCGAGCCGGCCCGCTTCGAGCCTCAGGATGCGGTCCTGCGGGACGGCCATCGCCGCCGACTCGCGCTCGCTCCAGCCGGCGACGGCGCGAAACAAGACCCTCAGCACGCCGCCATGGGTGACGCAGACGGTCGGTCGCGTCACCTCGCTCAGCCACGGCATCGCCCGCACCTTGAGCATGGCGTAGCTCTCCCCCGCCGCACCCGGCGGGCGGAAGTTCCACTTGTCGCGGCGGCGGGCCTTGGTCGAGCCCGGCTGCTCGGCCTCGATCTCGGCGAAGGTTCGGCCCTGCCAGTCGCCGAAATGCACCTCGACCAGCCGCGGCTCGAGCCGGTAGCCATCAGGATCGAGCCCCATGGCGCGGCGGACCCGCTCCATGGTTTCGCGGGTGCGGCGCATCGGACTCGCCACGAAGTCGAACGCCGAGGCGTCGGCGATCAGCCCGGCCAGGCGGCGGCCGTTGCGGTCGGCCTGGCGCCGGCCGAGCGCGTTGATGTCGGTGTCGGCCTGACCCTGCAGGCGGCCGTCGGCGTTCCAGTCGGTCTCGCCATGGCGCACGAAATAGACGAGCGGGGTCATGCCCGGCGTCCTTTCCAGCTCTGCCGGCCGCTAGTCCTTGATCGTCGAGATGTCGGGCGCGTCGACCGCCTTCATGCCGACGACGTGGTAGCCGGCATCGACATGGTGCACCTCGCCGGTGACGCCGCGCGACAGGTCCGACAGAAGATAGAGCGCGGCATCGCCGACCTCCTCGGGACTGACGGTGCGCCTCAGCGGAGCGTTGTACTCGTTCCACTTCAGGATATAGCGGAAATCGCCGATCCCGGAGGCGGCGAGCGTCTTGATCGGCCCGGCCGAGATGGCGTTGACGCGGATGCCGCCGCCGCCGAGGTCGACCGCCAGATAACGCACGCTGGCCTCGAGCGCCGCCTTGGCGACGCCCATCACATTGTAGTGCGGCATCACCTTCTCGGCGCCGTAATAGGTCAGCGTGAGCAGGGAGCCGCCGTCCTTCATCAAGGGCTCGGCCCGCTTGGCGATGGTGGTGAAGGAATAGACCGAGATGTCCATGGTGCGCAGGAAGTTGTCGCGCGACGTCTCGACATAGCGGCCGTCGAGCTCCTCCTTGTCGGAGAAGGCGATGGCGTGGACGACGAAGTCGAGCCGGTCCCAGCGGCTCGCGACGTCGGCGAAGACGGCGTCCAGCGTCGCCGGCTCGGCGACGTCGCAATGGCCGGCGACATGGGCGCCGAGCTCGGCGGCCAGCGGCTCCACCCGCTTGCGGAAGGCCTCGCCCTGGTAGGTCAGGGTGAGCTCCGCGCCGTGATCGGCACAGGCCTTGGCGATGCCCCAGGCGATCGACCGGTTGTTGGCGACGCCGAAAATGAGGCCCCGTTTGCCCGCCATGAGGCCTTGTGAACCTGCCATAGCGACTCAGTCTCCCCGCATTGTTCGAACAGCTCGCGGCAGGCTATCGCACAGGCGAAAGGCGGCTTCAAGCTTCCGCGACGGGCGCCGCGGCGTGCCTCAGCCGGTCTGCTTCCTCATCAGCGCCTCGAGCTCCGGATCGCCGCCCTGGGGCAGCATGATCCTCACATGCGCATAGAGATCGCCATGACCGCCGGCCTTGACCGGCAGGCCCCGGCCCTTCAAGCGCAGCACCTTGTCGGAGCTAGAGCCGGCCGGCACGTTGACCGCCAGGCGGCCGGTCGGCGTGTCCACCGGCACCTTGGCGCCCAGCACGGCGTCCTTCAGCGCGACCGGCAGGTCGGCATGCAGGTCGCGGCCGTCGACGCGGTAGCGGCCGTGCTGCTTGAAGCGGATGGTGACCAGCGCGTCGCCCGGCTCGCCGCCCATCAGCTGCTCGCCCTGGCCCTTCAGGCGGATCGTTTGTCCGTCCTCGACATAGGCCGGCATCTTCACGGCGATGCGGCGGCCGTCGGGGAACAACGCATTGACCTTGCCGCCCGTCGCCGCATCCTCCACGGAGACGTCCAGCGTCGCCGAAAGGTCGGCGCCGCGCGCCGGCCGGCGCGGACCGCCGCGCTGCTGGAAGCCTTCGCCGAAGAGCTGGCTGAAGATGTCCTCGCCGAACGCCTCGCTGCCGCCCGGGCCGGCGCTGCGGAACTCGTAGCGGGCGCCGCCGGGCCCGTGGGGCTGGCCCTGGGCACGCCGGAAGGCGGCGAACGGATCCCCGCCGCCAGCCCCGGCCGCCCCTTCGAAGCCCTGGAAGCGCTGCTTGCCCTCGCCATCGATCTCGCCGCGGTCGAAGGCGGCGCGCTTGTCGGCATCGCCGACGATCTCATAGGCCTGGTTGGCCGCCGCAAAGCGCTCCTTGGCCTTCGGGTCGTCGGGATTCTGGTCGGGATGGTACTTCTTGGCCAGCTTGCGGAACGCCGACTTGATCTCCTTCGCCGACGCGCCCTTGCCGACGCCAAGAACCTCATAAGGATCGCGCATGCCTTCTCACTGCCAGACCGCTGAAACTTCGGATACGTGTATATGCGCACGCCTAGGAAGAAATTCCAGACCGCGCGCCGCGAGCGGCGCGTCGATTCGCGCTAGAATGCATCGAACGCCCGTATCCGCCAAGCGCCTTGCCCGGCCTGGCAGGCATCGCCCTTGAACAGGGCCACGCCGTCGAAGCTTTCGCGGGTCGCCTGGAATCGGCGGCAGAGGGTGCCTTGGTCGATGTACTGGACGAGCGCGCTGATCGAGCCGCGCGAGCCAGTGTCGGAGTTGGCCCAGGCCAGCGGCTGGCCGGCGGCCTCTTCGAGGTCGGCCGACGAGACCGCGTTGCGGATCGTCGTGATGTCGGAAGAGCGCGCCGCGTCGCCGTTGGCCGGAGGCGCCTCGCCCGACAGCGCGCCGGTGACCACCGTGCGGTCGACCTCGGGCTCCGAGGCGCCGAATCCGGCGCCGCAGGCGGCGACCGCCAGGCAGGTCGCGAGGCCTGCCAGCATCGTCGCGCCGGTCGCCCGGCGCCGGCCTTGCCTTGCTGGATGGTCTTGCGCTCGGCGCGGCAATCGGCAACCTCCAGGGCTGGGCAGACCTCGGCGAAGCTGAAAACATGAACGAAAGCCAGTTAACAAGCGGTTCACCGTCGCAGTAAGCTTTTTCAGTTGCTTACGGGGAGGCTCGCACGCCTTTCTTCACCGCCGTAGGCCAGCGATGACCGTCTCAACGCAGAGCCGACCGTCGAGACGAACAGCTGATCTACGGGTCGATGACGACGCGCAGGTTCTCTATCAGATTGGCGGTGTCCGCTAACTCGGCCCGGCGCAGCCATCCGACATAGGTATTCAAATCTGGCTTCGGATTCTCGTAGTGGGCGATGTCATCCTTTACGGCGGCGACGAAAAGGTCGGGCGCCAAGTCGAGTTGATTGGCTAGGAACTGGTCTGGATGAAGGGCTTCCATGCCGAAGGGTGCTAATTTGTCAGCCGGGAAATGTTTCAAATTGCAGGTGACGACAAGATCGGCACCCCCCGTGATGGCGGCGGCGAGCACCGATTCCGCGCTTCCTCGCCACAGCGTCGGTCCATTCGTCATGAACCCGCTCGCGCCAGGGTGCACGAAACAGTTTAGTCCTTGCAAGATAGATGACCGGGCTGGTGCGCTTGACGCTGTAGAAGATGTTGGCGTCGAAGAAGGCGGTGAACGTCGAGATCAATCGTCGAGTACAATCTCTTTCGCCGTCGCGCTGAAGTGGCGCACGGCCTCGTCGGTACGCCGGCGCTGGACCTGTTCAAACTCGACCAGGTCGGCGAAG